>NHDW01000006.1 GCA_002170535.1 Methylococcaceae bacterium TMED69
GATATTGCGTGACAGATCCACTTTTGAGCTGCGGCTTGTAATTTAACTTTAGCTCTCCAGTCAATTTCATTGGCTGTTGCACCACTGTATGGGCTATGAGAAACTGCGATGTCTAAATCATCTTTTTTCCACTCACAATCTGAATCAGTTGAATCCATCCACTCTTTAAATTTATGATGATAAACCGTATATTCCTGCCACTTATCCCCAAGATCGTCAACAAAATCAACTCGTACGTCTCCGTCCTGTGGATTAATTTTTCTTCTCCGCGTATAATGAAGCATGAAAGAAGGCTCTATTCCGGAAGTTGTCTGGGTTAAACAAGAAACCGATCCTGCAGGAGCCGTTGTGGTGTTCGCAATATTTCTCCTACCAAAAATTTTATACTCTTGAATTGTTTGTTCGTCTAGTTCGTTAAAAATTCTATTTAAAAAATTGTGATCTAATTCTTTTGATGGATCAAAAACTGGAAAACAGCCTCTCTCTTTTGCAAGATTAATAGATTCAGTGTATGAACCAACTGCAAGGTTTTTGTAAAAATGCTCAACTGTAGAAATACTTTCTTCCGAGCCATATGTTTGGCCAAGCATCGCAATTGCGTCGCCGACTCCTGTTACTCCCAGTCCAGTACGTCTTCCTTGGGTTGCTCTATCCTTAATAAATTCCCAAAGATCTTTTTCTATTTTTTTGACAGACGATGCTTCTGGATCTTTTTCTATTTTAGAAATGATTTTATCAATTTGCTCTAGCTCCAGATCGATCATATTGTCCATTAGCCTCTGGGCTTTTCTTACAATTTTAACATATTTTGCCGTGTTAAAAGCAGCGTTTTCGGTCCATGGGTTTTCAATAAAATTAGTTAAATTTACCAACATCAGCCGGCAGGAATCACCTGGGGAAAGAATTATTTCTCCACATGGATTTGTTGATGTAGACCCAAATCCTTCGTCAGAATATATGTCCGATGGAGTATTTTTTACGGCCGTATCCCAAAATAAAATCCCAGGCTCAGCTGACATGTGTGCGCTTTCTACGATTTCGTTCCAAACTTCTATAGCGTCAACATGCTTTGATATTTTTGGACTATCAGAATCGATAGGCCATCGTTGTTCGTAGTCTCCGTTAGACTTGACCGCTTTCATAAATTCGTCAGAAATTCTTACCGATACATTGGCGCCTGTCACTTTTTTAAGATCTCTCTTGATTTTTACAAAGTCTAAAACCTGAGGATGGTGAACACTGATGGAAAGCATCAGCGCGCCTCTCCTTCCACCTTGTGCTACCTCTCTACAAGAATTTGAAAATCTTTCCATAAAAAGTTCAATTCCGTCCGTTGTTCTGGCAGCGTTCTTGCAAGATATACCTCTAGGTCTGATATTCGAAATATCAAAACCAACTCCGCCGCGGCGCTTCATGATTTGAACTTGTTGTTGATCAGTGTATAAAATTCCTCCGTAACTATCTTCTGGTGAATCAATTACAAAACAGTTTGAAATCGATTGAATTTGATATGGATTACCAATTCCTGACATTGGCGACCCTTGCGGAACAACGTATTTAAAATCCTTAAGAAGATCTAAGATTTCATCACGGGGCATTGGATTAGGATATTTTTCCTCTATTCTAGAAAATTCACCTGCCAAACGGTTATGCATGTCTTCAGGCGTCAATTCATAATAATTGTTTTCTAGATCACGTAGCGCATATTTTGTAACCCAAACGTTTGCGGCGAGCTCGTCCCCATCAAAATAATCCAATGTCGCTTTTGTGACTTCTTCCTTTTTATAGATCTTCACTACAGTTCTCCTTTGCCGCCTTTACCTTTTCCCAAACTTTGTTTAGAGCTTTGGTTGGATTACAGCTCATTTCATATTGTTCTGTCTCGTTGTCTTTAAGGACTCTGAATCTTGATTGTGCGGTGTCTATTCTAACCGGCATTTGTATTCCGTCCATTCCGGCACGATTTTTAGCTAGAAACAAACGTCCGAATCCAGACGCTTTTTCTTCTGGTTTTCTACTAAGCCCAACCACCACATCTGAAACCTGAGCCTTTCCATATGCTTCTCCCATGTTTTCTAAACCTACGATTTCCTCGCGGGCTCCTGACCGGTTTGATTGAGAGGCTGTCCATACTGGAACATTAAAGTCGGCTGCCAACTGCCGTAATTCTTCATAAATTAGCTGCAACTCTAGTCTAAGCGCATCGTATTGCCTCGTAGATTTCATTACGTCTGCGTAATCGATGATGACTACTGAGGGCCAATAATTTCTAAATTTTAACTTTTCTAGATGGTTCCTGATTGTGTTAACACTAGCAGTTCTTGTTGGATAATATTTGATTACAAGATTTCCAAATTCGCCATCTTCATAGGTTTTAATTACTTTCTCTTTGTTTTCTAAAAGATCACTGCAGTCAATGTTGCAAATGTTCGCATCGTATCTTTTTCCTGTTAGCGTTTCAGAAAGTTCAAACGTATAGTGGACAACTGTTTTTCCTCTGCGGAGAGCCTCACAACCCATAGCAACAAGCCAGTGTGATTTACCAACACCAGTTGGTGCGACAACTACTCCTAGCTCTCCTCTTCCCAAGCCACCGTCTAAGACTTCTTTTTTATCAAGTTCCGGAATTCCTGTGGGTGTTGTGATCCTTTGTATTTCGTGGAATCTTGCTTCTATATCCTCAAAGAAATCGTGGCCAATTGAAGATGGCATTCCTACAGAAACTGCTTTTCTCATAAGATCGACAACGGGCTCGAATTGGTCGCCTTGTACCAATTCTACAGCTTGAGTCAACGCCTCTTTGAAAGCCTGTCTCTTGCAAAAATCGAGTGTTTTATCCTTTACGTAATGCAGGTCTTGCGGATTTTTGTTGGCGCGCATGAGCTGAATAAACTGTACAATTTGATCCTTTAGTATTTTATCCGCAGTTTCTCCCTTTAGATCTTCTCGGATAATCTGAATTAGTAATTGCATGGTTGGAAAACATCTATATTTTGCAAAATAATCAAAATACTGTGTGCACAAATACTGGAGATATTTTAAATCAAAAAATGATGGATCCATCACCTCTATCATTTGCTGGGCCCATTCTTTATCGGACGCTAAACCCTGAAATATTTTTTCTTGGAATGATTTTCCATAATGGCTAAAGCTGTGAGCACCATTGGAATCTTTAATTTGAAGGACTGCTGACATTTTGGCTCCGTTTATTCTTTTGTAATTGAAGAATTTAGATTCATGAAAAATACATCTACATTAAACGCTCTAGGTATATCAACCCCCTCCGTTATCAATGCTTTTGTTAAGCCAAATTTATCTCTTTTAGTTTCAGCATTTTCAATTGCAAAATTCATTTTGCTGACATGTTCTGCTGACAGTGTACTAATATCTAAATTCATTATTTTCCAATTTCTTTTCGGAACGCTCGAGGACTCTAACATGTTTTTATACATCTTTAACGGTTTATCGTTATTTCGTTTTTCACATAGACTAAGTATGTCGTCAATACTGACAAATTCGCTTTTTCCGAGCTCTGGGAAACGTTTCACCAATGATCGGAAGCCACAACCTTTTATACCAGGAATTCCATCAGATGTATCCCCAATAAATGATCTAGCGGTAATAAAGTTTTCAACACTTACCCCGTATCTTTCTAGAACATAATTTTTATCAAGCAATTTTTTGCTTGCTGGGCTGTATTGCAGGCAAGAATCAGAAAGGCACTGATGCATATCTTGATCCATGGAGCAGATTATTTTTTTAGATTCCGGATATTTGTATTTTGCAATGTATGCAATTACATCATCTGCCTCGCACTGATCGACATACACTTGTTCCACAGGAAGATGCTTAAGTAGATTAGTTGTTAGTCCAACTTGGTAAATGAAATTTTCCTCTGTATCCGGAATATCTTCGTAAATATCTGATCTATTTAGCTTGATAGGCTTTCTATTCATCTTGTACTCAGGCAGAATAGCTCTTCGCCTGGCTGAACCGCCACCTTCCCAACAAACTATAATCTTAGATGGATCAAACTTTTTAGTAAGCATACCCAGAGATTTCATGAACCCTATGGTTCCTCCTAGTTGGTGTCCATGTGAGGACATAATTGGTACCACACAATATGCTCTTGCAAAAATATTATATGCGTCTATCAGTAAAATTGGACCGTCTTTTGACATTTAAATCTCCTTTCAAGTATTAAAAATTATTATATTAGACTACTAATATAATTTAACCCGTTCTAGGTTGTTTTACACGGGTTTTGAGCTAATTGTTGGGATCAATAAAGTCTTCTTCGTCTATTGCCATGGCAATCTGCCTAATCTCCTCATAGCTTTCCGCGTCGATGTCTTGATCTTTGCTTGTTCCCATTATATCAGCATGGGCCGCATTAAAAACTAGGTTGACATAAGGTCCATATTGTGGGCTATCCCAAACTTCTCCGAAGTCTGCTTTATAAAACTTTTTCTCTTCGAGCAGCTCGCCAGTTTTTGAATCAGATACCGTTAACGTCTTCCATGCCCCTGTTCCTTCAATTAGAATATTTTTTCCTTCCCATAGGACCGGTCCGTTCTCTTTTGAGAAACGTCTAAGCACATCAAAAGCTTGTTCGTGTTCAACGATACCTTTTCCAAAATGTATTTCGAAAAGACAGGTTCTAAAAGGGGGAGAAACCTTGTTTTTTATTGTTTTCGCCGAAACATTAATCCCAATAATCTGCCCTTTTTTGTCTTTGATCTGTTGTCCCGCTCCCAACTTGATTCGTACAGATGAGTGAAAAGGGATTGCCTTACCCCCGGGTGTAGTAGTAGGATCGCCATACATAACTCCAACTTTAGTTCTAATTTGATTTAAACAGATGAATAGAACATTTTCGTTCGCGATGACACCCGTAATCTTTCTCATTCCTTTAGATATGACCCTCGCGTTTAAACCAATAGTTTCTTTATCATAATCTCCAATTAATTCTGCTTTTGGAGACGTAGCCGCTACAGAATCCCAGATAATAGTTATCGGGACGTCTTTCTGTAAAGCCTTTGCCTTTAAAATTGTTTTTTCCGCAATAGACAAAACCTCTTCAGTACAATGAGTGTCGACATAAACAAACCTTTTAGTAATGTCGACCCCAAGCAAGCCTAGATTTTCAACCGATGTTGCATTCTCTGTATCGATATACACAACAATTCCTCCCATTTCCTGGGTAGATCTTGCAATCTGAATTGCGATGTGTGATTTACCAATTGAAGGTGGGCCAAAAATCTCTACAATTCTACCTTCTGGAAGTCCTCCGTCGGATCTTCCTGCGACTATGTAATCTAACTGTTTTGATCCTGTCTTGATCCATCGGTTAACGTGAGTTGGGGAATCGTCAACGGCCAAATTATATGCAACCCGAGCGCCGTGATCCTTGTTTAGAGACTTTATTAGATCTGCCGTAAAATCATCATTATTTGCTTTTTTCTTCCTTGCCATTGTTCCCTCTTTTGGATAATATTCAAGTATAAATTACAACAACTAGTTGGTATTTACAAAAAAAATGGGAGCGAATTTTCGCTCCCACCAAACAACTAGTTTTCATTGTTTTATTTTAAAAGCCCATATCGTCTTCAAGATCTGCAAATGCGTCATCAATATCGTCGAATGATTTTTCTGTTGTGCCCGACTTCTTCTTTGATTGTTGCACTGGAGTAGATTTTGTGGGTTTTGATACTCGCGAATTTTCGAATGTGGAATTATTTCCGTTTGTCGATTCCTCGTCTGCATCACCGGTGAGCCAATTATTAACAATGGTTTCAAGCTGTTCGTAACTTTTAAGAGTATAAAGATCGTCCAAATCCGGAATATTGCTAGTCCACTCATTGATCTGGGCTTTTGTGCCTAGAGCGGTTGTTTTTGGACGCGGCATGACTTCTGTCATTGCATACATCTTGCCAGGAGGCTTTGAGCAAGTAACCTTTACATCGTGACCCTCGTATACATCAGTAATGTCTCCGTAATCTGGGTCTAGCATAATGTTCAAAAGAGACTGATATACTGTCTTTCCAAACGCCCAAAGTTTAACACCTTCGCTTTCCTCACCTCGAACAACAACTGCTGCATATGTTCTCATCTTGGGATATAGCTTTTTAGCCATTTCGTAAGATTCTTTAGTTCCCTCGTCCTTAAGCTTTTGAATGAGCTCATTAATAGGATCCGGCTTTCCAAATTGGTAAGGAGCCAAAAGGCCTGGATTGTTTCCAATGTTATAATAGAACCAACGTTCCTTAAACGGATTTCCGTCGTTGTCAGTAAAACCAAGAATACGAACAGATACAGTTTCTCCCTCGGGAGGTCGCCACATCGCTCGTCGCTTAGAGTTATTTCCAGAAAGCTGGTTTAGCTTTTTACGAATTGCATCAAAATCAATAGCCATTTTTTATTCTCCTAAATGTTTAAATTTTTAATTGTTTTGTTTGCTTGTTACCGAAGTAACATTAATATTATACTAGTTTTTATTAAAATTTATAAATTTATTTTTTTCTTTTGGTTCTTTTTTTTCTTGTTTTTTTATTCTTTGGATTCTCTGGATCATATGGTGCCGGCATGCCCTTGCCACCATCCGGGCCAGTTCCTAAAGGTGTTTGCGGTCCTCCCAGCCCGACAGAAGCCACAGCGTTCATTTCATCTAACTCACAAACAGGGTGCGACCAGCTAGATTCAGGCTTTGCAGGACCACTGTTAAACCAACTTCCTGTGACGCTAGCTTCTTCCTTGCTTCTGTACTTTTCGTTTGATTCGTCAGGTTCTAAAAGCAGGTCTTCTTCCTCTTCATCACCTTCATCCGTTGCACAACTGCCCATGGTGCAACCTGTTTCCGAGTCTAGCTGTTCTAAAATTAAAATTCTTATAAGATGACGCAAATTAGATTCTGAAATTATTTTTGACATTGAGGGTCTCCAAAGTATATTCTTATCTAATTATTCAGTAAAAACAAAAACTCTAAACAATCATTGTTCTTGCTGCCATCAAAATTCTACCTAAGTGATTTAAGGGCTTACTAATCTGCACGCTTTGAATTGCGCTGTATTCCTCTTCTGTGAGCTTGACCCCAAAATTGCTTAAAATTTGAAAAGTAAATTGTGTTGGAGCATACTCGTACAATTCCTGATTTTTCTTAAAGTGCATTCCTAGTTTTTCATAGTGCCAATCGGAATCTTGCTGCAGAAACAGTTCATTAGAAACCGTTCCGATTCTACCTAAATCATGAAGTAGAGCTACTTTAAAAAGTGATTTTAGTTCGCATTGTTTTCCCGTTGCGGCATTTAGTTTTCTCATCATTGAAAGCACTTCTAGCGATAGCTCAACTAAACCACCATTCTTGCAACCGTATTCATCTTTCTGCGCATTTGCTGGCGCGACGGCAACCCTCTCACCAAGCTGCTCAAAGAGCGCGCTAAGATTTGAATCCTCGAATCTTTCAATGATGTCAATGTATGTTTGGTAGTTTTCTTTAATTTTTTCGAAATCAGACATATTTTCTTCCTTTTGCAGATTATATTTTTATTATACTGGCCAAAAGGAAGTTTTATAAAACTATTCGTTCCAAGTTGAGCTGCGCCCTGATTTTGAAAAATAAACTAAAATTTGACTGCCGGCGACTTCAACCTCTAAATTTCTATTAAGAGCTGATTTGTTTACTTTTGCGGCTGCGCCAGAAACTACTGATGCTATGCATAGATTTTTTATCCAAAAACAACACATTCTTTTTGACTTATTGGGCAGAGGCCGGCCCTTGCTATCTAGTATTCCATTTGCCCAAAGAGCACCGCATTCTACTAGCACTCCGGTATTTGTCCCTTGGGGATTACTAACCAATCTAGATGATTGAAATATCTTTGACGGATTCTCTGACGAAATAAACTGAGAAATTATTACCGATAAATCTTTAATACATGCTTTTGCACCAGTGCCTGAGCCTGAATGTGTGATTCCAAATGTTCCTAATATTTTGGCGGCGCCATCAATTTTTTCAGCCGCCGAAATATATTCTTTATCCTCATCGGAGTATCTTATTCCTCTAAAAATAGAAACCGGAGATAAATCAGCTCTAGGTAAGGACTCTGATTCTTCTTTTAATATGTGTTGCCATAATGATTTCATTTATAACTCCGAAACAGTGATGGGTAATTTTATGTCGTCAGTAATTTTTAACATTTTTGGAACATTACTGCTACCACTAATTATGAGGCCATCATGAATAACCCAGTGAGGAATTATGTCTTTATTTTCTTTCACTAGGTTTGAAAACCCTAGAAGCGCTGCATCTACGGCTGTGCTTTGTAACCACAGAGCCAAAAGTTTTCTTCCATAAACATCTTTTACATATAATGGTCTTCCAAAATAGTTTTCTATCCAACCATCGGATACGTCTGACTCGAGCTGAGAAACCCATTCGTCTAGCGCGAAGAGCTTTGATATTTCAGGCACTACCCTACTTCCGTACATGCTTGAAATTATTGACACCTTTATGTAAGTTCTATCTCCGTCTATCTTTAGCTCTTTTGCAGCCCAATCATATAGATCGCCATCTACGGTTTTTCCAATTAGCGCCAGTAAAAGCCTAGGCTCCATAGAAGAAAAATCTATTGATTTTCCTTTTGTTATGTTTCGATGTTCTGATTTCATTGTCAGTACATTTGGACCAGACTTAACAACAAGCCGGCCAGTTTTTGTTCCTGCTCTATCGTATCTTATAACAGGAAATTCACCGTTTTGTGGTGTTAAATCCGGGTAGCTAACATTATTCATTCTTAATGAATTATATTTTATTGGGTTAACTTTTGCTGGTTTTAGACAGTGTAAAAAATCTTGAGTTTTTTTATAAACTGGAAGGTATCTGTGTGATTCAATTTTCTTGTAAAACTCATATACACTAGGAATTATTTTCTTTAATCTATGCCTATAATTTGCTCCGATTAATCCGTAATAATATGGATTTGATAACCCCAATATTGAAGCCATTTTTTTGTATTTTTCTTCTATCAAAACAGGAGCCTGAAAATCAAACATCTTCATTAGTGGAAAAATAGAATATTTGTGATCGCCAAAAACTAGATCGTCCGATTCTATATTTTTCCACTGAAACTTTTGGCCATCGAAAGCCAAACTGTTTTCTGAACCCAGGTATTTTCCATCAACAACAAACATATTAATAATATAAACGTTTCCGGAAAAATTTACAGACTATTTTAGTGGGAAGCTTTCTCCAAGAGCGTCTGCCATGGCATCGGATGCTTTTACTGCTTTCGTTAAGTTTTCTACTAATGAGTTGAATTGTCCCGCTTTATTTAGAGGAACCATTTCAAAATCTGTTTTAAAATCTGACGGTGTTAATTTGTGCGAAACACTGTTAACAATGTATACATCGTCTGCCGTTGTACCGGTTTGGAAATCTACAAAAAACTGCTGGCCAAAATTTAACATAGGACAACCAAAGCTGGACATAGATAACTTTGTAGGAAAAACTCTAAGCGGTAAGCCGTCGTCCATAGAGGCAGGCGGGCTGTCTCCAGATCTTTTCTGCTGACGCTTCATGTGGATGATTTGCATTTGTGGATTTGAATTTGTAGAAAGAGAAGCATTTAGAATTGCAGAATATTCTGTTCCAAATTTGACTGTTGGCATAAATTTTGTAAACATATATCTCAAACCCGCGGGACCGCCGGCGATTCTAAAATAACTTTTACCCCAATCTGCATTAATGTCATCGTCGTCTGAAGTTCCTCTTGCCGCGTCAACTGGAATTTGTTCTACGATTTTTAGTCCTTCAAGTATTTTTAATTGTTGCTGGAACAGACCTTGATAATTTGAACCGGTGTCTTTTTGAGAATCTCCTGTTGTGTCATCTATTGTTTTGCTAGCGCCGTGAAGTTCTTTATTTATAATTCCAAAAGAATGATTTTTTATTGAGTTCCACATCTCTGCAAACCCAGCATAAGAAGTAGCATTCTTGTCAAAAAAATGAATTCTACAAATTGTTTTTCTAGGATCTTTTTTAGATGGAACAGATTCAATATAAATTGATAGAGATGGTTTTTTAAACCTCGCCGCTGCAGCTGGATCTCTATATGCTGCTTTTAATGCTGCCTCTTTTAGCTTTGGAAGTTTTAGCTTCATCTGTTTTTTAGCTTTTTCATTCTTGATTTTGCTAGCCAAAAGTACTGCCTTTCCGTTTTTTTCGTCTCTTGTAAATATGTCGCCAAACCCAAAAGCATCAGCGGCGCCATTTGCAAAAAAGTTTCGGTTCATAAAACCAATAAATTGACCAACTGTAAAAGTTGGAGACTCTTGCATTTTTTCTAGAATTGCCTTTTTGAAATAACCTAACTCTATGGGAAAAGAACCGGTATCATTGTCCCTAGCAAATGAGGCATATTCGTTTAAGGGATAAAAAATCATTTGAACTTCTGTAAATTTGCCAGTTGCTGCGATGGGTCCACCTATAAAATTTGTGGCTATTTTTGCAAAAGACACATGCTTAACATTAGGCGGGGTCCTATCCCTCTCTACGTTTATGTAAGGAGAAGATTTGCAGTTCTTTAAAAAAGGATCGTTTCCATCTGCGATGACTGTTAGCTGAGCAGCTGTTGCTTTTTTAACAGCGTCCTTATAACTTTGAAGGCCACCAGACCCGCCTTGTCCGTTGACAGCTGTAGTTAGGGCATCTCCTAACTCTTTCATTACGCCGCCATCTTTCTTTCCCTGTGCCGCAATCTTTGATATAGCTTCTTTTAATTTTTTTAGGTCCTCTGCATTCAGAGCTAAAATAGACGAAACAGAGTTCGCTTTTCCTAATACGTCTCCGCCGTCAACGATTTCTGCTAAAGATCCAAAACCCATGCTTTTCATTTTTCTTCTCATATCTCCTACTGCTCTAACAGCGTCTCTTAGAGAATCCATGGCATTTTCGACTTCTGAATCCGTTATTAAGGAATAAGATGTATCTCTTGATCCTTTTGAATAAAGTTTTAAAGTAACTTTTACCTCTCCGTTTGGATCAAAAGAATAAGAGCTGTTCATGACACCAAATTTTTCTTTTGATCGCATTGCGTTAAGTAAAACTCCATATGGAGAATTTTCATCCGGATGAGACCAACCATATTCAACCTGAATATCAACATCTATTAGTCCCCCTGGAGTAACAAGCTGAGATATTTCGTGCAATCTTGAACGATCATGGAGAATAAATTAGCAATCTGCTGTTTTTGTCGACAGCGTTCCGGTTGATGGCATAACCTTAATATTGAATGATTGCAGAGTCATAAAAGGTCTAAATTTATCTATAACGCTAGTTGCCCTAACCAAAGATCCTGCCTCAGTTGTTCCTGGAGGCCCTATGTCATAATAAGGTTCATCACCGTTATTAAGGGTCTGTGGAGCCGTAAATAATTCCATTCCTGCAACGGTTTTTTCTAACATTTCCTCCTGTGTTCCAAACAGGGTAGGAGGAGATTCATCCATGGGTTTACCGTTCATCCACTCAACCCATTCTGAATCAACTTTTGAATTACCGTTTAAAAACCTAAAGAGACTTATTCCGTCTCCGATGTTTCCTTCTGAGTCTACAGATGGTTGGTTTGAAATTAATTGTACATCTAAATAAGGAACGCATCTACTAATTTCAATAGTTGGCAAGGCAGACATAAAAACAGCAACTGCGCCGCTGTAACGGTTTGCAAAGTTTAATGCTGCAGAATGAAATTGCACTACTCCCAAGCTAGGCTGGAATTTTGAAGGTGCTTTTGTATTTTGATTAAGGACTGCTGCTGTATGCTGAGGCAGCAAATCAGTAATTGAAAAATCGGTACATACAAATTTATTTGATGGATCTTTTTCGTGTGTTACTGTGAAAAGCCTATCACCGGTTCCCGAACCTCCCTCTATAGCTGCTTTTATAGCTGTGTCGGCGGCGGCGCCAGCAAGAAACTCCGATACTATGTCATTGAATTCTGATATCAGTGTTCCACCATCGGTTAGTCCGTTGAGGCCGTTTGCTAAAAATGAAACTGGGTCTGTGGCGTCTGTTGCTGCGTTTTGAATAATGTCAGCGGATGCAGATGCCTGCATTGTGGTTGTTCCCCTTATTGGATCGGTAGTTGGCTCATATGTTGCAGCAGAAAAACCTAGAAGTTTTGCCATAAATTCGCTTGAAGACACAATGCCATAATATCTTCCTAATTGTGCTATTGCTTCTTCCAACTTTGTAGCTGTTGGTGCGTTTGAGTCGATGGCTGTCATCCGAAATAAACCTCAAGATCTTTTATGTTTACTGGGAGCGTTAACAGTGTACCCGGTGGGACCTGCATGCTCCAACCGATTCCGGAAAGAGCTGCAATGATCCACCAAAGTGCCCCATCGCCAAAAAACCTACCGGCAATAATATCTAGTCTTTCGCCTTCTTTTACTGTGTATGACCGCGTTTTAAATAATCCATTTTCAGCGGCAATTCTTACTTTAGGAATTGTTCTAGAAGTACCTAAAGCATTTCCACCCTTGATTAAGCGGTTGTTACTATATCTTTTTGCCATTATCCGATCCCCGGTATACCAACCTTAGGCTTAGGCTTAAGGAAAATTTTGTCATTTTCAGAATTAACTTGTTTGAGAGAATCCTCGTATTCTTGTGTTGTTCCCCATGGGTCGCCCTGAATTTGTCTATTGATGTCGCCAATTCCGTAGATTGGGGCTCTGTTAAACCCATCTGAATCCATACCAGGAGTAATATCATGGATCGGAGTAAACGTTACAGAAATCTCACAAGCTTGGGGACCTCGTTTTCCTGGAGTTGTTTCCCATAAAACACTGTTAAGTTTCCAGTCTAAAGACAATCCAGTAATTGCACCAGCTAATCCCCTACCGCCAGATGATCTAAAAGACCTGATAATTGGGTTTCCTTTGTCCGCAGATGTATCGAACAATGACGACACAGAAGTTTCTCCAAATGATGGAACGAAAAGATCAGTAAAGGCGTTTACTGTTTTTTCCATATCGATCTGTGTGATTTGTCCTTTTTTCACTTTTACCGCCATGGGCTCACCTTCAGCGGGATCTAACACAAGCATCCACACCTCTGTGTCTTTTAAGTCGGAAGATTTTATTCCACTAAAGTTAGACGCCATATCTGTCGACATTCTTCCGGTGCCCTGATTAGTAATAATTGAATAACCCCTGAGTTTCTGAGTAAACTTCATATGTCCTAGATCGGCACCATTAAGTGTTCTGTCTCCGCGATTTGCTTGAAATGTGGCATATGTAAAAAGAGGTAATGCAGACGAATTATCCGACAGAGATGCCTTTAATTGTTGCACTTGAGCATCTATCAGTCCGGCTTGGATTTCTCCGTTCATACCTCCTAGTCCCTGGCCATCATATTCAAAATTGGCATCTCCGGTTCCCATCATTCGTCCTAAACTCTGATCAGAATAATTGCTTCTTAATAAATCTCCAATTCTTACTCTTACCAGTGGTGAAGCTGTTGGAACCTGAGAAAAAGGAATTACAAATTTATTACTAGTTGTCTCAACCATTGTTCCGCGGGAAAACTGCGGATAAACCAAAGTAGTTAATTTATTAATTTTGTAATACATTTCCTCTAAATCTTGAGGGCTCATTGCTTGAATTCTAAAATTAAACGCGATTGCTCTTGATGTATCTCCATAAATTTGAGCAGCTTCAATTCTACCAAAACCTTTTTGCGCAGACCAGTTAGCTGAAAATCCGTCTGAAAGGCTTGTTAGAAACGCGTGGAAAGAGATTATTTCGTTTGTCCTAAGATCATGAAAGTAAAACGGCATATATTCAGCTTCTAACATGTCCTCCATAGCCTTAACTTCTTCCTGGCTGAACCTATTTGCTTCTGGGTCCATCGGCCTATCTAATTTTGTATGAGCGGCTCCGCCCTTTATTCCTTTTCCAAGATCCGAATCTAGATACCTTCTTACAAAATCGTTTCCTTCCTTGTTGCCTTCAAGATAAAGTCCGCCTAGCCCGTTTTCTAGGCCCATGGCATCCATCACAAATCCTGCTTTCTGAACTGAAGACGGGAGCAAAAGCATCGAAGGCGTCGCTGAAGTTCTGACTATCGATCTTTCAAGTGTTCTATCCATGTTTTTTGCAACACGGGTGAGACCGGTGTCCGGAAGGAAATCTATTGGAACATCATTTTCAGAAAACGTATATTGTCCGAAGAATCCGGCTGATACTGCGATGTCTCCAATTGAAGATAGGATATTAATAAACCTCATGAGTTTATTTTCTTTCATTTTTCTAAAATAATTTATAAGGTCTGCTCCGTCACCGGAAGATGAATAGGTATCTAAATAAACTCTACCTCTCATTAAACTTCTTAAAACGCTAGCGTAGTATCCGCTACTCGCTCCCAAGTCTGTCAATTGCCCAACCATCAAAGTAGTCCATCCGTAGGCTATTGACTGAGTATACGGAAGTATTATTGCTATTCCCATACCTTTTCCTTCAGCGATAGCCTGCATAACGTTTACTGGTTTTCTTATCTCTAAATAGTCTAAAAAGTCTTCCAACAAATTGGCCAATCTATTTCCTACGGCAGACAAAATACCCGGATGTCCTCCAGTACTAAATTCTGGAATTGCATATTTTTGTCTAGTGCGAGATTGACCTTTGTTTAGTCTCACTCCTGGAGCAGCTGGACCCGCAAAGATTGCATCGTTTGGATTTTGAACTCCTAACAACCCAACAAGAAGATTAACTCCGTTTGTTGCTAAAAGTAGGGCTTCTGCAATTAGCCAATATTGTAAAGACACTCCTAATGCAGCAAACATTCCGGCCATAGATTGTTCAAACATTGCCTTGCTTTGAAAATCTTCCATATAGGAATTGAGCTGGCCGTATGATTCTTTCGTGTAGTTAGATGATTTTACGCTGATATCTGAATCTGGCAAGTGGTGAGCTTTTGCGTTAAAATTAGCGATGTTAATCTTATCTGTACCCAGTGGCACAGATCCGGCATTGTCGTCGAAAGTTAAGCTTCCAAACGCTCCTTTCATAATTCCACTTAATCCGGAAAAACCTTGATTGTCTCCAACACCTGATTCTGCTGATGACAATGTTTCTGAAGGTTTTTTATCTCCGGTTGCTGCCAGCATCAAGGATCTACCGATGCTAGCTAGTCTTTTAAATTCGTCTGGAGATTCTGTAGAATAAGATCCCGATTCACGCGCGTTGATATCTGTAAAGTTTTCAAAATAGGTTCTTTTAAATCTATCTCGTGTTTGGCCATCAGAATCTCTTGTAAAACGATTCATTCTCAATACTTCTGAAATTGGAGCTGGATCCTGTACTCCAAGGCGATTTAAAATAGTATGGTTTTCCTGAGAGTTTTTATCTATTTTTTCTCTAGAATTTTCAAAGGTTCCGCTAACGCTGCCATGCCCGGGATTACCGCCGTTGGCTAAATTATTAAAATGATTTACCGCTTCTTCCTCAACTGATCTAATTGATTCTAAATAAGAAAATTGATTGTTGTTTGGGGTTGTTAGCTCTGATGGTAATCCAGTAACTCTGTCATAAAGCGAAATGTCTTGGACGTCTGTAGCATCATATTCCAATGGATAATAATTCTTACTTTCCTTGCCTTGTTCGTTTCTTCCGTATTCATAATCCGAACCTTCTCCACGGGTTACAGAAGATAAATAACCGCCCAACGTGTCCTTCCTTTCTTTAGAGAGATCAGCGTTGTCGATTATAACCGGCTGAGGCTGTGGAGAAGTGTTGTTGTTCGGATCATTTGACATCTTCGACTAGTCCTTTTATTATTTCTTGTGCTGATTCCGGTGTGAGGTTTGATTTAAAATTATCTACATCCTTCTGTAATTCGTATGACATACCCAGAATATATTCTTCCATTTCCTCGCGGGCTTTGGGAGCTAGTTTACCCAAAGCCAAATGTGTTTCTGGCATAGACATTATCAAATTATAGATATTGTATGCTTCTTCTGCTCCTGGAAATTCTTTTTCAATTTTTTCTGACATTTTTAAACCCTATTAGCTTTCCATGTTGTTAAACGCCGTTTGTCCGGCTTCCGTGACTTGGAAGAATGATTCTCCTTGAGCACCCTTAGATATTCCAAGTGCGAGATCTTTGCTGTCGAGCTGGAAGTCTACGTGTAATTTAACGTTAACACCCTTTGTAACGATCGATATTTCTTTTGGACCATCGTTATTAATACCTAAGATTGAACCATGCTTTTTGACCAAGTTAATTTGTTGTTCGCCTAGATCTAATCCCTGCATCAGGTCCGCGATTGCAATTGACTCAGCGACAATCTGGTAGGCCACGTCGTACGGCGTTGTGCTGTTTGCCCAAGCCTGTAGATATCTTTTCTTGAACGAAGCTGTACCATCAAACATCTTGTTGATCTTACCAGGATCGAATGTTTTAGTAAACACCCGCTGAGCTTGATCGAGCGTTGTCAGTCCGCGTTTTGCAGCTTCTGCGACGTCTTTGGTGGTTGCTATCCTTCCAAAAACATCTATCATCTCGCAAACGTATACTTTTACTTTGCTGAATGCATTTCTAATCTCCCAAGTTGCCGGCAATTTCGCTTTGGAGACTTGCTGAATTCCGGCAGTGATGCCTGGAATCATTCCTACTGCATCCAACGCTGCTGCCGTTTGATCTTTCTTAATGGTTATAGAGTTTGCAATGGTTTCCATTCCTTTAAAAACGGTCTTAAGCTGCGTTAAAAACTTACCTTGGAATAAAGAAGCCATAAGGTTTAATGCGTCTTTTAGTTTTTTACCGCCCTTGTCAAAAGTTTCTACTTCTACTTGCTCATATGTAGTTACATCTGACATGACTCCATCATCAAATGATGACACTCTAGATTCTAGTTTTTTACCGGTCATCATCTGCATTACTTGTCCGATACCGCTAAATAGTTGTGCCAGGGCGCCCATGGCGGCAACAACAATATCCATTTTTGGCTTAAGTTTTTTAGGGTCTTTAATTCCTTCTGCGATACTAATAATTTTGTCGATAATATTTTTCATATTATCGCCGACAGAATCTAGGATCATCTTTACTGCTTCTCCCATAGCCTTGGCAATATCTGCGACATCTGCGCCGTTTTCAAATGCTTCTTTTGGTAGTTTGGAGATTGAAGCCATTGGTCCAATCATCCCTGCAGCTAATTTAGCCACTGCTCCAAGAATATCAGCTACTACAGACATTTTTTCCATTTGTTCTACTGACATTCCTGCAAACACCGTGATTAAACCCTTAATAGAATCGATAACGGATTTTACTGACCCTAAAACGCCTGTTGTGAAATCCTGGATTTTATCCATAATTTTTGCTAGTTTCTTTGTGTCTGTTTTCTTCCACGGACCCCAGCCTGTCGATGCGTTTCTTTCTGCAAATTCTGCTGCTCTCATACCAACGTCTACCATAGGCATCATTGCGTTAATAATTTTCTCAAGCATTTCCACTTTTGTTTTTAACCCTTGAGGGTCTGCAACTGGTATATCGTTAATTTTCTTAAGTACATCTAAAAGCATTGGGAATGCCTTTTTAAAGAAAAGATGGAGCATGGCATATCCAGCGATGGCAGCGGCTCCAAAACCTACTGCTGATAGAGGGTTCAAAAAGAATTTTCCAACCTTTACAGACGCCCAAAGAAGACCGGTCATGACACCCAGTACCATACCCAGTAGAGGCATTAGTTTATATAGCATTTTGTAGTCTAAATCTGCTGCTTTGGCTGCTTTTTGAACCAAAAATAGCCCTCCAACCATTGCCGGCATTCCTAAGGCTAATGCGGCTGCTAGCCCAACAAAACCAGCTCCGATCATAGTTAGTGTGACTGGATTCATAAGAAGAGAACCGATTCCTAATGCTGCCAATATCAGTGCCCCTGCTGCGCCAACTGCGACACCGGTTGCCAACAGCCCTTCCCCAATTTGTACCCAATCTGGATTAATTTTGGAAATGATCCAACCCATGGCACCTAAGGCTGCGACCATGGCTGGTGCACCAATTACAAGAGCACCAGCTAACCCTAAGAGACCTGCGCCGATAATTGCCAATTGCGGACCAGATACTAATGGACCAACTAGAGCAGCGGCCATGATAAGCCCTACTGAAGCTCCGACTGCCAGTCCTAACGCTATCAATGCCTCTCCAATTTGTAACCAGTCTAGATTAAATGCGGAGACAGCCGCACCAAATATGGCCAGGGCACCAACAAATACTGGTCCAGCGACGGCGATGGTTACTGCGGCGGCGGCTAGGCCTATTGCAGCCTGTTTATAAGCAGATTTTGGAATTTCTCCAATTTTTTCTCCGCCCTTGATCATTGCATAAGCACCACCCATTGCAACACCAATTTGAATCATTACTAATCCCAATAGAGCCCAGTCGCCAGGTCCTAAGCCTGTTGCTGCGACTGCCCCATAAAACACCGTTCCCATAACAAGTACAACACCAGCAGCAGCTGTTACAAACCCAGCTCCCATTAAGAATAAGTTAACTGTTGCTTTTGCAATATCCTTAGGGCTGATTTTAGCTAGCGCTTTAATAAAACTACCTTGTCCTTCTGCGGAATCTCCTAGTCCTCCCGTCCCAGGTGGTTTTGGTTTTGCGGGTGTTCCGACTGCGGCTGTTTGTGCAGAGAATTTTTTGGCTAACATTTCAATACCAGCCTTAACACCTGCAGAAGCTAACGATGCGGCCATGGCTGTGATCATACCTTTTGTAATCATGAACAGGAACATTTTTGTAACGATTGGCATGACTATCGGTTTTGCAAGATCCCAAAGAACCCCAAAAAGTGATCCGATAGCTGGAAGCAATTCATTTACGACTACCGGTTTGATCTTGTTAAAGGCTTCAACTAGTGCTCCACCTATTCCTTCACCTGCTGCGTTGACAGCGCCTCCTTCTTGGAAAGCACCTCCTAGGGCGTCGGCAAATTGCTGAATGTATTTTGCAGCTCCTGAAAGGATTTTAGGAGCCATGTCTCCAACAATTTTAATTGCTGCGATTAATCCGTTTTTGAGGCCTTCTACTAATGTTCCACCTGGACCTGACATTCCTCCGGTCCATTCTACAAACGCCTCTTTTATTTTGTTTAGGAAGTTTTCGACCGCTTTTCCAGGGTCAGTCTTGAGTTCTTCCATTAAAGTACTAAATGCACCTTCAACTTTTGATAAAAAGACGTTTATTTTTTCTAATGAAAGTAATTCTTTGAAGGCCTTGACCATATTTCCGAACGGCCCTGTTTCTTCGAATAATTTTCCTAAAATCTTTCCAACTCTGCGACCAGATTGATAAAATGCTTTCATCGCTTTACCAACTGTCTTTAGAATGTCTCTAAATCCTTTTGATCTTGAAAGCCCGTCTCCAACACCCTTTTTCCAGTTTGCCCAAAAACCGCCGTCACTCATTTGCGACATTGCTTTGGTCAATTTTTTAATGTTTTCCCCTAAAGACTTCATTGCTTCTTCTGGGGATATTTGCTCTTGGGCTGCCTCGGCTTCTGCTGCAATTTCATCGAAATTCATGTCGTCAGTTGGCATGGCTAAAGCGTTCTTTAGTTGGTCAACTGGCATTCCGCCCAAAGATTCTGACATTGCTTTTAATTCGTGTCTGTTTAGGTCTTCTACAGACTTTCCAGTATCCTCAAATGCTTTTCTAATCATATCCATTCGTTCTGCTGGATTATCTGCGTGTAGCATCTCCATCGTGTCGATGTTCATGCCTAGCATTTCATTTAATTTACCAGCAGCTTCAGCTGCACCTTCGAATGTATCAAATTTGTCCATTAATCCGGTTAGTGCCTTGACTTCAACACCAAGCTTGGCTGCGTATGTTGCAGTAGCCAACAGAGTCTTTGGAGCAAGATGACCAAAGTTTTCAGTATCCTTGGTCATTTCGTCAAAGCCTTTTCCAATTACTTTTGCAGAAACACCAAATTTATCTGATAGGCCAACGGTTACCGAAGCTATTTTTCCTAGCTCCTCTCCCATGTCTTTTCCGGTCCGTTTTGCATCGGCTGCCAATTTTGTCATCGACTCTGAAGAAATACCCGTAGCCTTTTGAAGATATACCATCTCTCTTGCATTTTCTATGAAAATGTCTTTTAGCATGGTAAATTCGTGACCTGCACCTTTTGCAATTTCTGCGGCGGCTTTTAGTCTATCTGCTAAATTACCAAACGTTCCGTATACGCTTCTTCCGGAAGCTGCCAATAGCCCTCCGGATTTGGCCATTCCTTTTTGAATTTCCAGTACAGCCGCGCCTTCATTGCTTGCCAGAGAACCAAATTCTTCTCTGACTCCTTCATACGCTTCTCTGGTTGCAGCGCCGGCTTTATGCAGGTTATTTGCAGCCTTTGTTAATCCTTTCCATATTCCAAATACTGCTCCAACGGCTGCCTTTGAAATGTCCCAAACTGCAGTAATACCAGCCGAAAGTAAATTAAACCCAGACTTGAGCCCTGCTAAGGCTCCATTTAGACCTGCATAGGCTGCGGATGCTGCTGCAGCCGCGCCAGCTGATTTTTTTAGGTTTTTATTGGTTTCTGTAGTTGATTTTGCCGCGTCTTTTTGGTTTCCGGTCAAAGCCTTAATTGCTTCGTTCATCGCGTCTGTTTTGTTGGCTGCTTCACCGGCTGCTTCAGCTGCACCCTCCAAGCTACTACCAAATTGGTTTGCACCACCAGCGCTCTGTTCAAACAGTCCAGACAGAGCACCTTTTATAGCTGCTGCCTGTTGTGCTTGTCTAGACATGGCATCTGCGGCGCGATTTCCAGCATCTGCAGAACCCTCTAATAGTCCTTTAATAGCTGATAAAAGCGCTTCTTGTTTACCAAGTTCTTCTGATGATATATCGCCAGCCAATTATTCTACCTCGAAAACATTCAATAACTCATTAGATAAATATCTAAAAGAGAAAAAACCCTTGTTATTATCTTAAATCAGAAGGGCCAAATGTTTCCTGTAGAACTTTTGTATTTTTTAGCGTATGTATTTTTTGCTTCTACGAGCTTCTCTATTTCCGACAAACGAATAGAGGGATCATCTAATGCTTCGTAGAGTTTCTTGCTAGCAACTAGAACGTTAACGTACGCTTTTGTTTGTTTTTTTGGTCCGTTTAGTGCTATTTTTTCTCTTCGTCCTGTTATGAACAGTACGCTTTCCTTCATTAGGGCTTTTTTCATGAGGAACCTCCGGAATATCTCGGTGATAATTATGTGGTTCCTTCCACTTTTGCCCTTTTAATTCCTTTTCTTCCCATGCTGCGTTTTCTTGCCACACTACATGGTATTTTGAATCTATTACTTCCGTAACCGCAACGCAAGATTCTCTTCTTATAACTCTGACTATTGTTCCGAATTTGATCTTTCTTTCGTTTCTCAGTAAGAAATAACAACAATCCCCAACTTTTGCTTCCATAACGTCAATCATATGAAAACTATATTGGGGATAATTAAAATGTTCAAAATTTATTTTGAATCTGGAGCTATTTCAAACCAAGATCCAAATTTGTGCCAAGCAAATTCTCCTGCTGAGACTTTTTGCGTTCCGGTTGTGTAGTCCTCGCCTGTCCAATAGCCCCATTCTTTTCTAGGCATGTATTCTGAAATAACACACCACTGCACTAATATGCACACGTAATTTTGACTGATCTGGGGTGGCTTAAATCCTAAAACAAGTCCCAAAGTTTTATCTTTAGAACCTGCAGCATTATAACAAATCAAGTCTCCTATTTTGATTTTTCTTCGCAATTTGAATCCTCAATAACTTCAAAATTTCTTCGAAGTGTTGATTGTTTAAATGTCTTTTCAAAGCCATTTTTTAAAAACATTATACGGATAGCAGTTGCAGCCGTAGCGCAGTCAAACCCGTGTCGTGCAGCTTCCCAATCACTAGCATCTCTAAAAAGCTTTGTAAAAGGCTTTGAAATAATAGTTGCTAATTCTCCGGTTGATTTACTCTTTAATAGATCTCCTTTTTGCATTTTTATACTCCTTTGTATATATTTTATATTTTATTATTCACCGTCTTCAAACTTTCCAAAAAGCCAATAAAAGAAAACGAAAAACACAATCCATAATAGCATGTTAAATTACTCCTGATAAAATTGCACCTAGCTCTAACGTGGCCCATGTACAAAATACTAGCATCACCAAAAATGCGGCTGAAAAAATAAATTTATCTTGGTTACTCATTTAAACCTCGTTTTTACTATGGAATTTTACTGTTTTAAGTAGTTCTTCTAGTGCGTGTGGATCACTCATTCTGTGACAAGTTCCACATTCGATTAGTCTACACCCTAAATCCTGAAGCCTTTCGCTGTCAGTGTATTCTACCAGTTCATCGTTTTTACAGTGTAAAACCGTAGTTGTATTTTCAACATGTAGATTTTTAAGCCTAAACTTTTTCCATGCTGGAGCAATGAGGATTTTTGGAACATGCCCTGTAGGGAATGCTGCGGCGATTGCTCCGCCTCTGCTACTTCCGACAACGATGTCCGGACGAAAGTTTAGGAAACAATCCTCTGCTCGACGAACACTTAACTCCCAGTCGTCTTTTGGCAGAGCCGGCGCGACTACCCGGTACCCCTCTCCTTTGAGAAATGTAGGCTTTGATCCTTCTGGTGTGCCTTCAAGGCCGTGCAAAAACATAATCTTAATATCTTTCATTACGCCACCTCCGCAAGCTCAATAGACCGAGCGCGTTGCTCTGTCCAGGGTTGTGTGTAATCAGTCTCGATACCAGGCTTCTTAGCATAGCTGTACCAGACTTCGTTGCGAACCATACCAAGTTCACCAGAGCCGTCAGGCGCCACCATGTGGTCAGGGTTAGCTTCTAGAAGAGACCAGGCGTGACGATTACCGCAAGTGACAGGCGTTCCGTCAGGATTCTTGAGATCGACACACTGGAAGTCGATGTAGACATCCCCATTGCCATTATTCCAGCGAGCATTCAAGTCGGTTTGCTTGATGCCGATAAGGCGAACCCGAGTACCGAATGGGATATCCATCTCCTCGTAGCCACAGTAGTTGTAGCCGTTTGCGCGGACAGAACTGCCGGCGTGGAGAATGTCTCCTACTTTCCAGCCAAACTTGTTAACGTCGTTGCGGTTGAGGCTGGGAGTGTTGAGGTATTTTTCTTGATCGAACATGTAAGCTCCTTTGTTTTTTCTTACATATATAATGTAACACTACTGGAGCCTTTCTACACAGTTTTTAAGTTTTTAATCAATTATTTCATACTCTTTTAAAAGCCCAATTCCTTTATTTGTAATTTTTAAGACAGGATCTTGATTTTCGTTCATGAACCAATCAACTAGCTTAAGATCTAAAATATACCTAACTATTTCTTCAGAATGATCATCTATAACATCATCAACGCATGGAGTTTCTTTAAGGTAAATCTCCTCCAAAACCTCTAGTGATTTATCCATTTTTTTCTTGTGATGTCACAGTTTTAATTCTTCTCCAAGCCGCTGGATCTACTCCCACTATCTCGTTTTCTATTAACACGAATTTATCCGTCCACATAACATTTAAATTTAAATCTTTTTTTGTTCCAAGATACATCATAACCTTTGTTTCACAAATACGTTCACCGCCATAGTTTGGCCAATTTCTTGATGGCCTTGTTCTTACTTTGACCCATCTTGAATTAGCTCCCTCTAGCCCGTTTCCCCATACAGAAAAACACTCGTTATCTCCAGCTGGCGTAAGTAGCATACCTTTTTTGAGTTCTTTGATTTTCACTTTTTCCTCTTTGTTGCCTGTGTATATATTATAATATCTGAAATTGGTTTATACATTATTTTCAAGATATTTTAATCGCGATAGAGGCTCATTCCGACTTTTAGTAATGCAGTAGCGCGTATAACAAAAAAGAAAGGCCAGAGGGATAATCTCTGGCCTTTTATGAATATTCTAGAACACTATTAGCTATTGTTCGTTTTGACTTTTAGGGATATGTACTTCCACACCAGGTGTTTTCTACGAGCCATCTGTAAGGGAGTTGGATTTTGACCTGCAGCTCCATATTTTTTTTCTACATAAACCAGGCTCGATTTAGAATAAAATTTTTTTCTTGCTTTTTTATATAATTTTCTAAATTTTCTCTTTGGACTCACATCTGATTCTGGGAGAACCGAATTGATTGGAAGATTATTTTTCTTTGGAAAGAACGGTATTATTCCAATCTTAAGATATTCTAAAACAATTAATCCTTCAAAAGTTTTATCATCCATAGAAAACACCGGAGAAGAAAGTTACTAAATCGACCCTTTGAACCCAGCCGATTTTTCACTTAAGTCTATTAATAAATTATAAATTTTGCGTTCAAAGTATTAATAATTTACTTCCCTCTAATGGGTTGTACAACTCTTACGTAAATCTTCTTAATTTCGCCGGCACTTGTGACCTTTGGCGACCCATCATTTCTCTAGTTCCTGCGTCATTTTGGTGGGCTGCTCTTGTTGCTCCGTCACCATCTCTTGATTTCTTGATTTCCTCATTTAATCTAGTGATGAACCATCTTCGCTGCCATATCGGTATATTATAGCACTCTACAAAACTAAAGCCCATATAATACATCATTAAAAACGCATGTTCTAGATATATCTCTTTGTCACTAGGATTCAGGCCAAAAAAATGCGGCCCCGAGCGGCATGGAGACCTCCGACTCCTCAAAACAGTGAGGACATCTCATATCAGACTTCATTTCGATACCTGGTTCGTTTTCGTCCATGTGTTTTCTGAGGGCTGTAGAAATTCTTGTTGGCATCTTTTGAACGAACATAGAAATCTTTGTGCGATCGTTGATGTCATTAACGGAAACAATCTGATTAGTATACCTTGTTGTAATAAGATTATCGCCCTGGAATCCTTGTTTTCTTTTTCTTTCCTGCTGCTGTGTAATTGCGGCTTCATCCCTACCTGTTAAGTATCGATATCTAATGGTAATTTTATCGTCGATTTTGCACTCAAAAACATTTGCACCATCCGCAACTGGAGGATGCTGAAGCCTAGTGATTGGAAGCTCTGATAAATTGAAGTCTTGTTTTGATTTCTCTCCACACGACGGACAACCAACTTCCACGACATAGCTTGCGCCATATCCTGTAATTCTTAAGGCAGTCATGATTGCGTTTCGATCTCCAATTAACAGGTCATCTGGATTGATAGATTTGTTAACAATACAAGATCTTAACAGTTCGGTAATAACCGTACCCTTCTTGATCAGTGCCTTTGAAGTCAAAATATCTTCTTCTCTGGCTGTCATCGCCCTAATTTCAATTGTCTCTTTGCCATATAGAGGAGAATCTATTGGGTAGACAACCCCTTTTGACGGAAGAGGAACAGATTCAGACGCAATATCTAAACCAAATTCATCTTTCATTATGTTTCCTACAGGTCCAGCCCAGCCTTGTGCCTGAGACTCTCCAGCATCACCTGAAAAAACATCATTTCCTTTTCTTCGTTTGGCCATTTGTACTCCCTTAACTTAAAAAAATTATTTACTCGAACTTGAAATTTAATTCAACATAAATAAGTATGTAGAAACGAAAAATCCCTATAGTGAATCTATAGGGAAAAAGTTGCTTTGTATACAAAAAAAGCAAAATATATAAAACAGGCACCCTCCTCTTTTACGAAGAGGATACCGGTTTTACTTTTTTTAAGAAAAGTTATCAGTACTGAAGCACACAGTTATCAAATCTGATGGACAAGCTAATTTCCATTGGTGCGCCGTCTTCGTATGATAGATCTCCAAAAGATGCGTTTGTTAGGAAGCATCCTTTGATATCCCATAATTCAATAACGGTCCCGATGGGGTCTACTAATTTAAGCTGGCAGTCTCTTTTATAGAAATCTGCATAGCCTGCACGACCTGAAACGGATTCGTAATGAGTTCTTACCCATTCCATAACCTGTTGTGCACCTGATGGCGCGATTGGATCGTGAAGAGTTACACTTAAAGCATCAAAGTTTGCTTTTCCTGCAACGTAGCGTCTGCTGTTCATGAATTGAATTTCTTGTTCTTCAATAGTGATGTTAGGACGCGCTGCAGTTTTAATCAGGAAAGAATCTAAACCTTCGATTGCGAAAATCCACCTATTCTTTCTTTTAGGTTCAAACTTATTTGGTAGCATGTCCTGTACGGATAATGTTTCAGCCATTTTTTAACTCCTGTCAATTTTGTGCTTATTAATAACTATTACGTTCCTTAAATCTCTGTGCCAGCATTTGTAACAACAAAGTCTAGAGATATAAATTCTACAGCTCTTGTTGGTTGCAAATAGATTTTCCCACGAACTGTGTTGTTTTCAACATCTTGTTGTGTAGTTGTCGTAGTGTCAATCACAACCTTAAATCTATCTAGACCCTGCTGAGCTTGGATAGTTGTAAGAATCGGTTGAACAGCTGCAGAAAATCTTGCGAGTGTTGTGTCTCGGTTTGGTTCGAAAAGAATTTTGTTTGCAACCTTCTTAACTTTTCTTCTAATATCGATTAGAAGACGCCTTACGTTAACCCTGTCTAGAGAAGACTGAGCTTGAAGCAAGGTTTTTTGGCCGAAAACAACCACTCCTTCAGAGGTTGGGAACGATGTAATAGGATTAATATCAACCTCGTAAAGAGCATCCATGTTGATTCGCGAAAGTTTTACCTGAGATTCTAGTGCAGAAGACAATGCGCCTCGAGTAAAACCAGCTGGCGCGAACCAGGGATGTGCGACCGTGTCGTTTAGGGACAATGCCCCTAATACTGAAACCGATGGAGGAGTACGAACGTTTGAGTTTGTATCCGCGTCGACAACAACGACATCGGGGAAATATGCTGCAGCAAACGAGGTATCTAAGTTTCTATCTTGAAGCTTTGATACAGTGTTTGCAACACTGATTTCCTGAACACTTCCTGTAACTATGTTTGAATCAAGTGTTCCAGCGTGTTCACACTCTTGAATATCCATGACATAAAGAGCATCGAATCTTTCTTCCGTTCTGTCGATAGCATAATCGGTGATTCCAGGCTCTCTAATTCCAGGGATTGCAAGAATCTGTACATCAACATCGGATTTTTCAGCCATAATATCTAAGGCTTTTCTGTATGCTGCGACCGTACTGGCTTCAGCACCGCCCAATGTTGTGGCGTTTGCCATTTCTCTATGAGCAGCTGGATTTGTCATTTCAGAAATATCTTTACTATAAATGTTTAATCCATCAAAGCCGGCTTGCATAAAGAAACTAAACTTGTAATATCTTCTGGATGCCTGCTGAGCAAAATCTTTAGAAACATCTAAGAATCTATATCCATTTGCTGCTGTTTTGTGCGTTTCGCCATTGGTCTCCACCATGTCTCCAGCGCCTGGAGCAGAGCCGGAACGACAATATACTGCCTCAACCCATTCACGAGGATCAACAGCATTTGCTGTACTTGCAGACTTACATTTTGCCCAGACACGTTCCAGTGTAAACATGTTGTAGTTATATAGGTCTGAATCCAGGTTTGTTCCGCCGGCTGTAGCTGCTGTGTTTTCATTAGCTCCAACAAGTGCGGGGTACGTACCGTATGATGGGAAATATTTTGTAAAGTTATCAATT
Source organism: Methylococcaceae bacterium TMED69 (assembly GCA_002170535.1). GTDB lineage: Bacteria > Pseudomonadota > Gammaproteobacteria > TMED69. The sequence continues at coordinate 27,649 of NHDW01000006.1, forward strand.
ATTGATGCATGTACAGTAGACTTGTTAAGTTCATCTGCTCTATCCTGAAGCTCAAATTGTGTTCCCCAGAAATATCTAGACTCAACTTTAGAAGTGCTTCCTTTACCTTGGGTAACATTCGTTCTAAGTGGAACCGGAGGTTCTCTAACACCGTCATCAAGATTTGCCTCTGTAATACCAGCTACTGAAGAGTTGTCCAGCGCGCCTAAGGGCTTGGTACCATCGATTGCAAGGTGTTTTTTACCTCTAAATCCTAACGGAAGCGCCGTAGGCTCCATAACCGCATTTTCAATATCATCAACAACCTCAATTCTTACGTATTGAGATCTATTTGGATATAGTCCATCGATAACTAATTTTTGATTTGCGGTCTGTTTGTCAAAATCAAAGTACACGTTTTGAGTTCCGATAAGTCTGGCAATATACCTTTCTGACGATGGATTAAGATCTACGCCGGTATATTTTTCTAAAATTGCCAATTCTTCGTCGGAATCGGAATAGCTTCGAATGTATAGATCGAATGATCCGTAATCAGAAACAGGGTCAGTCGATTTTTTGACATTAGCAATAGAGATTTTGTACTGTGTGTTTCCTGCGGTTCCAGCATCTAGAGCGTGGAATCTAAACAGGTTTTTCGGAGCTGTACCCAAAGTCTGAGAGATGACATATGGAGAGATTGCGTGCTTGAACCTATCCTCGAAACCCTCAAAGTTAGGATTATAATGCGTACTGCTACCCATAGTGTCTCTGGCCAAAGATCCGGATTGGAGGAGAAGTCTGTGATAAACATCTACAAACTTTTCATCGGCCGTGCTAGTTCCGCCTATGTCTCTTGCAGCAATTCCGCAAATATGAGATGGGACATCATAGTGAGCGTATAAAAGGTGTCCAGTTTCCTCAATTTTTGTTGGGTCAGTGTTAAAGACCTTTGAGAAATAGTTTGGACTCTTTGGATTCATAGAGGCAGTAAGAATCGCCTGGTGTTTAGATGTGTTTGTAAATCCATTCAGGAACATTACAAAGTTTTCGTCACCATTTGCTCTTAAATCTACGCATCCAACCTGGTGTCCAGCGTCATAGCTAGCTCCAAAGTCATCATAAGCAAACGAAGAAACTGAGTCTAATCTGCTTCCGTTCCACCCAGATAATCCTAGAGCACAACCAGAAGCAACCATTATAACACCTCTTAGAATCGGGTTGTCACCAGAAGTCAATCCAGATCCAGACATATATCCAGAACTGTTTTTATCTTCCATAACCGCGGAGAGGAAGTATGTACGACCTAATCCTGCAGCTAATCCAGCAACGTCTGTTTCTGAAAGCGTTAATGCGGTTTTTGTTGAATCGGCGTCATCATCTAGGATTGTTACAACTCCGGCGGCCCATTTTACAACTAGCTGATCACTATAAGCCGCGGCTGCTGACGCTAACGTTGCACTAGTATGACCACGAGCAGTAACTGCAGTTGGAGTATTCTCTGCTGGGGTTGCTCCGGTAAGATGATCTGCAACTGCTTCCGCTACACCGGCAGCCGTAGTGACGCCAGAAATATCAATCTGTCCAGTGTCTGTTCCTAAGACAAACACGCGAGTAACGCCACCAAAGACAATCGAGAATGACGAATTTTCTAAAGGGACACCCGTAAATGTCAAAGTAGAAGAATCGGCAGCCCCGCCGGTGAAGTTAACATCCGTCCCTGCGGTTGTGTATCCTGATCCTTGGACTGTTGCAACAGTACCTGACTGTAAAGAAGTAAAAGAGATTTTGGCATCATTTCCATAATCTGCTGTACCACCGCCACTATTGTAAGTATTGCCGGAATCACTAGTCAACGTTACTGTAGAAGTTCCAGAGGCAGAAATACCCGAGATGAGATCTACTGATGTTTTAATATTTGTACCGGTGGCGGTTGCGTTATGACCAACAATAAATCCAGCTACAGTATTAGCTGCGGCGTTGGCTGTTATTGTAGTAGCTGCGCCACCAGGTTTGGTTACAATCAATGTTGAAGCACTGGTTGCATTTCCCGCTGTGGCAGACTGGACTGCAGTAGCGCCGGCGCCGGAAGCGTTGGCGGCGAGTTTGTCTGCTTGGTTGGCACCAGAGTCAATGACCGACAAGCGAGAAGTAGTATCTTGCACTGCTCCACCCCATCTTCCTGGGTTACCCCAGTATCCTGACATTGATTGAGAACCGCGGAACTGAATTTTAACACCACGGTTTGCACTGTCGGTTAGTACCTGAGCAACCAAAACACTGTCTAAATCGCCGCCACCAGTTGAAGCAGATATCTTCCAATCAGAACCGTATTTAATGGTTGCTGCATATGAGTTATTAGATGTTTTTCCGTTTGTGGCAGGGTCGAAAGATGAATCTCTTTTTATTGCTTGAACTATTAGGTTTGCTACCTGTTCAACTGTAAGATTACCTCCACCACCATCTTGGATGGATAATTCGACTTTTGCTCCAGTAACAGTGTTTCCAGAAATGTCGGCTTCTTTTCTTAATGTAATATCATGTGTTGCTAACTGTGTGCCTGCAGAATCAGTAAATCCGGTTGGAAACGTAATTCTAATAATCATGTCATCCAACAGGTTATTGTTTGGCATGGTAATATAAAGACCACCACCAGAAGCACTTGTTCCTGCAGAGATAACTCCACCATCACCAGTCTTAAGTTTAGTACCGTCGACGCCGGCGATTGTCAGAGTTGGTTTAGCATCTGTAGTTACTGCATTTGCAGCAGCTTGAACTTCGCTAGATACCGTTGCAGTAGCGTAAGGATTAACCCCTGTATTACCATTTGCTTGTATCTGTTGTCCACCAACCGTGAAACCAGCATTTGTTACTGTTCCATCTGTATTTCTTTGTTTTCCGTCACCAATTCCAAGAACTCTAAGATAAGTTCCTGCTCTTGCGTTTCGCATCCACTCCGAAACAGCCATTGGTCCGAATAATTTACCATCCGTTCCTCCGAATTTCGTTACGAAGTCCTTGTACGTCGCAAATGTTACTGGGACGAAAGCCGGCCCCTTCTGGGCAGTTCCGATAACACCCGCAGGAATTCCTTGAGGTGAAACGGTGCCAGGACCCGAAAGATCAATTTCTCTTGTAGTAACACCTGGACTTTTAAAAACTTGTTCAGCCATAATTTAAGCTCCTATATCTGTTTCATAAGTATTATTCAAAAGCAACACCCGCATTAGTAATAATAAAATCTATTGAAATAAATTCAATTGCTCTGGTCGGAACGACCACGATTTTACCATTTAGGCGGTTTTCTTCTCTGTCTTGCTCAGTATTGTTTGTATCATCCATAATAACCCTGAATGACTCGATGCCTGCCTGTGCTTGAATAAGCGCAAGTCTTGGCGCAGCGAGATTAACAAATCGCTGTCTTGTTTCAGGAGTATTTTGTTCGAAGAGGATAAGGTTTGCAATCTCGATGATTTGACGCTTAACTTCCAGAAGAAGTCTTCTAACATTCACTCTATCTAGAGCAGATTTTGCCATTTGCAGCGTTTTCTGACCAAAGATTACAAATCCACCATCTGGGAATGTTGCAATTGGGTTGATTCTTGATTCATATAACGTATCTCTATCGCCAGAAGAAAGTCTTACTTTCACGTTTTCAACAAACGTTAATCCACCGCGGTTGAAACCAGCTGGTGCGAACCAAGGATAAGATACCGAATCGTTGTATCCTAGAGCCCCTAATGCCGCAATAGAGGGCGGAACAAGGACGCGTCTGTTATTAACCGGATCAGTAATGAATACATCTGGGAAATAAGTTGCCGTGTAGTTGTTGTCAAACACTCTTCCTTCCAGCGCTTCTGCCGTTTGATCAACATCTGGCGTTCCAGATGAGTTAATGAACAATCTGTTTCCAGATTCATCGTACGATGCAACGTCCATCAGATACATAGCCATAGAGTAGTCTCTAGTCCTGTTAGAGGCATAGTCCGTAACATAAGAGTCCCTGATATTAGGCACAGCAAGAAGGTTAGTTTTAACGGTCATAGAGTCAGTCATAATCTCAATGGCTTTTCTATAAGAAGCGATCACATTGTTTTTCTTACCAGAACCAGAAAGCTTGCCGTCATCTGATCCCGAAAGCGCTAATCCACCGGTGAAGTCGTCGCCGGCTTTACCACCGTATGTAGACTCGGTTGAAGAAGATTGATCGTTTAGTACAGAGATATCGGGGTCAAGAATATTGAGTCCGTCAAATCCACCATAGAAAATATTGTTGAATTTCGCAAAGCTTGTAAACCTATTAAATACAACCGAAGATGAATTTACTAGGGTTGCCAAAGAAATACGTTCAACCTCACTAATAGGATCTTTAACCGTGTAGGTTTTCGCATCTACAACACCATTTCGTAAATATGAAGCGTCTAGCATGTGTTCTGCAGCAGATCCTGTAACAGCCGAAATATGACCGTTACCATCTAGCGGATTGTACAGCGCAACTTTTGCCAAAGAAAACTTATTGTTGTTGAATGTATCGGCTTCGCCCTCATCGTGTAAAACATCAAGCTTATCAATGCCGTGAAACTTTGTGTACGCCTTGATAAGAGGATTCGGCTTTTGGGTCACATTTGCATTTAGTGGGTTAGAACCGATTTTTTCAAACTGTACTCCCCAATAAAGTCTAGCATCGATTCTTTCCTTGGACCCTTTTGCTCCTACATAATCAGGAGTGGAGGACAGCGCGCTCTTCGTGCACTTAAATCTCATTGGGATAGGTGGAAGCATCGCTCCATTGTGACCAGTGTTAGCATCGGATTTTTGAATTCCAGCACCAACGCCTACAAGCCTTGGAGAGGTGGTTGCACCGCCTTGCGTGTAAATTCCAAGTGGGTTTGTTTTTAACACTGGAACACCTTTAAACCCAAAGGGAAGCGCTTCGTATGGAACTTCTCTCCTATAAATAGCGTCATCGATGACAATTCTTACTCTTAAACTCTTGTTTGGATATTTTCCGGAAATAACAAGTCTTCTTTCGTCCTCGTCTGCGGCATCGAAGTTGTATTTTACCTTTTTGTCTCCAATCATTCTTCCAATAAATCTTTCCGATTTTGGATCTAATGTAACGTTTGTGTATCTCTCAAGGATTTCAGGATTTTGATCTGTGTCTTCAAAATCTCTAATTTGCACCTCGAAAGTTCCGTATTTGTAGTTTGGATCTGTAGATGCTCTTAAGTTATCAATTGAAACTTTCCATTTGGAGTTTGCGTAATCTCCATCACTTAGTGCTTCAAAATGGAACAGGTTGAACTCTAGTTTTCCAAATGGTTGAGAAATAAACTTAGTAGTTTTCGGTGCTTGGTATCTTGTATCAAATCTTCCATATAGATCTCTAAACATTCTAGATGGAGCTGTGTTTATACCGGTCCAAGAGCTAGGAAGCACCGAACTCGTGTTTGTTGAGCCAGACATAATTGCAATTTTTCCGGCTGAGTCTGCAACAATTGTTGCCAAAGAATCTTCAACTGGTAAATCCAAGTAAAGCAGGTGCTTTTCTCTTTGAAACATTTTTGGATCAGTGTTTAAAACTTTTCCGATATAGTTTACGTTGTCTGGGTTTAAAGAAGCGGAGTATATTCTAGATCTTGTTAGCTGAGCTGCTGCTGCTTTCCCTCCAAACTTTGCCTCGTTGGTAGCTAAAACAAGCTTAAATGTACTATCTTCATCTGTCGTGATTTTTGCTAATCCGTCGGCTGGAAGTGCAGATACACTCGAGAATTCTTTGTCTCCGTCGTCGACAAAGAATACTGATCCAGTAGTCGTGAAAAGCATTGCTCGAACGATTGGAACATCGGTATCAGCATCTGGAGTGTTGTCTGTTTCACGAATTGCAGGGAAGGAATCATTGTCCGTAAAGATCGGAAATCCAGCATCTGCATTAGCTGGAATGGTGTGGATCGCAGTAATAAACTGGACGTTTCCACCACACTGAGGGTTTGTGAGTCCTCCGCCACCGTTTACTATGGTTCCGTCATTTGCAGCGAGTGCACTGGTAGTTGAAAGGTTTGATTCCATTCCGATTTTAAAACCGGCATTTTTAACGTATCCAAAATCGACAGTGTTTAAAATGTCAGATTCCGATGTATTAGCTCCTGCTCCGAGAACACGCATGAAAGTAACTGCGTCTCTGCTTTTGAGGAATTCTCTAACTGCATAGGGTCCAAATAAGTCTGGATCTAATGTTCCAAATCTATTTTCGAAATCTCTAAATGTACCGATTGCTACAGGTACAAAAGCTGGTCCAAATTGAGATGAACCTACAATCCCCGCTGGAGTTCCGGTGGGAGACTGTACTCTTGCAGCAAGATCGATCTCTTGTTCGAAAAACCCTGGTGATTTAAATGTTTGTTCAGCCATAATGCTTCTCCTAATATTCTCATATTAAATATGTTGTTCTTAGCCCAAAGTCCAAAGTCGATGGTAAACGGTTTCGCCTTTTCTTTTGTTTTTTGTTTTAACAGATACCCGAACTGTTTTTGTTTCCCCGCTAAAGGGATCTTTGATTGTTTTAACTAAATATTCGCTACGCTCTGTAGATTTTCCACCAATATTACTTATTGATGTTGTTCCATCGTCATAAACAGATCCTATTGACGAGCCTGGGTATGGATCGTCGACACTTTCTAAATCTTCTAACACATACTTGCTCGGGTCCCCAGAGGGAAGCGGGCTGGACGGTGGAACATCTAATACCGCAAACGGGGTTTCAAAAGATATTTTTGGGGCAGAAATGTATCTTCTAAACGGGTTTGGTGCACCAGGAAAACCAGGATTGATTATATACCCTGTCACACTAACATTAAAGGATGACTTGATTACCCTTTCATCGTCTTCGAATCCGTCAAAATTTGCAGCATTAGACAACCCAGAATCTACATGGGCTACAAACCAATATCCTTTGTCGCTCTCTATTCTAAAAGTCTTTGCTGGATTTAAATTATAGCTCGACATTAGTGCTTCTTGCATGTTGTTCATTTGTTGAAGATATTGTGTCCAAAAAGTAATTTCATAACTTGCCGTAAAAAATCGTGGGCTTGGGATAGTAATTATCTCATAAATATTTGATTTATTTGTTCTGAGATTAATTTCCGAAGTGTTTCCTCTAAAGTTTCTTGTAGATGGCCCAGCATGCTTGTCGGTAGTACCAACTCCTTCCTGGTTTTCTAGCCCTTCTATATTAAGTAGTCTTCTATAAGCCTCGTTTCCTTCAGAAATTCTTTTTTTCAAAACTATTTCTCCAGAACCTGGCCCTACACCCTGTCCGTCCTTAGCATCTTGCTCTATTCCGCTTCTTAAAATTGAAACCATCGGAAGTATAAGCGCGCCTTGACGATCTCTTAAAGGTTGTTTTCTTCTTAGTATAAATGCTCTTTCACCGGTGGCAAATATGACTGGGACTCTTTTTGATTCTCCGTCCTGTTCATACATTAATGGTAATTCTTCGTTAAAAAGCCTAAAAAGAGCTTTGTCAACGTCTTCAATTCCACATGAAGGTATTTCAAAATCTGTGGGAATGTCAACATTATCAAAAGAAGTGCCCCAGTTAGAACCTCTGATACCTTTAGCGTTAAATCTTGTGGACATTAGCAATCATCCCCATAAAAAGAGGAATCTGGGTTTGGTCTAACCTTTTTAGGGCCAGTAATTGGTTTTTCCAATTTGCCACTATCGATAAGGTCTCTTTTATCGTTGGTTTTTCCTTCCGAGTTTTTCTCAAACCCTCTTTGTTGTTCAAAAGTATCCTTCATAGAATCTTCTTCTGTAAAGCTTTCTCCAGTAGGTCCGATTGGTTTTTTGTTGATCTGTCCTTTTCTTGCTTGTTTTCCTACTACCACAAATCCGGTTACATGTTCTACTTGCCCAAACATAATCTTGTCGAATTTAATCGAGGTTATTTCAAAATATTTTGAACCAAAGGAAAAATAGTCTCCCTCCTGAACGTTAATATCTTTATCTATCATATCTCTATGGTGCAGATAAACCTCTATGTTTGCTGTTGCTTCATATCCAAATTTTCCTGTCTTTATTTCTGCGGGGTTCCATTGAACTCTTGCGTCTACCTCAACAGGCGGATCAAAAACTTTTTCAATTGCCTCTTCGTAAATTTCGTGAACCTCCGAAACATCTTCTCTTACTTTGTAATAAAAGATTGTTTGACCAATTACATCTTTTGTAACCTCTTTGGTAAGGTCACTGATGAAATCCATTTCTCTTGGTGTTATAAAAAGTCTAGCCACATTTATTCTCCATTATCCGATTACTATTGCCTTACCTAATGGAATGGGAATTGTCTTTAAAAGTCTCTGAACATTTTCGGCTTCGGTCGCCTCTCCTTCTATTAACTTGTCATAAGTTAGTGATTCTAACATCTCTTTGAGTTCGGTTCTTAATTTTTCTTTTTCGTTTTGCCCCTGAGAAAGCAAATCTGAACCGTTAAGCTGGAGATCTCCGGAAGGGATTGGCACGCTTCCAAATTTACTTCTAATTAAACCTAAAACCTCTTTGGCTCCTGCTAATGTATACTGTCTAATCCACTGCCGACCCATGGAATTAATGGTGCCATATTCCAAGTTATCAAACGGAACATTGCTAAGAGACGCAACTCCGTGGATAGAATCGTCTGCAACTGATGGATTCATTCCGTCCATAGGGAGGCCGTAGTTTATCCATAGACTTCCTGAGGTTGCGGGCTTTGGAAATATTCTTAGTTTTGTTCCTGTGATCTGATATGAATAATTTGATCTTCTTACCCGGTTTGAGATGTCCATTTGGCCTGCTCTTAAAACGTCTTCAAAAACCGGCAGTACGTAAAATACCGTTTCTGGCGTAAACGACTCAAACGCAAATTCGTTATTTAAGTAGTTAATTGCCGAGGTGGTATCAAAAAATCTATACGCAGCTTGGGGCGAGAAATGATACACTTCGAATATTCTTAGTTTTCCTCTGGAGCCCTCTGCTAAATTTGCAAATACAACGTTATCGTCTGCGTCTTTCATTTCGGTATAGATATCGTAATCTTGCCTAGATACCTCAAGCTCTATAGACCCAGAATATGTGTTCCACAATCCTCCAAGGCCGGCATGAGCAGCATAGGGCTCTGCTTTTCTTGTTAAAAATTCCAGTGTCTCTCTTGGGAATTTGTTCTCAACGCCTTTTGGGCCCGAGGTCGCATTAGATCCGGTTGAAGTCCCTAATAGATTTGCTAATTGACTTTTGGCCTGATACTCATTTATGTACTTGCTGTATTCAAAAACAGACTCTTCAAAACATGCCCACACTTGTTTTTTGGTCAATTCTACTGAAAGAATATCATCGCCCAATTTTCTTTTTACGAATGTAACCATTCGGTCTGCTTCAGCGATAAACTGGGTATCGGAATCAAAAACAGCAAATGGTGTTGGGCTAGATGTATTTGCAAAAGTGGCCATATAATATCTCCGCAATTTCACTAATAAATATGGAGGGGAAAGGCCAAAAACTTTTTTGTTATAAAAGACAAAAATGCCCGAACATAAATGTTACGGGCACTTAAGCTTAGTAATAAAAAAATTTATTTATTTTTTTTATTTTTTTACTATGGATTTTTATGTGTATTAATTACACGCTAGAATTGAGGAACTTTAATTGCTCCGCCACCACGAGGTGGATCAAAAACAGCCCTAGTGAGAACTTTGCAATTTTCTCTGAGTGAATCCACTTCCTCCTGAGAGGCAAATCCAGATGTATCACCCGCAGCGCTTGGGGCGGCGGCAGACTGTGCGGCGGCTTGTTCAAGTGCTGAAATTTTACTTAACGCAGATTCTAAACTGCTTTCAAGTGTTGCTAATTTTGCCTTTAAGGCATCGAGCTCTTTTTGTGAGCTATTTGAAGAAGTTGACTTAGGTGCAGTCGCCTTCTTTGTTGCTGAAGTAGTAGCCATTGTTTTCTCCTTAATCTTTTAAATAATAATGGTTTTTTATTTTGTTGTAAAATAAAAAATAAAAAACCGCTCCCTTAGAAAGAAAGCGGAATTTTGGGTTATTTAACCTTTATTATCAGGTTGAATCTGGTGCGGCTGCGGCGGCGATAACGGCCCACGCGTTGGCTCCAGATTTGATAACAATTACTGCAGTTCCAGCGGCCATGGCCAGTTCAGCGCCGGCGGACGAGGCTGATGCTCCAGCTGCGTTTGTTGCATTAACAGCACGAAGCGTAGAAATTGTAGTACCATCACCTTTTGTGCGAAGCTCTAGAGCATTGACTGCTGCGATATGATAAATTTTTCCATCTGGTACATCTGTTGGGGATGGTAGATAGAAAGCATCTGTATTAGCTCCAACCTGAGAGGCTAGTGCTAAAGAGGTGTTTTTATCAATTGTTGTGGCAACGGCTGCGGCTGCGGCGTCAACTCCAGCTGTAATGGCTTCTGTACCTAAACATAATCCACTACTAAGGTTTAACGCTTTATTGTTCGAGTCTGCTGTAGCCTGATATAAACCCTTTGTTTTTTCAATTATTACCTTTGGCATAATTTTTCTCCTTTGAATTTAATCTTATGCATCAGCTGCGGCTGCGGCACCAATTACGGCCCAGTTAGTTGCACTTGTCTTAACGCATACTACGCCAGTTCCTGCGGCAATAGCAATTTCTTTGGCATAGCTTCCGCCGCCGTCTGTTACAGCAACACCGTTCATTGTTGTGGCATTAGAGCCGTCATCATCAGATGACAATTCGAAAGCTTCGACTGCAACAACATAATAAACTTTTCCATCTGGTACGGCTGCTGGCGCTGGAAGGAACGCTCGATCGTTGGCGTCTGAAGTATCACTAACCAAAATCAGTGTTTGATCAATTGGAATAGTTGATGCCGCGGCAATAGCTCCAGCGGCGTCGGCGGGAGCAGTGAAAGCGTATGGGGTCGCGACTAGTCCGCTATTTACGTTTAGTGCAGAGTTGTTTGAATCTGACGTTGCTTGATACAGACCTTTGGTTGCATCTACGATTACTTTTGGCATAATTTTTCTCCTAATTTGTTTGTTTGAGATTACTTGTCCACATGATTCCCTAGCGAGCGTGTGGGGTCCGCCTTATGTCCATGCTAGGGGCTTGACTATAAGTATGCATATTATATACGACTTATCTCGATTGTTCATAAAAAAAGGGCCGATCCCGAAGGACCGACCCTATGTTTTTAAGCTTCCAGATTATTAGATAATGTGGAGGTCAGCGACTGTAACGGTTCCGTAGAAGTCAGAGCGAACCATCTTCTTGCCATAACGAGTCATGACACCCTTACGAGGAGTGAAGTCCTCAGGAGCAAAGATAGTAGGAGTAACGATCAGAGGAACGTATGGAGCATAGACGTATCCAGTTTCGAGATAGCTTCCGCCCTTGTAACCAACAAGAATCTTGTTGCGTGGGAAGTAAGGATCTTTGTAAACTGTGAATCGGTTGCTCAAAGAGCCGACCTTTTCAGCGCCAATAGTCATTGGGTTACCAACTTGTCCGTCACCGTCAAGGCTGTAAACAGGCTTGTAAAGTACTGAACTCTCGAGGATGGTAGCAACATCAGGTCCAACGACGATGAAGTTAGCAGATCCACGGAGGGTCTTACGATGAATGGTGTTAGCGCAATCAATGATTGTCTCAGTAAGGGTCTCGTACCATTCGCGAACCGTACCAGTGAAGGCAGGGCCAGGACGAAGGGAAGAACCACGTGCAATCTCAGCTCCGGTTTCCTTATCAAGGAACTTACCAGGTGAACGTGACCAATAAAGGTTAGCGCCATTCGCCTGAGTAAGAAGGTCGTTGAGAATCTCACGGTCAAGTTCAAGAGCAATCTGCTCAGAAAGAATCTGAGTTAACTCAACCTCTGCATCCAAGCTGTGGTAAGCGTTGAGGTCCTGAGCAAGCTCTGGAGACCAACGAGCACGAAGCTTTCTAGTAACCGCAGTAACGCTGATTGATTCGATCTTAATGTCGATTTCAGGGATAACTGGAGATACAGAACCACCGGTTGCATTCATGTTGGATTCAAACGCAGGAACAACTACAGACTCTGCAGAACCGGATCCGGTTACAGAAGTTGTTGGATCCTGTGGGAATGCGAAGTCAAGAACTTCAAGCTGAGTACCACCGTTCCAGGTCTGAGGTGCCAAAGAAGAGTTACCTAAGATAACCATAAGAATGTGGTTACCACTTAGAGGAGCGGCGACTGGCTCGTTACCATCGGATGCTGTCCACTGAACTCTTTGGTTCAGACGACGAAGGTTTACAACGTTTGATCCACCTTGTAACTCACCCCAGTGCATCAACTCGGCGCATTCGCCAGCCAAGCCGGTGTCGTTGTCAGGAAGTGCTGCGATCTCTTTGATAAGAGTAAAGTCACAAGACTGACCAGCTGAACCGGTAAGAATGGCAGTTGGTACCATCATGAAACCAACACCCGCTGCATCATCAGCTACCGTAAGAATACCCTGGTTTTTAGCAGTCGAGAAGCTGTCCTGAAGAAGCTTGCGGATTGAAGGATCATACTGCATCCACTTAGCAGCAGAACCAGTGAACTGACCAACTGAAGTAATGAAAGCATCAGAAGTTTCAAGCCATGATCCGTCGTTAAACATACCGATTTCACATGTGTGAGTACCTGCAAGAGACTCACCAGCACCAAGCTCAGCAGTTACAAATCTACGAGAGAAACCTGTACCAGCTAAGTCATACTGACCGCCAGTTGCAAGAGAACCAGACTGAATACCTTTTCCAGCTGGGCTGTTGTAGATAGACTGNCCNGCTTCATAAACNGAACCGTCNTGAGNTGNAGTTGTTGATCCCTCACCACCCTGTGTAGAGCCGTAAGTGTAATCGAGATAGAAAAGCAATCCAGCAGGAAGGCTCATTGGCTGAATGGAAACCAAATCGTTAGCAACCAATCCACCGAATACACGACGAACGATTGGGAAAGCTACGTTTTGGAAACCACGAACGTCGCCAGAAGCTGCACTCTGGGTAGAGTTACCAAGTGTGTTTGCTTCTCGGAGTAATTGTGCGGCCTGATTCTCTAAGAGAACAGACATATTTTCACGCTGTTGACCTTCAAGACCACGAAGCAAACCTGTACGGTTCCACTTCTCTGTGAGTCGTTGATGTTGAGCACCCATGTGTCTTTGGCGAATGCCCTCGGTCAACTTATCTAAAGTAAATGATGACATATTATGTCTCCTATTATATTATAAGTTTTTTTGGTTAATTTATCGGGCTTACTTCTTATTAAGACCAGCTAACTTTGCCCAACGATCAAGCTCAACATTACTTTTAGCGGCAGAACCACTTCTTGTTGATGTGCTGGAACGTCCNGACAGAACCCTTGATTCGTTAAGCTTGCTGCCCGAAGTGGAGCGACGCTTACGAAGTGAGTCAGTAAGGCTTGTGTAAAGAAGTTTTGCTTCGCGTAAAGTCTTGGCATTATCAAGAGCCTCAACAATGGCACGCTGTTGTTTGGTGTTTAGATCATGCTGTTGCATCAATTTGTTTACATACAACAATTTAGCATTAAATAAATTCGATTCTTTTAGTTCTTTCTGAGCAGCAGCGGCTTTTCTTTCAGCCAATTGAACTCGCTTAGAAACTGATTTTTGCCTTCTAGATTCGGCTAATCTTGCTCTGCGTCTGCGCTGTGCTCTTCTGCGTCTTTCCTGTAAAGAGGGAAGTGATTCAGCAGAACCGCCGCCGAATGAGGATGCAGATTTCTCAGCACCACCTTCTGGGGATTCTGTATTCTGATTAACGCTGTGTGCATCACCTAGTTCTTCTGCAAGAGCATTAATGAGGGTCTCTTCGTCTACTTCAATGACGTCTCCGCCGTGAGCCAAATGAGGATCAGCATCTTTTGCTTCACTTTCAAACATTCTTCTTCTTCTTCTAGAAGTAGATCTGTTTCTACGAGACTCGGAAATTCTTCTGTGTCTACGTGAGCGTCTCATTCTCAAAAGTTCTCTCTTAAGAGCGTTTTCGTTGATTTCAACGATCTCATCGAGCTCGTTTTTGTCTTCGCCCTCATCGGCATCTTCTTCTCTCATCATTTCGTCCATATCNTCGGCTTCGCCATAGACTTCTTCTAATTCAAGATCAAGCTCCTCTTCTTCGTCTCCGAGATCTTCATCACCTTCGTCTTCTTCACCCTCTTCAGCGACAGAAACGTCTAATCCAAGAGCGGATCCTAAATCCTCAAGTGCGGATGACGCGGCGTCTACATCAACATCAGCTTCTGCATCGTCTCCCTCGATTTCTTCATCTCCAAGCTCAGCGTCTAGATCGTCGCCGGCTTCTTCTTCACCTTCGAAAAGCCACCAGGCATTTTCATTAAGCCGGCGGTTATTCCGGCGCGTTCTTTTTGACATATTAATACTCTCCTTAAGTACGCTTAAAATTGTATGGCCAAGATTTTTTTCGGCCTTGTTATTACTAGTTATGCATTCTTTTTGTAATTTTGCTAATTCTGAAAGAATTTTTTTGCGCTGCCGTGCAGAGCGACATTCTTTTAAAGAAGAAATAAGGGTATAAGCCTTTTTTCTTTTAGATTGCAATCGTCGTTCTAACAATCTTTTACGTGCAGTTTTTGCTGCAGACTCAACTGTGACGTTAATTGTAACATTTTTATCTTCATCATCGTCGTCATCGTCGTCATCGTCTGGAACTACAATCTCGTCCTCAACAGGAAGAGCAGCTGCTGGCGCAGGAGCTGCTGACGGCATTGGTGATGGATCTGAAAAGTCATCTAAACCTTCTAGATCGATATCATCTGCTACATCTTCTAACTCTTCATCAGCAAAATCNTCTCCTTCTGACAATTCTGCCTCAATTAATCTTCTGATTCTTGGGGTAACAGCTTCAATGATTTTATTTTTAGCATTTTGTTCAGCAACTTCGCGGAGCTTTTTTGCTTCGGCGATAGCTTCCTGATATATATTTGAGCCCATAATCTATACTCCTAATTCTTCACTCATAAGTATTCATTAAATACAGAAAGTTCCATTACGAATTCTTTCTTTGTGCGCGGCGTTTTCCTAAATGTTTCTTTTTTCTTAGCTTCATTCCTTTTGTCACTGGAAATTGGCGATCTTTTATTTCCCGCAAAATGCCGCTTTTTTTCCATTTGCGCATAAATTTTTTGACTAGTATACTATTGTTTTCTTCGGTTGATTTTTTATTTGCAATTTTTGGATTTAGTTTTACACTAAAATTATATTTTCCAGATGCCATTATATCCTCAAAAGCGTTAGCCTTATCCATTCTCTTAAGTCTTGTTCGACCTGCTTTTTTGCTAGATCGCTTAAATTAAATATGGGCTCATCGTCTTCTTTTCCTGTTTCTGGTAAATAAGACCAACCTTTTTTTTCTCCAGGTGAAGGTTTTGCCCATCCGTGAGGGTTTCTAGACGTTGTAGATTTTGAAATCTTTGGGTCGACTTCACCCTGGCCTGTTGAGTGTAAACCAGGAATTGCCCCTATTGATTTTGACACTCTTTCAGACAATTTTGTGTTTCCTGCTGCAAAATAAAAAGGATCATAGTGATCTCCAGGGTCGTAATCCGACATATGAGGAGACTTAGTAGCTATGGCATCTAGAGTCTCGTCGGAAATTTCAACATCTGAAACATCCTCATCGGCTTCTTCGTATGGATATACACTTGATCCTAATTTTTTAGGTGTATGAAATTTAGGATCGGAACGACCATATCCCAGATCGTTCCGTCCGTCCGCTTTTGGAAAATTTCCACCTGCAAATTTACTAGGCATTTTTAACTAGTTGTTCCAGGGCCTTTTCCTAAAGCATAATCTCCAGTACTCATTGAAGAGTGAACTGCCGAAGATTGACTTGGCTGCAGCTTGCTTCCTACGCCTGTACCCCAGTTGTCTGTCCTGTTTTGTCCAAATCCATCTGGTGGTGCTGGTTGATCCGCTGGGTTCAATGAGCCGGCTCCTGGTGAAGACGGGTTTGGAACATATCCAGAAGGTATATTGTGTTTTCCAGTATCTACTGCATCGATATCTGGAGCGCCTGTATAGTCTCTATTGACCGAGTCAAAGCAAAAACCGTTTTTAACTTCGCCATCTAAAACCTCTGATTGAAAAAGCGCCTTAAGATCGTTCGCCGTAATACTGGGTGTTTGAGGAAAAGCTGCAGAAATTCTTGCAGAGTCACTTGTTCCCATTCCATAGGAAGTCGTAGAATCTACTCTGTTAATTGTGCCGTATGAATGTGTTGGCATTTTTTTTCTCCATTAAATATTTTTAATAATCTTTTTACGTAACTGTGCTTTTCTTTCCTGTAACTTTCTCATTCTTCTCACAAGTTTTTTGTGTTGATCGTTGAGTTTTGTTTCCTGAATCTTTAACGCTTTAATATAATCAATGTCGAGCTCTAGAGCTTCTCCAGATCCCCATACATCCTCTTCGGCCTCAATATCTTCGACCGAGTCAATGTTACCAGGAAGGTTTGATTCTTGAAGTTTTTTGGCCTCAGAAAGAACTAATTTCCTTAAAGCGGATGCAGAAATCTTTCTAGCACGAGAAGACGATTTATTTCTTCTTGATTTCATAACTGAATTCTCCTTAATAATACGCATATAAATATGCAGCTACTTCATTATTAATTATTCAGTCCCCGGGTTTTCCTGCAGAAAATGCCAAAGTTGCCCAATTATTTGCGCCATCAAACAAATCTTCTAAATTACTGTCCTGAACTAGCTTTGCGGCGCCGTCAGCGGGGACATACGCTCCCCTCTTGCTTTCGTTTGATAATCCCTGCTGAGTCAAGGTTGTAGCAGCAGTATCTGCAAATATCTCCGCCATTACATTGTCGTTACCAGCGACATTTTTAATTGCCGCCTCAGAAACTGGAGATTGCTCGTTATTCTTTGCTTGGGATCTCTCAGAAATTGTTCTTACTGATTTTGCCACCGGTTTTCTTGGCACAGTTTTCTTTGGAACAATTGACTCAAAAAGAGTATCCTCTTCTTCTTCAGAATTTAAGCCCTCAACAAGAATTTCTACTAAACACTGTTTAACAATTTCTTTAAGGACTTTTTTTGTAACTTTTGCCATTTTTTATCCTACGTCAGATCCACTTAGTAGCGGCATTTGATCTGCTAAAATATTTGTTAATCCGACCATTAAAGTACACCCGGCTTGATTTCCGTTGTCGATGAATATTTCTGAACACTTAATTGGCAGAGCCTGAGTATATGCTCCGTTTTTAATATTCATTCTACTTTTATGATCGGCGGTTATTTTTGTATAAGTAAATGCTTCGTTAGCAGCACCCTGGTTTGTAATAGCGACGGATGCAACATCAGCATTACCTGCAGCTTCATATTTTGGTCGTTGGACTGCTGCTGCTTCTGTAAAAGAAATATAAATATCATTAGATGAACACGCGTTCGTTATCATAATAAACTGTGTTACATATGGAAATTTAATTCTTATTGGGTTACTAGATGCCGGTACTTCGTATACAGCTGGATAACCTGCTACCTGATACTCTGGAACAAAATTAATATGGGGATATGCGTTTCTAAGGCCGCTGTTAACGACGGGGCCGCCTGATGAATCTCTTCGTTTATCTACGTCATAATAGTTTGACATTATTCATTACTCCAATCTAATATATCATTAAATATTCTATCAACTCTGTCGGATTGGTTAAATACTTCATTTAATTCTTTTTGGGTTATTTCTCGACCCTCTTTCATCATAAAGGCTCCCGGGGTAGATGGCTCTGAGACAAAGTCCCAACAGATTAATTGAAAATCATCCTGAACTACTTGGTGGTCTCCCTCTCTGCGTGTGGATCCAACTCCTCGACTTGAAATACCTAGCGTAACGCCAGAATCAACCAAAGACTTTAATATTTTTCCACTAGGTGTATCTAAAATCTCAACCGTTCCATAACATATATCTCCATCCATGTAGGCTTCTTTGACTATATGAGATGCATTTTTTAACTCTACAACCGATGAATCCGGATGATCTAACTCTCCTAGTGCTCTGTTTTCTGCAATAAATTTTTGATAATTTCTTACTTCTCGATCTAGAATTTCAATAGGATAGATTCTTCCGTTTTGGTTTAAGGTATTTGACTTTTGCAAAATACCCTTCATCATATATCTTCCACCTGAAGAGGCTTTTTCCTCAAGCATTTTTTCTTTGTCAAATTCCCAAGCGTTAAATTCTGTTAGTAATTTTAAAGTTTTATCCATCATAATCTCCGGTTAATTCTTTTTGAAGCTGATAAACGGTTAAAAACTTAGAGATTGTTTCGTCGTTAATGTTGCTTGTTGATAGAGATTTAACCTCGTCTAAAACTGGTGAGATCTTGTTTTTTACATATTCGTTTTCACACAGTGCTTCAAATCTAGTGAGGGAATCAATTGTTTTTTCTTTTATTGATTCTAGTGTAGTCTCGAATCTCTCTGGATTTGACTTGCTAGAAAAAACATATTCTTTTATAAGCGATTGCTGCTGTTCATTAAAAGTTAAACCGTATTTTTTATTAAACTTTTCAGTCATAATTTTTAAAACTAATTGGTCTACTTCTGCATCTTTTTCGGATTCTAAATTGACGTGGACGTCCTCACGGAGAAGCATATCATGAACCTTTGATTCATATTCTACAATTCGCTTAAAGTCGCCTCTTTGGCGCCAGTCGTTTAAAAGAGTCTGTACCGTTGCAAAATCTCTGTATTCCTTGATGTGTTGGCCGTATATGTTTTGATTTTTTAATTCGTAATTAATTTCTTTTATTAATTTCGATTTCTCTCTCTCTAGTTTTCTTACGTTATGAGTCCTTGCTCCATTTTTTGCTTCTGCAATGATCTTTGTAGCAAGTGAACCATCGGTTATTTTTGTCGAAACTAAAGCGTTAAAAAGTCTATACTCCTTATAAAGCTCTGTTCCTGGCTTGAAATATTTCTTGATTATTTTTTTAGCAATTCTTGCAGTTTTTTCATCTGCCTCGACTAGAGACTTTGAAATCACTCTAAGAAGTTGCTCATATATAATCCCGACATTTCTTTTTTTGTTGTGGGATTTTTTAGTCATTATCCTCATCCTCCAAATCTAGATCAAATTCTTCATCTAAATCATAGTTTTCGTTAATTATCTTTTTTAAACCTAACTTACTTGACATATTTTCCAGAGTCTTTTGAAGCTCAAAAGACATTGCTGGCCTATATCCTAGATATTCACTTTCTGGCTCTTCTAACCCAAGAATGTAATTTGCCAACGATTTTTCTTTTGATTCTAAAAATGTGTTGCCAAAGGGGTTATTTAAAAAGTCTTCATCATATGGTTTTGAAAGGGTATCCTGTGAACGACCTTGTTTGCCCGTCAAAACCATTTTTTTGAGATCTGGCATGTGGGTTGATCCTGGTCCATTTCTAACCTTTCTATCTCTTTTCTTTTTAAGAGGAGTTCCCCAAACAGTTCTTCCTGTACCTGATGCTGGCTGTATATCTTCCAGTTCACCTTTGATTCTTTCCAGGTCGATTTCATCTAGTTCATCATCTAGGCTATCATCGTCCATTTCTTGAAGGCCGTCTCCCTCTTGCGCTGTGATCGGGTTACCGTCGAGTATATTTGTATTAGAAGGAAGATCTGATGCGAATAGTCCGCCTCCCTCGTCTCCACCACCTTCTTCACCACCTTCTTCCTCAGCGCCGGCTGATTCGAGCTCTGCGTCATTCAGTTTGTCTTCAACTTTTTCTCGTTGTAAACGAAGAATTTCATCTCTGCTGAAACCAAAAATGTTTTTATAAATCCAGTTTCTGCTGACCATTCCCTCTGGCGCGCCGCCGGCGATTTCAAATTTTGTTCTTATTAATTCAAGCTTCTGTTGCTGAGCTAAACTTGACGGATTAGAAAGCTGAAGGCCAAAATCTAAAAGATCCTCTCCCTCAAAACCATGAGAAAAAAGATGGATCATTGCAATCTTGTTTAATTCTGAAACTATTGTCTTTTGGATTCTTTGAATGGTTCTAGAAAACCTAATGTCTTCCTGTGCTAGTGTTGCTTTTGCCCCAATGTCTTCGTCATATCCGAGATAAGCTTTTGGTATTTTTAGAGCTGCGAAAAGTTTTTTCTGTACATATTCTACATCTTCGATTGCAGAGGTGTTTTGACCTCCAGCGAGATTTTCTATTCTTGTTCCAGAATCTCCTCCGCGAACAGGGATAAAATAGTCTTCGTCGACAGAGAGTGGATTATAGCGTAAATCAACATTTCCAGTTGATTTTTGAACTACCATATTTTTCTTAAGACTGGTTTTGGCTTGTTCTAAATAATTTGCTACGTCTTCCGGCGCAACGTTACCGACGTCGATATAAAATACACGGCGCTCAGGACTACGAATAACGCGATATACAAGCATTGCATCTTCAATAAGAATAAGTTGTCGCCAAATACGGCGAGCAGACTCAAGTACAGATGAACCGTAAGGAAGGAAGGCATCGTTGCCAAGCAAACGAAAATGAGTGACTTGCCAATTTTCCAAAACCTGGTTGCCTTGCGTGATCCATCTGAATCTGACTGCTGAGGGGTCGTCTGCGTCATATCCTTCCTCTCTTTCCATTTCTGTGATCGGTATCGGGTAAGCGTTTATTACTCCAAAGTCTGGATGTACATCGTTAAACAGAAAGAAATCTCCATATTTAACTAAATTCCTAACCCACATTACTAGATTAAAATTAATGTTCAGGGTATCGTAAAAAAGGGTTTCCAATAACTCTCTTATTTTTCTATTATCACTAGTAATATGAAGGCTTCTGCCCTCAACGTCTGGGCTTACGCATTCTTCTGCATAGATGTCGAGTGCGCTAGCGATTTCAGGGGTTGATTCCATCTCGCTAAAGTCAGAATAGCGGGCCATTCTGTCGAAAGTGCCATAAGCTGAAAGCGTTGAATTGTACACATCTGAATGGTGTTTTTTAAACAATTCAACAGCCGAGCTGGCATTGCGTTCAGACTTAGTGTAATTTCTTACCTTTCGTTTTATTGTCGGGCCACTTCTAAAAAGCTTAGTTAGCCTCCTAAATAATCCTTCATCAGCCATTAAATCTTACCTCTTGAACATAGATTAAGTATGTCGCAATTATTTTACCAACCAATCTAAATCTGTATAAGGGTTGTTTTCACCCCAGGTCTTTCTTTCTCCTGAGGATTTATCATCCGTGGTATTTTGCGATTTTGTTAGTACTGTATCACCAATTTTTGTTGAGTTAACCGCAAAGCCTGCTAGCATTGCAGAATTTAAATCCACACTGTGTTTATTTAACTGCGGACTTGTATCATATAGCCATACCCCAATTGCTAGGGCCATTATTAGGTCATCGTTTTGCCCTTTTTGGGCTTGAGCCTTTCCGTTTTTCCAAACAAACGTCTTTAATTCTTCATACAGTCGGCTAGATTTTACAGAAACCTGTTTTGTTCTTAACACTTCTTCTAGCTTTGTTAAAATTTGATTCCTTGTTTTTGCGTTTGTTTGAAATCCTATTTTGCCAATGTCTCCGCTGCCATAAAGAAAAGAATACCTATCTTTTTCCTTTTCGAAATATAAATTTCTATAATTGATTTCATTTAATTTCATTACTACGGCATATCCGTATGAATTATTCTCTGGACAAACCAATGCTTCATTATATCTTCTTCCAGCTTCTGCTAAAACCTGTGCGAATTTATCTGGAGGCAATTTTCCTCTATATTCTGCAACAATTGCGGAAGCTTCTGTGTCGATTACATGAAATGTAGAATAATCCTGGGCGTCTCCTCTGGCTACGTCTGCAGATATAATGTATTTCTTTGTAGACATGGGATATTCCCATACCCATACGTTCATATCAGGCCCCCATTTATCTATAGGTTGTCTAATCCAGGCTCTCAAATACTCAATATCCTCAACCTGGAGGAATGTATCTCCTGACGCTGCAAAATCACACAATAATTCTTGCGCGATTTGTTTTCTGGACATGTTTTTTGTTTCTTCCTGAAACCAATCTTCTCCGCGGTCGGGGTGTACATCCCATGGTAGTTTAATGGGGTTAAATATATTTTCTCCCTCTTCTGCTTGCTTCCATATGTCGTAATATTGGCCGCCGACGCCGTTTGGCGTAGATAACACGATAGCTCGGCCACCGGTAGACAGAGTAGGGTATAAACCGGTCCAAAGAGTGTCAAAATTTCTTACAAAAGCCGCCTCATCAACTATTAAAAGAGTAAGGGCCTCTGAGCGACCTGCATCCTCAGACGTTGGAATGGCTTTTATTGTCGAACCGTTTGAAAACTCAAGTGCTTGCTTATTATTATTGACAATTTGCGGAACTAGAAGCCACTTTGGCATTGACTGTATTACAAATTTTACTTTTCTTATGAAATTTTGAGCTACGGCTAGCTTTGTCGCAATTACAAGAACGTTTTTATCTTTATGAAATATCGCTAACCATGCAGCGTAAGCTGCACTAATTGTAGATAACCCAAGTTGTCTCGATTTTAAAATTACGTTAAATCGATGCTCCTCGAACGCTTCGACACACTCATCTTGAAAGTCATACGTTCTAAAGGGTATTGCACCCTTAATAGGATGCTGGATTTTTACATATCGATTAAAAAAATACTTAGGATTTTTACCACATTTTACGATTTCTTTAATCTGTCTCTGTTTTTGGGTTACAGACATTACACATGAAACTCAAAACTCATCGGGCGGCAATATCTGGCTCTAACTAAACTTGGATTGTGACTTATATGAATAACTGAGGCATCTGGCGAGGCCAATTCTTTACATTTTAAAGATTTTCCAGCTAGTTCTCTAAATTCCTTTTTGATTTCTTCCAATTTTGCTAAAATCATCTTTGAACTAGTCTTATCTAATTCTTTTCTTTGGTCCGTCATTCCGTGCCTGGGATTAAAATTAACGATTGTTTCAAATCTTAATTCCATTACTGGGCGCATTTCTCCCGAACTGTCAGAAGAGCCAGCTAGGGATACTTTTACTCCGTATCCGGCATCTCTAATACTAGATTTTCCAAATGTGTTGTCAATTAATGACCCTAATATATTAAAATGTTCCGCGCTAATCATTGTTATCTCCAAGATATGATTTTATTATAATTATGTAGATCCTAAGGTTTATCCGGACGCCAGCCTTTTTCCCATTTTTTGCTGTTTGGTTGACGGTATATCAAATCACAATCCTTGCAGCAAGAGTGTGTTTTATAATTTAAAACATCGTCGAAATCTCGGAATGCGAAACCACACACTGGGCAGTCCACCGGTGTTTTTTTCCAATTTTTAGGAACTATTCTTGTCACAGTGTTGCGTTTTGTATATATCTTCTTGCTATCCATAAACCACTTTACTGTCTGTTGTGCTTTTTGTTATTTCGATGACCTCGTCGACGACATCTTTAACTACGTCGACGTGTGAAATAATCAATATTTGCTTATAAAACCTTTTAAGCCTATGCAGCAGAGATGTAACAGCCTCTACATTCTTTGGATCTAACGAGCCGAACCCTTCATCAACAATAAACATGTCTGATTTGTTCAAGTGAGAAATATTGCTTAGTGCAACCCTAAGAGCCAACGAAGAAACCATTTTTTCCATCCCAGAAGCGCACTCAATCGGCCTTCTAGAATCTCCGTAGTTAAGAAACACATCAGTGTTTCTTTCGTTCACTTCTAGCTCCACTGTAAACCCTGTAGTGTCTTGTAGAATGTTGCTAAGCTCCCTATTTAGAAATGGAATTTGTTTGCTCATGATGTGGGTTGGAATTCCTCGCCAAGATGTTGCCTTAATTAAAAAGTCGTATACCTTCCACTCAACTTGAAGCCTGTCATACTCAGATTGCTCCCTCTGAAGTTGAGAAATATTGGATCTTGTTTTCCCAGTTAGTTCTGCTAACGAGACTATCTCAGAATTAATTTCACTAATTGTTCCCGAAACTGTTTTCATTTGCCGTTTAAGGTTTGCTAGCTCTTCGCTTCTGTTTGCAGACACTTTGAGTTTTAAAGTTGTCAACTCCTTATTAAGGTTTTGAACTTCTCGAGAAATTATTCCAATTTTTGTTTCCTTCTCCGAGATATCCGATTCATATCTAACAATTGAAAGCCGATCGGTGGCTTCCTTTCTTAACATAGAATTGTATTTCTCTATTTTATTTTGAAGATTCTCGTTTTCTAAGGACATTACGTTGGATTCTACAGCCAGAACTGAATCACTTAAGTCATCTACTAACACTCTTTGGTCCTCAATAAGGCTTTTGTTCTTATGTGACTCCTTAATAAACTTGCACGTAGGGAATTGGTCACCGCAGGGTACTTCCCCCAAGAGTCTGACTGATTTTGTCTGTGAATTTAACAACCTTTTCTCTGAGTTAAGCTTTGCCTTAATGGTTGAAAGGTTTAATTTTAAATCTTCTAGATTTTTTAGCCGTCTTCGGAGACCGTCAATGGGAAACTGACTTTTTATTAATTCGTATTTTTCTATTCTTTCCTCTATAGAGGAAAGGTTTTCTTCTGTCACCAAAATTTCGGATTTTAGATCTTCTAACTGCCTTTCTTTTGTAGATAATGTTTTTTCTAGAACAATAATCGATTGTGGATCAACAAATTCATCTGGATAGTCTTTTTCGGCGATTGATTTTAACTCTGAATACTTTAATTTTTCAGATTCTAGATCTGCCTGTAGCTCCTCCTTTCTCTCGGAGTATTCTCTAATATTTACTCTAAGATTTCTAACTTCCTGAACCCAGTCTTTTGGTTGTAGCCTTTTTAGCATCATTTTTATGCCAGTTGCCTCGTCTTTTACCAGGCTGTGCAGGCTATCAAACACATCAAGGCCTAAGAAATTGCTTAGAATTCTTTTACGTTCTGTTGATCCTTTAGAAATAAAGGCATTCATGTTTCCTTGTGCTGCAAAAGAAGTCATCATAAACTCATCAGCAGTGCCAATTAGTTTTCTAATAGAATCTTCTGTTTCTCTTCTTTGTTCGCCAGATAAGTCTCTAACAATTGTCTGATCTTCATCAACCTCGTAAAGGTTTAAATGCGTAACTGTTGTTTCTGGTCGATTTTTTGCCTTATGTCTTACAGTTTGTCGTTCTAAGCGATAAAGTTTTCCATTAACAGCAAAAGTTATCTCAGCTGCACAGAAAGGTTTTCTAGTATTGACAACATGTAACAGCGAAGAGATCCCTCTGTCGTTAGTGTTGTACAGTCCGTACATGAGAGTTCCAGGTATACTAGATTTTCCACACCTGTTTTGACCAAATATTCCTATAATTCCATTTAATTTTGTAAAATCTATATAATTGTCGGATCCATAGCCAAAAGTATTGTCAAAACTCATTTTTTGAACAGACCATGCGTTTCCTTTATGTTCAGAGCTAGTTGCTTTTGGAACAATTTCATCTAAAATTTTATCTACTTCTTCCCAAAACTGTTCTGATTCTGTTTCCTCACCATAATATTCTCTTAAAAGACTCTTGTGGGTTTCTGGTTTAGATAAATTTTCAACCCTAACTTTATTTGCAACCTCTTCTGTGATTCCTAAGTCGGATGATGACTTCGGATCTATTTTGAAAACAACTTCGTCTGCGTTTTTTACTCTCCGTAGCACTGTAGATAGCTTTCTTTGTGTTTTTGGATCTAACTGTTTATAGGATCTAATCCTAAATCTTGATCCATCCGGAAATTTTGAACACTCTTTTACTGTAGCCTGAATATTTTCAACAAAATCCAGAGTTACAAACGGATTGTGATGAGCTACTGGGTAAAAATCAACGTTCCAGGTATTAGAATCCTTAATATCCCAATAAAGGAATCCCTTTTCACCAGATTCTCCATAATTTTGCTGAATCGTGCTGCCTGGATACCAAATTCTTCCTTCTTTATCGATCTGTTGCCTCTTGTGGATGTCTCCTAGCAGAGTAAACTCAAAGCTTTTAAACATATCCATTTTGCATTCGCCGTCCAGCATCCAGTCAGAGTCCGTGTGTGAGCCCCAAACTGCGCCGTGATAAATTGCGATGTTTATTTTTCCTTTCTCAGGTTTAATTTCAGGCCAGCCGTTGACGTCAAATGGACTAAATACGCACCAATTAAACATAGGATTAAATGGATCCTGATAAACCCCTGAATCCCTATACAAAAACACGTTGTTTAGATTAAGCGCTCTTAAAATAGGAGAAATTGCGTCTTGTCTGTCAGCGTTTAACACAAGCCCATCATGATTTCCTAGCATGACATGCACCGGTGCAATTGATGACATTTCTGTAAACCACCAATTGAGACAATCAATTAACTCTGGTGATATTCCTTGTGTTTTCGAATGAACGATATCACCGGCGATGACAAAGCAATCCGGATTTAAGTCTCTACATTGTTCAAACATATCTGTAAAAGACTTTCTGTATTCCTTATGACGACTTAATCCTCGCCAGTGGATGTCTGCAATATGAACTATTTTCATAAATCTTTTATCCTATTTTGAAGGTTGGAGGTTTCATTCCATTGTACAGGGTGTGACACTAAATGTTCAACTTCTTTTGGTGACATGTCTCCTATATCTCCGAAACTGGGAGAGGCTGTATACACGTCTAAGTTGTAGCTTTTTAATAGATCTGCAATTTTATCCTGTTTTTTTCTAGCGTCCGGATCTAGAGAAAGAATGATTTTAGAATTGTTTAAAGCCAATTCGTAAAACAACATTGAATTTTCTGTAAGTGATGACCCTAGCAAGCAAGTTGCGTTTAGATTTACACACTTCACCAAATCTAGCGGGCCTTCTACAAGATGAACAGGTTTTGTCCAGTCTATATCAATTTCGTTAAATATTATTGCTACCTTAGGAGCCTGAGAATTTACATACTTTATATACGGATCTTTATCTATTGATCGAGCAACCCAATAATTTAAATTTCCATCTCCATCAAATGAAGGAATAATTAATCTTCTTCTTAATTTCCACTCATCAGAATACCCGACTCTAAATCTCCAAAGCATTGAATCTGAAATTCCTCTAGAGTGAGCATATTTCCTTATTGCGAGCGAATCTGGGTCTCTAGTATTTTCCATTATAAGCCTATAATTTTCTGGCAATGAAACTGGATCAAATTCTGGTAATGACTGGGTAGAGATATTTGCAATGCCGGCCGGCTTAAATTTTTGATTATATTCAGATACTGCCGATGGCTTTTTCATTGCCACCAATCTGGCAACATTTCTGCCTCTGAGGTTACACACCCAGCAATGATATAAATCTGTGTCGAGCCGGATGCACATTTTGCGCTTTCCGGGTTTTCCGCAATTGGGGCATCTTACAGTAAGTTCCAATTCGTCATTTTGAAGTCTAGACTCTCCAAAAACATTATGTAAAAATTTAATCTTTTCTTTATAATTCATACTAGTATTTTACTAGCATTATTTTGATTTTACAAAACCAGCATTTGCTATGACCCACGCGTCCGCCATATCGTATGCCTCGCCAACAATAGTTATCGTTCCTTTTCGTGGGCCGGATTTAAGAGTTTTTGTAGGCCAATTTTGACCTAGATGGTTTGTTACCCATTCAAAAACTTGCTGTTTTACTGCTTTTCCGGCCTTTTTCTTTGTTTGTGTTTTTATTCCGCATAATTTTCTAGCTTCGCTGACAGAAATAATGCTAGGGTGTATTTTAAACTCATCGAAACATATGTATTGAACTATGCCGTTAAAGGACGCCAAGCGTGTTATAGTTCGCGCAGAGGACATACCTGGAGCATATCTTTGGAAGCATTCTTCGATGAATATGCTGGATATGTTGTGGTTTGAGCAAATTTTTGATATTTCTTTTCTAAAGTGATCACCTTTAAGGTGCAAATTTTTTATTTTTGCAAGCGTGATGTATCCAAATTCTATAATTTTACCACAAGAGTCCAGTATACAATAGCCGGTTGCAGATGTTGAAACATCTAATCCTAATGTCAGCATTAATAGTCCAGTTTTAATCTTAATAAATACGAATCGTTGTTTCTCTTTAACAACGGTTGTGAAAATTTAGCTCGAGCAACAACGTTTAGATTTTCATCATGAAGATGTACTTCGGAAATGTAAACAAATTCTTCCTCAAACGACTCATGAGAAGCTCCAGAAGCCCGAATGCTGTCTATATGGGATGGATTACTAGAAGAATTAAACAGGCCTTTATCCAATGGAACATTTATTTCTTGAACATACATGTTTTTATGAGCCTTCAATTGAACGTCGACATCATATTTTCCAACGTAAAACAAATGAGGAGACTGCAAGAGCACAATTCCGTGTTCATAAAAAACTTGCCCGCACTTGTTCCACTTTGCAAGAGAACCAGAACAATTTGCTCTATATAAATTTCCAACGCCGTCGTCTCTAAAAGTAACATACAAGTCCGGAGATTCAGAAATCTTAGCCTTTATCTCTAAAGATTCCGGAAATATTTGATCTCCATAGAAAATTGTAGGAATGTCAATTATAGTTTGAAGTGGTGAAACCTGATCAAACTTATCTGTGAATTCATTGTATACAGACGGACTTTCCCCAAAATCCTGTACAGAGCTATCCGCTAATAGGCTCTCACCTGATTCGTCTTTAAACTCTGTAAAATTAAAAAACTCATCAACGAACTGGTATTCTGTCTCCCTTTTGTCTGAAAAATTTCCCAATGACAAAAGAGATATTCTGCTACTGTCATTTTCAAAATAATTAGCTTGGGAACCCGAAAGCAATGACCAATCCGGATTAAAATCTCCGTTATCGTTTGGTAAAATCAGATTATTTCTTCTTGTCGTGTTATCCGATGAATCCCACGATCCAGTTATAGAAGTAAATGTTGGTATTTTTCCGTCTGAAGGGAGATTTGAAATACCTTCCGAGGACCATGTGTCCGTCTCCGATATCACAAAATGTGTTGACTCATATGGGACTGATGCATTTTCTGTTGTTGCATCACTATCCCAATCTCCAGAAGGTTTATGTTGATCCGGATTGTTGATATTGACGATTTCTGTCATATCTGTTTGTGCTGTCGATGTTTCGACTATGATAATTGC
This sequence comes from Methylococcaceae bacterium TMED69, assembly GCA_002170535.1. GTDB lineage: Bacteria > Pseudomonadota > Gammaproteobacteria > TMED69. Next base: position 56,773 of record NHDW01000006.1, read on the forward strand.
ATCATCTGTTCCGTCTTCGTTGATATCGACTTTGACGGCGTCGTATCCAGAAATTGAATTTAGCAACACTTGACATGCATTGAGTCTATCTGCATGGGTTTTTCCATTTAGGCCGACCGTTGCGGTATATCTTGTCAAGTTTGATGAAGCACTAAATTTTCCAGCGTCTGTGAAAGTTGTATCTGATGAAGCTGTGGATGCATCAAATGTAATTTTATAAGTCGACACAAATTTACTGCCGGCTGGAGTCTTTGGTGAATCTGCATCATCTATATATTTTCCAAACCCATTTGCAAAATATTTTCCATCCCAACCAGAGATAGCCGATGTCATATCGAAATTCCATATTCCAATACATTCAGATGGAAGATCTGGACTCATTATTCCATAATTTGATGATTCAAAAAACGTATCGTTTGGCCATCCTTCAAAACCAAACTCTAGGTTGTGTACATACGGAAATTCACCTGAAGCAAAATCCTTTAAAAACGAATGCACATTAATATTTGGCACTGAACCAATAAACGCGTGGTTTGTATTAAAAGGAGCATTCATCATGCCGGCAGACAAGCTAGCTGTGACAAAATTTAGCGTTCCAACGCTTGTGATATCTACCGATGATTCATCTCCCAATCCAAACCCAGAATTGTTTGACATTTTACGACAGAAAATGTTTGCAGTCATGCACGAAGGATATCCATTATCTATCAGCGAAGGATCCGGATTCAATACATGATAATAAGGAACTGGGGACGGCTGGGTATATAAAACTGGGCAATAAAAACTGCAGTTTGAAACCTCTTCGTCGTTTAGTGATCGATTCTTTGTTTGCAAAATATTTGCCAAAGTCTTTGAATGGTTCCATATTCTTAATTCGGCTAGCTCCCCTTCTAGTCCAGCTTTCAAATTGTTTGTATTTGCATACCTACCGCTTGGAACGACCTGGCCCGCTGAGCTAGACCCTATTAACCCTTGGGTTGCTAAAGAACTTAAAATATCTTGTTCTGCAGACGTTGAAGGTAGATGCGCTCCGACTACTAGGTATCTTCCTTCTTGGCTAGTAATCGCTGCTGCCCCATCTAAGGATGTTGAAGACTCTAATCCGGCTGTGGATGGAATCGCAGAGGAAGGAGTTAAAGCCGTCACCCCGTGATGTTCGTCTCCAGGAGTCATTCCAATATACGCATTAATGTATAGTCTTACCTGACCTGCGTCGACAAGTGTTCCCCATGAAATTGCAACATGATTCCACGAGTCGACTTTTATTTTTTGTTCTGATGTATACCCTGATGCATTATAAGGCATTTTTGTGTGGGCTGCCTCCGAACCTAGAGCTAGCTTTACATAAAATTCAGTTGGCCTACCATCTAAGTCAAACGTTGTGGTATCTGGAACTATTAAAACTGAGTACCTGTTTCTTAGATGAAAAACGACGCCTACATTTGTTTGTCTTCTAGAGGGCTTGATCCAAAAATCAAAAGTAAACCCTGTTTCTGGCTGACCATCATAGTTGGGGGCCAGCTGAAGATTTAGGCCGTAATTTCCCCGGGGAAAATCAGCATCTTTAATTGGGCCGTCGTATGTCCTATTTGGATACACTATTGCAGTCGAGTCGTTAACGTTTGAAAACAAATTGATACTATTATAGTTCGTGTAGTAATTTCCAGATAAATTGTTCCCATTCAGAATTTGACTAGGGATTTGCTTTCTTACAAGACTTTGAAGAATATTAGACCCAGAAGAGAAAGTATCGTGGCCGGCCTTTAAAACCCTTATATCTTTGTAGGTTCCATTCCTTGGATGCATCATCAGATCGGAATAACCCATATGAGCGTAATGCAAGTTTAATTGTACAACGTCTGGGGTTCTAATTTCTGGGGGCCAGTTATCAACATCCTCATATGGATTAGCTCCGTCTAAAAGAAGAGCTAGTGCTGGAGCGTAGTTTCCCTGCAAAAATCCTGCTGTATTTTGTTTGACTTCTGAAATTTTTATTTTGTATCCTGAGTCTCCTTCTTCTACAATGTTAAAATACTCTATGCGTGGGTAAGTTGATGTTACAGTAATTACCCCACCAGGAGAAGTTGTTTGATCAGAATTTAGCTCAACTGACGCGGAGATGCTTGACAAGTATTTAAAATAATTGTCTTTCGATATGCTGTAATATGGAGAATTATCAGTATCTGCTATCACGTACCTTGTTGCGTTGTCTATGGCTTCCTTAATTTTTGTTGTCACCACTGAAACGCTTGTGGATGTATCGATAACTTCGTTTGAGCCCTCGACCGTTCCTCCTCCAGATTTAAACGCAATAATATATTCTTCGTTTGTATACAATTCTGGATTTGATACAATTGCCAAGGGGTCTCCGTATTTTACGGGTCCGCATATTTTTATTGTGGCGTTGTCTGCTGGAATTCCGGAAATTGTTATTGTAGAAAACCACGAAAGTGACTCGTCGACATACCCTTGGCCGGATCCAAATTTAGGCTCATTTCCTGAAAATATTTCAATCCTTCTCGCCTCAAAACTTTGATCACTATACGGCTCAACCTGTGAGGTAAGCAGCCTTGAGTCAACATTATCTTTTTGAGTGTGCGATCTGTTTGGAAAAATATAAACGGATCCGGTTATTCCAGAGCTTGATGACGAAAAATGTCGTGGTGCATTTAGTTGAACTTTTGAGTTAACTAATCTACCAGATGAGACTGAAAATATAGACATGAGTCCACCTCCTTAGAAGTCTAGGCGGACTCGTATTGTAAGATCTGTTTCGTTGTTCTTTTCAATTGGTCTGTTCAGTTTTGCGACGGCTACTAGGTTATCACCAGAATATAACCCGACAGTTGTAATAAAAGTAAACGTTGTCTGGGTCGACGAGGAAATATCAGTAATAGTATTGTATTGACCGGTAGTCTGATTGATAAAGGTCGGATTATTGCTGAAATTATACTGGGACGCTGGGGCTCTGCAGAAATATATGTTACTAGAAATCGAAGTCTGATTTTGCCAAGCCAATGCAGTTAATGACGACGAACCTAATCTTACAGTCCCAATATGGTCAAGAATATTGTCGATGCTTGAGCTTACAAGAAAGTCAGGAATAAATTTTGCCTGCTGGTTAGTATACTGGTTTTGAGCTCCACCAAAAGAAACTGCATTGGTGCTTGTCTGAACCCTTGCGGCGTGGCTTTTACCGCCGATTACTGTTCGACCTTTTGCAAACGTTCCCAGGTTTTTGTTAGCCTGATATCCTGCCGCTGTTGCATCTGCTGAATTAAAAGTTGAATCTGTCATTGCGTCAATATGGCCAAACATTTGTTGTTCACCCCAGAAACATTTTTTCATATCTAGGACAGCAAGACCTGAATGGTAGAATATTAGACCAAGTACTCGGTTTGTGTTGCTTGAATCTACAAGCCTTGCAACATCTCCGCATGCGGCCAGTTTTGTATTTGTGCTAGCACCAAGGTCTGCCATAATCATCGGCGGAAAAGTTGATGCAGGTGAATGACCTAAGATGCTTACATTTGATCCGGTAATACCGGTAGGTAAATGCATTGCCATTAGCTGCCGGCCTGGCTTTGAACCATCAGCGGCAAAGGTTTGTACCGTCGCCTGTCTTTCTCCGTTTAGATAATAGCTGTATGCTGTGTTTTCGGGGTGGGAAGCATCCGTTCCTACTGCTAGTACTGAACCGGTTGTTCCTTGGACAACTTCTCCGTCAAACCCGGTCAAACTTGCAGAGGGATAAAGTCTCATTGCAAATGTTTCTTTTCTAATTCCGTCTCTGACAAACAATCTTCGAAGATTCAAAAACAAAGCTTCGTGAATAATTTCGTACCCTTGTCCTTCTCCCGCGGCGTCATCTGCATATCCTGCGGTTCCAGTGCCACCGGCGTCGCCGGCGCCTGATCCATCATATGGCCAGCGATCTGTGTGAAGCATGAACGGTGCGTTAGGGTCTCCTAAGCAGTGTGCGGCCATTTGCCTGTAGTTGGAAACTTTTTCTCTCATCATCATAGTATTTTGAGCAAAATTTAATTTTCCAGTGTTTGCATCTCTAGAAAATCCAGGAGCCCTAGACACGATGTTGTCCAAGGGTGTTGCTTCTGCTCCGGAGCCATACCTTGAATTGTAAAACAAACCGACCGTCATATCCATAATTGGGTTGGCTGTTTGAAGGGAAAAATCCTGGTCGTAAACTGACTGATAAAGAGAGGAAGTAACGCCCGGTCCGATTCCACCCGTTACAAAAACTTGGTATTGGCGGCGGCTGACACTTTGTGAAATATCCTCCTGAACAACGTCAATTAACTGATTTAAATGACTGGTTGCTGTTTGCTCGTCAGAATCTGACTGAAATTGCGCGGGTGAGACGCTAAAACCTGTGTATGACATTTTTTACTTTCCTGTTGCTAAAATCAATATTGAACTGTGACATATACTGTAGATGAGAAACCGTATTCTGTAGAAACCGTGATTGGTACTCTGACCGCACCGTTTTGGTGGTACTGAGTTAAGCTTGAACCGGAATCTTTTGCTTCAAAGGTATGAGTATTGAACGAGGTTGAAGTCCAAGAGGGAGAAGCAATTACTTGAGTACCTGTAGTCAATTGTAAAAATCTAGAATCATAGTTCACCATCAACGCTCCTGGATTAGACACAATTGAATTTGTCAGTTTGTCTATGTCTGCAGAGGTTACATTAACGGTAACCTGTACTGACGTTGGATACGTGCTGGTTGACGTTGAAGACTTAATTATGGCATTATCAATTGCTGGTCGATATGGCAAGCTTCCCAGGTATTCTATACCTTGCCCAGATGTCAAAGCGTATTTAACACCATAGTCTTGATTCGTAGAAGCCTCAAATACCGGAGTGTTTTTTTCTATTTTTTCTTTTCCGATTACTCTTCCGTATTTTTGAATGAGAGTATAATCTACTTCGTCGTCGTAAAAGACATATCCGTCAATATCTAGGTTTCCCTCAGATATCATTTGCCTTCCTCTGTCCGTAAGAACCGCATCAACAACAATGTTATTTGTACTGTGGTCTAAAAATCCCATAAATCTTCTCCTTAAATTCTAAAATAAATATATACATAACTCAAAATAAAATAAAATTTATTACCCTATTTTATCCCTCTCTTCTTCCATAAGACCCAAATAACCCGCCTGAAAACGCTTCATTTTCCGAATCTCCAACTATATTAATAGGAATTTTAATTGAATCTTGGGCTGCGACGTCTATTAATTGAATAACATAATCCTCTAAAAGCCCTGATTTTTCAACCGAGGGTGAGTCTGGATGATAATAAATATGCAGGTTATCAAAAGTACTTGAAACTAAAGAGTCTTTGAACAGCTTGTTGTTAAGATAGAGATTTGGATACTGCTTTGGAGCGCCTGCAAGCGATATCCTCGATGTTAACAGCTTTCCTCTTACATTATCATATACTATTTCTAGTTGCTCCGAATAATTGCTTGAATTTCCATGAGCATCTACTGCTACTAAAGCAAAATAATATGATCTATTTGGCTTTATTGTCAAATCATACCTAGAAATTTTCTCGTTGTATTCTAAAATGTCCTCAGAATTTATATTTTCTGGCGGAAGACTTGCCTCAGGAAAAAACCGCAAGTGTTTTTGCAGGGTATAAGGCTTTGAAAGATCGTCTCTTAGAAAGATCTGCACTCCGCCTAAGTCATCCATTCTTCTCATGTTTCCTATCGGTCCCTCAACTTCTGAATACGCTAAGGTCCACTCGAGCGTTACCCATCCGCTATAAAGTGATGCTCTTAGTCCGTATGGTGGCAATGGTGAAACCATCTCCGTAGTTGGCATTGTTATTCTCTGGTATTCATCTGAATAAACAATTGCCGCATATCCTCTACGTAGTGTATCGTCTGTATTGGTGTAATCGCCATATCTTAAAAGTGCGCATGTATGAACCATCAAAATGTATTCGGTTCCATATAGTATTTTTGGATCCTCTATTGTGACAGAAGTCATGTTTTGTGAATCTACGTCTGAAATTATGTATGAACAAACATATCTTAAATCGGTCTCGGAAACTTTTTCATACTTAAAGACAAGATACCCTACATAATACAGTCCTTGAGACAGATCTAACGGGAAAGGTGTTTGGAAAAGCCCAGAATCATCTATATATTGTTGAAGTATAACCGTGTTTAGAGCTGAGTTTTCATCTCCAATAAAATTAAATTCATCGGCATCTATTGTTCCGGGTGCGTGAGTTGCCCTAGACTCTATCTGAGTGTTTTCAGCAGCATCTTTAATTGATTTAATTTGATCTGTAAAACAATTTGTTGGATCAGAAAGTGATGCGGCCAAAATACTGTGACAAAAATCAGTAGCTAAAAAATTAGTTGGAGATAAATCCGGCTGTTCTGATTTACTTGATTTTATTGGCTGTCCTGAGCTGGGCTCGACTAGCGGTACCATATCAGGGGATGTTGAAATAGTTTCTGTTAACGTGCTATAAAGATCTGAAGATTCTGAACTAGTAACGACGTTTGAAATATTTTGTTGAAATAGTGAAATTTTTTCGCTTGCATATGAATTTGACTGATGGAATATTTGTTGTTCTTGCTCTGAAGGGTCGAAATCTACCTTAAGATATCCGTTTTTTTGAATATCAAATTCAGAAAAAACTGTTGAACCAATTACTAGTTGACTTTTGTCAGTTNGGCTTGAACACCAATAATAATTGGAAAAATTTTCTGCAAATTCCTGAAATCCTCCCCCTCCCGTAAACGGAATTTGTTTTGCAGTGGAAGACTGAGGATAAGGAGTATCGAAAAACGTCTTGTCTGGAGGATTCATTTTAAAATTTATTGCCCTGGCTCCTCCAACTAGCGCTAGTTGCCTATCAGATTGGTTGCCTAAATATGCGGCGGTTTCATCGTATGATTCTGTTGGCTCGAAATACCGGTAGATAAATTTTGCCGTTGTTTCTCCCGGTCCAGGGATATCCATTGCAAAGTACGCTTTTGAAGCTAACAATTCTGACATTTTAAAAAATTCCTTAGGTTATGTTATAAACGTTCCGTAGTTTCCTACTTGTTTTGATTCTTCGACATCCCAGCCTGTTATAACATCATATGCTATCGGACCAATAAATCCTGACCCTGTTTTAGATTTAAACAAAAAACCAACATTATCATAATAATTTCCTTCTTCTGAGTAAGTATTTGCCGGTGACATCGTAACAGGAGGGCCTGCTGGATATTGATGAAATGTGTATCTGTGTGGGTTTCGAGTTGAATCTGTCTCAGTGTGTGGATGCTTGGGATATGCGGCCCATACTAAATCCTGTTGCTCATCTGGAAAATTAATTGCAGATGTTGTAAACCCTATATCTTCCCAGTTATAGCTGGTTACGTTACCAGATGACCCCCAAAATTCCCAAATATCTTGCGGCTCTGTTGATTCGGCTTGTAGCATTTTTTCGAACCAAGGCCTTTGAGTGTTCCAGTAATCCGCGTCTCCCATTACCCCATATGGCCACACCATAGCAAACAAGAGGTGGTGAGACGGTTCTATTATATGATAAACCCTGTCAAAAACTTTTGGTGCAGCAATCTTTGCTGCCATAGTCTTTGGAGTAATTAAATTAGAGATAGAGTATTCTGGATCGATTTCTATTGAAGGCTTGCCATCTTCGTCGAAATCAGCCGATGTCCATGGGAAAGTTTCGTCTTCATTTTCTATTACTTCTTCCGCGTAAATGTTTTCATGAACTGAGTCGTCAATAAGAAAAGTACCGTCATCTATGTTTAGGCCGCCGTAATATTCGTGGTATAATTTACACAGGTGGTCTTGAATGTGACAGAATAATATCCATTCAGCTGTTTTCCGTGAACTCTGATCTGCAAGGTTTACTAGAAAATGATTGTGGATTCCATATGGGTTTGGCCATCTTGTACCAAACTCATCTAAGTCAACCATTTCTCTAATATACCCTTCCTCTATATCTGCCTGGATTTTGTCGATAGCATCGACGGCGTTTAGAGTTAAAATTTCGTTCCGGTCTATGTAAGTAAAGGTCGCACCCTCTGCCAAAATACTTTCCACAGAGGTGAAATCAACGCTTCCATCAGCATTAATCCAGCCACCTCTAAAAAGCCCAGATCCTTGAGACTCATCTGCAGCGTACTGTGCGATTTTTTGGGAAGATCCTTCTGGCAGGTTTTTTAACCAATCTGGCATTAAATATAATTTTGAATGGAAAAGCCAGGGTATTCTTACTAGTCTTAACTTAATTTCATATGGGGTTCCAAGATCAGCGTTTCCAAATACGCTGTTTGGAGACCCTATTCTGAAGTTGTGTGGCATGTGCCCATAAATTAGTGTAAAAGGATTATTGGGATGCAGTCTTTTTGTTGGGATCCCAAAGGACAGTAGTTTCCATGGTGCGTTTGGAAGGTCGGCAGATGTTGAAGTTTCTGGATCTAATCCGGTAGAATTAAAAACCAGTCCGTCGATCCAGCCCTTTAGAGCTTTAAAGCTTTCTTCTGTAGCTAACTTAAAATACTTTGATGGAATATAGGTTGGATACTGCCCTTTTTCCAGTATTGTTTCTTTTTTATACAGTGCTAGCTGCTGCTCATTGATGTATGAGGCGTGTTGAACGGCATCCAATCCGGGTATTTCAAACAATTCCTTTAATGGTTCTGCCATTGCGGCGATGGTTGGAACATCTTGTTTAAATTGTTCGAATGCTGCAGGAATGTTTTCTAAATAATCTATGGTAGTATATAGCGAGGACATGGTAGATAAAATATCTGCACAGTATTCTGTTGCGTAAACCTTAGGAGTTGGATTTGCTTCCGAATGGTTTTCTGAAAATTTAGGGATCGACCAATAACTTTCAAGATACTGCTGTATATCGTTTGGTGTTCCTAGTTCAGTTCCCAAGACTGCTCTACCAAATCTCCAAGCGTTAGAATTCCATCGATTTTCACCAAAAACAGACTTAATGGAGGTGTAAGCGTTTCTGTCACCTTCAGTATCCACTTCCCAGTTAAGTAGTGCTTCGCCGTCCTCTGAGTTAAAAATGTCTGGAATGAAAGTTCGAGGCTCAAAATCTAAATAGTCTGTATTCGAAGACTGCGTCACAACTATATTTTCAGTTTCAAATACAGCATAATTGCAAAGCATCCAGTGCCTCACTATTCGGGCGGCGTCATAGGCGTTGATAGAAGACATTCCTCCTGCATAGATCATCGGGTAGTATACTCCCTCATCAAAGGTTAAGTATCCTAATCGATTGTACAGTGGTGTATACGCACCTATCGCTGGACGCATGCCGTCGTCCGCCTTTGGGTTTAGTGTGTGAGCGCCGGTGTAGCTATAACAACGTATATTCATGTTTTCCCACCCTACTAAATCTCTCATATCGCCTCGGGTCGATCGACCTAGAGTCCACTTTGCATGCGGGTTGAGGTGTAACGTATACGATGACAACGGATGGCCGCTTCCCATAGTTGCGCCGGATGCTGGAATATCATGATTTTGCCAAATCTCATTCATAGCCGAAGTCATATATTTCATTACCAAAAAATAGTATGATCTTAAGTGTTCCTCTCCCAGCACTTCTTCGAATTCATCAACTGACGTGACGGTATGCACTGGAATGCCAGCGTTTTCCGCCAGTGTATTAAATGTTGAAATCAGCTCTTGAGTTAAGGATTTTGCAAGGCTAGTAAAAATTGTTATCATTTGATGATACAATCTTGGTACTCCAAAGTCAGTTTGGATGTTCCATTGATTCAAACCTGGAAACCATTTAGAGGATGAAGCTGTGTTTTCTAAATACGACCAATCATATGGGTTGTGATAACCTTGCCCCTCCAGTTGGAATAGAGCATCAACCAGACTAGAATTTGCCGACTCGCTCCATGCGATGGAAAATTTTGGAGCGGTTTTTACCGATGAGTAGTCATAAACAACATGTTCATCGGATGAACTGGCGCCGCCCGGGCCGTGAAAAGCTAGTGCGGGACCTGAAGGCAAAAAATTTCCTCCCCACTTTGCGTGCCCAGCACACTGGGCCCAATTGTACGGAGACATAAACCATATGTTGTGAGGATCTTCTTTCGTGAACCCGTTGGACCCAACATATCCATTAGAAGCATCTAGATGCGTTTCCTTGTATGCTTGCGGTGTCAAATAAGACTTCATCACGTATGTTCTGTGGTTATAACCAAATATAGCGTCAGATGAAGGGTGAACCGGTTGCAGTAGCCTATTTAACGTACCTCCCTGTTTTGAAGTTGCGTGAAAGAAATTATTAGGAATCTGTGAGCCATCATCTAGTTTTGGTTTTACATTCTCATCATACCAATCACCGTAAACCCCGGGTGAATTTGTTGCATATGAATACATTTTTAAGTCATAATACCATTCAGAGGAATTATGGTCGTGCCACCAAGGGTATTTATCACACATCAGGCTCGGCTGGGATAGCTCACCTCCGTAAAAGGGAGTATAGTTATTTTCAAGCCTCGAGGCTCCGGAGCCCATCATTCCTGAGTCATAAGAGGTAACATCTAGTTCATGAGACCAAAACCAGTCATATTCACGATTGTGAGGTGATAAACCGTTGCATCCTCCTCCAGACCCTTCGGTATAATCTGTTGTTCTGGTCCCAGACATCTTTGTGCTAAGGGTGTGGCCGTCCATGGAAAGATTCAAATCATATTTCCTGGAATAATGATTCATATTGAGCAGATTTCCGTAATACTGGTGTGCGACTACATAGCACTCTGGTCGATGAAGAATTGCTTTTAAATTATCGGCTTTTCTGTGGACTCTGTTGGTAATTTGATTTTTTGCACCCTGATCGATGTTGCCACGGTAGATTCTAGTAGTTTCGCCCGTGATGTATGCCCAGGCCTGTGTCCAAACTAATCCTTGGCCAAAAAAATTACGCCAGAATTCTTCTGATTTCGATGCGGATTGATGTGCCATGCCTAAATAAGCGTCGGACTGTATAAGGTTACTCTTGTTGTTGTGCATCCAACCCAATTGACCGAAGTGCCCAAGATATGATATGGCATGGGAACCACCGTATCCTACGTTAAGATCCCTATCGACGTACCCAGAGGAGCCGGTGTAAGTTTTCTGCAATAGCCAATCCCAGTAACATTGGGGCATATAGACATAATCCATCCACCCGTTGCCAATAGGAGTAGTGCAAGCAAACGGAGAAATACTACACGAGTGATGATCAGCGGTTGGGTTGTGCTGGATTGATTCTAATGCTTTGGATATCCAATACACGTTGGGATAATATCCTCCTGCAAGTTCATTGGCTATCCAAGCACCGACACGGAGGTTGGTGTTGCTGCCACCGTGTCCAAACAAGTATCTAGCTTCCTTAAGCATTGTCTGGATAAACGTCAAATTGAAAGCGCGCTTAAAATTCGAATCGTCTGTTGATTGCCAGTCTGTTGGAACAGCATGCGCCCAAAACGTTTCTCCCAGATCAATGTCGCGTCGCGCTGAAAGCTCTTCTTGGCGGCCGTCGCCTTTTATGCCGCTGCGGTCTTTGCTAACAATTAGTGGTGTTTCGTCGTTGTCTAAACCGAATTTTGTTGGTTGAGATCTCATAGAAGGACGACTAGTCCAAATATCCCTTTTTGTATCGTGTAAATATGCTTCCGGGTTTAGGTCTAATTCTCCACCTCTGTACACGATGCCCAATGATTCCAAAAGATCGGCGGCAGTGATGCCGCCGCCGGGATCGAATAACGCGTTGACTTGTTGGATTGGGGTCATCGCTTGGAGTTGATCGGCGGTGTAGACGCCAGTCCCAAGAAGTATGGCTTGGATATAGGTGCCTTGGAAATCGGTGCCGACGAGGTCGTCCACTGCAGCCCCGATGATAGATGTAAATTCAGTTACTCTACCATCTTCTAATAGAGTATCGAGGTTGCCGCCTTCGACAATTTCGAGGCGGCCGGATCTAAAAACCGGTTCGACCTCAAACGGGTCACCACTCCACTGAATATAAGAATTATAGTACTGATTTCCTTTAACTGAATCGATGCATGTATTTAAGTTTTGCCTGTAATTTGTCATGTGCTCCGATTCATGTTCTGAAATATCTAGATCATTGGACGCAAATTCTATCTGAGTTTTTAACATTGCAGACAGGGTAGAAACTCCATTTCCGGAAACCGTGTAAGCTTTTCCACGATCTATGTTTTTCTGTACGCTTGTCGACCATAGGGAAAGCCAATCATCCATAGTCGAATAGTCTGCATCGCCTTGCTCTAAAATTCTTCCAACATTTTTTGCAAACCACTCCGTAAAGCCTGTAACCCTATTTTCCTGAGCGTTTGATGCCAGTGGATCAACGACTACATCCCCTGATTGATACCTAAGAACGTCGGTTATTTTAGAATCTATAGACGTATTTAAAGTTGCTCCTTCTAGCAAATCTCCAAAATCTTCTCTGACTGCTTCTAAATTACTTGAAATTGTTTTTGCAACTATCTGCCAAATCTCTGAGCCCATTTTTGTTAACATTTCGGGGGCGTTGTTGTTTGTGTTGCCAAAATAAGAATCCGTTGCTATGGATGCTGCTTGCCATTTTTTCATGTCTGAGTTTGCTGATGATGTTGCAGTCTTCCATTGATTCCTTTTAAATTCACTTGAGCCTGTGGGCATGATTAACGAAGAATCATTGCCGTTAAAGCCTGAGCCGTCCCAAATGAATAAATCTAAATCGTGATATGATTCAATCGGGTTAGCCGGTGTTGATTGGTTGACACTGCCATCTGAGTTAAGAGAAGCTAGCTCTGTGGAACCACTTCCTAAGTCGTATACAGCCTGAAGCGTAACCATCGTAGGATCGTTTCCAAAAGGAGTTTTAATATTTTCTAAAAAATACTCTTTTTTCTGCAATAGTTTTTCAGAATAATCTAAAAAATCACCTATTAATTCTTGGTAAAGCTTGACCGATACAGAATAGTCTCTAATTGTTGTTGCTTCAAGAGATAACATCTTGCCAATTGAAGAATAAATCTTTCCAATTTTAATAGAGATATTTGTATCCATAAGCGAATTATCGTACGTTAATTTTGTCCTGCTTAATTGAACTAATCGATTTCCTGGAATTCCGTTTGCGATCAATTGGTCATCTGTATAATCATTTACTGTTATCGGTTGCGTTGCTGCGACTGATTGTATATTTGAAATTACTTGTGAATAATCGGTTTCTCCAGACTTTAGGCCGACGGGCACACCATTTGATGGAACCTCTCCGGTTCCAAAAATTGCGTTATCTCCAAGGACATCTCTTCTAAATAGAGTCGAATAATTTTCATTTGAAAATTCAATTAACGCCTCGAATTCATTTGTCATTTTAATATATAGATTTGGTTCTTCCCAATACCAGTACGGATTATCATACTTTAGATCTAGTGAAAACTCTGAAAGGAAAGAAAAATACTCAGATGGAGATGAAAGCATATTTCTAACTAGGATCTCAAATTGAGAATTGTTTTGTATCAACACCGATGTTGAAGGGATATCGTAATTTAGATTTACAATTGCCATTATTTAGCCTCTAGTCTATTATTCTGTCTGTAGTTGGTTCAAAACCTTCTTGAATGTCTATTCCTTGCGCAGAGAAAGAAACGCTTGGTGGCGTGGTCGACACAGGTACTGGAGATCCGGCGGATAAGGCTGAACCCTCGGCGTGAGATCTAAACTCTTCAAGCTTCATTTCTAGCTTTTCTGTTAAAAGCGCGTCAGATTGCCACCCTCTTGGATTCTGGCTTGGCATTGTAGTTGGATCATAAATTACTTCTCCTATCAATTTTGTATCGTCCTGCCATGTCCAAATTGGCTCGGTTCCAACCTCCCACCAATTGTCTCCTGAACCTTCGTTGTACGCAAATATTTTTATCTTATATTGAAGATTTACATCTTCCCAACGATCTGGGAGGCCTCCGTTGATAGTTGTAGCCATAGCTGTAGGGTCTCCCCCTGAAAATACACTTAAAATTCCAGACCACCTCATAAAAGAAGGGTAAATAAAATCAGAAAAATAAATTGTATTGCTCGTGCATGCAAAGGCGCCTAAAACTATTTCCTTGTTTTCAAAAGGATAATCCCCAGTATCTCCCCATGGGTTTCCCATATAATCACTAGAACCTGGAGCATTTATTGGGGCCATGGCCATCCCCATAATCAAACCATACGCTCCTCTGTCTTGTAATTCGGTTGACAGATTAATCTGTATATTTGCGTACGGAACAGTAAATATTTTCTTAACCTCTACTTGTTCGTACGCTATCGTTCCAGGCATAGGAGAGTAGGTAGGGGATGACCAGTCTGTATACGTATCATCTCCGGCAGTGATGTAAAATTTCTTTTGTTCTATTGATACGGTGGTTGTATCGGTGCTAGCAGACCAGTCCGAAACTACAGTTGGCATTTCTTTTACTATTTTTCCATAATCTCTGCTTGTAGAATACTTTAACACTAAATCATACATGCCAGCACTCCCATCCAACGCTGGGGCGGGAATTTTAAAATCATTAGAGGGGTGATACTCAAGCCACGGATATCTAATCGTTGTTAATGTTCTAGGTTCCATCATCATGGGATTATAAGTAATCGGGATATGGTACATGTTTTTAATATATGCGCCGTCGGTTCCAAATCTCCACCCAAATTCCGCGGCAATGCTAATTTTAGAAAACCTGTAGCAGACAACGTTATGTCCGTCTCCGCGGATAGATCTGCGGTTATAAGTTGCTCGTTGAATCTTGCCTAAAGAGGGATCGTATATTCCCTTGAAATCTAAGTTTTGATACCCTCCTTCTAGAGCTAAAAGATCAAATTGGTTTGAAGAAGAGTCTGCTGGCTTTCCTCCGTTTAACAAAAACCTATTTGACTCTATTAGCTGGCCATCATGGTATTCGTCAATGTGCAAAAAATAAAGCTTGTGAGTGTTGTCTTTCCATTTGTCGGCTGTTGGAGTTGCGTATCTCTCTCCTTCTTCATCGACTGCAAATGGATCTAATTCTTTTAAGTTTGATTCTGCGACAAAGAAATCTGCCGGGTCTACGTTGATCTCGAATATTACAGACGATCCATCTTCTGCCTGGTCTGCCGAAACCGTGTCGGCAACTAAATTTTTGCCCCATGTTTCTTCCAAGTGAACCGTGTGCTTTGCAACAATTTTACCATGAGAATCAAACATGAAAATTGTAAACCAGTCCCATAAACATGTTATATTGTCAATCTGTATTCTTTTTGTCGGTGTTGAAGAATCTAAAGTGATGGACTTAATGATACTCAGGCCTCGAGGTTCTCTAATTTCAATTTTTGCAGGAACACCTAAGGTCCTAAAGTACAGTGATAAATCATAAGAATATGCGCGTTCTTTTGGTACTCCATATTCTCCTGGGACGTCTCCGTATCCGTATTTTGACTTTATAAAAAAATCATAGCCTAAATCTGCTGATCCGCCCTTAAATTCTGACTGGGTATGCCAATCTAAATCGCATAGTTCGTATCCAGCGTATGATTGACCTAAGAAATAAAACTGTCCACCATCTGCTTCGTTTTCGATTTGGGCAGTGCTTGCAGTTCCAGTCTCTAGAGATCGAGTTCTTCTAATCCCTGAGTCATCTACATCGTAATAATTTCTGTGGTATAATCTCCATTTTGTGTTGAAATCTTCGTCTCTAGAACAATTAACCGTGTGTGTGTTTGCATCCTGGTCAATTGAAACAATTTTAAGATACTCTCCTATTTCTCTGTAATTTGCCCATGGTATCTGAGAAAAATAATTATCATCCCAGCAGTACAGCTTTAGAAACTCATCATCTTCATCTAGATAGGAATCCTGTGCGAATGTCTGAGGTCCTCCATATGTAGCGCTGACCGGTTCGCCGGCAGCAGCTCGTTCAACCCAAGTACGGTCCTCGCTGTATGCCGCAAGAAAATTTAAATAATACTCGTTTGAGTGCCAGTATTTTTCGAATGTAGACTGAATTCTTTTAAAGTAATACTTTTCGATCTCAGACAATTCTGAATATGAATTATATTCGCTACCGAGTTGACTATCTATAACGTCAGTTGGCTGGTCAAATCCTGATCTGTCGACGACCGAATATGCAAAATCAACGCCGGCGAGTTCTACAATTGCAACAGGAGTGCTAGCAGGTACAGCCTGGGGGATTCCAGGCGTGGCTGCTGACGTCAATGAATCTAAAATTGTTCTTGAATTTGACAAGTCCGTTGTTGTGGTCGTCGTTGTAATTGTTCCCTGCGCGGCACCGGTGATCAATATTCCAGTAGTTTGTCCAGGAAGTCTAACCATTCTAGGGGTTGTTTTCATTCATCCTCTCCTCTTTTGAAAATCAGAGTAAATACCCTCAAGAACTTGGGAATATCTGAGGAATCTCTTAGGATATGGCCGGCATAGTAAACCCTTGCCTGTAAATTGTTAGTTTCATCGTAAAAATCTCCAGCATCAACTAACATTAATTTTTTAATTGAGCTGTTTCCTAATTCAAATATTTGGCCAAGTAGATTGATTGACATTGAAGATTTATCTATTTTTATTAATTGGTGCTGTGCTTCTGACTCTATTTCACTTTCTATTTCGTCAAAAGTTTGAACTGATTTGGAAATATATTTTGCATATGCGCCGAGAGCGGCTCCGGTTTGGTTTTCAGGCGGTAAATACTGCATTGAAAGGGAATTTCTAAACCTTGAATCAATAATAATTGGGTTAAGAATATTTTCGTTTGTTACTTGACTGTCATCATGAAACGCTCGAGAGAAATTAGCAACACTGGGACTGAATGTCATTTGTGTGTTATTGAAAAATTCATCTTTTGTCTTAACAATTTTTAGATTGTTAAAATTGTTAAGGCCTGTATCTATTGACGAAAAAGACCCAGAATATATATCTTGAGAGCCTGTTGCAATTGCAAAAGTTTCATTGGGCAGAGCGTTATATACTTTTCCATCCCTAACTAGGATTTTTGGCTCAATTGTCTGACCGGTGTCGTCAGTAGCAAAAACTGAGCTTCTTGCGAACAGACCTGTTGCGCCAGTCTCGTCTATTTCCGGAATGATGTAGTCCTGTGGACCTCCAAAAGCCTCTAGTTGAATTTCTTCTGATATATCTAAAAGCTTCTCACCATCTGTTTGGTAATAGGCTGTTTTGTCTGTAACGCTAGCATATTTTATTTCAAATGTGCCGTTGCGCATCTGCCGACGGCCGTTTTCCGTCAGGATAACATCTAAAATTCTTTGCTTTGGATCTAATATNCCTGCCATAACCTAAAACTCCTTTACCTAATTATGTATCTGGTAAAAAAATGCATCGGTATTTCAGACCGGTTCATCCTTTTGAGAATCCCAAAATTTTGACAAACTTAAAATTTTTCTTTGTTGTGCAATTCCAATCGGTCTTTCACCCACTCTAGATCTACTTTTAAATTTGCCCGATTTTTTATTCATCGTTGCCAGAGCTATAACTTTTTTTTTCCTCATCCTCCAAACTTTTTACTTTTTGGAGGATGTCTTGTAGCGCTTCGGTTTGAATGTCTATTTTTTCGACATCATCCCTAATCCTTTCCGATGTATCCTCGATTAAATTTAAAACACCCTGAAGAGCCGATACTAAAAACTGAATTCTTTCATCGACAGACCCTGTGGCGTTTGCTTTTTCAACATTTTCTTCTGCCAGTTTTTTTGCTTCTTCTGTCAATTTTGATAATGCCGAGATTGCATCATTTGCGTTCAATTTTGAGTCTTTTAAACTTTGAATTTCTTTTGTAATTCCGTTCTGAACAACAGACATAATTAGTCCTCCTTTAAAACCATCGTTTCATAATTATGTTACAAAAAAAATCGCCCGTGTAAAATACACGGGCGATATAATCTATAAAGATTATTTTAGTGAGTATTAAGCTCTTTTAATAACATTAACAACATCATCTTTTCTGAGTGGGAAGCTAAATACGATTGCTTCTTCATCAGAGCCCTGAGCATAATCATGTTCTACGGCGACACCACCTGTTAGAGTGGCCAATTGGAACGTAGCTCCAGCAATAGTTGGTACTGTTCCTCCAATTGCTTCGTTACCGTTAGGCTTTTGGCCGGTGAAGGCCACTGCCTGAGCGTGAGGCTGATAAAGGTTACTAGAAACCGCTACGGTTACTGGAGTTGCATCAGATCCATTACCACCAGAGACGGCACCAACGACCAATTCTGGCAACGAATTGGCTCCAGAGGCTGGGATTGCGGCCAGTACTGCTCGAAGACTAGTAATGTAGTCGAAAGCATTCCCTCTTGTAGCACCTGCTTTGGCTCCAAATGCTTCTGATCCGATCATGTCGTCATGACGACCGTTCAAAGCAGAAGAGTTACTGTTATCAGTATCACCAGTTCTTAGCTGCTGAGTTGTTGCAGCTGCAGCGTTACCGCCGGCGGCGCCAATACAGTCACCATTCTGGAGAACATATCCTTCGGAGATGTATCCCTTAGCAACCTGTACACATACACCACTCGAATCCGCTGGGGACCCTGAGAGAGTGATAGGAGTTGGAACAGCAGAATTAGCACGAGTGGTAGCCAACTTGAAGTTGTTGACATCGATCTTGATTGCAAAGTATGACTCACCAGCATTACTAGTAGTGATACCGGTCAAAGTACCAAGCAAGGTCAATCTAACACGATCTCCAGTCTCAAAACCATGGCCGTTGAGCTCGAATGAGTCGTTCCCAACCGTGATGTTGGCGGCGGCGATTGATGATACAGGTTGTCCAACAGCAAAAGTACTGTCTGTCGCATCAACAATGCAGAATTTCCTTGTTACAGGATCTGTAGCTAAGTTTCCACCACGCTGAGATGAAAGCTGAATGATTGTTCCAAGCTCGCCATTTGCAATAGCAGCATTACCTGCATGAGAAAATGGGTTTTGGTTTGATGAGCGTGCTGCAGCTTGTGAGGAAACTCTTAAGAGCTGACCGTTTAGATAAACGTCTACCTTTTTGTATACGACATCAGAGTCAATAACAAAGCTTTTATCGGTCAATGGACCGGTGATTGAGTCTAAATCTAGCTCTTTAGCAGCAGACAAATCAGCAGACTGCGCGCTGAAGTATTTTTCAGGATCAGCAGCAGAGTCGTTTTGCCAAGCTAACTGAAGATCTGCGTTAGCCTCACCATTGAAAGCACCGAGGGTGGAAGCGATCTTAAGGACTTGGCCGGCGGAACCAGCAGCGGTTGGTAGCATCATTCTGTAGTCTGTTGTACCATTACTGACACCGAAGACAACATCATCGCCATCGTCGTCCTGCAGAATAATCTGCTTAGAGTTGCCTAATTTTATATCATTGCTGAAGTTAATATCACCATCTGTTGTTAATTCAGCGAAAGTGTCTGCATATACAGTTGCACCACCACCGATTCTTACGGATCCATCAGAAGCTTGAAGCTTTAAAAGACCTTTTGAGTTTCCGCCATCGGATACCATGAAGTGGATATCACCGTCGTCAACTAAGTTAGAGATTACTAACGAGTCGTCTGCGTGACCGAGGTGGTCAGAAGTTCCCTCTGAAACACCAGCTAATTCTGCGTCAGCCGCGAGGACACCGTTAGCGTGGGAAATACCCATTCCGCCGGATCCGTCACCAATCTGAATTGCAGTTCCAGCTTGTAATAATGAAAAAAGACCGGTTTGCAAAGAAGCAACTTGTGTTGAGCCGTCATCTAAGTAAAATTGGTGGTCTGTATGATAAGCAGCACCTTTAGCAGCGGTAAGAGGGTCAGCTTTACCATTGATACGAGCAAGCGCATCGAAGGAAAGTTGCAAAATTCCCGCTAGGTCCTGTTGTGCGTTATTTTCGGGTGTCATTGCTGCAACGCCGGCGATAGAAGCATAGTCTATTGCTGCTCTAACGTCTGCATCACTACCGTTTGTTCCTAATGAACCGGTTAATGCACCCAATTGGATTTGAGTTCTAGCCATTTTTTATTCTCCAAAAAATGTTTGTTTATTTTAGTTTGAGACTTAACATTCTGTCAAACTTAATCATCTTTAATTTTATAAAACGAAAAACATAATTTGGTGTTTCATCCTCTAAATATGCAGTTTCGGACAAAAGTTCCAAACAAATTTGAACTTAATTTCTATACAAAATTTTCTTTAAATTTCTAACGTGATTATCGTAAACTGCGCATTCACTTCCAGTGAATTCTATCGCATACTGAACGCCCTTTCCATCAGGGTCGTCAAACTCAAACATAAATTGGCCATTTGAAGAACGAAACGCATTAATTAACTTTAGCCCTTTCATCATTAGAAAGGCCGCAATTGATAAATCCGATGTTTTATAAATATTGTTTTGGTTCATAATGAATTCCTCTTGTATAAATATGCTGGTTGGTTACAGTTTTCATATTATTAGAAATTTTGTTAACGACTACAAAATAAAAACGAAACTAAAATAACACAACACCGACGACATCATCTTCTTTTAGGTTAAATTTAAAATCAACTCCGTCTGTATCTGTAGGCCCTGCTAAAACATAATCATAGCTCGAGCCGGATCTTAAAAGCTGGCCATTTAAATAAATGTCTATTCTAGAGGCGTCGTATACCGAATCCGAAAAATTTATCCCTGTACATGCAAAATTTGTGGCATTATTAAATCCCGCGGCTACATCGTAATGAGCTTTTGTTCTAGACGTCAGACCTGTAGAATTAACTATTATTTGACGTGGAGAAGCGTTTGTCGTAATAGATATTCCCTCGCCAGCCGTTAATACCCTCGCGCTAGATAAACCGCCGTTTGCGGATCCAAGAACATACTCTCCGCCAGTCGGAGCGCCACCTGCTGAGTTTGTAACAACAGTGTTTAAATAGTCTCCAATATAGATAAAAGCATCAACATATGTTGGGTTTTGGCTTGTATCAGCTGGTGGATCTTGTTGAAATAGAATACCGTTAAAATAGTCTATTGTCCAGTCTCTGTCATCTAAAACCGGAATCAGTGTTCCTGACCCTACAGTTCCATAATATGGCTTTGCTTCATATGTGGTGCCGAAAGACGGAGGAACTAATTGTAAAGCTCCATTAGAGCTGTATATATCTGCATTATTAACGAATGCACCGGTTGGGCCATGGCTCGATTTTGTTGCATAATCACTCGGAAGACTAAGTTTGAATCCGTGCTTTCCGGCCGGGGTATCAGTCCCGGGAATGTATGTCGCAATTAATCTAACGTATTCTACTTGAAATGTTCCAGTTCCTGATCTTGTAAACGGATTAGTAATGTTTGCTGTTGGGCTAGAAGGGATTGTTTCTCCGAAAATAGTTGAACTGGCGAGTGTGACATTGGATGGCAGTCCCTCGTTTGGTAACCCCTTATCATTAGAAGTGTGTGCTTTTCCAGATAATTTTTTAAGGGATATGTTTATTTTTGAAGCGTCGTTTAAAGCCATAGATTTAGGTCCAACTGATTCCTATTTGCGAAATATTGCCTGTCCAAGTTTTGTCAGCAACTACCTTTATAAGTATGTATTCGCCATTTGCGACGGACTGAGTTCCAAAAGTAATATTATTTGTTGCATCTAGAGAACTATCGAAGCTTCCGACCCTGCAACCGGCGTTGTCACCGTTTTGGCCGGTTGCAAAATCTAAAGCCATATCCATCCAACCAGTGGCGCCGGCGGCGCCTGTAGGCAATTTAAAAAACACCCTGACGTTATTTCCTGAAAGGGCTGTAACGTTTGAGACTATAGTTCCTGTACCATTGATCGCAACAGTAAAGTCTGTTTTTGAACCACCGGTGTTATTCTGGAAGTATCTAATATATTCTCTGGTTGAGTTTGTTAGAGAGCTATAATCTGGGTTCCCATTTGCTGAAACCAATTGACCGCCCTCTGAAACGTTTCTAAAGTCCCCTAGATCGCCACTTAAGCCTACTTTCTGCGGTGACCTAAGCTTTCCATCATACACTATTAGACCTGTGTTGTGGGCTGCGTCTCCGGTCTCCATGTTTGTTGCTGGATTCCATGGATAAGCAAACGAGCCTCCAGTATATACTGCCGCTTGGTTTGAGTAAGTTGTGTTTCCCGCACGGAGTCTTTTTGCTTCGCCGTTAAATGGCTCCGATAAAACCGTTGAATTATCTGTAAAATTTGCCATTAGAATTTTTCCGGAAGATGTTGAAGATGTTTGGTTTGGGCCGGTTTTTATTGGATGCTTTACATCCCCCTTTACGGTGACTATTTTTTCAGAAGATTCGCCAGGAATCGATGTTCCACCATCGACTGTAAATGTTGCCTGAATTGTTAAATTATCATCGAAAGAATCGGAGACCGATGTCAACAGCCCGGGCATGGCGGCGGATGTAGCGTTTGCATTGCTGTTTGTAATGCCATCTCCTGAC
This sequence comes from Methylococcaceae bacterium TMED69, assembly GCA_002170535.1. Taxonomy (GTDB): domain Bacteria; phylum Pseudomonadota; class Gammaproteobacteria; genus TMED69. The sequence continues at coordinate 79,236 of NHDW01000006.1, forward strand.
CAAGCTATATTTGTAATTGTGCAATTATCGGTTGTTGGAAAACTAATTGCGTCCGATTCTGGACTATAAACGTACTTGTATGCGTTTGCCACAGTAAAATCAAATCTTCCAGTAGGGTTAATAAAATACTTTATTCCTGAACAATCATAAGTTGATCCTGCTGCAAAATTTCCAACTGAAACTCCTGAAAACGATATTGTCGGATTAGAATAGTCGTTAATCCATTCTACGTATGCGGTGTTATGGGCAGTGGTGCCATCATGGTGAACAACTCTAGCATAATTCCAACCGTTTCTTTGATCTGCATACGCTATTTTATAATTTCCTGTTCTCCAAAATTTTCTATAGTCAGGCAAATTATTTGCGTCTTTACCAACATTTACGGCCGAAATGTTAGGAAATCCGGATCCTCCCGATCCAAAATCATTTGTAAACGAGGTTAGGCTTGTTAGGTCTATTGAGTGTTTTTCTGCGCCATTAACAAAAAGCTTTAATGTACCAAGATGAGCGTTTCCTGCTCCGAAAGAATACTGTGGATACGCATTGGCTGGTGAGCTTTGGGCCTTGTCAAAGTTGATATCTCCAGTGATGTCCTTAGATGCTGGATTGCCTCCAAATATTCCGTATATTCTGCTAGAAGTGTTTTTGGTATATGTTTGGTTTTCGTTCTTTTCTGCGTTTCCTGCGGTGTTTTCTACAGGTGAATAGCCAGGAGATCCGGGTGTTAACGTATCTCCAAAACTAAGCTTTGCCGTTACTCCAGTTGTTTCATTAATGTCTAATGTAGCTGCAGGGTTATTAACCGCAACAGCCCCTGTTGCTCCAAAAGAAACTGAAAAATTATCTAAATAGCCTGACCAATTTGAATGTGCGACAATTTTTGCTACGACAAATTCGTTATTTGCCACTTCTACTGTTCCAAAAGTCGCATGATTGTTTGTTATTCCTAGCGAATCGTCAATACTGCCTATTCCACAACCAGAATTATCAGATACATTATTATATGAAAATTGTGTATTGGCATCCAGCCAGCCGGTTGTGTCTGTTCCCCCATCAGAGGGCATTTTAAAATACAGTTTAAATTTGTCGTTTGAACCGACAGAGCCGGCGTGATTTATCAGTGTTCCGTTTCCCGCAATAGAATATGATAAATCTCTTACATTTCCACCGGTAGTGTTTTTAAACTTTCTATAATAAGTTTTTTCTCCAGTTATTCCACTATAGTTTGGGTTACCTCCTGGACCATTTGATAATCCAGAAAAATTACCTGAATTCAAAGTATTTTTTGGGGAATACAATCTTTCTCTATACACCTGCAGCCCTGTATTGTGGCCGGCCGATCCTCCAACTAGGCTCTGTGCTGAATTCCAGTTGTAGGATCCTCCCGAAACATCTGTCTGTTGATTAAACGCGTTTGTTTGTAGTCTATTTGCTTCGCCTACAAATATCTCGTTTGTATCTGACGGGGATTCTGAAATATTATACATTAATATATTTGATGCTGTTGTCTGTGCGGAGTTTGACAAGTCAGCCTTGAGAGGATGGGCCAAGCTGCAGCCCATCGTTATTGATCCACCTAATATATAACCGGTAGTTGTTACTGTTCCTGATTGACTTACTGATATCTGTTTTGTATGATCCTGGCCACCGGTGATGGTGGGGATGTTAATTGGGCTAATACCAAAAGACGAATTCGAACTCAATCCTCCCACGGATCCCGTAAACGAAATTTTTCCTGTTCCATAAACGTATTTGTAGTTATTGTCGATTGCTACTTGGTATTGAGCGGTCGCGTTTGAAAAATATGTAATCCCGGAGAGTTGGGTTGTTCCTCCCCCTGAAAAATTTAAAGTATTTCCAGACGTACTCAGTGTTGTTCCATCTGGGTCTCTTACCCATTCAATGTAGTTTGTTACTACTGATCCGTGTTTAACTCTAGCATAATTCCAACCGTTTCTCATGTCGGCAGCGGTGACTTTCCATTGGCCTGTTCTGTGTCTAAATTGTGGAAACGATGTTCCGTTATCGAACTTTCCGTCGGCGGTAACTGAAACGTTTATGAAGCCCGAGCCATTGCCATTAACATGCGATTTTGTTCCAGATCCTGGTGCGCCTGTTCCTGTTGTTCCAGCCGCTAGGTTTAAAGTATACAAATCTGCGCCGTTGACTTCTAATATTAAAGAATTAGCGTTTGCATTTCCAAAAGAGTTTACAGGATAATTTGTTACGTTAGAAGGAGAAGTAATATCTGCTGCTACATCTTCGTTTAGATCTCCAATTAAGTCTGTTGAACCATTAATGACCGCGGCTCTATAGTTGTTACTCGATGTGGCTGTTGAATATGTTCCGTTAACATCAACTGCTGAAGCAATTCCTGCAGATGCAGCAACACTTGTATATGCTGGTGTTGCCGATGATTGATCGTTGCTAGTCCCAAAAGAAAGCCTAGCCTCTACTCCATCTGTGTTAACATCGATATCGTCTAAATCTGGAGCGGGTGTTGGCACTAACAGTTTTAATACTTCGTTAAATCGATCTACAGCAGTACCGGTCGGAGTTGTTGCTGTAAAATCCGTAAAAAGCCCGTCAGTATATACATCATCACCTGCTTCTGCTGCACCAATGACATTGTCTGTTCCTGGCAGATTGCTGATTAAAACCTTTTTTGTAGAATTGTCAGTTACGTCCTCGATGACAACATAATCAGAAGTTGAAGCAGTAGAACCCAGTGCTGAAAGTTCATTTACATCCAAGCTAAAGTCGACGCCTGTGAGTGCAAGCCCGATTCCAGCCGTATACTGTGTATCTGTGTTTGTATCGGTAGAAGTAATCACGAATTCGTTTTCCGAACCAGTTGTGATGGAAACATTCGCGCCGGCCTTAAGGTAAACGTTCATGTTGTTCCCTTCAACAGACACACCCTTTCCTTTTATTTCTTCTGAATTTACAGTGATTGTTGTCGAAGATGTCGCATCTCCAAGCTTAAATGTTCCGCCACCGGCGATTCCATCTCCAGCCACGATTTCTAACGTATTGCTTCCTTGGGCAGCCTGTCCTGCAGTATTGCCATAATCTATTTTTATTTTTCCTGCGTCAATAACCAACCCTCCAGATCCTTTTAGATCTGCAGAGATTGTTGCAGAAGAAACACTTATTCCGTTTCCGCCGGTTAAAACAGACTCGTTTGTCAGCTGACCATCTGAAGCTAAAACAACGTATTGAGCATCTGCAGGTGCCCCGCCAACTGAGAGATCATTGATTGACACCTTCTTAATTGCGCTAGCGTCTGCGTCGTAAATCATGACCTGATCGTTTGCAGGATCTACGGTTGTTGTGGACAGGCTATTAATATCAACTTGTAGAACCCCGGCTGATGAATTGAGCCCTGTGACTGAACTGGTTCCGCGGATTGCATCGACAAAATCAGAGACTGACTCTTTTTTTGTTGGGTCTCCGAATGCAGACTCGTCTGAGAATGCTATATAGTCCTCTGAAGGGTTTATCACTGCTCCGCTCAGGTTTCCGATGTCGACATATAGCCTTCCGGAAGATTCTCGTATACCTGAGTTTCCATATGATGTCCCTGCAACGGCATATTCCATTAAATCCTCAAATTTTATCTTTTTGGTGATATTAGAATCATTGCCATCCGTTACTGCAAGGTAGTTATCGTCATCAAAATCCGAATCTGTTAAAGTCGAAGATATAGAATTTATGTCAATTCCGCCACTCCCACGAACATCTGAAACTGTTACTTTTTTAAGTGCCGCTGCTGTTACGTCATATATTAATATTTGATCGTTTGTCGCAATTGCAGCAGCTGTTGACGTTCCGTTAATGTCAATTTCAAGCTCTCCCGTAGAGGATTTTAATCCTCCTCCGGATTTTAAATCTAAACTGATTGTTTTGGCAGATGCTCCATCGTACGTTGTGCCAGAAGAAAAATCTATTCCGTTTCCTGCTGTTAGTGCATTATTTGAAAATCCACTTGCTGCTATTTGAATTGATCCATTTTCGTTATGTGTTAGTGTGATGTTGCTACCGGCTCTTAGATAATCTGTACCGTCAACCAGTTTTGTTAAAGACCCAGAAAATCCCTGAGGAGCATAAATTATAGAACCTGTAATTGCTCCTGTAACCAGAAAGTCGCTATGAAAACGGCTGTCCGTCATGCCGACTTGAAAAGTATTTGGTGCTATTACTCTTTTGACATCCCCTGTACGGTTTTTTCTCATTACCAAAAAGTCCGATTTTTTTAACTCATCGATGGTAACGGCATTTTGTCTTATGACCGGGTTAAGCTGGGATTTTTTTGATTTGTAATCAGACACTTTTCATTAATCCTATGGTTCACCAATTGTTGTGGAAGAATACGCAGACCATCCCATAGATAGGTCTGACGGGGCTGAAGCCGTGATGGCTGCTTCATCTACACTGGCTTCAACGACAGTTCCCCAGACTGTTGAACCATCAGCGTATATTTCGTTTGATGTATTGAAAAAAGCGGTATCGTTTGCAGTTTCTACCGCAACGTCTTCCCTGTAAGGATACTGGACCTTTGATTCTGAATCTGCGTTCTGCCTTTTGGACTCTGCTCCCGAAAGTGTGATTCCCAAGAGTTGGCTACTAATAAATTTTATTTGTACCGGTGAAGCATTAAAAACTAATTCATTTGTATTGGTGTCTCTATAAACAGTCTTTGTATCACAACTAGTTTGCATCATGTTAGAAAACTGACCGTAAGACCTACGATCAAAGACCGCCGTTAATTTTTTCGGCAGAGCATTAGAGATTCCATATTTTGTTCCTCTTATAGAGTCTACAATGGCATGAAATGGCCGAAATTTCCCGGCTGGAGGCTTGATTCCTCCCGATTGATATGCTGCGTTTGTGTATGTATTTGATGCTCCATCTGCTTTTCCTTCATACCCTAAGACATAATGGAGCTTACTTCTTCCATTTCCAAAACCAAGCAGTATTTTTGCGTTGTTCTCGTATGCCGATGACGCATTTAATTGGTCTAGATTTAGATCTTTAATGTCGACCAACTGTAGACCGACACCAATTGCTGCCGATCCAGGACCTCCAAAACCCGGGATGTTTGTATTTCTTACAAATCCGTCTAGAAAATCTATATAATTTAGACCGGTTTCAGAGGTGTTTGGCGAGGTGGTGCCTCCGCTCTCTGCCGGCTCGTTTAGAGGCAAAACTGCGTTGTTTTTCATAAGCACAAACCCGCGGTCTCTTGTTTCGTCCAAAGAACCTAGTACTTTCGGAGCTGCAACATCAACGTATGCTTGGCTGTATGGCCATGTAATAGGCCAAGTTTCGTTATAACCACTAGCAGATCCCAGCGTAACCCACTCCTGACTAGTAGTGGTCATATTGATATAAGCTGCAGAATCATGATCCCAAATCTTTTTTAAGTCATAATAAATAGAGTCTGCTTCATATTCTGTATCGCTATACAGTCTAATATTTCTTTGCAAGGCTCCTCTAGAGCCAATTGTTCCATTACTTGCAAAGCCGTCTCTTCTTCTATCGAAATTAGGAGACAGTGCGACACCGGACTCAAAAGCCGAATACACATAAAACGAATCTGGTGATGGCTCCTCTATTCCTTCGCCCTCATCATTGATCATTGTCAGCCCTGGATTTGTAGCTTCTGGAGGATAAATGACTGTTGTGTTTGTGTAATTTGGGCCTGGAGAAGACGCAGAAATGTATGTATCATGGATTGATCCGCTAAACTCTGACCTGTACGAAATGTCCCACTGATCATGAATCTCGTTCATGAATTCAGGAATGAGGCTTTTTGTAAATTGTGGAGTTTGATTTAGTTTTGGAGGCTTTGGCTTGGCTAGCTGCATATATGATCCAAAAAGCCTAAATCTAACTCGACTGGTCGATACTAACTTCATAAAAGATCTGTAGTATTTTTCGCTATTAGGGGGAACGTCATGACATATTCCAAAAATTAATTTATCCTTTGGAAGAATTATGACTGGAACTTTTGAACGTTGCGGAGTGGAATTTACCTCTATGTTAATGGTTGACCCAGCAAAAGTTGAACCAGGATAATTTGATATTGTCGTCTTAGGGCCATCCTCAGCAACGGACGGTCCGAAAGAACAGTTTGAAAAATTATGGAAGCCGCTTGATACACCTCCATCCCAAATATAGGGAAGTCGGTTGTCTGTGGCACCATTATTTTCAGGATAAGTGTATGTTCCTCCAAAAACCACTTTATCTAAAACGCATGGTTCAAAATGTATTTTAAATCGGTTGTTGGTTGAGTGGCCTCCAGATGGCGTGCCAGACTCAGTAGAGATGTCGCCGGCTTTATAGATCCCGTCGTAATTTGATGCAGTAAGCTTATGAATTAAATTGCCTTCGAAGAATTGAGCATCTGCTCCATACGATGTTGTGTCAGTGAAATAAAACACGCTTTTTCCGACTGCTAAAAGATCCCTATTTAAATTAAATTTATCTACATTTTTAAATAATTTTCCAGAGCCTCCATCGAATGTTCCCTGAGACGCAATTCCTGTACCTGGATCCGGTAACCCTATAAGAGGAACCGATATATCGTTTTCTAAAGGATCTGGGTACTCTTTTAGCAAAAATGCCGAAATTGAATTTGCGTATATGTTTAAATCTGTCTGTCGAGATGGCTGGGAAGGAGAAGCCTGGGGATCTAATTTGTTTAATTTATCTTGGACCGCTAGTTCTACATCGTCAATCTCGACTATTAATTTTTCCAACAAGAATGGTCCACTTATAAATTCACTAGCTAATACTGCCTGGCCAGAAGATGCATCATACTTTTTGTCTGTTGGGAACCCAAACATCGACGTTACGATTCCGATTGAATTGTAATAATTATCAGGATAAAGATTTAAACCAGAGTCTTCGTAAGCGGCGATTGTTTTTACTATTCCTGGTGAGATTGCACACTGTCCATCCAAATATGTTTGTTCTGACGTGTCTTTTCCAGTGTATGTGTAAGCCTGACGTGCCTCGAACCTGCTATTTGAAAAATTGTAATACGCCATGTGTGTAACATCACCACCTAAAGCTGTTTCGCCAGTGGCATAAGACGAACCAAGAGTTAAATCAGACCCATCCTCCTGATACATCTCAATAAATATTTGATGTTTTGATTCTAAGGATTGGCTGTGAAAACGCCTTGCATGGTGCCCTGTATAGGATGTTCCTGTTAAGTGGAATTGAGAACCAGATGAATCTAAGGTCTTACAGTCATAAAACGCCGGAAGTGTGGGTCGATCATTTCTTTCATAAAATTCATCGTATACACTATTTTCGGAAACCGGCTCGATAGATGCTGTGTGGGTGTTTCCTGGATATATATAATTGTGGATGTTAAAGGCGTCGTCTGTAACAGAAACTATGTGTTGACCAAGATGATGAGGGTCTGATTCGTCTCTACCTAAAGGATCTTCTATAGGGACATCAAGCTTTCCGTCGACATAAAAGTTGTATACAAAATTGGCCAACAACGGATCTTCTGTGTTAAGTTTTGTTGGATAATTTACACTTCCTTTTGTTGAATCTACTGGCAAAGTTGACTCATCGAATCTGATTTTGTGATCACCCTTTCTAGTATGGTCAATTCCGTGTAGTTGAGTCGGGAAAAAACCTTTATCATCCATTTCTCTAATTTTTGCGCGGCGGGGTATGTTTAAAAATCCGGATTTTAATGTAAAATCGCCTTTTACTGAAGCTCTATAGAGGTATTTAAGTGAATTGTCTGATAGATTTACTATATCTGTACCTTGAAAAATTGCCAATTCACAAATTGCGCCATCTAGACCTCCGATGGTTAGCGCGCCGGTCCCAGAATCGGCTCGTCCCGAACCATATCCAAAGAACAGCTTTGCCGAATCTATTGGAGCGGGGTGGGCGCCCTGTGTCCTGATTGTCCGATCGGCTGCATCGTCTCCGTACACCGTAGGAGAAGCTAGAGAAAAAGCTGAACCGTTCACAAAAATTTGCGGTGTTTTCCCGTGTGTATTTGCAGAATTTGTATTTGCTCCAGTTAGAGGACCAAGTGTGCCGACTCCGTCGGTTGCACAAATTTGAGGAATATAAATTATAAAATGGTTCCACCCTAAAGAAATAGTATTGGCGGTTTTTACTTCCCACCATGTATCGTTTAGTCCATAAAACCTTATCCCAAACTGCCCCGGGGTTGTTGGTGACACGCCGTTACTGAAGACCGTCCACTTTCTTCTTCTTGTTGATTCTGGATCAGTCGAATCTTCCCACGCATATTCTAGATAACAATTTCCTCCATTTGTATGACTGGCATGTGCATGCTTATCTATTCTGGCCCAAAAAGAAATTAGTAAACCCTGGTTTGGTAGAAGCTCATACGGACCTTCACCCGGTGCTCCGGTTTCGGGATTGTAAAAGAATATGTTATTTTCATTTATTGGAGTATCGGGAAGCTCAAAAGATCGAAATGGAAATTTTACATCTGGGCTATCAGCAGTCGCTCTGAGTGAAACATTTCTTAGGGTAGTTGTGGAAGATTTGTTAGCAATATAAGGCTCATCGGCCCCTGCTTGGACATATACTCTTAGAGAATTTCTGTAATCGTATATTCCAGTTGCCCGATAATATCTTCCGTCCTTTAAAATATTATATTTGGTTCTTTCTTTTGCAAACGTTCCCATTTTTACCTCAATAAATCCCTGTACCAATACGAGTCCCATCTTTGACCTGCTTCATCTGGCCAGCCGCAGTGCATTTCAACAGCATCAAACGGTATATCACTTAAGTTTGCCCTAGCAATTGGAGGAGCTGATGGATCTTCTTTTGAGAATCTTTGTAATCTTCCGTTTGGGTCGTTGGTAATTTTTGAAAAGACAGTTGTCGGGTTAATTCTTATTATGTTTATTTTAGATATCATTGCTGGATCTACTTCTCCAGGTCTTGGAACAACGCAGAAGAAGAAGGTATTATACGTTGAATCATTGATGATTATATTGTTTGTGAAGTTTTCAGGATTTCCAGCCTGTCCTTGTAGCTGTGAAACCCACAAGGCTGGTTGCTTTGCTTGCACATTGTTGACTTTGTACAAAATATCCTCTGATACCCATGTTTCTAATTCGTCTGACACCGGTGCCACAAATAACGGTGGATTGCTATCAGCAGTTCTAGTAAAAATATACTCAATCTGTAAATTAACATCAGATCTTATGTTGTAAATTTTTCCAGGATACCATTGAGTCCGTGTAGGATAAGAAGTTGACCATGTAAAAATCTTATCCATTGCTGAATATTCTATAAAAATTGTCTCCGTGGTGCCAGATCCTGATTGTAGTGCGGCTATTATTTCTTTATCTAACTGAACTTCTGCTCCAGTTGTTCTGTCTATAAACTCTTGCGCAGAGAATGGATCTGGCTCGATCCACTCACCCTCTTCTAAGAAAACCTGGGGAGGATTGTATCCATTTTTTGTTAGCTTTTCAAAATACGGGCCGATCTGTGGGGTCGCGCTAAATCCATAGGTGGTGTTTGAAATATTAGACTGCACTAACACAGCACCTGAAGACTGTGCCTCAAGGTACAGTGTAATATGACCAAATTGCTTTGGCGAACTGGTGTCGAGCGGTGATTCGTTAGTAACACTAGCAATTTTATAAACTTGGTTGTGGTTTAATCCATAAATTGTTGAACCATCTGCTTTAAACCTTACCAAGTCTCCTACGCTAAGCTGTTGAGCAAATTCTTTTTTGACTAATAATCTTCCGGAAGAGATACCAAAAAGCCAGTCACCTAGCATTTGAACCGTAAGCTGGTTAAACCTAGAAGATGTTGCTGCCACGCCCGTTTCATATCCCCAGTACTGAATCGGCAACGGAAAAGACTGAGCATTTGCAGGATAAGACGTATACGAGCTATCTTCATCAACTTCTCGGAGTCCGCAACTGAAAGGTATATTGTTTGGATGGTCTAAAAATCTGCAGGAATCATCATCTCGCTCTCTTATTTGCACATAGTGCCTAATTGGCCTTGGAACCCCTAGAGGATTATTTGAATCTACTACTCCCGTAAACGCTCCGAGGGGATGTCTTTGTTGTGGAGAAAATGTAACATGCTGAGATGTAATATCAAACACCATTTGTCCCGGGCCCATTGATCCCATCTGGGATAATTTATGATCATATGTTTCGGTATTATATAATTCAAAATATGGCTCAGATTCAGAATACTGCATTGCCTCCTGGGTCAGCAAATACTCAACTGTGTTAAATGACCCTCTAAATGAATTTATTTCATATAGAGATCCGGATATTAAGTTGATCCTTGGTTCGTGTAGACTCCATCTAACTTTTGGCTGTTCCTTGTATACAGTGTCTTTTTTGTGATGAGGATGCTGACCGTAATGCCAAACAGCGGAATCTTGCTTGTGTTTTTTAACTAGCCTAAATCCTGTTGATTCATTAGGAAAATGTATTTGCGAATGGAAATGATTTCCAGTGTTATACCACGGATTAGATGTAAGATCGCTCACTACCGCGTTCAAAGAAGCACTTAAGTTTGACCTGGATACTTCGCCATCAGTTGCGTTCTCTGGGCCGTATGATAGATCTTCTCCATAATTGTTGTCCATGGGATCGGGGTTCCAACCCCAGTAGGCAAGAGAGATTGCCGGCATGTTTGAATAAGTTGCTAAACCAGTGCCACCTACGGACCCGGGAGAACCGAATGGGTCAATAGTCATGGCTGAAGTTGTCATGACTGCGATATTTTCGTCATTTCCAAATACGGGTCTGTCCCAAAACTCTTTAGGTATTTCGTGTAAGCAATGTTCAAGTCCGGGATATTTTAATTTAGAATACTGCAACAGTGTTTGAGACCCGTATTTTCTTACATCTGACGGATCTGCTATATCATTTTGCTGACTGAGCATTTGGTGGTTCGAAAAAAACAGCAATTGCGCATATCCATTTGGATTATATCTTGCGTGGAAAACATGCGTGTCCATAAAGTCTTCTATTTCATTAAAATATAAAAGCTTCCACTTTACATAATTTATATCACCAGATGAATTTTCATATGTCTTCCACCCAATTGCAACGTTCATATCTGATGGAACTGATTCGGAAAACCTTCCTGGTTTAAATGTTGTTTCGAAATTTTCGAAAAAGCCTTGCCGCAGCTCGCCATTTCTCTCTGTTTTTAGGTACCTTTGAGGATGGTGTGAATTTCCATCGTTTTCGTAATTGTTAACTATTTTAAAAGTGTCAAAGGGAACATTTGGCTTTCCAGGGCCGTCGTCGGTCCCACCAGATAGAAATATTATTTCTGATGCTGGGTTGTCTTTTAAATACGAAAAGTTTATATGATTTGGAATCCAGTTTGAAACTGCAAAATTGTTTCCGGCTTCGCCTGGCTCTGTTGCAGTTACAATTAATTTAAGTCCAGATTGTGACGCAATGATTCCAGGACATAGAGATTCCCTATTGTAAGAAGTCCCGTATTGAATGTGGTCATCTACCTCTCCATTGATAGCTTTGACAATTTTTGCTATTAATTCTGTTTCTGAAAGCTGTGAATTGTCTTCTTTTTTTGCTGCAATTGCGACCCAGTTGGCTCTAATGTTTGCATTTTCAGATGCTAATTGCGAAGGTCTTTTTAATCCTCTAACAAGAAACTTTACGCCTTTAAGGCCGCCTGGGTTATCTGCCGCGTATAGTCTTAAAGCTGTAGTGGCGGTTACACTATAAGCCGAAACCATTTGGGCCATTGTAATGCTAGCCGACGCTACTGGAAAGAATGTTTTTGGAAAGTTTCCTAATACCATAAAGGATTTATTGGCTTCTGCGGTTGTGAGCGCAGATGATGACCTTTCAAAAACCTCTGCAGACGCTGCAACTCTGTTTAGCGAAGCAATAGGACTAACAATGTCGTAATCGATAAACCCAGTATGGCGGCCAATATAGTATGGAGTAGCCGTGGAGTTCATGTACGGCAAAGAATTCTGGGTGTATTCGTCTATACCCGGCTGAGTCTCATTTAGTCTTTTGTATCTTTCCGATCTTGTTGTATCTTTTTTTGACATTATAAGACCTCACTTTTGATTGTGCCAATAATATCTAGAGGCGGTAATTCTGCTGCACGGCGGTCATAAATATCAACATGGACATCTCCTTGTTTATATTCATATTTGTGTCTTTCGAAAAAATGTGATTCTATAACAAAATTTACTCCAAAAAACTGCACTGTGTTTGGCATAAGTCTGTCAATCATTGGGCTGAAATTTATTGAAAACCACTTAAAGAAATCATAAAGTGATTTATAATTTACCTTTTCGGTTAAACGATTGAAATATTTTTCTCTTATTGCGTCGAGCTCTGGATATGTTACTGCATATTCTAGCTCTGGTGCACCCAGTACGGAATTGAAATACCCCAAATCACTTATGATGTTTACCATATCCTCATTTATTCTTTGAACCGATGACATTTCAATTGAAAACCTTCTATCATCGACAGCAGTTAATTCATCCGGATCATACATGGGTCCAAATTTTACGCCTCTTCGCTCAGCTAATTCCTGATCCTGATATGAATTAACCCTGATTTTGTTGGTTGTAATAAACTGATCAAAATTAGGATTAATTATACTGTAGTAAACAGGAACTGACCCTAGAGCTTGAGACCCAGATGGCTTCGGAGGAGTTCCTCCTATAGTAGCATTTCCAAATGCGCAACGGAACGAACTAGTTAGCCCATTTTGCGCCAAGTCATCTATAGTGATTGCACAGTTTTCGTCAAAATTGTTGGCTTCCTGATAGAAATCATGTGCAACCCTAAGTCTTTCCCATCCTCCGTCGATTACCGAACCCTCATATCTTTCAGAACTAGTGGCAATATTAAAGTTTCTGTGTGACCCGGTTACTCTTGTTTGGGCTATGAAATTATAATTTGTTATTGGGTCATCTGAACCCACTGATTCTGGATTTATAGCATGCTCTCTTCTTTCTTTGTCTGATAGAGATTTTGTCCAAAATCTAACTGAAGAAACTTTTCCCCCAAAAGCATATCCCTCGGATGCTGTTGCTGCCAACAAGGCTGTGGATGGATCTGTTTCTGTTGATAACTGCTTAACAAACCCATTGTTTGTGGTCATAGTTCCTGGAGCTGAGAGGTTTGAATGTTCCTGTATTGGGTCTCCCACACTAAAAAATGTACCATGAGGTGTGAAATCAGCGTTGAATGCCGCTAAAACGTTGTTTGATGTGCTAGCATAATAAGAACTAGCAGAATGCACAGAAAACAATCCATCAACCGTTGGCCGAGATGCGTACAAGCTTATTTTTGATTTTCCTTTTCCTAGCTTATGATCTACATTGATGTACCACCTAGCACCATCGAATATGTTTACGTTTGGTATGGTCAGATCTGCATGAACCGGTGTGTAAGTTACTAACGAGGCAACATCGAATGTTAAGTTATCGCCTCCGGCGCCGCCGAGTTGGCTGTTCTGAATTGTCCAAGTGGAGTTTATTTGATATCCTGTTCCTGGTGTAATTACTGTCATGGAATTAACAGTTCCCGACTGAATAACTACCTGAATTGTTGCGCCGGTTCCATGTTGAGCAGAGACCCCTGTGGCACCATCCGTAAACGTGTACGTAGCATCTGTCCAAGCTGCACCGGAGTTTGTTGAGGCTGTATCTAGAGTCGCGATCGCTCCGGCAGGTGTATGTGACGCCGACATAAACAACCTAAGTGACGAGTCTAAGTTAGCATCAGACTCGGAGCGACAAGCATTTAACTGAATATATTTATATATGTTATTTGATGAATCAGAAGTTCTAGACTGAACTTGAAAAAGAGACTGCGTTAAATAAAGATTGTTTGAACCGGAGGTTGGCAAATGGTAATGTCCCTCATAAGACCACGACCCTGATGTAAACTGCGTCTCTATTGGCCTCTCTGCTGCCTGTACGATTTTTATGTCCCCAGCTTCCATAAGTATTTTTGATGCGCTTGGTCCAGATGCTCCATCTGGCGCGCCTGGGCAATGTCTAAACGCCTTTAGCAAGGACGATGTTAAAGCGCATGGATATGTTGTTAACTGTGCTTCTAGTCCAACATCCATCACATTAAAGTTTGCAAATTTATAGTTTGACTCTTTTTTAATTCTAGAATCTGATAATGTTAGCGTTCTAGATCCTCCGTATTCCCTCATTCTAAAGCTAGTTTCAACATTAATTCCAACAGCATTCATTAAACTCTTGATTGATTTAATTGTTCCTTTAGATCTGATTAAGTAAGGAAACTGTATTATAAGCTGCGCCCACAACTGGGTTATTACTTTTTTAAGGGATGACGACGTTCTTCCTTTTTCAAATGTTAGATTTTTAGTATCATGATACTGGGTTGGCATTGCGTCTGTGAAAGGGTTTGGTAACTCAAAACCATAATATCTCGCTAAAAATGGCATAAAGTTTAAGGGAACGGAATCTTCGGCGTCATAATTTGCTATTCTTAAAGTCTTGAATGCGTCGATGTATATTTTTAACTCATCAAAATATGCAGCCCACATCAATAAAAACATAGTGATTATTTGTGCTTGTGGAATTTGGCCGCCTCCAGGCATGTTAACCGTGCTTTTATATATTTTTCCGCGATCACCATCTTCTGTTTCAAAACCTTCAGCATATTGAGCTTCTAAAAAATAATGCTTGGGAATCAATTTAGTAATTAAATTTGGGTTGTTTATATCGTACCTACTAGCAGACAAAAGCAGATTTTCGTTAATTGTTAGTATGTCTGGATATGAAGGAAAAAGAACCGGTTGTGTATTTTTGTTCTCTGTTATCAGGGGTACATTATAGACACCGGTGTCTTTCTCTCTATATAAATTTGCTGAAACGGTTCCTTGGGTTGTGGCATGTAAACCATGACCGCTCGAATCTAACAGCACATCGCTGTTGTCAAAAGACCCGGTAGGCTCATTAAATTTATAATATAGTTGAAGACCTTCCTGCGCATAAACTCCGGACTCTGAAATTTCGCGAATGTCTTTTGAGGCATGCATTACGTTCCAGATTTTAAAATCATCTATGGAACCGGTTAATTGATCGGCGGCTGTCCATGTTTGAACTGTCCCATTTTCGTCTCTATAATACGCATTTGGATATACCCATCCTCCTATTGCCAAATTAGGATCATTAAGACCCTTTGAATTAGCATCTCTCATAAAGGATCCAAACTCAGTAGTTTGACTGCTAGTGGCAACTAAATTAGCATCAACATACAGATAAAGCTTGTCTGTAATCCCCCTATCATACTGGACACATACATGGTTAAATTTCCCTCTTTCTAATTCGTATTCCGCGGTCAAAGACTGGACGTTGGCGGTGGCCGAGCCCGATGACATGATTATCTGCAATTTATAATCAGTGTCTCCTGAGGAAGCAGGGTTTGTTCCTATTGTTATTCCTGTGTATCCATCTGATCCTGCATATGAAAAAATATTTCTTTTTCCAGATACCGTAGTACCCTGGCCTGGAAATGCAAAATGAAAGTCAATTTGAAAGGCTCGTTCCTGTATTCGGTTTCCTATAACGGGCTGGTATTTTGCATTTCTTGACAATGCTGGGAACAAATAACCGGTTCTATCTTTTAGTTTTAAATAATGATCACCATGAAAGCTATGATAACCAGTGTATTTTGGAAAAAGTGAATAAACGTATGATTCAAATCCCGAAAGGCCATCTAAAAAGTTCCACAATTCGCTCTCTGGGCCGTCGAATGGAAAACTATTAATTATTTTATCAAATGCTACGTTTACTTTGGATTCTGCACTGTTAAAAAAACAATGGTTTGTAAAATCACTCCAATCCGTTAAAATTTGCTGGGTTGATCTAATTCCTGATCCTGGCTGATCTGTTCTCCACGAAGAAAAAGACGCCGTTCCTATCGGTTGGGATTGCGACATCAGAAACGAATTTGTTACTTCCCTATAGGAATTTCCGCCTCGTTGAATGTTTGCCCAATCTGATGACGCAAACAAATATTTTCCAGATTTTGTTGTCATTTAACAATGAACCTCGTGTGTGTTTCGTATATTGAAGAGGTACCCCTTTCAACAACTAACAGATTGATCGTGTAAGCTTTTCCAGATGGCAATATGTCTATTGGTAAGTCGAAATACATTCCGTCAGCATCTGAATTAATTCTAGTAGCATTTGTTGTATCCGATTTCTTAAAATCTACTAATGTCTCACCGTTGTCAGCATCCTTTATTTGATAGTAAACCTCTTTCAAAGCAATCGACGTAAGAGCAAACGGGTATCTTGATGGCTCATCGGCTCTATTTCTGTCTCGGGCAAAAACCCTTACTCTGCCGTTTGATCCCTTTTTGTATTCTGATTTTAAATCAAGTATTGAAAATCTTAAGTCTCTTCTAGATCTGTTTGCCAGAATATTTGGCGCGTATATGGTTATTTCTTTTTCGAGGTAAACATATTTTTTGTTAGTTGCATCCTTCCATCTTTCCGTCATTGTAATTGAGCCACTGTCTATTAGGTGTTGCTCTAAAGTCTTAGAGTAGGATGTTGTTGTTTGATCAAATTGGTTTAGAGAAAATGAAGCGGAATATAAACCGGTCTGGTACATTCCGTTTAACAGAACTTGCCCTGCGGAAATAGACGCAGTAAACGAACCGGTTGCTAAAGTTAGCTCTAGACAGTCGGCCCCTGTTAAAGTAGTAACGTTTGTTACGTCAGCTGACGTGGAGCCTGAAAGTAAGTTTGCCGGTTTGTTGTAATTGTATGAACTAAGATATAGTGATCCGGATGTTCCAAATTCTAACATGTTATGATAATCAATAACACTAGAATCCCATTCAGCCCTTATTCTTGGTCTCTTGTACGGGTTTCTTGAATGTCTAGACGCGAATCTTTTAACAAATCTTGTTTTTGAATCCCACTCTTCCGATCCTGAAAACGCCAATAAAAATCCACAGTCTGGTATAAAACCGCACATGCTAGCGCTAGCAATTGTTGTTATATCTAAACTTAAATTTTCTCTCCCTGTTTCAAAATACTGCTGAGCCGTTAAATTAATCATTGCGGAAGAGGCATAATTGTCTGCATCTTGCACTAATAAATTTCCAGATGAAATTAAATCAATGTTTGAGGAGCCTAAAGACCCTGAAGACTTAGCTCCAGTTTCGTCCCATAGATTATTTGAACTGTTTGAATAGGAAGCAGTCACCCAGTTTACTCTGTCTAAATCGTTGAAATAAACTACGTCTGTTCCAATTCCTTCGTCGAAGCTTCTAGAAAGAGGATACAGAACCAGGGTAAAATTAGACGGTGCGACCTGTGTTCCCTGAACATCAAACATCTCCAAGTAAACTTTAAAACTTGAATCGTCCATAGACACTTTGTCTTTTAGCGATGACGAAAATTCTGAAAGATTGAATTTTATTAAACCTCTTGACAATTCTATTGGCGTGTCTTCACCGGAAATTGATGATTCATTATATAGCTTGAAAAGATCTATCGTGCTAGCATAGCCTACGTTAGCATCCGTAACTCTAGTTTTTGAATCAATTATTTTGTTTGTAATATAAGAATCCTTACTAGCTGTAATTTGTAATATCATTTTTTACCTCTTTATTGGACGCTTATAATAATGTCATCGTCTGGAAATCTACATTCAAATATATCACCTGGTGACGCAAAATAAATCCCTTTTGCTTTGATTGAAGACATATCAACAAAAGCATCGGAATATGCTCTACCAAGAACGGTGCCATTAACACATTCTAGCCTAATGCTAACTAATGAAAGTACTCCGGTCACTCCAATAATAGAATAAATTAAATCCGATTCGTTAATCGGCTGCCCTATTTGAAAATTATCTATTCTAACTACGTTTTTAACTGACTCAATAACGTTGGAAACAACATCTAGCTTGTTCGCGTTTGGTGCGCAGACAATGTCTGCGTATATTCTATAATTTACAACCCTTGCATCTAATATATCTAAAGCGTCACCAACCAATCTAAATTGATTTAAGTAAACTGACAGATTATCTTTTAAAAGATCTGGCGACATTTCCAAATTGCCCGCCGAATCTTTTGAGACAATGTATAAAACGGAAGCTAAATTGTTATTTGGATTATCAGAAATTCCTGCCCTAAATATTCTACCAAAGTCATTAGGTAGAGTGTAAACTCTTGCCATCAGATCTTCTTTCGTCACAATTCTGTTTTGCATTGATCTAGCCGCAGGAATAGCTTGTTTAATATCTGTTATCGTTTGAGCTGCAGCGCCACCTGAAGCTGCATTTGGGTTACTGATTACTACTGAATTTTTAACTGACGACGCAGTTTCCGACCCTGCAGAATCCTGAAATTTTATATTTAATCCGGTTATCGTTGTTATAGAATCAGGAGCTACGTTATGAGATGCTCCACCTCCATACCGGTATGTAATGCTTAATGTCGTGTTTTGCGGGGCAATTCCTAGTGTTTTTGTTCTTAGTAAATTGTTTGGATCGATACTGAATTCAGAAAAAGCTGTCTTTCCATAAAGTGGAAGAGCCAAATCTGATGGATCTGGAACTAACTCGTCCGCTAGTGATTTTGCGTCGCCGCCGCCGAAGGTAAGAGTTGTAGTTCTAGTCCTAATGTCTGTTGTTAATGTGTATCTGTAAGGAGCTGGAATGACCTCTAATCCTGAAATTTTGGCAGTAGGGTCTATAATTTTTCTAAAAACTGTATCTTGACTTAGAGATTCTACTTCGTAGTAATCGTTTCCATCGGTATCTATTACTCTCATAACTGCGGAAACGTTTGCGTAACTTAGAGATATTTTTCTAAACTTTTTGAACTCTGAAATTGGAGTTCTTTCTGTAATCATTTTTCCAGAAACACAACGACCGGATAAATACATCGTATAAGACTGCGGGGTGGTTCCGGTCGGAATATAAGGGGTTACGGTTGCAACGTATTCTCCTGATGGTTTTTTTTCTGAAAAATCTAAATCCTCGGTTAGGTAAAAAGAGACACCGGTGTCGGCCTGGATTGACGTATTTTCCAATATGACCGGTAATGCGGTAGGATCTGGCTCGTAAAGTCCGGTTGATGAATTTACTACAGCTGGAACCTCTATATAAAAATTCACTTCTGCAACCGCTGGGGCTGCTCCGACTATTTTCACTCCTGCGTTTATTGCATGCATTTCTATGTTATCCATCTCAGTGGCAAGGAGTGGATTTACTTCATGAAATTGATGGTCTAGATAAAAACTTAGATTATCACCGATAAGAGCAGCCATGTCTAAGAACAGGCCTCCGAGTGATGCTTCGGAAAAATCCTGTATTTTATCTGGAAAATACGTTGTTGCATACCGGTATAATTCTGATCTAAACCCCGAAAAGTCTCTTGCTAAATAACTTCTTGGAATTCTGTTTTTTAATTGGTTTTTAATATCTTCTGACACTTATTTTATCCTCCAATGTAAAGCATTACTTCTAACGATCTTAAGCGCGCGTCGATTCTTGGGATTCTATAAGTAACCTTCATTGCAACTTTGGCGACCTCTTTATTATCGTTGTGGTCAGTAAAAGATTCAAAAGTTTCCAATTTAACATATGGCATGTATTTTGAAACCGACCTTTTAATTCTAGAGATTGCTTCCACTTCAAAATTCTCGTTTCCGAACTCAAAAACTAGTTCCCCTAAATTTGCGCCAAAATCGAATAGACCTAGTCTTTCACCATGATTTGTCTGGAGCAAGTTTCTCAAGTTGTCCGACACTTGTTGACCCATGTCTTTGTGCATCGCAAACAAAGAGCTGCCATTCCCGAAAGCAATTGGAGTTTTAATTCCTATTGGTAAAGCAATTGTTTCAACCGAATCTTCTATCGCTTTCATGGTTGAAACAGTTTCGCCCACGCTTTTAAAACTATAGACCCTTCTGTTTCTTAATGATTCAGTCTCGTATTTTTTGGAATTGTAATCGATACTCATGTCTCAGCTCCGCAGTAATAAATATGAGCCTGAGATAAATACCTTAGGTTAATTTACCGGTACCTGAAAATGTTGTTGCACCATTTCCGGCACCTGCAACAGGGATGGCGCCGGCGGCGCCGACAACGACTGTTGCAACCATTTGACCCGGGTCTGTTATAACCATTGCTGCTGTTACGTAAGCATGAATTGCATTGGCCATATCCTGGCCTAGCAATTTGCAAACTGTGTCCGAGTCATACCCTCGATCGTTTGCGTTTCTTACTGCATTTGTGAAACAACCTTTCAAAGCTGTTTGTAGTGTTGGATAAGCTGATTCTAATGACATTTTTATTCTCCAAAAATTCTTTTTGATTTTATGTTAGGTATTTCTGATATTCTAGAAGCAGTTGCTCCTTTTAAGGTTGCGGCCGCTTCTAGAATCTGGGGTGAGGGCGAGCCGAAACCTGGGGTTTGGTGAGTGTTTAAAGTGTCGCAGAAAGCACTGATGTCTTCAAGGATTGCTGTAAGAAGGTTTTCTAATTGTTGATATTTTACGTATGGTTGTGAGCTTCCTTCACCTGGTCCACCGCCGGCACCGCCATCTGGGCTGTTTTTTCTCCCTAAATAAATTAAATTACCGGCAATGTGCACATTTCCCGATGGTTCCAATAAAACCGCGGCCGCGTCTGAAGACGGGTCGCCCTCTTTTATTATTCTGATTGAACCGTTTACAGAATCTGCATCATCTTTTCTTGCTATTATCCTCACGTGATCTGCTTTTGCAACTACCGCGGATTGATCCGTTGGGTTGTCATAAGCTCCTGTAAAAGGAGCTGGTTTAGAAGCGTCAAGAGAAAACTCTGAATCTGGTGATGATTTTACACTAGTGTATATTCGTGCGGCATCTTTCCAAAAATCTGGATCTCCTTCCCAGGGATTTTTTGTTGCGCTGTTGATCACAGGGTTTTTATCAGCTTCAATTTTTCCTAGATCGTTTTTAATAGTTGGACAACTAGTTCTATCTGGTTTAGCTCCGGGTGCGGCCTCCGTAGTTTCAGACGCTAGCGTCCTTCCTCTTCCCACTACAATATCGATTGTTCCGGAAAATTCTCCTGGATCCTCCATGGAGTTTGTTGTTAGCATTGTTGTATTTTCTTTTGTCCAACCCCTTTTTTCACCAAGTATTATTGCCGTATTGTTTGATCCCTGCAAAACCAAATCACCCGGTCTTTTGCTCAAGGCTGGAACCGGTTCCATTCTGAAATTGTTTGTCTCTGCTGATTCTATCAGAGACTGATATGTTTCCTCGGGTTTAAGAGCCTTTGCACTTGGCTGCTCTGAGCTGTCATTAAATGTCGGTAACAAATTAGGGTTTTCTGATAATTCTGCCTTTTCTTTGGCAGAAAGCTCTGTTGGCTCTAAAAACTGTCTATCGCCATGCGTAAAATTAGGGTCTTCTGCATTTATTACTCCGGGTATTCTTGAGAGCCAATAATACCTGTCGTCTCCTTCTTTTATTAACCATACCTGCTCACCAGGCTTTACTGGCATTTGAAGATGGGAAGGCAAAACTGGCAAACAAATAAAAAGCGGTTGATCTGGCTCTTCTAGAAGGCTAACGAACACGGTGTTTCTAGAAAGTTCACGAAGCCTTTTGATGTTTCTAAATTCAAAATTTGTTGATCCATCCTCATGGCCCTTAATATCATATGTCATAGGAGAATAAACAACCTCTCTGACAATTCCTCTATAAAGAGTTTGTGCTCGGGCAGCTTTGTTTGCTGCTCGCTCAGTGTTGGCCAATCTTGCGGCTGCCCTATTGCCGGCTTGTGTTTGACTATAATCTACTCCACCCATAATAAATTACCCTGAAATTTGCTTAAATAAATCCTCTGGATCTAGTTTTGAATTTTTTTCTTCTTCTGACGCTATTAAGTCTGCCAATTTTATTAATTGATCGTTTGCCTTGTTCATTCGTTCGAGATATTTTGCCAGAATAGGTCCTAGCTGAACGTGGTCTGCTGTTCCTCCAGACATTGATGTATAGATATCTGTAAATAACATATATGCATTCATTCTGTCGACTACTGCGTTTTCATAAATTTCTTTCCACAGATGTTTCTTTTTTCCTTCTAAATTCTCTATTGAACTCAAAAGATCACCAAAGCCATCTACTTTTTTTTGCACTTCGTCAAAATCAATATCTTTATTACTCATAATATATCAAACTCCTTACTTGGCCCGGCAATTTCCCTATAAAGCTTCCTAATGTTACTCATACAAACAGATAACTGTTTAGAATTTAATCCACTAAGTTCTCTTACGTAAACAAAAATTGCTCTTTTGTTTAAAAAGTCTAAATCATCGACCTGCCCAAATATCGTTATTATTGCATCCATGCATTTGATTTCCGATTCGGATTTTACTCTTGCTCTCATTGCGGTTAGCATAGAATGAATGGTTTCAACATTTTGTTTTTTTATCATTTCTTCTGCAGGTTCTGGAACTGTGTTTCCAGTAGAAGCTAGTACTGCTTCTGTGTTTAAATTAGAATCCTGATCATCAATAAAGACCATTCTGTCTTTATGCTTTTTTACTTTTCTGCTTTGAATAATCAGCCAATTTTTTGCAACTACATTGAAATAAGAAAATGCGTTTTTTCCGCGTGTATGATCAAATTTGTGTAGAGTTTCATATAGATTGATAACACAAGAATGCTTTAACGCTGGAACGTCATCATGTTGCTTATGGAACCCGTATATAAAAATTAAATTTTCAGCTAATTTATTTAATGCCGGCTCTATTTCGTTTTTGTAAAGCTTATCTCTTTCTTTTAAACATTCAGATTCGCAAAAATCATGAATAGCCTTCTGAGTATCTTTTGTAAAATATGGAGCTCTTCCCGATGAAGGGCGCTTGATCTTTCTTCTTTTTTTAACTTTCATCTAAATTTTCATCCTCAATTTTTGCTATTTTGTTTGCAACCTCGAGGATAGAGTCTCTAGATTTTTTTATGTCCTCGACCACCTGTCGGATTTGCGGCGAATCGTAAAACAGAGGAACATCTAAAATCTTAGAAATACTTCCATATTTTTCATCTAAGATATCTAAACACTCTTCAATAGATTTAACCATCACTAAAATCTGGGTTGCAAATTTGTAATTATAATAAAGTGAAACAAACAATAAAACAGAAACTATCCCTAAAGCAATTTCTAAAATCATAATAATTTTTCCAAAAAATTGCTATATAGTGAATTTATAGCTTTTTGAGAATATTTTTCTCTGATCTTAACTCCTAATTTTGTTGACCAATCTTGAGGGATTGATGACCCTTTATAGAACTTAGATATCCTTTCGGAAAAATGTTTTTCATCAAAATCTGCCCAGAAGGAATTTTGCATCCAGACGTTTTGATCTACTCTAGAATCTGGAATCTTGTTTAGCTTATAGTTTACGTTTAACCATTTTCCGTGATTTAAAAATTCAGTGTGCGCAGACCAGTTTGTAGCTATTACTGGAAGATTACATGCGGCTGCCTCTAACATTGGTAAACCAAAACCCTCCCCTCTAGTTCCTGATATTAGCGCCTTGATTTTTGGGTTTTTATACAGTCCCGCAACCTCAGATTCGGTAAGTGCGCCATGAAGTAAGTATATTTTTGGGAAATCCCCTTCCCTTACTGTTTTAATTAAATTTTTAATACTTTTTATAGTGACTCTTCTATCTATGGCACAATTTCTGCCCATGTTTGTTTTTAGCACTAGTCCAACTTCCGGATTGTCTTTAAACGTTTTACAAAAATTTGAAACAGTATTGAAAGTATTTTTTCTGTCGCTGTTAACATTTCCTGTTATTTGTCCAAAAAGCAAAAAATTAAATTTTGTTTTCACGTTGTGTAAATCAAAAGAATTTTTATTATCACATGCTTCATGATAGCTTTCTGGAATTACTGTTGCTTTTTCTGGGTTTAGGCCAGAATTTACCAGCGCTGACTTTGCAAACTCAGATGGTACAATGACCGCATTCATTTTTTCGCAATCCTTAACCCATGAAGGATTACAGAATGTGGACTCTACAACGGCAGAAACTCCAACATTGACGTTAGCCACGTTGGGATCCCATTCATTTGGAAGCTGAACCTGAAAAGATATATCTGGCTTCATTATGGGCGGCGCTGATCTTTCCATGATTTCTCCGACAAGACCGTCTAAGTCATCCTTGTTACAGTACCATGGTGTTATTCCCCATGGAGTCAAAGAAACCGATATTGTATGGTTGTTTTGAAGAGCCCATTTAAATATTTGCCTAGCATGAACACCGTAGCCTGACATTGTTAAAAGCGGCCCTCGAATATGAATGTGTTTTTTCATTAGATTTCCTCTACAACTACTCTTTTATAATTTTGTTTCCATGTATCAATTGTGTTGAGCATTGTTTCGTGCCACAAATCTACTGTTTTTTGATAAGAAAATTCCTCTTCCACGTATTTTTTTGCCTTTTGGCCTAATTTTTTTCTTCCTTCGGGACCCAACTTGTACATTTGGTATATTTTTTCAGCGATTGTTTCCACAGACATATAGTCTTCATAGATGTATGGAACGGTCTGAGACCCTACTAACGTTTTTAGCTCTATGGGCAAGGCAAAACCGTTTTCTGATCCGTCACGGTGGTCTACTACCTGTCTTGTTTGGCCACCAGTCATCGGAGCAATTATAGGAGTACCAACCTGCATTGCTTCAAGTGTCGACAGGCCAAATCCTTCCGCGTAACTTATGTTGATAGTAAAGTCAGAAAAATTTTGCATTTGATTTACGACATCAAAACCTACTCTCTGGTTGGAAAACACAAGATTTTCAACGATTCCAAGTTTTTCAGCAGCCGCAAAAAGGTTGGGGCCCTCGCTGTCTTTTGGATCAGTGTGTAAAAGCAGTGTGGCTTTTTTATGGCCCTCCTCCTTTTCTAATCTTTCTAAGAAAATTTGCCAAGCCCACAATAAATCCCCAGGTCTTTTTCTCCTGGCGTTTCGGTTCATCCAAAAACCGACAAAATGATCTTTTCTATCAAATCCTAAAGTTTTAATCTTAAGATTGTTTGCTTCTTGTTGAGGAATCTGAAAGAAAACTTCTTCTGGAAGTGCATGAGGAATAAAATTAGTTTTGTTTGGATGATGCTTGGCTACCTGTTGATATGTGTGATATGAGTGGCAATTGATCAAATCAACAGACTCATAGTATCCATCATTGTAATCGGGGTATGGTTCATTATCCCAAACGTGCCAATACACGATAGGGCAAACCTGATGAATTTCATCTTCCATTTCAAAAATATGAACATAGAACCTTGGGTCCGTAAAAAGAAAAATGATGTCTGGCTTTTCTGTTGCCAAGACCACTCTGATCATCTCTCTTGTTCCAAATGAATCAATGGGTTTTACAATAAAATCCTCGTTTACTTTTACTACGCTGTAATCATCATGTTTCATTGCAGCGCCTAGTTGACGAACCGTCCAGCAACCTTTTTTAACTAATCCGTTAATTAAGTGTCGGCTTTGAGTTCCTACTCCGCTAGTGCTTAGTGCATGATCTGAGATCATTACAATTTTTTTCTTACCAGCCTTTTCCATCGCAGTGCTCCGTGCCTTTAAATGGGCAAAATTTACAATTGTTATAATTTTTTAGAGTGAAACGTTTTTCAACGTTCCTAATCATGTTACTGACTAATTTATCTGCTTTTTCAATAAATTTTGGGCCGGTGGAAACTTTGAATAATTCACATGTTTTTCCTTTTTTTGCGCCTCTCTTTAGAAAGACGTAACCTGTCCGAATATCCTTAAGCGGAATAGTCGCATTTTCAGACCAATATTTTTTATATAACCCTACTTGGGCTAGTGATATAAACTCTTTTCTTTTAGTAAAATACCACCCACCCTTTCCGGTTGTTTTCCAATCAAGTAGCCAATAATTTTTTTTACTTTTAGATCTTGGCGATGGCACCTTAATAATACAGTCAATAAAACCCTTGAATTTTAAATCAGAAATACCTATTTCTTCATACAGTTCTTGTTCTGCTCTAAACGGTTCCCATCCTGGAAACTGCTCGTCTAGAAACGTCGGTAAATCGTGCAGTATGTTTTCTGCCGACGTTTTCCATGTGTCTAGATTTTCATGAACATATCTAGACCCTATTTCAGCCCGGGCCGTTCTTATCTTTTCTATGTACTCTGCGGAATCATATTTCTTTTCTTCCCAAATCTGATCTAGTTGCATTTGAACATTTTTTACACTTATTTGTTGACCGTTTAAAAAATTTTCTATTTCATTATGAACAACAGTACCAAAATCAGCGTAAGGATTATCTTCATATGTTTGAATTTTGTCGACATACATCAATTTATGACGATAGGAGCACTCGCTCCACGCCTTGACTTCAGAGTATGAAACATGTGCTTTACCGGTAGGAAATTCTAACATTTATAGCCCTCTTTAAAAATAAAATACAGTTTTTTTATAATAAGTTAAATTTCTGCCAATTGGCTATAAGCAGAAGGTGAAATGTTTACCCCTAGCGATTTTGCAATTTTTTCTTGATGGTGAAAATCGCTTAGATACATGTCTCTTACTAGATCTTTAAGATCCATTTTTGGAGCCCAGCCAAGTTTTTCTTTTGCTTTTGAAGGATCACCTAACAACAAGGGAACTTCATGCGGCCTAAAAAACCTTTCTGAAATTTCAACGTATCTTTCAACATCTAAATCCGCTAATTTAAAAGTCAATTCTAAAAAATCTTTTACTGAATGTGTTTTTCCAGTTGCTATAACATAATCATCTGGCTCGTCTTGCTGTAGCATTAGCCACATTGCTTTTACATAGTCAGCTGCGTGGCCCCAATCTCTTTTTGCGTCAAGGTTGCCTAGATAAAGCTTTTCTTGCAATCCCATTTTTATGCGCGCAGCAGCCATTGTTATTTTTCTGGTTACAAACGTCTCCCCGCGGCGTGGAGATTCATGGTTAAACAGAATACCAGAACAACAAAACATTCCGTATCCTTCCCTGTAGTTTCTCATGAGATTATGTGCAAACACTTTAGCGCAAGCATACGGGCTAGCTGGTTGCAATTTTGTTAATTCTGTTTGTGGATATTCCGGATTATCTCCATACATTTCAGAAGACGAAGCTTGATAAAATTTGACGTCAGGTGTTAACAACCTTGCCGCTTCTAGAAGTCTTAGTGCACCCATGGCTACAATGTCCGTTGTCTCTGTTGGGCAATCAAAACTAACTCTTACGTGAGACTGTGCAGCTAAATTGTATATCTCGTCTGGTTTGTACTTTTTCAATATCTCGTACATCCAGCCAGAATCATGCATTGAACCATAGTACAATTTAAATTTTTTATTATGAAAAAGATGATCTATCCTATCTGTTGAAATAAGGCTAGTTCTTCTTTTAATTCCAATAACTGCGTAACCTTTTTCCAATAATAGCTCTGCTAAATACGATCCATCCTGACCAGTTATTCCGGTTATTAATGCTGTTTTCATTTTTAGCCCTTTGAAAAAGTTACTTTGTCTTTTAAAATTTTATCAATTTTTGGAATAACAACATCTAATTCTTTTGCGATGACCTGCTGTGAAATCATAGCATGGGGCATGTTTTTATGCTCTAGATAATCATAAATTGCAATAATATGCTGACGAACGTCAATTAAAATTGACAAATCATTTTCGTTCATTGCATCTCCTTTTATTATTCAAATATTATTATAACTGCTACTGTATTAAATGTACATTACAGTCTAATATTTGGATAATTTCCGGAAAACCAATCACAAGTCTGTCTTAATCCTTCATCGAGACTTATGTATTTAAAATCTGGGTGCATCTTTACGAATTCTTTGTTACAACTCGGTTTTCTAAACTGGCCTGCTGGCTGAGAAGTGTCCCACTGAATGTCTAACGGTGAATAATGAAAGTAATTGCATATTTTTTCAGCTATAGACCTTATTGAATGTTCGCCGGTGTTGCCAATGTTTATTGTTTTGCTTAGGTCATCCTTAGAAGTAGCCAATAAAAACAATATTTTAGAAATATCTGAAGCATATGTAAATTCTCTCAACGGGCTGCCGTCACCCCATAGCGCAACTGGGCGTCTTCTGTTTTTCCCTTCCCAGATTTTTCTTATCATTGCTGGAATAACATGGCCGTTTTCAAGGTCAAAGTTGTCATTTAAGCCATACAAGTTATTAGGCACAACTGTTGTATAGTTTAACCCGTGTTGTTGTCTTATAGCGCGACTCTGTACATCTAGCATGCGCTTGGCATAGGCATACCCAAAATTACTTTTGTGCGGAGGGCCGAGGTGTATTTGGTCTGGTGTTAGTGGATAATTTGCTTTGTCAGGATATATACAAGTAGACAATAAAGAGACCACTCTTGGAATTTTGTTGACCTGCGCTGAGTTTAGTACATTTGTGTTGATTAAAATATTTTCGTGAAAAAAATCTGCAACGTAGTCTGTGTTTCCTTTTACTCCGCCAACCCTAGCGGCTAAGTGAATAATCGCGTCGGGCTGATGGTCAATTATCATTTTTTCTGCGTGGCTCTGTAATCTTAAATCATAATCCTTAGATCCAACTAAAATTAATCTATGATCTGTTTTAATTTTTTTAAAAGCAGAACCAACCATTCCGGTGCCACCAGTTACTAATATATTCATTTTTTCCATCCTTTGTTTTTGTACCTATCAGGAAAATCAGTGCAGATTCCTAAACATTTTCTTATTTCTGAATCCGAATATTCTGCTAACTCTGGCATAACACATATAGAATTTTCTGTGAGTTCTTTGCCGGGGTATGTCCAAATTACTCCATCAGAGGTAATTGTACAATCGTCTTCCTGGTGCCAAAAACATCTTATGCCATGTTCTAACATTGATTTAAGAGCTAATATGTTTTTTGCGTGACACCACAGTTTTTTATTTTCTAGGAAGTTTATATCGACCTCGTGTTGAGGAAGGTCATGCCCCAAAAAAAAATTACTATCAATTTTCCAAACATCGACTTCTACTTCATATCCAGCTGTCAATGCCTTTTTTATGTAAGGAATTGAATTTTCTTTTTCAGGATTAGGCCCTGAAATGTTTCCACGATGTGAAATGATTTTCATGTTCTTCTGTCCAGTGTCCAGCATTTTTTACTTTGTCCCAATAATCCTTTGCCCAAATTCTGTTATCCCAACCTGTTTGTTTCATTTCGTGAATCACCTTCATTTCTTCTGGACCTAATTCTACCAATGGTTTGGGCTGAGTTTTTCCGGGTTTAATGAATTTTACAGAGCATGCTGTATTCATAGAGATTTTAAATTTATCTCTTACTCTGAACGACCACTCAATATCTTCTGCTTGCCCCCATTGAAGCTCCGGGTGTAACGGGCAGAATCTCATTACATGTTTTTTGGCTATCCAGAACATCCCGGGAATAAACTGATGGTGGTACATCCAGTCGACGTCATACGGAAGTAGGTGCGGAATTGTTTCTAGTTTATCTCTATCATTGTACAGGTGTAAAAGATCTGGGTGGACTTTGTTCTGGAAGAGGTGTGGATCTACATTTATAAACCAATCGAACCCTCTCTTTCCATCGCTATCATATATTTTGTTTATCATAACTTGGAAATCATTTCCAAATTCTAACATACCTTTATACCAGCCTGGTTGCGGGCAAATATAATCATGCATGTATACTATATTTTCATACTGCGCTAGATCAACAAAATAATTCTTTTTTCTTCCAATTAAATTTTGTTCGTCTATTTCTGGGTCTGGAATCCAATGGCTAAAGTTTATTTTCCTATTTGATATCTCGTCTTCTAGCCATTTTGGCATGCTTCCGCCTAGCAGAATAAACTGATATTCAGGAATGTTTTCTGATTCGATAGCTTGAACAATTTTCCAAATTCTTTTTGCAACAGTTTCATCCGATGCATCTTCATTCGGGTTTTTTTGAGAAGCGGTAATCATTGCAAATGTAAAATTCATTATTTTGTACTCAGGTAATTTTTTAAATCTTCAGGAGTTCCTATTCCCCACATTTTGTGAACATAAAAAGGAATAAGTGTTTTATTGTCTTTGATAAATTCATTATATACCGGCGCGATATAAAATTCATTATTAACTCTAATATTTTTTTCAATCATTTGTTCGGCATATTTAACAAAATCCGATCCTTTTTTATACCAATAAATTCCGCACGTTGCTATGTTCGAAATAGGTCGTTTTTCAGCGACCTCTGTTACGAAACCTCTAGAATTGGTTTTNACNAANGACCANTTTGGGTGNACNGCGTTAAATGTNAAAACTATTCCGTCGACTCCNGAGTGNTTTTTTAACATNTCAAAATTTTCTGGTGAATACTCGAGTATNTGNTCNGAATTTGCGATTAAAAGNTCGTCGTCGTNNTTTATTAAATCTTTTGCNAANAGNGCAGTNCATGCAGCACCTTCAGTTAATTCGTCTACGATGATACTTTTTGAATTTCCGTTAGTAATTCTTTCTAGAGTATCTAGNATTCCAGCGTATTTTTCCACNTGNGATTTCCTAACNAGGAAAATATATTCAGCNTTGAAGTCNAAGTTTTCTACTACTCTTTGTATCATTGGCTTTCCTTCTACNTCTATNAGAGGNTTTGGAAAGGTGTATCCTTCTTTTGCNAAACGGCTNCCTTCACCGGCCATTGGAATTAAAATTTTCATAAAATCTCCNTTAAATTTGTTAATATTACNTGATCAGCATCTACNACCTTAATAACTTTTACGCCAACNTGATNTGCTGCNTCNANTCCNTTAGGAGAATCCTCTACTATGTAGATTAAATCTTTTTGAGAAAACCCTAAATCTTTTATTGCCTTTTTATATCCTTCGGGGTTTGGCTTTGGCTTTTTAACGTCTTCATTTGTAATCAAGATATCCATATATTCGAGTTGCCCTGTTAGTTCTAACATCATTGTGGCAGTTTTCCTAATAGAGTTTGTAACACAACCTATTTTCCAATTATTTGATTTCAGCCATTCATGCAAACTGATTTTATCNTGGTCTATCTTTGCGTTTTCTGATATTGTCTCTATTGTTAACTCTTGTTTTAGATTCCATATTTTTTTATGTAGTTTTTTTGGTACATCTAGCATTTTTAATTTTGTAGATGTTGGAAGCCCGTTGTAGGTTGAAATATGGTCTGCTCTATTTATTTCAATATTACATATTTTTTTAAGNGCTTTGTTTAACGAAAGGTAATGCCAATCGCATGCATTAACTAAAACCCCATCTAAATCAAACAGAATTAGCTTTTTCATTGATCAACTCCAGATTCGCTAGCAACGAATCACAATATTTTTGTTTTAAGGTTTTAACTATACATTTTTCATTAATTGAAAAATCATATTTTTCCCTGACTCTTANNGACCATTCTACGTCTTCTCCGTCCCCCCAGCAAAGATCCTCATTTAAAGGAAATTCTTCCATAACTGATTTTTTAGCTAGCCAAAAAGCGCCCGATATATACATAAATTTTGACAAATTTTTTGTCTCATAAGGTAGTAAAATTTTTTTCCAGTCTTTACAATACGGGTTATCATCNTTGCCTTCAGTCCAAAGAACCCAGTCTCTAAACCTGGTATTGTCAGCGTTTAAGATTTGATTCATCATTATTTTCCATGGATTTTTATAATTATTTAAATTTTTATACCACTCTGGATGGAAAATTATGTAATCATGCATGTATACTACGTTTTCATATTTCGCATTATCTGTGATCAAATTCTTCTTTTTTGTTATCCATTTGTCTTTAATATTTTCATTGAAGGGTATAATTTTAATATTTTCACTTGGAATATATGGCTCAAAAACACTTGGTTCAGGCTTGGGAACATTNCCGATTATTAATATTTCAAAATTTTCTGGNGGNATTTNGTTAGCTGCGATTGAGCTTAGAATGATTGAGATTTTTCTCTCAGATCCTTCTGTTGTGATAATTCCAAAAGTAATATTCATTATTTAGACCGGAACATTTTGTACCCTGAAAGGTCNTTGTANTTGTAGGAACCTCCACAATCTGGGTTTTCTTCGTTAANACTCTTAAATAGTTCAATTCCCTTGGCTGCCTGCTCGGGAGGCAT
Organism: Methylococcaceae bacterium TMED69; assembly: GCA_002170535.1. Lineage (GTDB taxonomy): Bacteria > Pseudomonadota > Gammaproteobacteria > TMED69. The sequence goes on from NHDW01000006.1 coordinate 111,417, forward strand.
ATACATGTTCCATCCGCAGATTGTGGGCTCTGGCATTTCATCGTGTGGGACTCGTCTGTCTCTGCCTTCATACTCGGCTTCTTTAAACCATTTAACCGCATTCTCGTCGTCTGTTAGAATCATTCCACCCTTTGCGATTGGTAGAATTTTTCTAATGTGAAACGACAAACACTGATACGTGCCTTTGATATACATGTTTTTTGTAAACCTTGTAGCACTATCTACAACCGGGTACGGCTTCAATTTATAGACCCCGGACCATTCTAAATCCACAAATTTTGGCGTACATCCAGCATGTATAACCAATTGCGGCACTGACAAATACGTGTTTTTTGGAACCTCTATTTCACCTCTAGCGTTAAGATATTTTAAACACAAAAACATTGCGTTCGTACAGCTGTCCACTGCGACTGCGTATTTAGATCCCGCATAGTTCGCCACCATTTGCTCGAAAGCTTCTACGACATCCCATGGATCCTTAATTTCCCAGTCATTTTCTTTTAGCCATTGGATTGTTTTTTCTAAGTCTGAATACAAGTCATCCTCCAGATAATTCGGAATAATATTCTCCTACTACAAACCTTTTTTTCGTAGTAGCAGTCTTTGCTGAATAATTCTTGTCATATTTTTGCCTGGGAAGAACCCTAAAATCAAAGCTAACCCTTGAAATATTCGTAGTGTTTATTTTGTTAAAGTGTCTGCATTGATTTCCATTCCACAGAAGAAATTCTCCTGGTTGGAGTTCTAGTGGTTGAAAATCTCCTAAAAAAGGTAGAGACTCAATCCACATTGAGTTTGTACCATAGGTGATCGTTAAAGGCAGAAATATGTTTAATTCACCGAGAGGGTGCTGATGATTTTCATCTCCATCAAAATGCTTTGTTGTGATTGCTTTCCCATTCGGATAATGAATTCTAAATGATGGCAATGTCTGATATATTAAATTTTGTTCCTCTGCAAATATTGGGGAAATGTTTTCTTCAATAAAATAATAGTATTTTTCGGTAAATTTTTCCCATCCTGATCTTACTTTTGAATAAAATTTATCGTGAAAAAAACTATGGGTATCATTTCCTAATCCAGCTATTCCTTCTTCCGGAACGTATAAATTGTCTAAATCTTTATGAAGGTTTAATAAATTTTTAACCTCTAAGGCCTCTGATACCAGCTGAGGAAAGTTCCATTTTTTGACGTCGTATGTATAAATTTTCATGAAATATCAAATCCTTGTCCATCTTTCTGGAATTAAATCCATTGTGCTTGTCTTGTTTTCAAACCACTTTAATGGCGCGATTATTTTTGAGTTTTTTTCTTCTCCTAACCAAGCTGCCCACCAAGAAAAAGAAGAATTTGCTATAATTTTATTAGGATATGAGGCTAATTTATAAAAATCTTTTATTTCATTATCACTTTTAAAATATTCGTGGTCCGGACCAAATCTATTTTTACACCACTCTATATCATCACTAAAAAAAACAAAACTTTTATTTTGAAATTTGCTCATGGCTCTTTGATAATAATCATACTTGTCTGCCAGGTTGCTATGGACGTGACTTAGCTTTATGTAATCACCCCTTCTGACATGAATTCCTACTTTACTTTCGTCTTTTTCACTTGTCTGATTATTCGGCATAAAAAGTTTTTTAATGTGGTCTTTTTGGTCTAAAAAATATTTTTCTGATTGAAAATATCCATTCAAAATTAGGTTTTCCCTGTACGGAATGTCTAAATAATCAAATCTCGGTTCGTTATATTGACAGGCGCACCAGCTAAAGTCGTTTGTGAAATTTACTTTTGAAAAGACGGTTTCGGAATATAATTTTTGACTCTCTAAGCTTACGCCCTCTCCTCTAGACATAGTGGGGAAGCAAGAAAAGTCATCGTTTCTGTCTGCAAGAGCTGTTGCTGCAGCGATTTGGAACATTTGATTTCCTAGTCTTCCCATTAGATTTGCTGTGATCATTTATATATTCCGTCAAATTCTTTTGAAATTCTTTCTCCGTATTTTTTAACAAATTCTTCCTTGTCGTTTTTCCAATCATTTGATAGTCTTCGCTTGCTAATCACCGAATTGTCATGTTTAAAGCTTGGACGAGAGTTTGGGATGCTAGCTCTTTTGTAGATCTCAAGAAACATGTTTTTGTCTATCTGTTTAATTTCTAGAAAACCAAGTACTTTTGCAAATGTATCCCATGGATTCTCTTTAAAATCCTCATATTTTATATAACAGATGTTTTTAATGTCGGCCGGATTGTTTAACCATCTTTCTAGATGGTCTTTGTACTCGTTTATAAGAGTATCTAAATAATCTTCTGCGGATTTGTTTTCATACTCTAGGCATGACCAAATAACATCTATTGGGTCCCTATATAAATAAATTACCTTGCCCAGATTTGATACTGGTCCCTCTGATGGGTGAGGATCTCTAATTTTCCTGTTGTGAACGTGTAATCCCCAGCATCTGTTGGGTGTTTTTACTAAAAAGGCCTGGGGCGCACATGGACAAATTAAATAAAATTCCATGACTAATCTAAACCAGTGTGAGCCGGTTCTGGGAAAAGATACCAGTCTTGGATAATCTGGGTTGGCAAACATGTTTTCTTTCAAAATCATACGAGAAATATCATACATTCCCTATTCCCTCCCTAATTGCCCGAAAGATAAAATTATCATAATCGTAATACTCTAGAGACTTTTTGTAATTTTCTATCACGGCAGACTGTTTAGACCAATAGTCATCAAATGAAAGATTTTCCAATATTGAACATAAGTGGTCAGTGTTTTCAAACGTTATAATTCCATCTAAATTGAACCATTTTCCAATGTTGGGGGCGCCCCAATAAATCGGTATAGTCTTTGTGGCAAAACAATCTAAAATTTTATCTGTGAAATAATTTTCATCCCTATTGTTTTCTATAGCTATAGAGAACATATAATCGTTTAAGGATTCTGATTTTTTTTCCATTGGTTGTGAGCTTCCGGAGCCCCAGAAATCTACATTTTTATTTCCCTCTATTCTACTAGCAATCTCATGTCTCAGACGATGACCTTCTAATATTTTTTTGTCAGAATAAACATGAGACACTAATTTTGATTTGGGTTTTTTGTTAATAAAAACAGAATAATTTTCTACAAACACTCCATCTGGAGGTATGAATTGGCATTTATCCTGATGTTTTTTAAGTAAATGCTTGTCCCAAGTAAGGATTAAATCGAAACTTTCTATTTCTTTTTCAAGCTCTTCATACGCTGCTGGATCGTATTTTCTTGGCTCCATTGTCCAAGCAATTTTTTTAATTTTTGGTGGGAAATATTTTGCATGAGTAAAAAATTTGTCTGTAAAAACTATAAACTGATCCTTTGAATTATCGATTTTTTTTAATTCCTCAAAGTCTGGTTTCCAGCTGCCGTCTGTTAAATTTATCAGCTTGACATACTCTAAGTTTGCTGTTGGGCGACCTTTTTCCAGCGCGTCGTTCCATGATTTGGCATGTGCAATATTTAAATCAAATAAAGGAACCCTCATTTACGTCTCCAGTTTTCCCAAATAAAGGGGAAAAAGTACGTAAGATCATGTGTCTGCTTAAGTGCTTTTTGCAGGTCATGCATTTGCTTTGGTGAATTTTCGTCCACTGGGTGGAATTGAACCTGTAAGTCTTTTACCTTTAAAATATCTCCGGACTTAATCATTTCATCAAGAATTTCATATTCTGTTCCCTCTATGTTCATTTTTAGAAGATCGATATTTTCGAATTTTTCTAAAATAGAATTAATAGATTTCAGCTGTATTTTTCCTTTTGGGTCTTCAACAATTCTTGTTGCCAGGCCGTCTTCGATCATGTTAATTTTTCTAGTTGTTGCTCCAATACCAACAGGGTATACAGTAATTTTATCGTTACCTGCGAATTTAAGCTCTAATGTTTTGTAAAACTTCTTAAAGGGTTCATAAACATGTACATTACACTTGTATTTTTCATGTATTTTCTCAGCCCACTCTCCTTTGAATCCGCCAAAGTCCAAAACAGTTGAGTTTTCATTTAGATCGTAATCTAGTCTCAAGGTTTCATCACCGTTTTGTTTTTTCCACTGTATAACCGCNCTATTTTGAACCTGTATTGCTTTCTCGAGCTGCGTTGGCGGTTTATAATCAAAAATTGGATCGTATTTTTTTCTTGTTCTTACCAGCTTGTCAACCCGGATTTGGTCTTGTTGCCTAATTTTATCATCACTGATCGGGTTAACTCTGTTGTAGCAGTACAGAATATTTGGAATCATTGCAGCACGATCTCTTGCCATTTCTAACATTGGAAGCATAAAGGAAACATCCCAACCAACAGTGAAATATTTCCCATCTTCATCTCTAAGATCTTCATCTTTAATGTTGTACCATAATTTGCTTTTAAAAGTTCTTAAATGAGAGAAGGCAAAAGGTAGCTCTCTATAATTTCCCTGTTCATGAACTATCGGAGGAATTGGTCGGTTATTACTGGTTTGTCCGTCTGGATAGCCGACCCAATTTCCATATGTTAAAAGAAGGTCTTTGTTGGAACTATAGGCGTTTGACACTATTGCCAGAGACCACTCTGAAAAAAGCCAGTCATCTCCGTCAATTACCATTAAAATTGATTCTGGATCATCTTTGGCATTCAACATGTTGAAGCCATCTACTATGTTCTGCAAGGCTTTTACGTTATTTTCTCGTGTTAATACCTTAAATCTAGGATCTTTTTCTACAAACTCTAGAGAATCAATTGCCTGCTGAGTATTNTCTGTAGAAGCATCATTAATCACAATACATTCCCAATTAGGGTATTCTTGAAATGCAATTGAATGTAGGCACCGCATAATCCATTTCTCTGTATTAAATGTTGGAACAACAATCTTAAGTTTTGGATATGAATTCATAATTTCTCCGTGTTCTTATAAATTTATTTAAAAACCTCGTAAGGTCCACCGGTTTATTATACCATTTAGTTTTTAAATCTATAATATATTATATTTCTTCTTTGTTAGTACTGGTGTTTCTCCTGTAACAATAAAGCTTTTCGGCTGTTACACTTGTTTGCTTAAAGAACATTGTTGCTCTAAAGTTAAAATCCGAGTCTTCTGATACTAAGGCTCTTAACCCGAGTCCAGGAGGCTGAAATCTTAGGCCACAATCCCAAAGATCCTTATAAAACATCGCTGACACGCCGGCGGTTTCGAAATTTCCGGTATAGTAATGATTCACTCCTGGTGTTCGATACCCGACAATACACTGTTGAGCGACTTCCGCTGGACCAACAATTTTAATCTCGTCTAAGTCTAAAGATAGTCCTTTGTACTTTTTAACGTGGTCTTCACTATAACAGTGATAGAAGCCGCAAAGATTATGAATGGTCTGAGTTCTTTTCATTGTTGCGTATTGTGCCTCTATTCTTTGTTTTAAAGCGACATCATCAGCATCGTGGGCAGTGCATATAGACGCGGTTGTTGTTTTTATTGCTTCGTTTAGGCAATACCATTTTCCTTTATTTTCTGAGTTAACGAAATATCTTAGACGTGGGTCCTTGAATGCTGTTACAATGTCCAGAAACGCCTGCTGGTCATCAGATCCGTCGTCGACAATGCAAACATCCATGTTGGTAAAAGACTGGCCTAGAATGGACTCTATTGACTCCGCGAGATATTGCTGGTGATTGTAGTTACATATTGTTACTAGTATTTTTTCATTCATTCATAAGCTCCGGCTGCGATTTTTCTATGTTTAGATGTGGGGTTGGTTGGCTAAAATTAACCTTTGAATGAAACACCCATCCGCCCATTTCACTTTTTAATCTTGTAGCTAATTCCGAAATGTCCTCTGATGTTACACTGTTCCAGGGTTTATCAAAAAACATATTGTTCTCTGGGGTATCTTCTTGTTTAATGTTGTACAAGGATTCCCAATGGTTTTGCCAAAAATCTCTGTATGTTTTAATTTTTCTTTCTAGATCAAACCAACTATAGTGAAAGACGCAAGGCATTGCATTAACGACAGAATTAAACCANAACTCATACTGCTCTAAAGCTGATTTGTTTCCGTTTAGGGCTGCCATTCTTACTGTATGAACATCTGGAGTATAAAACGATGCATGAGGAATTATTTCGTGCGTTTCAGTATCAATGTAATCACAGCCATCGGTACCAATTTGAGCATAATACCCATCGTCTTCTTCTACTCTTAGCAGGCCTGGGACACCATGTGTAATTTTTGGATTGTTTTTACTAATCCGCCATTTCCATGGGTTAACATCCATTCTTACTTTTTCGGGGCCACCCCAATATTCAACTACAGGAAGTGCAATAAGGTCAATAAACTTTGGAAACTGTCGACAGAGTTTAACAATTTGTTGATAGTGATCCTCGTGGACTATTTCATCAGAATCTTGTTGCCAACAAAAATCCATTATGCATTTTTCTCTGGCTCTTGCTTTTTGAAGACCGTCCTCTAAAGCAGATCTTTTGCTGTTCCAGTCAACTGTGTTTTGATATACCTTTAATTTTGGTTCTGTTTCGGACATTTTTAACAGTTGTTCAAATGTTCCGTCATTTGATCCGCCGTCCATAACTACGACTTCTTCGCAGAAACCTAGCATTGATTTAATAGACTGAACAAATGGATATTTTTGAGAGACACAATTAAATGTCGTGGTATATCCGCTAATTTTAGGGTTCCAATCCATGTCGTGAATTGTTTGGTTCCAAAATGTTTCTCTNCTACCATAAAGATAAATCTCAACATCTTCTAATGTTCCCCCAGTAAACGGAAACTCTGAATGATGTTGGACATTTTCGTTTAATTCAAGCGCACATCCAAGCAGCTGGGCCTCTAAAACAACTCTAGGACATGTATCGAATCCTCTTGGATAAAATACTAACCCCTCTGATTCTGCTAGCTTAGTCAGCATCTCTGTNTGNCTTAANCCCTGCAACACTTCNTATTCTTTTCCGTTGTCNTCACACCACTTAATCGCTTCNTCTGTGCCTTTGATCCAGCTTTCAGAGCCGATAACTGCCCATTTTTTTGTCTTTGGGATTGTTCTGAGTTCTTTAATAGCAGCAAAGAAACGATCATCAAAAACGGAACTTAATACAACTTGATTTGATCCTTCCTCTTCTCCTAGAAAAGGGAATCTCTCATGATATACCTGCATTTGTCCTTCAGACATATAGAATACAGTTTTTGCTCCGTGAAAGAAAGCCGAAGCCATTTTTCCTACGATCGTTTCGTGGCAGTTACACTCCGTTTGTTCTGCAGAAAAATGCTTTGCCATTGAACGATACTTACAAAATTTATAATCATATTCTAGGATAGCATATCTTAGGTTAGCGATAATCGAAGGCACAAGATTCGGGTCTAGACTTACCGCATTGCCAAACACCCAGTATTTATTAGACCCAGATTCTAGAGTCTTCATAGTGATTGATTTCGCGTTGACCCTGAATACTTTGATTCCATCAGGCGCTGATTCGTAAAGCGCCTGAGTTGTTAGCTCTGCTCCACCTACATACTGTTCTACAAATAGGTCTGCGACGAATACAACGTCGCAGTCTTTAGGAACCAATATTTCTTTTGGTTCTTCGTCAAAGGGGCTTGTCTGCATATATTATCTCCTGTTTAGAGATAATATAATGCTCTTGGACTATTGTGTAAAAATTATATTTAGGTTGTCTCATCGACGACCATATTGATATACCCGCTTATATACATCTGGTCTGTGGTGAGGTCGGAGTTGGCAGAGTTTCCTTGGCTGACTCGATAGGAGGCGCTGCCGCCGTTGACATTGAACTGCAGGGCTAAAAGATTACCAGCTGAAAAGGTTTTGGTTGTGCCTAAATTATGTTGAGCCCTCATTCCATAATATGGTTTATGGGACGTGTGGGTGCTACCAAATAACCCGTCGCTCGTGGCCATTCCAATATTGGTGCCAAAATTCGAATAAGTGGTGTATGCGCCGGCGGTATTGACTGTGCATTTCATAATTTTAAAGAATACCCCTGCAACGCTAGCGGTCATCGAGTTCCCTGATCGGATCTGGTGTGAGGCGATTAGCTCTATACTTTCAACATATCCATCGTGCGGACATATATAGACAAACTCATTCGCATCGGCATTGGTGTTCCAGGAAGTTGTGGCAACCATGTTTGAGGATTGGCCTTCATTAAGAGACATGCTGTATGTGTTCGATGATTGGTAGACTGACGTACTTGCTGCTCCACTGAACGGAACTCTAATTCTTTTCCCTTTAATTTGGGCGACATGGTTGGTTGTATCAAATACAATTCCAGAAGTTCCTGTAGATGGCTCGATTTGGTCGCCGGCGAGTTTTAGTATTCCGGTTGTAAGAGTAGACCCTGCTTGAGAGGTTGCTCCTCCAACAGTTAAAAGAGGAACATCGGTGCCTGCGCTGTTTTTGTCATTTCCAATTGTGAGTGTGCCGGTGCCGGCGGTATCGTTGGCCGTTATTTTCCACTGGTTGCCGGCGCCGGCGCCAGCATTGGGGAACATACCTATCTGGGTTGCAGTGGCGCCTTTGCCATGAACTGTTAAAAGGTCAGGTTTTAGAGATATCACTCTTTCCCATCCGTGGCCAATCGAATGAGAATGGCCACCTAGCGCTTTTGGATATGCAAAATACAATTCATCCTGATTTGATGAATCGTCATTTAATGAAATTTTCCACTTATTAGTCGCAGCCGAGTAGTTTCCATCAGTACCCCATAATTCTATTCTGGGCGCGCTTGAGTTTGAACCTCCGCCGTAGGAATCAAATACTTCGCTATATGCATCAAGAGCCTGCAGTTTAAGAAAACCTTGGCCGTTGAGCATTGATTTTCTCGCAATTATTTCACTTCTTGTTGTAAGTTCTAGAGCCGGACCCTCTTCATTATTTGTATTGCCGACTATTTCAATATCGCACAAAAAGAAATCGCCATTTGCGGCGTCGGTACCATTTTCAACAAGAATTGCGACGTAGATAGATGCTGGACTACCGGCTAGTGTGCTTATATCTATGGGAGCGCTTACAAGATTCCATTCATTTTCAGTATAATCTCTTTGACCAGGAGTCGGGTTTGAAGCGATCCTATCGGCCGACTGGGCCGGTGCTGCCCAGGTAGTTCCGCCATCCTTTGACATTGTCAAATTTAATCTGGTCCAAGTAGCAGTCGCATTATTTGGCAAAGCCGTAGTCCACAGCACCTGGATTGTATCATCGGTTCTTTGTGGAGTTGCTGGATTTCCGGCGTGAGTTCTGGGGTCGATCCATGTGTCGTCAGCTGTGGAGGTTGCGGTCATTTTAAAATTTATAAAACAGTCGGCATTAATTGACTTTCTATATACCAGGTATTTACTGGTGGCTGTATTGTTGTCGCCGGAGGTAGCTTTCTCAACGGCCAAAATATGTTTGCCGGCTGGGGTCTTGTATTCATTGGTTCCATAACCCTTACCTGATTCAGTATAATACATGACTTGAACAACAGTTCCAGCAGCAGACCAAACACCGCTATTGCTGCTTGGAATTGCCGGGTCTCCGTCGGTCATATACCAATCAGTATTTAAGCCATACATAAGCAGACTGTTGACACCGTCCGTTCCGGGTGCTTGAGATACCTGTAGTGGAGATGTGTGAACAAGTGGAGCAATTTGTAAATCACCTCCTAGGACTGTTTTGACAAACGCGTTGTTTCCACCACTATTTTTTAAGCTTATATCTGTGCTCCCGTTATTACTATTTTGTACAGTAAAGCCTCTGGTTGCATCTTGGCTCAGATTTAACTGTGGGCCGGATGTATTTTTGACAGTCAATGCGTTTGAATCAAACGTTAAATTAGCTGAACCGGCGAAAGCGCCACTGTTGTTAAACTGGACCTGTGTGTCTGAACCACCTGGTGTTCCGCCGCCGCCAGGAGTCCATGGAACGTTAACTACTAATTGGTTTGAGGCGTTTTTTGTAACTCCGTATGTTCGGCTAGCCGTTGTAGTTTGTGCCTCAGCTGCCGGGGTGCCTCCAGTTGTGTACCTTATTTTACCTAGACCTAAGGCAGATGTTGTCATTGCACTATAGGTTGTATTGGTGTCAGTCGCAGTAATTGTTAGTGTGTCACCCGACATTGCCGTTGTGACGTTGGTTCCTCCAGCGATTGTAAGTGTATCACCTGGAGTCATACCGGTTGAACCGGAATCACCTGCTACGGTTAGGTCGTCTACAACAAAATCCATATCACCAGTGCCATCTTGATATGTTACNGNNATNCCNGTCTTTGTACCACCTNNAGCGACCAAGGGACCTGCGATGTCTTCAACTTGTTCTGATGNGAGTTGGGTGTTGGTGTCTGGCGGTACCTGCCAGGAACATGATCCATCACCGTCTGTTCTTAAGAATTTTGTAGTGCCGTTTTCTCCAGTGGATGAAACCTCAGTTCCTTCTAAGTCACATGTAATAGTTGCAGAATAGTCTCCGGATGTTGTGTTTGTTTCTGAATCGATGGAAATACCAACACCAGCCGTGAGATCTACACCTGTCATGTCGCCGGCGGCTGCTGAATCCCAGACTACTTTGGATCCGTCCCATTTTAGAAATTGACCAGATGAAGGAGAATCTTGGCCGATTTTTGTAATTTGTCCAGCTGGGTCTATCTCTATAGCTGCAACATCTCCAGTAGATGCAATTTTTGAAGTTGCGATGCCACCATATGCTGTTAAATCACCTCCAGTTACCTGTTTAAGACTCATTGATCCAATTGTAAAAGTTGAACCCGCGGAGCCAAGATTGTTTGCAACTACTACGAAGGCGGCTGGGTCTGCAATTGTGCTTCTTGATCGAAAGTACTGAGTGTGATGTCCAACCGTCAATATTAGCGGAACGTTTACACTCCCAAAAGAAGCATTCGAAAGCTGAGCTGTTGTTCCTCCTTGTANCGATGCTGCTGTAATTTCATATGTTAATTGATAAAGAGATGAGGCTCTAGGGGTAGCGGCTAGATTACTTAATTGTTGTGTAAAAGAGGAGGCTGCGCCGGTATGGGTGTATANCATATNCCCGCTGGAGACGGCGAATCCATTTGAAGCGGTCCATGTTGTTGCAAAATTACTTCCATTAGAAAGTGTTTCAGACCCTAATTGTGTAGCATCTGCCAGCGTTAAATTAGAATACTTTTTGTGCGGAAGCATTCCAAAGACTGCATTTACTCGGTTGTTTAAGTACTGAGGGGTTGCCTGAAACGCGTTTGCAGTCGCGGCTTTAAATCCTTTATCTGTATATTCACCAGGATCCTCTTTGTTTCCACCACCCATTATTGCTACCCAACACCATCGATGGGATTCTGGTGATTTCATCCAAACTTGCGGTATTTTTGTATCTCCGACTGTTAAGTATATATCTTTAGAGGGGTCCCAATCACCGTAGGAGTTACTTAGGTTTTCAGAGTTCATATAGTCAACAGTTATTTCCGTTCCATCTAGATCGTAGTATGGGCTGTTTCCGTCTGATTTCCCAGTGTATTTTACAGTAACTAAAAACGCGCTGACAGCTGATCTGTCTGCAACATTTTCTACCCCGGAAAATGTTACCATCATTTGGTTGCAAACAGAATCGTTATCACCTATTGCCTCTTGGGCTTCGGCAATTTTAACCCAGCGGTTTTCGTCGGTGGCGGTGCCGGCGTGATCTGATGATACTCTTACAGCTGGGGAATATTCTGCAGAGCTAGCTCCTCCGTCGGTCCAACCTAGATTTCCAGATCCATCGGTTTTTATTACTTGTCCTGCAGTTCCATCAGCAGGGGGAAGAACCCAGATCTTATCTCCTGATAATGCTGGAGCTTCGAAGCCTACATAGTTTGCTCCTTCATAAAACCTTAATTCGTTATTGCTTCCTCCGATACTTACATGGCCATCAACTTGCAGTTTTGTGCCAGGTGAAGACGTTCCAATTCCAACCTTGTCTCCCAGTATTGACATCTGTGTATTTCCACCAGTTTTAAATAGAAACCGGTCTGATGTATGATCATAATCAATCTGGCCTTCATCATTGTCAGCAACTGACCCAAAGACAATTGTTCCACCATAGCCATTAGGCGACTGAAAATGTAACTTTGGTTTTTCATTGGACTCTAGCGTTAATAGTGCACCGTCCACTGTTGCAATAGTGCCGGCGGAGTTAGATTGTACATGAAGTGCCGTTTCTGGTGCAGTTGTACCAATTCCGACTTTGTCCGCCCCTGTTCTTAGTCTAACTGTTGCTCCATCGTCGACCCATCCAGAAACTGCAGCCGTAACTTCATCGCCATTTTTGTCGTATAGGGAGCCGGATAATTTAACATCTCCAACAAACAACACTGTTCCCATTGAATTATCAACGCCGGCGGAAGGAGTAGATCCAGAAACAAACATCCAAACATCATTACCTACTGTGTTTGTTCCGGATGTGTTTTTAAGCATTGAGCTTGGGAAGCCGCCAGAAGAGTTTGTTGCGTGTGAAGCTGAATAAATAAGCAAAGACGGTTGATACCCTGTATCAATTGATAAACTTGCATGTGAACCCGATGCAATAATNTTTGTTGTTCTTACTTGTGATTGTCTGAAATCTGATGACATGTTTTATCTCTCTTTATCCAACGGAAATGATTTTATAGCTCATCTTTCCTGTGAAAGGCGCTGAAGCTGAAATATATAAGTAATTATTGTCCAGCCACGCATTTGCGGTAATATCTGCGTTTTCTTTTTCAGATGTTATGTTAACGCCTATAATATCGTCTCTTGCTACATAAGTTCCAAAATCCCCGCCACCTGTTTGGGATCCCGTTAAATTCATAGCTGCTTTTGTGTCAATGAACGAAACAGCACCATCACACACCTTGTCGTTTGATCCGTTCGATTCCTCAAACTCCCAAAAATTTATAACGTTGCCGTATTTTGAGTGGGTGGTTATATCATACCAATTTCCAGAATTATATAATTCCTGTACCTCTGCTTCTGTTAACGCAGTGTTAAACCAGGACATTTGATCGAATTTGTGATATCTTGATGTATCTACTCCGACAGAATTATTATTGTTTGTTTTTGAGAAAAAAGTCGTATGATTAAATGAGTGTATTTTATTTGCGCCGGATTCGTGCGTAGAATTATTATATTGTTGGTGATTTGCCGTATATTTTACTCCGTTGATATACATAAAATAATTATCGACTAGTCCGCCACCGGTTCCGGTGTCGGGGCCCGGACCGCCTGAATAGCCTGGTGTGATTGCTGTTCCTGTAAATGTAAACGCAAAATGGTTCCATCCACCCTTGAACCTTCCGCGGACTCCTCCCTCAGAGTCTGCGCTTAAAAATCTGATTCTAGTTCTGGTTGTATTCAATATTGAAAAGAAAACTTCAATATATCCATTGTTTGCCGTTGTGTATCGATACAAATGAATATAATGTTTGCGGTTCCCATTATTGCTGTCGTCAGAATACAAAATCTTATTTGTTCCGTTCGTAGGTGTTTCCGGAATGTACCACCAAAATGCAAAAGTATATGCCTTCCCTTGACCCGGGTCACCTGGCCAGGCACCTGGTGGTCCGCCGGCGGCTAAATTTAAATAGGGATCTTGATTTGATAAACTAATGCCGGTAGTTGCGCTAGCTGATGGATCTATGGTTTCACTTGAAAACCGCTGAATGGGAGTATCATCGACCGCCGGAATAACCGAGATGAAATGTTGGGGTCCATGATCCTGTGTTATACCCACTGCTGCGTGCGATTCTCCAACAAATTGATAATATCCCTGCTCGATTTTTACTGTTCCCATTATTCGACCTCTAACACTTGAATGAACACATCTCCCGTAAATGGTGCTGACGATTTTAAAGTAACCGATGTTGTTGAAATGGCATGAATATAGACGTTGACTATACCAAAATTATCACTGGGTACTTTTACCCCAACAGATAAAACCGGAGCTGAGGAATACGTTCCCGTAAAATTGTAAACTTTTGTATCTTCATCATTAAAAGAAACTGTTGCTACTTCTAAATTTATTTTCTGATCTGACAGCAGTCGATATATTGGTTTTCTTCTAGAGAAAGGATAAATCTTTTTTTGTCTTTGGATGTCTATTCTTCTATAATTTGCCATTTTTTTCCTCTATAATATTGCAGAAGCAACTGAAGCCAGGTTACTCCGTTGACCTTTACTAAGATTAACGTGAGCTGCTAATGGTGAGTGCTTAAATTTATCTATAACTATGCTCAACCCTGAACTCTGTCTATCAATATACGGAGTATCTATTTGGTCAATGTCTCCTAGGAGAACTATTTTGCTGCCGGCGCCCATTCGTGTTATAATTGTTTTCAATTCATGTATTGTCGCATTTTGAGCTTCATCAACAATTACAAAAGAATTGTTGAATGTTCTACCTCTAATATATGGAATCGGAGCGATTTCAACATCACCCTTTTCCATCATCGCATTAAAATAGGATAAATCCTTAAAAGCGTGTCTTACATTGTCAAATATTGGCATAAGCCAAGGAGCCATTTTGTCTTCCATTGTCCCAGGAAGGTATCCTAAATCTTTTCCAACTGGCTGAAGCGTCCTTGTTATTACCAACCTTTCAAACCCTAAGTTTTGAAATTCTTCTGGTATTCTGGTTCCTAGTGTTCCCGGGTGTGGCTTAAGCCCGTTCAGTCCAGCCATAAGAGCCAGAAATGTTTTACCTGAACCTGCTAGGCCTGTTAGTGTTACTAATGGAATGTCAGGATTTAATAGTGCCTCTATTGCAAAAGTTTGTTCACAGTTTCTTGGTTCGACGGATATAAAACCGTCTAGTTTCCATTTTAATTTTTCAACATGCGAACCGTTTGCAATTCCTAAAAACGATTTTTTTTCGTGTTTTCCAACTATAAAATGATTTGGATCGAATTTTTCTTCTAGTTCTATAAAGCCTTCAGAGTAAAACTCGTCTATAACCTTTGGGTTTGGAATATCAATTTCTGAATATCCACTTACTGATCTAACGTCTGACTCTATGTGGTCCTTAAAGTAATCCTCTGCTTTTATCCCGACGGCGTCGCATTTTACTCTTAAATTAATGTCTTTTGTTATCACAATCACCTGATCATGATCAAACGACTCCTGACAGTATTTTGCACAAGCTATTATGTGATTATCTGTATAGCTAGCATCTAAGCCTTCTGGAATGAAATTTCTTAGTGATTTTGTTACAAACCTAAATCTTATATCATCCTGAGATGGTCTCCATCCTTCCTCGTCTTTTTCTATTGACCTCATGACGTCTAAAAATCTATTGACGTATCTTGCTGCTTCGCCTAACAACCCTCTTTTTTCTTTGAATTTATCTAGCTCTTCNAGAATACAAATCGGTAAAACAATATCGTTTCCGGCAAATTGGTGAATAGCTTCTTTGTCATATAACATTACTGACGTATCTACTACGAATATTTTTCTTTTCATAACTTTCCTTTATGTAAATCTTAACCCACCATGATAGAATTCCTATATAGGAGGATTATTGTGAAAAATAAGAACAAAACGTGTTTCTCTGAACACAAACGTAACAAGGTTCCTTGTGAGAACAAAAGTTGTAGACAATGGATGGATTGCAAAAATAAACTTAATTGTGTTATTATTGCTGCAGAAGACGGCCCTAGGACATTGCAAGAAATAGGGGATTTACATGGACTTACTAGAATGCGCATTTGTCAAATTGAGAAAATAGCCTTACGAAAAATAAAACAGATCTATCAAGAATAAATATCACCTAAAAAAAAATGGGAACCATAAGGCCCCCATAAAAATTAGTATTTAACACTTGTTTTTTATCTAGATAGTTTTTTCTGTTTATCTAGTTCAACAGTAATTTTAACCAATTCGGCTGCTTGTGCCTTTAAAAGCCTTAGACCTTTCCTAGCTCTAATTCCTGCGCTTGCATTGCCGGCGGCATTTTTATGGATATCCAAATCAATACTTTCAATTAAGGTCTTGATTTCAGTCCATTTTTCTGTTACTGGATTGCTCATGTCATCCTCCTGTTATTATGGAATTTTTAGGCTGATCAGCCTGTTTGTTAGATTTTATAATACTTGTAATTTGTTTGACTGTGTTCATATTTTCTAGTTCTAGAGCCAATAGATATATCATTTGCATAATCTGTTCTTGGTTAACTCCATAATCTAAAACCGTCTGTACAATCTCTCTGGCTCTAATGTTGTCTTCTATGCTGGCTTCTTCATCTGATGATCCGAATATTTTTTTGCTCATTGTAACACTCTCTTAATTGTAAAGGGCTCAATAGAATATTTTCCTGGGCCATTGAATTTTAAAATTTTTCCAAATTGTTCATTGCCGTCATCAGATTCATCCCTATTCACAATTATATGTTGTCCCCAATCCTCGTTTTGTAAAATATCTATAGCGTGCTCATAGTCTGGAAGCTCACAACTATAGTTTTGTAATATATTGAGAATCGATTCTGGTATTAGAAGCGCGCAATCATCTATTCCAATGACTGCTCCGGAATCTTTGCCTACCTGAATTTCTGATTTACATATATCGATTACTTTGTGAATCACTCCGCAGTTGTTGCAAGCGGAAAACTTTGGAATAATTGCCCCTGTTTGGTCATAAGTCGAAAAAACTTTAAATTTGTGATATTGTGTATTTTTCAAATTATTTCTAAACTGAGGTAAAACACAGTGACATTCTATCAAGTGTTTGACTCCGGCCATTATTTCGTTTTACGCCTAGGCGATTTTGTTACCTTACTAGTAATAACTGCTTGCAACGCTTCATATCCGTTAACTGCGCCCTGAGTGAGTGACGTGTCAACAATATAATTGATTTTTGATAGCTGCGCTTCGGTCAGCCCCATATTGTTGGACTCTGCTAAAATAGCGCTTATAATATTAGTTTTAATTACTTCGGTAATGTTTTGATATGTATTTAGAATTTCTTCCATTATTAAATCTCCACGATAAAAGGGTTTTACCCTATAGAATAGTATAATAGTTTTTTTTGCTTGTATACTAATTATGGCAAATTAGAAATCCGCCTATAGACTTTATGTTGTTTTTAAATGCTTCTGCATGCTTTTTTGCTGCTTGGTAATGGGAAACAGGTTGGGGCCCTAGCGAAGTATTTAAAAATCCAGTTTTAATAAATTCTCTATATGTTTTTAAACTATAGTCTATTTTTTCAAAAAATACATTGTCTGGGCTATGAAGGTTTATTTCTATTAATTCTGAACTCAGGCTAGCTATTCTTTGTGAGATTAAGTCTTGTTCAGCCGGCGAGTTTGATGTGTTCATTTTTTTTATTAAGTTTTTAATATGTGATTGATCAATGGGTTTTTCTGTTTCTACCAGCATTTCCCAATCGTCGATTTTACAAATATCAACAAACCCATACTTCTCTTCATCTATAATAGCAGACGCGATTGAATCCCCTAGATCAGATGAAATAGGTACATATCGAGCTACTGTTGCAAAATCGACAATTGAGTTGATGTTGTGTAATTCGGTTCCATAAACAACCGGCAAAATAGACAAGGTATTTCTCATCCAATTAGCAGACAAAGTTGCTATTATCTCTTCTGGAAAAGATCTTGCCAGCAGAATAACGTTCCATTTTAAATCATGAGCTTTCTGTAACAGCGAATTGATTTCTCCTACAGAAGATGGAGAACCTTCTATGGCTATTACTTTTGCGTTTTCTATGTGGCAGATGCCACCACCTATTGATTTGTGAAAAGTTCTGTCTAGACCGATTGGAAACTTATATCCAGACTTAAATTCTATTACATCTGTTTTAAAATTTCCAGGCTTCAAAATTATTCTGGCTGTAGAACTAAGTGTTTCTCTTAGTGTTGAAATTATTTCTAATCCTCTATGAGAAAGAAATCTAGACGCGTTTTTTAAAGCAAAATCAGTATTACATCTATTACATTCTTCTGTGATTTGGATTTTTTCTGTTAAAACTGGAAAAAACAAAGGAGAGCTTCCTGGCGCCTGTTGTTCCATGGAAGTTAAGTGATCTAACGCTATGTTTCTAATTAAAAGATTTTTACCCTTAAAATCATGCTCGTGAATCCACCGTATGGAAGAATCTGCGCTTATAACGCACGCTTTTTCGTCGTAGTGAATTATTTTAGAACTATTCCATAAGGATGCACAAGAATTAATTAAATCTCTTATTTCTTTGCTATCGGTAGCCGGCTCAAATACTCTTTCCATCAATGGAAGCCGTTGATATCTTTGCCTCCGACGACATTTAAGAAATTACTTAATGTTTTTTGGGCTTTTTCTACTTCACTAGAAATATGTTTTGATCTTTCTTGTTTTTCGTTATACTCAATCAGGAATGATGCCAATCTAGATAAAACTCCTAGACAAAAGGCCGTCACGCTGAACCAAAATGAGCTACTGTACATTAAACAGCTAAAGACGATTAAAATTTCAGGCATGCCAAATTTTATTTTCACGAATCCCTCCAAAGGTTATTACTCGCATAAGTTAAGATTTCTTCGGCGCTACTTTCGTTATAGCCATATTCATCGATTAAGGTTTGGACCATATCACTATATTTTGCTCTTTGGTCATCATCTCTAGTTTTTGACTTTGTTACAATACGAGCCATATCTTTTACAGAATTAATTAAATAAGCTTCAATAGCTTCCTTTAGTGGCTCGTAGCTTCTATAGTCGACTGTTTCTCCGTGCCTCATTTTTGCAAACATATAGGCCGTGACATCTGATCTGAATCCTTGTCTAGATGATCCAGAAATTCCTATTACCTCTTCTATCGATTTCATGAATTTTTCATCGGCGTCGATTTCTTCACCGGTGATTGGATCTTTTATTTTCGATTTAGTTGTATAAGCTTCAGCGTTGTCAAGATAAGTGTCGAATAATGACTGTGCCTGTTCTTCGTATGCGGTTATAAAGGCTTTTGCAATTTCAGTCTCTAGAATTCTAAGATACTCTTCCCTTACAGTCTGCTGAATTATCTCTAGGCATTTCTCTCTAAAGTCCTCATCGACTATTTGTTCCTTGACCATTTTAGTTAAGGACTTCATAACACTGATTGGCGTAATAAAGTCTTTTGAATCATCAGTCAAAGCGTGGTCAATTGATTTCATAATGAATCGAGTAGAAATTCCTTTCATGCCCTCGTTTCTTGCTTCTTCTCTTAGATCAGAAATATCTATTTTTTTGACTCTACCTTTTTCAATGACTTCTTCGCCATTGTAGATTTTCATTTTAGTAAGAATATCACACTTTGGTGAAGGCTTAAGTCTAGACATTACAGAAAACATCGATGCAATCTTGATTGTGTGAGGAGAAATATGGGCCTTAAAATCAGAGCGCGAAAGAATTTTTTCGTAAATCTTCTGTTCCTGATCTAGCTCTAAAATGTAGGGAACATTAATTTTTACAACTCTGTCTAAAATTGCTTCGTTGGTATGCTCTGATTTAAATCTATTCCACTCGCTTTCGTTACAGTGAGCCAAAATAACTCCATCAAAAAACACCATATCGTGCTTTCCAGGCGTTGGAACTCGTTTTTCCTGTGTTGCGGTAATGATTGTGTGAAGAAACTCGATCTCGTTTTTAAAGACCTCAATTAGTTCTACCAACCCTCTGTTTCCTACGTTAAACGCTCCTGTTAAATTCAGTACTCTCGGATCATCCTCTGAATATTTGTCTAGTTTAGAAATGTCTTCTGAACCAATTAGTACTGAAACGTCTTGACTATTTGCGTCCATTGGAGGGACAGATGCGATCCCTCGGCGTCCCCTTTGAGAGAATGACGACTGCACTACGGGAAAATTTTCATAGTGTCCCTCAAACTCATTAAGGAGCTTCCAACGAGCGATAGGGCTTAAATCACCTTCAATTTTAACGCTGAGCATTTCTTCAAATTGGGTACGGAGGGATCGCGGAAGGAGTTGTAGAGGCTCTCCTCTTTGGGGATCTCCCTCGAGGTGATAATACACTTCTCCATCCAATGCTTTTTTGATGTGTTCTGTTAACGCTGATTTTCCTGCGCCAACAGGCCCCATTAAAAGCAATACCTGTCTAGATTCTTCTCCTCTCATTGCTGCACCCTTTAGGAATCTCATAATTTTTTCAATTACGTTCTCCATCCCAAAGAATTCGCTGGAAAAATAATCATACACTTTTACCGCATCACCGTTGAAAACTTTTCTTTTTCTAGGATCATCGTCCGCTAAAACAGATGAACCTTTTCCAGTAATTGCTTCGAAAAGTCTTTTATGTGATGATTTTGCAATTGAAGGATTTTTTTGAATCATTTCCAAATAATCCAAAAATGTACCCTCAAATTTTTTAGATACTTTTTTTGATCTCTGCTTTTCAATTAAGTCTAAAAATTTCTTTGATGACATATTCTAAATGCTCCTTAAATTTCGAATGGCGCGTCGTCCACCATCGTTATTAACTTTACCTCAGAACCCCACAAATGTTTACAGTGTTCTATAACTTGTGTTGCATGATTTACCTGGATATCTCTACCGTCATGCTCGTGATGTAATACCATGATGTGCCCAGGATCGATGTGCTCGACATAAATTTTTGGAATTGAATTTCCCCCGATTTGATTTATCAGTCTTTTTTTCACTTCTTTCCAGCNTATTTCATCGCTCACATCATCTACAACATAATTATCACTCTTGGGAGAAAAAGAGAATAAATTTAATTCTTCGCAATCTTCCTGTGTTAAATATTGTTGTAAAAACGAAACGTCGTGATGTACATCTCTTGCTATAAAACATTCCTGTAAGCCATGGCGTTCCTCGATCTTGTTAAACAAATGGAAACCTAGATGGTAGGGATTTATTCTTCCTATGTGTGGCCTTACAACTTGGTTGTGGGATTTTAAAAATGGAATGTGATATTTTTGCGGAAGTTTTAGCTCATGCAAAATTTTATAATGCCAAAAGCATGCCCAACCTTCATTCATAGTTTTTGTTCTAATCTGCGGCATAAAATAATAAGCTTGATCTCTTACAATAGAGATTATATCTTTTTGCCAGTCTTCTAAATTTTCACCGTATGACTCTATAAATCCTAGTATGTCATATTCTGGATAGGGAGGAATTTGATCATGGTCAAAGTCTTTTTTGCTGATGTTTTCTGATATGTGTTTTTCGTATTCTTCTTTTATATCACAATAGTCAACCGGATATCTAGGGACTTGGTAAGACAACGCCTGTGCGGCGTCGATGCATTTTTCTACCTTTTCAATTCCAATTGAAGGATCCTCGGTGTATTTCTGAATTCTTTTCTTGGCGTTTCTCATTCTAGGAACAACCGTGTCTGCTCGAGTGAATTTAAACTGTCTGTTTTGTTTAAAGAAATCAGAGTGGCCTACACAATGAGCCATGATCAAAATCTGCAGATACATAGGGTTTTCTCTCATTAAATAAGAAATGCATGGATCTGAATTAATAATTAATTCGTATGGCAACCCTGTTGCTCCTGCGTTGTACTGGTTTCTTTGTATCTCAAAAGATTTACCGAAACTCCAATGCCCATAATGTGTAGGCATGCCATGGTATGCCATGTTTCCTAACATTTCATAAAAATCGCAAGTTTCATAAGTAATTGGATACCAATCTAGCTTGTGAGATTTTGCTATTTCGCAAATCTTGTCATCCCATTCTTCTAAGTCTTTTAAATCCCAATCTTGCATTTTATACTTCCACCAAATTCTCTAAAGGATAGAGCGAAATTTTTCCATCGTCCCATAAAACAGGGACAACCAAACTATATTTCTCTATTATTTCTAGGCTCCATTTTCCTTTTCTGCATTTTATTTTATCTATTTCTGTCCACTCTAATTTAGTGTCGTCTGAAATTATTAAACCGGTTTTTTTACAATCTGTTAGAATTTTTTGTTTTTTGTAAGTCCACCCATAAGATACTAGTGTTCCCTTTTTCATTTTGAACCTCCAAAAAACTTTTTAAATGCCGGCCATACATCTGATTTTCTTCTAATGTTTACAATTTTAAATTTTTCTGACTCTAGAGGACTATAAACTTTTCCTAAGGCAGATTCGTTCATCCATCTGAGTGATTCTTCTTGCGGCTCGATTTCACAGTAGCCGTATAGCTGGCATTTTTCTACAAGTCTGGCCGTGAGCTCATAAGTTTTTTCGTTATCTGATGGCCAATTATCTCCATCTGAGCAGTGAAAGCCATATATGTTCCAGGATGAAGTATCATATCTTTTGTCTATTGCTTCGCTTACATACTCTAATGTTGGAGACACCATTGTTCCGCCGCCTGTACCCCTGTTAAAAAATTTATCTTCATCAACTTCATAAGGTCTTGTATCATGGGCAACAAATACAATTTCTGTGTTTTCGTATCGACTTCTGATAAAGTGATAAAGCAAAAAAAAGAATGATCTTGCAAGATATTTTTTGTTTACACTCATGGACCCAGATACATCCATAATAAAAAATATTACGGCGTTGGATGCGTTTTTTTGCTGTTTTGTTATGTGTTTATATCTTAGGTCCTGCTCACGAAAACTAAAAGATTCACCTGATTCTGGATCGTATGTGCCGGCTCTTTCTGCAGATTTTTTTCTTCTGATTCTTCTTTTAGCTGTTTCTTTTTTACTTAATCTAGGGCGTATACCCTCGTTCCTGTATCCTTTTCTCTTGAATTTTTCAGACATAATTTGCTTCATCTTTTTTCTTTCAAGATCTGGCAAATTTAAATCCTTGAACAAGTATTCCGCTAATTCTTCCAGTGTTACTTCTACATCATAATATTCTTGGCCTGGCTCATTACCAGGTTTTTTACCATCTGATGATTGCTGCTTTTGGCTTTGACCTATGGTTTGGCCTCTTTTAACGTCATGCTCACCGGCGGCGCCGACACCTCCGGAAGAATTCTTTCCATAAACAAATTTGTATTCTTTTATTCCTTTTACGGGAATTCTTATTCTTTTTTTTCCATCTTGGCCAATAATAGATTCTTCAGCCACAATGTCATGTATGCCATCTCTAATCGCTTCTTCAATTTTTTGCTTGTGACGGCGGCGATCTGACGCAGATCTATCTGCTGTGGTTTTATGATGTGAAAATACGCTTCCCATATTACGACCTAAGTTTGATTTATCCTACAGTATAAATATAGGATATATTTTAATTGTATGCCATTTAACAGTGATGTTCAAACATATTTTATACCTTTAGAACTGATCTTGCCCACGTAACGGCCGGTGTGAGCCAGTCGTAACAATCCCTTTCTAGTTCTTCTGGCTTAAGCCATTCCCAGCCTTCATGTTCATATATGTCGTAAACTGGGTTTTTCTGTATGCAAGGCTCCTGCGTTGTTTTTGCCAAATAAATTACACATGAGCTTAACTTAAACGGGCCCGCAACCAATTCCTGTGGGTTTACCTTTACACTGCATTCTTCGTAACATTCCCGTACAGCGGCATCCCAGTCTGATTCTATGTTTTCTTTGGCACCCTTTGGGAAATCCCAAATTCCGTTTCTAGATTTCCTGATAAAGTCCGGACCTTTTAGTCCTAAAAATTTTATTTCATTATTTATTTTTTTAAAAATAATAAATCCTGCTCCTGGAACTTTCAAAACAAATACTCCTATAAAATGTGTTATCTTCCATAGTCGTCTTCTAATCTAACAACATCCTCTATTTCTGTGGTAGACACTTCCACTAGTGTTACATCTCCTAAATGTTCGGCTGCACAGAATCGGTGAATTAAACCAGGGGTTATATGAAAAACTTCTCCTACACTTAAGTAGCTTGTTTTAGCAGGGGATCCTAATTTATCTTTTGTAATTAGTTTTAGAGTTCCAGATAATACCCTGATTGTTTCCTCTTTCACTTCATGATACTGAAGTGACAGTCTGTTTCCTGCTTTAATAAATAAAATTTTAGCTACATATTTTTCTGATTGGGCCCATATTTCTTCATGACCCCATGGTTTTTCTATTATGTTAGGTTTTTTTGTCATTGGTTTTCCTCTTATAATTTCCAATCCCATCTAATAGTTCCATCTCCAATTAGCCTGAAATCAAATGGTATATCGTATTTTAAACAAATTTCTTCACACTGTGTGATGTAAGCTTTGGCGTCTTCGTATACCAACACAGAGGATGGATGGAGTGTATTAAACAGCGATTCATAACACATCCTTTTGTTAGGGTCCCCAGAACAAAGGAATATCATTTTTTTAACTTCGATTTCTTTTTCTTCTAAGAATTTATATGGGCCTGACAATTCATCTCGTCCTGTTACCAATGCTACAATGTATATTTCTGGTTGCTCAAGATATCTTCTCAATAAGGCAAAAGTTTCTGGAATTATTTCGCCTTCGTTTGGATACCCTGTAAATGATTTGAAATCTAAATCCCACTGTTTTGGGTTTAAATTATACTCTCCCGTTTCTCTCCATATAGAATATTCTCCTGGTGTTAGGAAATCCTCTATTTCTCCATTTTCGGTATGTTTTACTCTTTTGATCAAGCCGTTTGTTTTGCATAGAGTTTCATCGAAATCAAAAATTATTAGTTTCTTATTTTTTGGAATCATTTTCAACTCCGTCTGAGTAGCCCATGGCGTAACCTATTGTCTCGACAGCTTCAAGGTCTGTCGCTTTACTAACTAAATTACTACTACTTTGAACTTTTCCACCGTGTCCGACGTTTGCTATAATCTCACAGTTTATTTTTTTACATACGCTCCATTCCGGAATGTTTGTAAAATCTGTTCGATCTCCTCCCTTTGTAAAGAAATTTGGTCTTAAAATTTCCAAAGCCTGACACACTGTTTGATCACCATCGGTCTCCCATGGTACTACAAAATCTACGCCTTTGATTGCGTCTATAATCTCCATTCTCTCCTGTAACGGCATAAAAGCATAACCTTTTTTTCTAATCAAAAACGAGTCTGCATTAACAACTACCACAACCAACCCTTTTAAAATTGAGGGGTGAATATCTGATGACGTTGCCAAATCCGAAGTTCCTCGAATGCATCTAACATGACCTATATGTAGAGGATCAAACCCTCCAGACGTCATGTAAATTGGTCTTTCATTATGGTTTTTTGATAAAAATTGCCTTAAATTTTCTATTTTCTTAAAAATCACTTAATACACCTATTGAAATCCTTGGGGAATATATTTTTGTTTTTTGACCAGAAATAATTCCAGCCGGCGTCTAAAATATATGTCACCGCGTGATCTTCTGGGCTACGGACTGATCGACCTACGGACTGTACGATGGTTTTTGCAGTCTGTAAAGAATACCACCAGTCCCACTTGTTCATTCTCTTTGACACTAACTTGTCTCCAAGATATGGATATGGAATTTTGCAGATTATCTGAAATCTACTGGAATCGCCTTTTAGATCTACTCCCTCTGACATTGAAGGACTTAGCAATATTGTTGGTTGGGGATTATTACAGTGTTTAAAAAGCACTTTATCCCTGTTTGTAGAATCATGAATTAACAATCTTTTTGATCTAATATTTTCCTTAAGGTATTTTGCAATCTTGTATGAATGGCAGTGGATTATACCCTTTTCGTTTTTGTGTTCCTCTATGATTGCTTTTACAGCGGCGGCCATTTTTGGCAAGCCGATATCAATGTCTTTTTTTCCCATTTTCGCTATTGGCGAAACAATAATTGGTCTGTTTTCTGGAGGGAACGGAGAGGGTATCGAAATAAAAACCGTTTGTTCCTTCGGGATCCCCAATATTCTGCAGAAAGCTTCTTTGTTCATGATTGTTGCAGACATCATTAATATTTTGTCTGCTTTAGAAAAAAGATATTGGTCGCAGTAAGGAGCTATATCGATTGGTTTAAATTCAAATCTTTTCCCCTTACGCGCGTCGGTTGTTGAAATGTTCATCACCCAATTGTCTTTATCATATAGCTCCAAAAATCTTTTTAGCTTTGAGTAGTGGGACTCTATCATAGACCACTTTCTTTCTAGGGATACAAATTCTGAAAGCCTTGATTTTAAACCTTGCTGTTCTAAAAGTTTGGCCATTTTATCTCTAACTTGAGATAGTTTTATGATGTATTCCTTTTTGATCCAATTTACTACCTGAAATTGTGTTCTGAGCTCTGGTACTTTTAATTTTAATATTGACTTTGCAAAATGTTGAGTTACTACAACCTCTACAAATTTACTCATCTCAAGCTCAATGTTGTGACATTCATCAATCACCATAATTTGCCTTTGCGGCAGGTGGCCTGAATGGTTGATTTCCGTCATAAAATAAGGAAAATTTGTAACACCATGGTGTCCGTTTATAAACCGGTTTTTGTCCTGCACATAGTGACAGCCGCCGGCGCAAGAAGCCTTGAATCTTTCATCTTGGCTAACTTTTAATTCTCTGCGTGACTCTTGGCATGTTTTTGTTTTATAAAAGTTGCATCGATAATTCGAAGAAGATTTTAATGAAAGCATTCCTAATGAAGAGAAATCATTCATATACTGAGCTTGAAGTATCTTTTGTGTGGTAAGGTAGTAAGATCCTTTCTCATAGCCAGGATTGGCTCCTAGATGGTCTAAAACATACTTAGAAACGGTTAGCCCAACTGCTGATTTTCCTACGCCTGTTCCGGCTTCTAGAATTACAAATTTTTTATCATTGTTTATGTAATTGTCCAAAGCAAAATCAATTGCCTGAGCTTGTTCCAGCCTAATCGATTTATACGGAAAATAATTTTTATAATTGAACATGGTTGGTTTCTCCTATGATATTATCATACAACAGGAGACTTTAATTTATAATTAAATTTTCTCTATTTTCCACGAAGATATATTGACTAATGTTCCTGCAGTCCAAACCAAGTATTTCCATTTGGAAAAAGTCTCTTCAGGGTTCCAGTAATTATAACCATTTATGTCTATTACGATACCCATGTCCCATCGAGAGGAAGACTTTTTTACCCATACTAAATCTCCAGTTCTCGGGGTTTTATCCCAGAACGCAGCGCGATCTCGGCGATGTGCTCTAGTCGCTCTATGTGCTCGTATGCATCCCAGGGATTATCTCCTATTGCGCAAACTCCATGGTTTGCCTGTCCAACTATATCATATATAACTATGTTAGAACTTGAATTAGTCATTGCTTTGAACGTAGCGGTAGCCAATTCTTGGCTTGTGACTGGCAAGATTGGTACTGTTGGGCCGACTCTTGTATATCTGCTAACTTCTGGAAATTCTGCTGCTAAAGACTGCATATTCCAACCTGCGTATATTGCTGCAATAATGTTTGTTGGATGAAGATGGACAACTGCACGACAGCTCTTGTTATATCTCTGCAGTAATAAGTGCATGTCTAATTCTCCAGATGGCTTAATATCTGGATTTTTCGAAAGGATTCTACATCCGGCAGGGGTTATTTTAACCTTCATAATATGTTCTGGATGAAGTATTGTTTTTCTCCACCCAGAAGGTGTAATGTACATTATTCCGGAATTTTTGCGGCAAAGGCTAATATTTCCATCTCTTGTCGTTATCCATCCCTTATCATACGCCCTTCTCATGACGTCACCCATAGCTGTTAGCATTAAACTCTCCTAAATGCTTGTTCAGGCGCAATATATCCTGGCTCAATGTATACTAGTTGATTAGATATTAAAACCTCAAAAACTTCCCCGCCGGAATTTACTTCACTAATTATGCCAATTGATTTATAAATATCTTGTGGATAAATTGGCACCATGCCTTGCTGTTTACAAAACATGTAACATGTCTCAAAATCAACAATTTCAATTAAATCGCCAGTATTATAATTACATGCTTCCATATCATCTCTTTGGTTGGAGTCTACGTAATTATAATACTGGACTTACATTTAATGTTCAGGTTATATTATTTCTTCTGAACAAACGCATACAGTTTTTCTGCTTCAGCAATAATATCGCTGGTTGAAGGGAACGTTGGATAAGTGACAGTATCAACGTCGAAAGTCCTATCTCGTTCCAGACTGAGGTGCATGTGATTCGTGACTCTCTCAGTTTCAACTTGGTATCTCTGCATTAAGATACCTTCTGCTTGCTGCAGCAAGCCAGCGCGAAGCGCGTACGGATTATTACTACTCATTTTTTTCTCCTGTGTCATGTATGTGTAGTGTGTAAAAGTTCTATCCATCGTGGTAGAACTACTTCTATTCTACCGTCTATCAAGACGTCGTAAACAATTTTATCACTTCTAAGTGGATTTTCTGCACTGTTCAGCAAGATTCCGTATTTTTTTCGCAAAGGATTTAGTGGGCCCACATGGGATATTCTTATCAGGTCTCCCTTTTTCAATTCTAACAATGTACTTTTCATTAACCACCCAGTGATCGTTTTCACAAAAAACTAGCCAGTTACTACTTGGTTCCTCTGGGCAGTCTGGATCAGCTTCTTCCATAATTACTCCTATTCCTTCTAATAATGTGAATTCATGTACCCGGACTTTTATGTGTACAAGATCGCCGATTCTTATTTTCATTTTTTCTTGTTTAACGGATGAAAAACTTTCAAATAACCTTCAGGGCAAATTTTTATTATCAGCCTCCAGCCCATGAAAGGCGACTTTAGAAGTTTTTTGGCCATTGGCGGACAGTTTTTTTCAAAAGCCACAACAATATGGTTTCCACCATCGTCTGATTCCCAAAGAACCCTGTACTCTTCCTCTATTTCAACAATACATATTTCGTCAATTTTTTCTTCTACATCTGATTTTTCTGATTTTGTTTTTTTCATGCTGTATTGTTTTCTTCTATTATTTTTTTAATAATTTCTTTCGTGTTTTCTGGACCCATTGTTTCATATCCGTTTTCAGCTGCCATGATAAATGCTTCATAATCATTTCCGTTTTCTTTGCATTTATCACCTACGAAATATATTTTTTCATAATCTTTAAAGAGCTTCCATGAAAATGTTTTGTTCCATCCCTTAGGGTAAATATCAAAACTAGTTTCGCCTCCTAGCTTTATTTCTAATTCTTTAAACACGGGAATTGACTTTATTCTTCTCAGAAGTGATTCTCTTATCTTATGTTTTTTGTCTAACTCTACCCATTCTTTTCTTTCTTCTGTTGTTGCGTCTCGCCCTATAGGGCACCAGTTAATAGTTGATCCTCTGTATTGAATAAAAGTTCCTGATAAAGGTATGTTATTTCCGCCGAGACAATATCGAGCGGCCTTTTGCGATTCAAACAGTTGGTAAATTACACTTCTGTATTTCTCTTTTCCTAACTCTGATTTCATGTTTTTTTCATATACGTTTTCAAATTTTGAGTTTTGAAATTTAAAATATTTTGTACCATTACATGGTAAAAAATAAATTTTTTCCGGATCTAATGCATTGATATCCAGCATAATTTCACACTGTTCTTTTATGTAATCCATGTCTGAACCCGATACTATCGCTATTTCAAATCCGGATGATTGCAAATTGACTAACGGGTAAATCATGGATGGATCCATTTTCATCCTGGGCGGAGTTAGTGTTCCGTCCATGTCGAATAAAACAACGCTTTTCATATTAGTTCCTCCATTTTTTTTAATTAAGCTTTCATTTATCATACTTAATTTTATGGGGTTGTTCATCTGGGAGGATACAATGTGAAAGATTATATATTTAAATTTTTATTCTGTGCTATAGCCATAAGTTTTTTAGTTTCTTGTTGTGGTGCAAAAGTTCCAAAAATAACCGTTTCACATTATGCAGATCATCCTGTCCAACAGGAATCTGCATTTTTTATTTTACACGAATTTTTGATTCCTGAAGATATTCCGGAAGTTGGTGGAGAAACTTTTGCTGTTGTCTCTGGCTCCGGAGGTGCTATTAGAAGTGTAAGCGGAGGTACAGAAATTATCACTGCCGGGCACGTTTGCGATACTCCAGAAAATATGCCTCCGGATACCGTTAACAAGTTTTCTGTATTTGACCCTAGTGGGACACGATACAACGCTGAAATTACTGCAATTCATAACCGGTTTGACCTTTGTCTTCTTAGAATTGATCATAAAGTTCCGACACTAAAGCTAGCTAAGCGGGATCCCGCTCGAGGTGATAAAATATTTTTTGCAGGATATCCAGCGGGTATTTATCAGCCTGGTTTTTTGCATTTTTTTGATGGATACTTTGCCGGCAAAGATAGCTCCCTTAATTCTGTTTTTAATCTAGCTGTGACTGGAGGATCTTCGGGCGGTGTTGTCGTTGATAGAAGAGGAAACGTAGTAGGTATTATTTCCGCTGTTTTATCAGAGTTTCACCACATAACTTTTGGGGCTTCACGTGACCAAATCGAAAGCTTTTTAGACAACACGAGTGATTGTGAAACAACCAATCCTTGCAGGATATAAAAAAAAGGGGCGTAGGTGAGAAACTAACCTACGCCCGGGAAACCAACCAACAATCAAGGATTTACTTATACATGTCTAATGTCTCTGCTTTTCATACATTTATATTACTATCGCAGAGGCATTTTGTATAACCTATAAATCAGCTATTTCTATTTTTTCTTTTCTTTCATTTGGATTAGAAAATCTCGTGAGTGCTTATTGAACTGGAGTTGGCCTGTCGGTACAATAACCCAACCGCGCTTAAGCTTATTGAAGCCGCCTGGGTTTGGAGCGTACCCATCAGTCAACACAAGATAACCATCGAAACGACCAGCGTTTTTGTTTGCATGATCCTGAACACATCGGAAATCTGTACCGCCGCAGCGTGTTCTGTTAAGGTTTACTTGCCGATTTTTTTTGAGTACACGCTCTGATTGTTCATCGACTGACGTGTCGAAATTGAACAGAGTAAATTCTACTCTTTTTGCTAGCCCGTCAAGCTCTGAAGCCAGTAGCTCAAGATCACTGTCTGAAACTGATCCGGATTGGTCAAGATAAACGGCGATGGATGCCTTGTAATCACGAAAAGAACCGGGATGAACTCCAGGATACTTGCGATGAATTCTACGAATAGAAGATGATCGATCTGCGCGGCGAGTCATTCCACAGAATTGCTTGAGAACTGATTGCCAAGGGATATCCTTTGAGATCATCTTCCTAAGCGTTCTCTGCATTGAGGCGCCAACAGATCCCCAGCTGTTTGAACCATCGCACTGTTTTACAGCTTCTTCTAGAGATTGCTTGATTTGGCCCTTGACAAAATCTCTTTGCTCATCTGAAAGCTGATCCCAACCATCATGAGAGTCCATACCATCGTCACCGGAGCCAGGTACGACTGTGACTGCGTTGCCATCTTGATCAACAAGATTACCATCTTCATCGATCTTGACATCACCGTCAGCGAGAGCCTGGCTCAGAGATTTACCGTTCATCTTTTCGCCAGATTCGATAGCTTCTTTAACCTCTGGGTCTTTCATGAGTTCCGCAAAATACCACTCTGAGTGTTTTTCCTTAGGGAACGATGCAATTTTTGCGGAGACCATTTCGTAACGCTTTGCAGCCTCTTGACCCATTTGAGTTTTTTGCTCGGCTGTTAGCGGCGAAAAGGCCTTACCGGGAATAAGACCACCTTCCGGAAGTTCTTTTTCATCAATCAAAGAATTGATTGCCAAATCAGTGGCATAGTTCCAGACGATGTGCGGGTCGCGCCGGCGGGTAGTTGTATGGTCAAAAACCAAGTGGTAACACTCATGCTTTAGAAGACCCTTGATCTGTACAGCTTTAAGTCCGGCTAGGAATTTTGGGTTCCACCAGAACTTAACTTCTCCGTCTTTGGCTAGAACGCCGGCGGTTGGGATTTGGTCGGTTTTAATCTTTTGGATGCCTCTTAGTACACGAGCAAAGAATGGCTCGTCCCACATTAGGCGAATAAGATGAGGGCTAAGATCGAAAGCGTTTACTTCTTCGTCCGTGACTTCTGCTGTTTTGAGAGCATCGTTGGGAGAATTTTTTGTCGACATGAGTAACTCCGTGTTGTTAACTTTATTAGTTCTTATACTAATAATGTAACCCTTCTATTGACAAGCTACACAGCTATTCAGTATGTTTTTTAATTTTTTCTATAGATTTTAATAGACGCGGGGAGCATTCAAAAATATCAAAGCCGTCAATATAAACCAACAATTTGTCCCAATCTGGATTTTGAGATGATCTTGTGAGCACGTCGACTACAATTCCTACTGATTTTGAAATGGGATAGCGATTATTTTTTGTATTTGGTTTTAGTTTAACTAAATCACCTTTTTCATATCGATTTTCCATCTATAGACTCCAATAAACCAAAAGAGCTTCCGCTCAATATTATTCGTTTTTCACCCATCAAAAACCAGTGATGTCTGGAAATATTTTCTATTTTCCATCTTTCTTTTGTTGAACCTAAATATATCAGTGGTGGGTGATCGTTATTTAAATATTGAGATTTAGTTAAATGACCCTTCCATAATTTTATATATTTTACATTTTCCGGACAGTCGGTTTCAATGTTTCTTTTTTCAGACCAAACTGCATTTCTTTTTGGACGATACAAATTTCCAATTACTGCTTCTTTTACTAGCATAAAAAACTCCTACTTTTATTATACAATGATAATTTCAATTGAATAACGGGGAAACTCAAAAACATGAGTTTCCCCTATAGAGCTACACCGAAGCGTTTTTAGCGATCTAGGTTTCTAGACGCCTGGACGGCCTTGACGACATCTGAACCCATAAGCTTATGCATCTTCTGGATGTTTTTGATGTTAGTTGACTGGGTAATGGCGTTCCAAACCTGGACCATCATCTCACCCGGGAGAGCCTTTGCAAAATCTGCAGCATTTTTACACTGCTTTTGCGTCCAATCATTTTCCTTGCAGTGATGACCAAGCTTATCTGTAACACCATTCAGTGTTGAGTTAGGAAGACTCTTGATGTCTGCCTTGGACACTTTGCCGGCGAGGACATCTTCTGCAGAAACCTGACGCTCGTATTCTTTTACGAATGAACAAAAGGCAATTGCGGCTTCTGTGCCAACCAGGCCGAGAAGCAGAGCATACATACCCTCTGGACCTTCTGAACCTGCAACAGAGGAAGGTGCCATATCCATGTGCATTAGACAATCGTTTGCACGATGCCAAGATGCCGGATTGGGGCAGACAGTGCCTGGCTCTACAGTGGAAGGATCTACTCGAAGATGAGCAGGGTTTTGATTGATGAAATCAATGATAACTGAGTCGATATCATTGTCACGAGCCCAGGTTACCCAATCTTCAGTAGAAGGCTCAATGTCACAAACCCAAAAACGACGGAGAAGAGCTGGATCCATCTCGTTGACGTCATACTCTGATCCGAAGTTGACTGCAGCAAGGACGCGTGTCTCAGGGTGCAAACGGTATGGAACACCGTTCTTATCGTTTCCAAGCTCACGATCGAGAACAAGTTGGAAGAATGACTGTTGAACGCCTGGAAGCGAACGGTTAAGTTCGTCAAGCATAAGGACGACCGGTTCATTACAGGCGCGCACAAACCATGAAGGCATGCAGAATGTCATAACTCCGGTTTCCTTCATAGATTCGATGTCTGGATAACCTCCAACATCACCTTCTGACATGGTTGAGCCACGAACATCTACGAAAGGAATTTTGTGATGATCTGCTACCTGTTTTGCAAGGTGAGACTTACCCACACCTGTTGGTCCGCGCATTAGAACGGCCATGTGAGGAGGAAGGTTAGGAGCAACTTTCTTAAAGGTTGCGATAGTGATCGGTGTTTTTACGGACATTTGAACTCCAAAGGTTGCGTGGTTGTTTTTTTCTTACATATATAATGTAATTCATTGAGTGTGTTTCTACACAGGTTGTTAGGTTTAATTTTAAAATAATTCATCTTTTTATTCCAAAATTTGTTTTTGTTTTTTTTACCGGTGGAATATTAAGATCATCGATGTGAACTGAGATAATTTTTCCGTTGACCAAGATATCCGCTGTTTCTGATACATCATCACTGTTAATTCTTATGATAACGGCGCTTTCTGGCGTTTTAGGGGTTAAATTAATTTTTGCCCAAGACACTAAATCTCCAACTTTCCATGGGTATTTTTTATTCATCGGCAATAACTACCCAGGAAGCATCCCAAGCCTGCAGGCCGGCAGGTCCCATAACATGGATCACTTTGTTTGCTGCTGATCGCCAAACATCATCTTCGTTTTCTACAATAACTCCGACAGCGCCGGCAAAAAGACCCATGTTCTCCAAATGGTTTTTAAACCTTCTGAACGCACTGTTCTTGATTTTAACTAGCTCGCCAGGTTCATATGACCATTCAATCTTCATACGACCTTCAGACTTTCTTTCTGTTCTGGTATTGCTAGCAAGCTTACGGCGAGCGGTTCTAAAATCATCACCGGCAGTGCGCTTTTTCTGGCGGAGTTCTCGCAAGGCGTCCATGTCATATTCTTTTTGAGAAGACTTTCGGCCTTCTGGGCCTTCCCATTCTTCACCAGATGCTTCTGCTTCTGCTCTAGCAGCTCTAATTTGTTGGGCTGCTGATTTTAAAATCATTCTATGCACTGTGATCACCTCATTGATAATTAACTTATATAGTTAATGTAACACCAATTTTTAAGTACTACACAGCTTTTAAGTTTTTTATTATATCCAATCGAAAGATGGATCGTCGCCGTCTTTTTTAGTGGGCTTCTCCGTTTTATCACCTTCGATTACTTCGAAAGTTGGAACTTTTTTATCTTTTGCGTCCTTTCTTTTTGGTCTTGGTGGGGGTCTTGGTGGTATTTCCCAGTTCTTATCAGTAGGAAGCCCCGTTGTGAAAGCCTGAAACATTTCGTTGAGATCGGATTCAATTTCTTCGTTTGAACTAGTTGGGTTTCCCATCCAATCCAAACAATGAATCCATCCGTTGTTAGTCCATTTTTCTAACAGTCCTTGAATAGAATATCCCTGAGGATCAGCGTCTGTTGGATCGCCACCCATTAGAATTATAAAGTCTTTTGCAGACATTCTGGTTATTCTTATTCTATAACGACCAGGTGTGCTATGATCCGTTCCTGGATACCTTATCGAATATGCCCACATTGATTCATACGATTCGGGGTCTGTAAATTCGCCTGCACCGCTGAGTTGAAATAACTTTCTAAATTTGTATTCTGCCATAATGCCTCCAGCAATTTTAAATTACTAGATTAAAATGTGATGTACAAATTAAGAATTCAACAATTCTCTTATGACTGCTCTTAGTATATTTTCAGAAAACATTTCTTCCTGCTCTCTAGGCTTGTTTAAAGTCCTGCGAAATATTCTTTCTGCCTGTTGGCGCGCCCAGTGTTGAGCAGAAGCTTCATCCTCAAATTTTCTTTCGTTTGTTGAAAGACCCGGGTCAGATATACAGTTAACTTTTGCAGAATAAGTTCCGTCTTCAGCATTAACGTACGTTTGTACATCGACATCGGAATAATCTTTCCATGTATATGGGTCTGTGTCTAGAGTATGATAATTTCTGCCTATCTCCTCTTTTATAACCATTCGTAGTAGACCAAATTTTATTGCAGATTCTTGAACTCCCTCGACGTCTTTCATTAATTCAGCAATCTTTTCTCCGAATTCTTTTGCTGATTGTATTGCTCCTCGAGCGGCGTTGACAGCTTCGTCTGAAGCTGACTTCATTTCGCCCTCATCAAACGACCCCTCTTTTTCTTTATTTGCATTCTTAACCGCCAAAGCAAATTCATCAGGAGTTGTATCAATTGCTGATTCTAGTTCTTTTATAATTCCTTCGGCTGCGGAGGCAGGATCTTCAGGAGCATCCTTTTCAAAACCGAACTGGAGCTTCATGGGTAATTTTAATCTTTTTATATAGAAATTTAAAAGACCTTTTACTGCAACCCACGCTGCGACGTGTTCTTGATACGCATTCCAAGTATCTGCCTTTTCATCTGCCGGTATTTCGTCTATTTGTTTAGCGACATCTAGATTTTTTACTATCTGCTCTGAGCTATCCTTTAGCATTGCCATAAAAGCATGTAGGATAACAACCCGATCTTGTGGTTTATCCGGGTCTAAATTATCTAAATTAATGTCTTCATCAAGATTTAATGATTTAGAAAATTCTCTCGACCATTTTCTTTCACCATCTTTAAGAAAGCCCTCTACGGAACCCATAGCCTTATTAACTGCACCTGATATCGATTTTGTTAATGCACCGAACGCCTTTCCAAAGACACCTTTGATAGCATCTAAAAGACCTTCCTCTATAAGTTCATTCTCGTTTATAAGCATTCTCAACTCCAATTTGTTATAAATATGTTTTAGCGTGGTGTAATTCTACTATAAATCGATTCTTACACCAGTCCATAAACGAAGACTGGCTTGTGAAAAATGTTTTTCTAGCAATCTTACTGGAAATTCTATTTTTTCTGGAGGTAAATCCTCAGTTATTGTTGTTGTGCCAGTCTGCATTGGACCCGTAAAACTTCCGCCTGGAACCACTGGGCATGATCCGTTTTGACTATTGCAATTTTGTTGCTGCTGAGAAATTGAAACAATTGAATTTTCCTGAGTCTGCGTTGTTTTTTGTCTTTCTATGTATTTTATTTTGTGTGTATTAGTAACCGTGGCTGTACCTATTGCCTGTAACCTTTCATCATAGAGAATCATGTGGACAACTATTTGTTCATTTGTTATTGTCACGTTGGTTTCTAAAACCCAATGGTTGTTTTGGAATGCGCAAGCTTTATGGTCGACTTTGTAATCACAATTTTTCCAGGCGTAATTAATTGTATCTTGATTATATAGAAGAAACTTTCCCTTATGGTTGACATTAAAGCGTTCATATCCTCCGTGGCCGTTATCAATTTTCATGTTTGGGTAATGGACAGCCGCGTATCTAAAAATCGTATCCTTAGGGATAGTGTTCGTAATTGAATCAGAAGTGTTAACTAGATTTACCGGTGCAATATATACTTCAAAATTTTTATGCGCCTCAACTGTTATTGCTAGGTCAGGAACAATTGTGTCATCTGCTTTTGCAAAATTGCAAGAGAAAATTATACCTAACAGAATTAAAAATAAAGACATATTTAACCTCCTATAATACTATAGAATTAAATATGCCTTAAAATTAAAAAGGGGAGCATGCCCCAACCACAAAGCATGCTCCCCCGCAATCTTTTTGTTGATTGCTACACGGAGTTTAATCGATTGTAATTACTCGACGTGTTTCCTTTTCGCTGCTGACTGGAATATTAATGTATAGAATTCCAGCATCATAGCGAGCTGCAATAGCTTCGACGTTCGTTGTTTCAGGTAGGGTGAAAGAACGAGTCCATGAACTATAGCTCCACTCGCGGCGACGAAGGTTTTTTCTGTGATCTACTCCATCTTCCGTAGACACAGAAATCGAAAGCACCCCGTTTTCTACATTCATATTGAATTCATCACGTGAGAATCCTGGCGCTGCTAGTTCAATATCATATCCATTTTCGGATTTAATAACATTTGCTCGAGGCGTTGAATCAATCTTTTTGGGAGAAGAGTGATAGCTTAGAGGCATAAAAACAGAATCAAAATCACGAACCATTTCATCAAATGTAGAAAGAAAATTGTTATCTTTGTTATAACGAGTTAAAATTGACATTATAAATTACTCCTTGTTTTTTAACTTACAATATTCCGTCTTGCGACAGACAAATATATTCTACAAGGAATGATTTATTTTTACAAATTTTTTAGCCTCTCAAATCGTAAGCAAATGGTTCGACTCCAAATCCAGGAGATTTCCCTTTTGGCTTTTGGCCGTCGTCTAGCGTTTCGGCTTCTGAGTCTTCATCAGGGTCTTTTTCATCGTGGTCCCTGAAGTAGGGTTTTTCCGAGGACGCTGGGCCTGATTCGTAACCAGGAGACGTTCCGATTAGTGGACCGGCTTCGTTTATAAAGTCTAATAAAATATTTCTAATTATTTTTTTTAACTGGTTTTCTGTTAAGATCATTTACTATTTCTCTTTTTACTAATTTCCTGATATTTTCTGTACACTTTTTGGAATTCTTGATGTCTTCTCTCTTTAGATGTTTGTCTAAATCCTTAAGGTACCTTAGTATGTTTGTTAACATTTCTGATCTTGAATCCATTTTTTCTTCCATGCTTTTTACGTATAAATATGTTTTGTTTGGCAAAAGATTTAGTTATTTTTTGATATCCATATCCTTAAGAGCAGTCTGTCTTTTACAGGACCGGATCTTCCATGGCGACACAACGCGTTGTCAAAAATAAGCGAATCTCTTTCTTTCATTGTAAAAGTTTTAATTCTGGCATCTGGCAATTCTAGAATGGTCTTGGCCTCGCCGGATTTAATACAATACAAACCTACGATATCTATTCTGTCCTTGAACGATGTCGAATAATCACCATCGCGATGTAACGGGAGCTCTATATCTCTTCTAGAGCCTCTTCCGTTATTTTCGAATGATCCGACTAAAGATATTTCTAAGGGTTTACCGTACGCTAGCATTTCTGTAATGAATTCGTCACTATCGATAAATTTTCTAGAAATATAAGTTTTCACTAAATACTCATCGGATTAAACGAAAATTTAATGTCCTCTACCAGAGGGCAGTTTATTTTAATTTCATTTTGAACGTAATTTGTCATTTCATGAAGATTCTTGAACTTCTTTTTTTCTGAATCAAAGAGTACAAACATTCCCGCCGATTCTAGAATATCACATTTCGAAATTATCACGTGAGTGGTTCCAGTGAGATTAATTGCCTTGACTAATCTTTTTAAATCTAACCAATTAACTTTTCTTCTTCTTCCCGTTGTGACACCATATTCTTCGCCAAGATCTGCAATTTTTAATAATTCAGTATTTTCTAATAGCGAATCCGGGAAATCTGGATCTGTGCCCGATCTTGTATCGTATATTTTTGCTGCTCCATATATGTTTTTTATTTTCTGTGGAGGGAAACCAAGAGAGCATGCAGCATACGGTAAGGTTGTAGACGAAGTGACATATGGGTAATTGCCAATATCTAGATCTAACCAAATTCCTTGAGCTCCTTCACACAATATGTTTCCGGTTAATTCCTCATCCCAAAGCATCTCTTCCGGAAATACTTCCTTTGCCTGAATTCCAGATCTGAACGCTTTATCAGAATAACATGGTGCGATTCCGCTTTTAGTTGTCCCTAATTTTTCTGCTAGGCTCGAACTGTCGATATGAAGGTGGTGTCTGGTTATTATATGAGCCCTAGGGCTGATCTTAACTACGTCTGTATTAAACCCGTTTTTTCTAAGATACTCAAGCTCAGACATAAGCTTGGCTTGATCGACANCACAACCCGGGCCGATGATAGACTTGATTCCAAAAAATACTCCGGATGGAACAAGGTGTGTCTTGTATTTTTTTTGATTGACATACACTGTATGACCAGCGTTGCAGCCTCCGGACCAGCGACACACATAATCATAATCATTGTTTTTTGCTAGCCAGGCAGTGATTTTTCCTTTTGCTTCATCACCCCAAGCTAATCCACACACTACGTCTGCGGTTTTAATCATAATTTCCTCTAATAATAAATCTGTAAGATTGGCGTTTATTTTGCTCTTACCATTTTCTCGATGTCTTCTGCAGAGAACACACAATTCTTAGAGGGATGAAAGACAACAAAAAACCCCTCGACTCCTATTTTTGAAGCATCCATTTGTCCAAAGATTTTTTTTCCGGACTTATGAACATAGGCATATTGAGTGATCATCGACTTTCTTTCCATGTTTTCTGGTTTTGCCATGGTTTCGCCGATAACTGACATTAAAACCGCATCGTTTATTATATGGGCTGGTTTTTTATTTAATTCTTTTTTG
The DNA here is from genome assembly GCA_002170535.1 of Methylococcaceae bacterium TMED69. Classification (GTDB taxonomy): domain Bacteria; phylum Pseudomonadota; class Gammaproteobacteria; genus TMED69. The sequence continues at coordinate 151,269 of NHDW01000006.1, forward strand.
CAAAAATCCCAACCTAAAATTTCATGCATATCTTTGTTTGCTTTAATGATCTGATGGTTTGCTGACAGAACCATGGCTGGATAATGTATTTTATCACAAAACTTTTTGGCGCCATCAATTGACTCGAATGGTGAAGCCGCTATCTGATAAGACCTGAGAAAATACAATAGATCCTGTATATCTGCTTCTTGTTTTTTTCTTAGGGTTTCTAGCGTATTGCTCATCTCATTTTTAACTCTGGTCAGTAAAAAGCTTTCACTTATTACTAGCGACCATATTGAAAAGAAACCAAGGATCGGCGCAATTGAAAACCCATTTGGAAGGATTAATATGGACAGCACGGCCGTGGCTACAAAAAACAAGCTAGCAAACTGGGCATTCTGTCTAGACATGTCAAACATCAAAAACCTCTTTTTATATATTATACAAAAATCTTAGTTTATAAAATGGTGGAGGCGGCGGGAGTCGAACCCGCGTCCGCAATAGTCTTGGTTTGAGTCATTCACAAGCTTGTCCAGTTATTTCCCTCCTGGCGAGGTATCCGCTGCATGTTAGCCTCTATAGTCCGCGGCCGAAAGAGGTTTGATCTTTAAAAACGCCGTTTCTTTTTGTTCATTTCTGATCAAAAGACCATTGTCTTTTATTCTCGGCGGGGATCAACCGCTAAAGTCTCTCTTGGATAGATGGTTTGAGACGACCACCCGAATTAAGCCGCTAAGCGAGCAGATTCGTAATGGTAATTGTTATTTGCAATTATTGTTTTTGAACTTTTAAGGATGTATCTTTCCTACTTGCACTCGCCCCTCGGATTCTACCCCGTCGAAGCCGTTGCGCCCCCATTAGTACTAGTATTTGGTTATTAACGCACGGTATAATGGATTATTAACCAAATATTAATATTTGTTTTAGCAACACTTTTCACATTCGCATGAACAGCATTCGCAGCATTTACAGTTTTCGTTTGACATGTTGTTTCTCCTATTGTTGGTCCTCATTGACCTAAAATAATTATAGAGTTGCTAGCTAAAATTTATAATATTAATTAAAAAAAGAAGAGGGCCGTAGCCCTCTTCTCATTAGCCTGAATATAATCAGCTTACTCAGCTTCTTCTGATTCCTCAGATTCCTCTTCCTCAGCCTCTTCTTCAGCAGCAGTATCCTCTACTTCTGCCTCTTCAGCCGCGGTGTCCTCATCCTTGTCACCACAGGCTACCATGGTAAGACCTAAAAGCATAGATCCCAAAAATAACATGATTCTCATAACGTCTCCTTTTTGTTTGTTTGAGAAGATCGAATATATTTAAATTCGAAATTTTGTTAACTTTAAAAGTGAGTTAATTATATCATGAAACAACGGGATTTACAATCAGTCACCGAGTTGTTTCAAACTCGATAAAATGTTCGAGACATACCGGTTGATACATGTCAGCGCCTCCAACTTCAATTGCATGATCGGATCGTCCACCAATCTTAATAGTATAGTGTGCATCCTTGTCGCATTTGGCACAGACAGCCGGACACAGCTCAATACGTGTTGCGTAGGGCATCATAGCTTGAATCTCTGCATAGGGAGTAAAGTCAGATGATAGCTGCAATGACGAAACAACAACCGTGTGCCCAGCGCGATATAGAGAGATCAGGACCTCGCCGATATTAGGAATCATGAAAGCCTCGTCGACGGCAACAACATAGGTCTTTGAGTTTTCAATGTATGAGATAATATCAGTGCCATGCTTTATCTTGTTTGCAGGAACTCGAGCATTCCAGTGGGTCACAATCTCGTTATCAGAGTATCTTTGATCGATGTTTGGCTTGAAAGTAAGGAGGTTCTTTCCTTGATACTTATACCGATCGAGGGTACTAAGAAGTTTAGTGGTTTTTCCGCCGAACATCGGTCCGACAAATAAAACAAATTCATTATGCATGTGGTCTCCGGGATTTTAAACATTATAACTAGTTATTCAATTCTTTATAATCATAAAAGAGAGTAAAACGAAAAGAGTAATAGATGTGAGTATAGAGAGTAAGAAGATCATATTTATTATAAATGAAATATATAATTGAGAGTGAATTGTTGTAGGGGAAGCCAATGGGTAGATCACAAATTCGAGGAACACAAATCGCAGATGAATCGATTGATTCTGATGATATCATGGATGGATCTGTAAAGGCATCAGAGTTATCTGCTGATGCTATTTCTGGTCAGGCTGTTTTAAGCTCTGCAGATCCTGCCAATGACCGGCTGTTAATATGGGATGCTGATGGTAGCGCTACAGGTTCACTAAAACAAATAGCTCCTAATAATTTAGGAATCAGCGGTGGTGGAGGCGGCAACACGTTTCAAACTATTGCTGTTGCTGGTCAAGACAATGTTGTTGCCGACACTGGGACTGACACTCTGACTTTTGTTGCGGGAAGCAACATAACCCTCACTACTAACGCAGGATCTGATTCTGTTACTATAGCTGCTGCAGGGAGCGGAATTTCTTTTGATGGAAGCACATCAAACGGATTATTGACATACAAAGATGCTGATGAAGCAACTGTCGAACAGAACCTAACTTTTGATGGCAATAATTTGTCTGTTAACGGAAAACTAGGCATCGGTACGGCAGCACCTGATGTACCATTTCATTTAGAAGTAATAGATGGATCCGGAGATTTTTATTTTTCCAGAAACGACAATTCAATTAACCAGAACGACGTAATCGGCAATTTGTTTTTTGTGGGCACACTTGACAATGGCTCGAACTACAGACAGACAGCCGCTATTCAAGCTAAAGCTGCACAAAATTGGAATGCCGGCAGCAATATTTTCGCCGGAGATCTTGAATTTAAGACTAGCAATGCAAATTCCCTAGCAACCAGAATGACAATAAAGGATTCTGGCAAAATTGGAATCGGGACTTCCTCTCCACTTTCTCCACTTCATGTTTATGCTAATTCATCAAATGAATATGCAATGCTTGTCGACCAGGACGAAAGCAATAATGGCTATGGCTTAAAAATAACTAGTGACGCCACCGGTGATGGCGGGCTTTTGTTTGATGTAGAATCTGCATCCACTACATTTTTTCGTGCAAGGGGAGACCAAAAAGTTGGTATTGGAGACGTTGGAACTTCAATGCCGGCTACGCTATCAGTTAAAGGTAAAGCTTCGACACCTATTATCAATGTAAAGAATAGTAGTGGAACTGCCGTGCTTAGAATTGATGGTGCAGGTGATGTTATCGCCTTAGGTACAGATACTCCATCAAACAATCAAGTTTTGACATGGGATGGAAACAAAGCCGTTTGGGAACTCCCTCCTTCTGCAGGGCAGTCTCCGGGAGGATCTAGTGGACAGCTACAGTATAACAACAGCAGTCAGTTTGCCGGCATCTCCGGCACATCTACTGACGGATCTAGCTTAGTTGTAAATGATCTTCAAATAACCGGGCCTCTTATAAAATATGGAGACTCAAACACTTATTTAGATTTCCCTTCCGCAGATACTATAAACTTAGTGGGAGGTGGAAATTCAGTATTAAAATACGATGGAACTATTAAATTAAACAATACTAATGCTAATATTGATGTACAAATCATGGCAGATGATGGAAACGTAATTTTACATACTGATGCTGGAAACAATAGAGTTGGCATCGGTAAAAATGATCCATCAACAACTTTAGATGTTAACGGAACGATAACTGCAACATCATTTGCCGGAACAATTACCACAGCAGCCCAAGGAAATATCACATCAGTAGGAAATTTAAGCTCTTTATCCACAACCGGTAACATAACTGTCAAAAAAACCGATGATCAAGCAGATCTAAATTTATACAGAATTGCAAGCGACGGTGGAATAGACACCGGTACTGAACTCGGAAGAATCATGATTGGGGCATCTAATGACGGTGCCAATTTCTACTACGGCGCAGCAATTGTCGGGAAAGCTATAGAAAACTGGAGTCCTACGTCTGACGAAGGGACTGAGCTTTCATTTTATACAACCCCTGTAAACTCCGGCACTCTTACCGAAAGAATGACAATCTGTAACGACGGTAGGATTGCCTTTAACTACAACAGCATCAATAATGCGCCCATACCAGGAAACAGTGAAACGGATGTTGCAACAATAAATTTACACTCTCACAATACGTCTGCAGACAAATCCTCTCAGATAAATTTCAGTAGATACAAGTCTGATATGGCCGCGGGCGATAATTTAGGATTTCTCTCTTTTTATGGAAGCTTAGATAATAGCAATTATAGCTCACAGTCTTATATCATATCAGAGGCAGCCGGAGCCTGGACCGGAAGTTCTAAGCCGACTATTGTGAAAATTGGTGTCACGCCGGCGACTTCAACAACTACACATTCTGCCCTTAACATCAAAGGAAAATCAACCGGTTATTACGCCGTAGGAGTTGGCACAACTGACCCAACCGCTAGACTTCATGTTAGTGCAACTGAATCAGACCAGTATGGTCTGATGGTGCAGGGATCATTCGATGATGATATACCCATTGCTTTGTTTGATAATACTAGCACTAGCACCAGNGCTGACGGAATAACAATACAATGTGGGCCTACTGCTGAATCTAATATGACTACACTTAATAAATTTATTAGATGTGTTGACGGAAATGGTGATACTGTTGGAACTATACAATCAAATGCAGGTGGTGGAGGTATTTCACTAAATTCATCCTTTACAGGTGCCCACGTTACAATAATGCCAATAGGAGAATTTAAAATGGGCCTTATTGTAGATTCTACAGGGGAATTATGGGCAAATCACATGGAATCAATAAACACAGCTATTCCGAAAGTTAGTTTATCTACGTCAGATAATTCTAAGTGCGTGTATGGTGTTTTATCTCAGAAAGATTCTCATCCGGGTATGAAAAAAAGGTGGGGCGTACCAGAAGATTCCGAACAAGTTTATGTCAACGGTCTTGGTGAAGGTAAAGTATGGACAACGAATATAAACGGAAATATAGAAAACGGTGATTATATCACGACATCCCTAGTTCCAGGCTATGGGAAATTACAAAATAGCGAAACATTAAAAAATTACACTGTAGCCAAATGCACGGAGACAATTAATTGGGATACAGTAAATGAGACAATAATTTTTGAAGGGGTGGAGTATAAAAAGCATTTAACCGCATGTACTTACCATTGCGGATAATTTACTTAAAATTATATAATATCAGGGTATCCAGAAGCTCCTACCCATCTTTCCGTAATTGGGATGCATTATGTGGTTATCGACTTCCAAATGGGTGAAACCTAAAGCGTGGCCCAATTCGTGCTCATTTAGTAAGTCCAGGTTGTATGAACCGGGCTGGTATCTTATAACTGCTCCCTGCATAGTTGTAACAACCGTGTATCTCCTTGTGCTAGCCAAAGTACTAGATGGCAATCCTTTACTTTTTCTCAGAACAACATATCCTGAGGTCCATTCTCTTTCACATACATCGTCTGATGGCTTGTGTATGTAATCACCTAGTGTGTATCCTCGTATTGCCCAATAGTCCATAGCTCTTGCCATTTGCAGTTTGCTAAATTCTGGTCCGTAGCAGTTTGCTATTTTTGGCGGGTTACTCCAAGAATATGGTTTAAAAGTTGATGCTTCATAAAAAGTTTTGATGTTCACACCAAGCATCAACCCGGCAGAAAAACTTATGAACACCATTATAAACTTTCCAATTTGCTTCATCTTCCATCACACCCCCAAACAGCATAATCAATATCAATAGTTTGCCCTTCTTCGGGAACATGGCCTTCGGCAAAAACAATAGTGTTAGTGGTTTCGTCGTATTCCCAGTCCGTCGTGAGCTGACCATTAACATAAACTTCTATCGAATCGACAATTGGGTCCTCTTCTTCCAGCACAAAGCTTCTTCTGCCGGTAACCTCGCCAGCTAAGTCTTGAAGTTGTACACCCCAATCACTAGCACATATTGAATACCAAGATCCCCCATAATGGTCGATCACATCCCAGTATCCTGCGCCGAACTGTGCGTTTCCGTAAGGACTGGAGATTGAACAGCCACTGGGATAATCTCCGATGACACCATAAGGTATAAATTCTCCTGCAGGCTTTAAGCCATCAAAGAATGACAAATAGGAGGACCAGCCACCCGCTGAATAGTCTGGTTCATCTGAAACAAAAATAACCACAAGCCTTGCGTCTTCTCTAAAGAAGCTACCACCAGGCCCAGCAGCGGAAGAACTGCTAAGGCTATTATAGGCCATTTCAATGCCTTTTTCCATTCCGGATCCCATAATACCTGTTACTACCAGGCTAGCTATTTCTCCTTCAGGGTCAGCACTATAAGGAGTAACAATTGAAGAAAACATCCAATTATCTGTCGTTATAACAGCCATATTATAGTCAGCGCCGGTGGCTGCAAAAGCTGACATAAACGAACCGATATTCGTAGATAAATTGGTTTGAAATCTATTCATAGAACCAGAATTGTCAATGACCCAAAGCACATCTAATATTGGAATCTCTTCTTGATAATGTTGTTGATGATACCATTTTTCAACGTCTCCATCGCCATACTGGGTCACTTCTACCTGCGGTGTAAACGGATCATTTCCGGAAATTGTTATTTGACTTTCGTCAAAACCAACATCGGTGGGAATGTAAGAGACTAGAAAATCTATTTCTTGTCCTGGAATGATGACCCATGGAGGCTCAGGCAAACTTCCCATTTCCATTAATATGTCAACCGGCTGTGTAACCATTTGAGAAATACTATCTACTACTAAGTCCATATTACCATTGTTTCTAATGGTAATTCTTTCCTCGTTGTCACAACCGATGCTTATGTCTCCGTAATCAAATTCATGTGGATCCACATCCATTACGGGAGCATCACCATAGCCTTCTAAAGTAACCTTTGTAAGTGGTTCATCTTCATCATCAGAAGATATCTCTACATAAGCTCCATTTGATTCAAAAGTTTCCGGGATATACCCTACTTCGAAATCCATTAATTCTCCAGGGGCGATTGTATATTCCTTGTCTGCTTCTGCATCCAGAGAAAATCTATCGTTTCCGGAAACTAAAACGGGAGACAAGATTGCTAGATCCGTATCTCCCGTGTTTATTACTGTAAAAAAGTCTACACCCGATTCCTGACCGGCTGTCAGATTCCCAAAGTTTATGTGCTCTGGGTGAACTAAAATTTCTTGCTGTCTTAATTTTACACCGTTCATGGTGTAATCCTGGCAGCCCACCAGTAAAAGACTAAAAAGTGCTAATAACCTCATCATTCATGATACCCTCCATAAAATTAAGTATGAAGGAGCTTCATGTTTAAACGAGATGCATTGAAATTTAATTTAAAGTTTATTGACCTGAAAGAATATTTTTTATTTTTTCTCTTAAAATTAATTCTTCTCGAGAATCAGTAGAATTTCTGCCAACAATATTCCTAAGCTCGTTTATCGATGATAAGTCTAAATTTTTTGATTCTAATAAAAAATGATGCCCTAAGGATTCAAGCAAATCTATAAGTTCCCATCTTCCAAGCAACGGTGATTCGTCGTAAGGCCTGTCTTCTAGTATACAGTCAAATATTTCGTTAATTTCTAATTCATACGATTCGGGCTCATAGTTTTCCAAAGCTAAAAGCATTACAATTGTAGAATTTTTATTTCCCATTTAACCCTCGACCGGCAGAAGTTTAGATATGATTAAATATTGTTATTAGAGCTAATTTATCAATTTAAATGTTTGTATTTTATTAAAAGGTCTGTAGAAAGGATTTCCTTGGACGTAAAGCTTTTTATTTCGCCATTCCATAGTAAAACCATTGCCATTTTTTCCCTAATGTATGGTGCATACCAGAGCTCAACAATTAAGCCTATTCCGTCAATTGTCCATACTAAATCGCATTCTTCTATCTTTTGTTCGCTGTAGGTCAAAATTCTTCACGTAAGGCTTGGATATAGATTTGGCCAACGTCAGCCTGACTGATATAATATCTTTGTCATGCCAAATTTCTAAAACTTCTGAATTTAAATATCCCAACACTAAACCAATTTTATTTTTTTCGGTAAAGAATGTTTTAAATCTTACACAGGAGCCAATTGGAAATTTTCTTTTGATAGAAGCAGGTATTTTTGATTTTTCATGATTCATTCTTTACTAACGCCAAATACTCTTTGTTTATAACCAATAGTTCGTTCCCAAAAATGACAAAAAAATTTTTTCCACTTGCCTGAATGATTATTCCTGATTTCCCATTAATTCGATTTTTTATTCTTTGAAAATATTTAACAGCCGTTAATGATCCACACCCGGTACTCGGAGGTTTAAAACAAACCAAATCTCCTATATCCATGATCGGCCCAAAATTTTTTACTCACCTAACGAGTGACTCGATGCGCGCTGAATATAATCAACTGCATGGTCTATATCGGTAAACAGCGTTTCAATTTCACCATCATCTCCAGTGGTAATAATAACAGTATTTCCAGATTTCCTTATGCGGCAAATTTGGTCTGTATTTATGACCTCTTTTCCTTCCTTGCATTCGATACTAATCAATCTCATTTTTTTTCTCCTTTCTTTGGTAAATATGGTCTGACCCAATAAGCAAAAACATAATAGCCGGCGTCGAAGATATTTCTAACAACCGGAAGCCTAGAAAAACGTACGGATTTATTGAATCCCATTTTTTCATACATCTGACGAAACGTTTCGACTCCTACGGTTTCTGATCCATCAAATTCTCCAATCATCTCTGACCCGAAGTCCTGTCCAGAAGCCTTGAAATCTGGGCTGCTTATGTCGATAAATTCAATACCGCATGCTTCGCCTCTTTTTCTTAACGTGTTTATTTCGAAAGAACAAACATAGCAGCTTTCGTCGTAATAAACCTTATCGTTCATTTTCGGCCTCACAAGAAATAGTTGGAATATCCATGTTTTTATCCTTGTTATTTTACGAAGACGGAATTAAATTGCTGGGAACATCTTACGAATGTTGTACATTTGCTTAGCTGTTTTAAGCTAGGTGCACCAACATAAGTGCACGTAGATCTCAATCCACCCAGAATATCTCTGACAGTTTCAGAAATTTTCCCTTTATAGGGAACCTGAACTGTCCTGCCTTCTGACGATCTATAAGCAGCAACTCCGCCTTTGTGTTTGTTCATGGCAGTATCTGAGCTACTGCCATAAAATTCAACGAACAACTTGTCTTCATATATCGGTGCAATTGTTTCTTCGCCATCATCCGATACTTCGTACTCGTGTGTCCTATATCTTTTTCTAATTACTTCGCCTCCGCCCTCATCATGGCCGGCAAACATTCCTCCAAGCATAACAAAATCTGCACCGGCGGCAAAGGCCTTCGCGACGTCACCAGGGCAGGTACAACCTCCATCGGCAATTACATGGCCGCCTAATCCGTGAGCTGCATCAGCACATTCGATAACGGCCGACAATTGAGGGTATCCTACACCTGTTTGAATGCGTGTTGTACAAACTGATCCGGGTCCTATTCCTACTTTTACAACGTCAGCGCCGGCCAGAATAAGTTCTTGCGTCATGTCTGCAGTGACAACATTGCCGGCAATAATATTAATTTTAGGTTTTTCTTTTCGTACCTGCCTTACAAAATCAACGAAATGTTCTGAATAACCATTTGCGATATCGATACACACCCATCTAAGATCGTGGTCATCTATAATAGTTTTTGCTTCAGCCCATTCCTCGTGGTTGGTTCCAACGCTTATTGCACAGAATGCGGTGTTAACTTTTTTTTCGTTGTCCTTCCAGTCTTGTCGACTATATTGCTTGACAAGACAAGTCATCAATCCGTATGGAATNTCACTTCTGGAAATTTCATCGTGCACATCGAATGTTCCAACTCCGTCCATATTGGCTGCAATAATTGGAATTCCTATCCATTCTTTGTGGCTATTTCTAAATTTATAGGATCTAGACAGATCTACATGTTTTCGACTTCTAAGGGTTGAGCGCTTAGGTCTAATTAAAACATCTTTGTAATCGAATTTAATATCCGGCTCGATTCTCATGAAAAATCTTCCGGTGTAAATAAAGGAATCTGAATTCCTCCGCCAGAATTTGTCTCTTGGGTTTCATCATCTTCTGGCGGAAAGTTCATTTTTGCAACGTTGGCATATCTCATCATCCATACTTTGAGTGATAAATACGACTTTTTAATCTCTCTTTCGGCTTCCTCTCTTGTAATTTCCCCAACTGCGTTGGCGTCTATTTCCAAATTTGTCTGTCTAATAATAAAATCCATCTTAGAAAGGACACTTTTGATCATGTTAAAATCCATTTTAACTCCGTGGTTGTTATATTATAAAAAAAATATACAGCAAATAAAATATATTTACATTAAATAAATCGTTCTCTTCCGGAAAAACGAGTAATCTTTCCAAGGTATCCAACTCGCCTCATCTCGGATTTCCATTCCTTTCCATGTCCGATGACTCTTCCACCACGGCCGTTCGCTTGTCCATGGCCGTACTTTTCATGGACAGCATGGTGACACATTTCATGTAGAAGAACCCCTAGCATCTCCTTAGGGCTAAGCCCTTTGTTGTTAGATAGTTTGATATAGCCTGCGTGGCCGAACCACCCTAGACGCGCTTTTCTAGTCGACTCCGTGCTGACTGGAATTTTTGAGAGAGATCCGGACCAATATCGGTCGTTAAGATGATCAAACGCTGCGTCCCAATCCGCAAAGTTAAGTTCAGCAAGGAATGCCGAATCTTTAGATTCGTTTATCTGCGCTCTAGCTTTATCTGCAATAATTCTACGAATTTTTTTAGAAGAACCCGAATAGCTCATGCTTTTATAGACCCAGTGATTGAAGGTTACATATATAATGTAATTCGTTCTAAGGGTTTCTACACAGGTACTAAGTTATTTTTATAAACTCAATAATTCTAGCAGAGGTTTTTTGTAAAACTTATTTTCTGAAAGATATTGTGAATACCCAGATTTCCATCGCTCTATTTCTTCTATGTAGCCTTCAAGCTCTTCAGACAATTTTTGAACCCGCTCTTCGTTTGATTCAGATTCTTCTTGCTCAAGTTTCGATTGAGCCAACGCGTCTTCAGCATCGATGAGAGCTAATTTAGTATCGACTGCAGAATCTTCTAAATCCGAATATTCTTTCGCAGCCTCTATAACATATTGAAGCGAATCAAATAAACTTACCATGTTCCAGCCAAAATCGCTAATATCTTCTAAAACACCCTCGTAAGTTATTCCGGAGTTATAGCCTAAAAAATTTTCATCAAAAGACTTTTGCAGGTCATCATCCCATTCGATTCCTTCTAAAACCTTCCAAACTTGACCATCAAATTCTTCCGATATCTTTCTAAGAGCTTCACCAACGTCGTAATCAAATCCGCCCAATTCTTGTATTCTGGCGCCGGCAGCATCTCCCTTATGAAAATTCAGCCATCCGTCATCTCTAAACATGTTATCAATTTTATCAGCCATGGCTTTACAATCTGGAACAAACGAAAGAGCTTTGCATAATGCTCCATAAAAAGACAGATAATCTGCTACCAATGTCTGTAATTGTATACTGGAATTCTGTGTCTTTTGTATATATTTTTCGTCATACAACTGAGGATGAACTTCCCTGAGGCTGAGGCCAGCTGTTTCCAACTCTTGCCATCTGGATGCAGATTCTCTTTTCTCGATCATTATTAGTTGGAACATTGCCTCGAAGAGCTTAGAGTCGTTGTCAAAAAACCCGAAACCATTTAATTTGGATGAAACAGTTCCCCATGCTGCTTTGTAGTTTTTCATACACTCTTTAGAGTATATCATCATTGAGATGACGTCGTCACCCATAATGTTTTCTGGAATTAAATCTGTCGGCGGAAGATCAAAGGGTTTCTCTAAGGATTTCCCATATTTTTCATTGACCACCTGCAGAAACCCTCTAATCCCGTCTGCTTTTTTTGCTGCAGCCTGCTGAACAGCTGCATCATTTGCTCTAGCAAATGACTTTGCTCCAGACAAAGTTTGGCCTATTAATTTTGCTAATCCACCAAACAGTGCACTTAGCAATCCTTCTTGAATTAAGTATTTGACGTCTTCATCGTTCATAGATAAACCTGTTTATTACTTAATTATTGTATAATAAGAAAATATACTTTATAATTTTCCTATTCTTATCCAATACTGAAGCCAATCTCCAAAACATTCACTGCCTTGAGAAACTACGACCCAATAATCCTCGTATGGGTTTCCTGTAAGGTGAGTTCTTCTAAGTTCTACAGAGATTACAATTGCAGGATCGTTTTTTTTAATATCCCCGGTATTTCTGTGTCTATGTTGAACTAGATCTCCTACTTTTATTTTTGGGTACTGCATTGTTCAATAGGAGCAATTGAGTCGATTGAGGCGCCGTTAACACCAAAAATTTTTCCATCTAATAGAAACCAATTTGTACCCATTTCATCTCTTGAAACCCACGTAAGTAGTGAACCCTTTACAAGTCGTTTTCTCCAAGAACGCTCTTCGCCAAACGTTCCTATTTTTTCTAGAGGGTATACATTACTTCTTGTAACTTTATACATTCCTGACTTCATTGAATTTGCGTATCTTTTTCTTACTATCCTTCGGAATCCGGTCAGCTGAAGCCTAACATCTGATAACGCTCTGTAATCGTCTATCTTGTGTTCCCACGAACAAATTATTTTCCTTTTTAAATCGCATAGAATCTTTACTTGTTCAATTTCGCCGTCAGTTGCCATTTCTATAATTCTTTTTGGAATTCCTATCTCTGTCGATAGTCTTTTGTTTTTTATCATTGATCATACCTTTGTGGTTGTTTAATACTAATTTATTGTAATAGCTTCAAATAAGATTTATATTTTTTTATTTATTACGTGTACATCAAAAGCTAAAAACACGTATATTTTTCCTTCACATAAAACGTGTACAAAATCTTTTCCTCCTTCCCCTTTTTCATTAAAGCCAACTATTACTCCTCTAACAGATCTACGGTTTGCCCAAGTAAAACATTCAACCAAATCTCCGAGTTTCATTTTAAAATCTCAACAAATTGAGCGATCCATTTTTCGAAACCACCCTCTGTTAAAACTAAAACTTTATCCTTGGTGATTGTTTTTTTTCCAACTTTTACCCTGAATTCATTTGGATACACTTCAACAACAATTCCAACCAAAGGGAATTCTGCATCGCCGCCGAATCCTTCTACTTTTTTAACCAAATCTCCTGTTTTCATACTAGGACTCTAAGAGCAGCCGAAGTGTATGTGTCTATTTTTCCGTCGTTTGTCAAAACTTCAAAAACTTCTAGGCCTAGTTCGAGAGGGGGCAATTTTTTTATAATAATTCCTAACCTAATTTTTAGGTCTCTTGCATGCATTGCTTCAACAATGTTACCTATACCCATGTTCAAACATCCATATGTGAAGAGGCTGCCACTGATCTTGAAAATCAACTCCTCCGTTTTCAAAAAATAAAACTTTTCTAGGCTCTAGTTTTGATGGCGAAGGCCCGGATGAAAAATGATACATGTTTTGTTCATCCTTCCCACAAACTATCCTTACCCTAAATGCTTTTGGTGAAGCTCCAATATGAACTACTAAATCACCGGTACCAATTAAATCATCCATGATTAATTTTCCTCAAGCAGATTTCATACCCATTAACAGATACATCGCATTGTTGAACCATACACTCCTGAATTGAACCGTGATACTGACTGTACGGAATTAGGAACAGCATAATCCACAGGGTTAAAACGAATATTGTCAATGACCAAATTATGATATTTTTTCTAGATTTATACTCTGCCTTCATCTAACCTAATCCATTTTATTTAGCTCGTAATACGAAACTATCAAACCTATAAAAACAATTATAATTCCGGCATAAGCCCATGTTGTAATTATCATTTGCGGCGAAATTGGAAATCCCGGTCTATTATCGGGATTGCTCTACAATTAATTTCAGCCGGAACGTTAAAGAAGAATCTGTAAAGCCTTAAGGCCTCTTCTCGCGATGGCGCCACGATTGGCTCGTTTCCTTCCCTAGATCCATCACTGTTTTTAAAATAAACCATCCACTTTTTCATTTTTTTTCCTGTGTTTAAGGTTGTTATATTATACCGTTGTTGTTTTTTACGTGCAATTGTATTCTATTTTTAAAATGTCATAAACTGGTATATGAAATATCTCGTTTTCTGAAAACACTACCCACTGGTCACAGAGAGCGTGAGAAACAAAATCGACAATTAGCCCTACCGTGTCTTCATCAGGATAGGGATGGATTAATTCGCCTATTCTCATCGATCACCTCCAGCGTTTTAGACCACAGCCTGGTTCCAAAAGTTCCGTCACCCCAACTGACATCTACTCGCTTTTTAGACCAAAGGTTTGGTACCTTCCAGATCCTTACAATTATTCCGAACTTTGCATCCTCAGATGTTTGTGGTTTATTTTTTTTAGATCCTGGAAAGCCTGTCCATTTTACTAAATTGCCTACCTTCATTTTATATTTCCTCTGGATTTCTGAATGCTAATTGTGTTTTTTCTGCTCTAACCGTTACTATTTCGCCTTTATATAGAATCCTTGCTATCTTTTCCCAAGTATGATACTCGATCAAGAGACCTAGTTTCCAATCTATTTTTTCTGTCATTCTGTGTTCGGTGTGAAACCTTACTATGTCACCCGCTTTCATTACATTTCACCAGATAATCGATTGCCATCATATCAATTTTGCCAGCTTCTTCGTTGTTGCCCCACATAACGAACACAAATTCATGGTCAATAATCTCTGTGACGATGCCAATAATTGAATTGCTAAGGTACGGATTGTGTTTAAACCAAGCCTTACCAAACGGGATCTCAAATACTAAATCACCTACATTCATTTTGTTCTCTAAGATAATGTAGTGTTGCAAACTTTACCATCATTGGATAATGAATATCATAACCTGTACCGGCATCTAGGTGGCTTTCTGTAATATGTTTTTTGTGAGGGTGGTCGATCTGCGTCCAGTTTTCCTTAAGCCTTTCAACCAGATAGTCAAAATCATAATCAGACATCACCGATGTTCCTTCGATATAATATGCATATGAAGCCATCATAAACCAAGAAACCAATTGATTTGGTGGCATTTCAGATATTTCTTTTTTAGATTTCATTTATTCTCCGGAGATTTTCTAGCCTGATTAGTTTGATGCCTTCTGGTAATTGTACCCACGCTCCGATACAATATGGTCCATCCTGGACTTTTAATATTATCCCTATATTACCATTATACGTCCATGGAGAACATTTTACAAGATTGCCGGCTTTCATTTCATGAATACCTGTACACAAACAATTGCGACGGATAGCAGAAAACAAATTACGGTCTTTAATGTAAAAGGTGTTTCTCCCATCAGAACCCATGTCATAATAGGAAAAACAGCGTAAGAAGTTGCAAAACCTATAAACCTAACTGACCACAATGCTTCCATGTCTGCCATCAGATATTTGACACCAAACCAAAACACAACTGCTGCAGGGTAACCAAAAATCAGGTTAGAAAGCAGAGGCTTATCGGCCCAGTACTCCCATACAAATTGTGAATTCTGGGATAACCAAAACCCAACATGGCCGACGCACATGAGCATACATGGCCAAACAATATTATAAAAATTTGTCATCTTTGCCGGTCCTATTTGCTAATCTTAACCATTCTTAAAGCGTCCTCAATATGTTGGCTCGAAGATTTGTTAACGTTTCCTTCTTCGGAAATATTGTCCCAATAAACCACATACACTGGTTTGTTATAGTGTTTGGCGTTTGTTTTCATAATGATCCAGCCATGCTTGCCTGGATAATCTTTGTGGAAGACTTTGTCTCCAACCATCATGATGATTTCCCTTTATGGTTTGCGTTGCCGATGTTTTCACCGACTTTTACAAAATTGACGTCGTTAAGTCCACCAGATCTTCGGTTGTTCCAGCCGCTGTTACTGTTCCATGCTTTTCCATATGCATCTGCGTCATCTTTACTACCAAAAGCAAGAATCTGCATTGCAGCCATTTTCCCAGATCCAGTTACAAAACCTCTGATAACCGGTGTATTAGCATCTGGATCGGGTCGGTCTAGATGACAATCTGCGCAAACATTTGCGTAGCCACCATATCGGCGGACTTTTTGTTCCCACTCGAATTCATCTTCACAATATTTGCATGGTCTAATTTTTTTATTCATTATGCTGCCTTTCCTTTTCTTTCTTCGGGTGATTTGTATGTTAGGTTTAGAGCGTCGAAAATATCTTGCTCTGTTTCTCCGGCTCTATATTCACCGGTTTCTCGGTGGAAGAGTCCGTATTCATTCAACTTAAAACCCCGGGATTTTGCTAACACACGCATTCTTAGATTGTAACGCATAGGGCCAGTGCACTGATATAGAGATGCTCCGTATGATTTTTTACTAGTAACGAAAATGTTGATGGGACGACCCTGAAACATACCAAAGATTTTCTTGGTAGCTCCATATTCATACTCGATGACGTTCTTAACTTCTTCTAGAAAGACAGAAGGATCATCTTTTGGAATGACGACAACGTCGATATCACCGATCATTTCTTTTTGTTGACGAATCGATCCAGCAAGTGTTACAACCTCACACAAAGGCTCTAGAGCTTTCATGAAAGCGTTACCTGTGATGATTGCTTCTGAATATGGTGTTTTTTCGAAATTTGCTTTAGCTGTATTTTTTTTATTGGACATTTAAGCTCCTGTGTTTAGTTTGATTTTTTTAATGAGGTGGCGATTCTTTTTTGTGATTTTAATTGCTTTTGAATTAATAGATTCTTGAATTTCCCATAAAATCATGAGTTCTTCAAAATTTTTCATATACCCTCCGTTTAAGATTGTTTACATATATAATTTAACCAATCTACACGGTTGTTGCACAGGTTTTTAGCTTAAAACAAAATAAAAAAAAAACGCGGACAAAAGCCCGCGTTTTAGATTATTCTATGAGATGATCTTAGTAGTTAAGAGTCTTTCCAATAAAGTTATACAAAGCCTTTGCTTCCTTAACACTCATGGTCACTGTACCCGGAACTTCATTAGCTTGAAAACTATAGCCGCGGCCGCTGGTGTCATAATCCTTAGAATGAATTGTGACTGTATTGGCACCGGCTTGGTGAGAAGTAGGATTGGTGGTTACTCGGAAATCAAAACGCTTGGTAGACTTCTTTCGGTTGATAGCTTTAACTGGTGTGCTCATTTATTCTCCTGAATATTTTTTGTTTATTTGTTCTTCGTTGAACTTTTATATCTTACACGATGTTCAGTTGTTTTACAAAAATAAATCAAAATTCATCCGTTATATCTTCTACAATAAGAGCTTGACCCATTTCTTCAGCGACTCTAGCATAATGGAATGCAAGAACTTTGCTTTCGTTGGATCCTGTCCTCATGTAATGACTAAACCATTTTTCATAAATTGAATAATAGTCTGGAACTCCATGAACGGAACCTGTGTCACGATATACTTTCATTTTTTTGACTCAAGCATTTCTATAATCTCTGTTTCTAAAAACTCTGCTTCTGAATAATACTTTCCTGCTAAAGAAAGATTTCCGTTTCTTTGAGCTTGAAACCCTTTTTCCTGTAAAGATTTAAGCCTAGCTTGCTTCTTTGCTAGCGGAGATTTTATACCAAATATTTTTTTAAGCCATTTCATCTATCACCTCGATTGCATCAGATCTTACCAAATAATAACCTGTTGGAAGTTGTATTCCCCACCACNCAGAACAATGTACATCATATGGATCCATATCGTTGTTTCCGATGCGTTCTACAATTGTTCCAATTTGGTTAAAGAATTTATTGTCCTTCGGTCCTGGTTGTCTTATCACCAGAGACATGTCATTTTTTATAATTCTAACTAAGTCACCCACATTCATTGGCTGCCTTCTCTTTTGATTTTAGAAACTCTATATACCTCAATAGAGCACCATCAGTAGGCATAACCTCTCTCCATTTACCTTGGTAAAATATTGTATCTGAATCTGACGCGTATTTGCCACATCCGTATAGATCCTTTGGATGAGAGAACCCATTTAGAAATTGTTTTGACATTTTTATAATTGTTTTAGCGCGTTTATTATACATCCCTANGGACTTTATGTATTCCCTCATTTCTATTTCGTTTGCCTGGCTAGCACTCAATACATTCGGCCAGCGTTTAAAAAATCCGTCGATGATGGGGTTAACCTGTTTGTGAGAAGTTAAATTTAACATAAGGCAACAAATCAACATTTTCCAGCGGTCCGGAAAATATCTCTCTTGAATCAAAGGATGAGACCAGGAATTAAGCTCCGGAGGATTCCAAATTGGGTGTGTCATCATTTAAGCTCCTGGAGATGTCCCGGCCATATTTTTTCTATTGTGTTCCCGTTCTCAGAAATAAACAAAACATCAAATCGTTTTTGTCTATGGCTGCAGTCTTGTGACACGATTATTCCTATTCTAGGTTGTTCTGTATTAATCCATCCGCCGGCAGGGCTTAATTCCAATCTGCTTCCGTGTTTTACCAAATCACCTACCTTCATCATACATCCTTTCTACTCTATACAATTCATCTTCCCAAAAATCACCAAGCTCACCTAAGACCAGTACTGAGACTGACCTTTTATCATAATAAAATTCTGGATCTGTTGGGCTTATATTCACAACAAGCCCGATTGCGTTTTCGGCATCGATCCAATTTGATGGATCGTCTTGAAATATCTCTACTAAATCACCGACCGTCATTAATAACCTCCAATGATGTGCTCTCTTCGTGAGATAAGCCATACTCTTTTTCCGGCCAGAGGACTAGAACTCTATCTCTAGTACATCCGTACCCATCATAAAAACCTTTGTCAATACTGAGTACCAATCCAGGTGCTGAGCCTGGCGCGCCAGCCACTACTAAGTCACCTACTTTCATTGGTCGCCCCACATTCTCCACAATGCCTCCTCATCCATAGTCTTGTCTTCAAGATGTAGCCTCTTTGACTGTTCTTCGNTGTAGTGCCAATCTCCATTAATACCATCCCACCTGACAACCGTATATCCGTCCCTTGTCATCTTGATGATTTTCCCTCGAGCCCACCGGTGTTTCCACATAGGAACCATAACAACTCTATCACCGACTTTCACATATCACCTCCACGTGGTGCGCCTCAATCCAGGTCGTACATCCGTCTAACCACAGTACAATTGGATGGTTTGCCACCTGGAAATTGTCGGGCCAGCGATTGTCGGTCCAGTCAACGATAAGGCCAAGCAGGCCCCGGTCAGATTTCAAGTTTTTTACCAAATCACCGATTTTCATTTGCTTTTCCTGTTTTGTTGTCTTTATGATTAATTTCTGAAATTTTTAGTCGAATCCACACGCCAATGAAAGGTATTGAAGAAGCCGCAGCAATGACGGCTTTCCATTCTCCATGACAGTTAGTTAAATGTTCAAGCATTATTTCTTCTCCATAGTAGGTCTCAACCAGATGGAAGAACCATGGCCAAGCAAGACTTCCAACGCAGTTTGTGCACAAGACGAGCTCAGAAACCTGATTGCTGATACAGAGTTGTTTTTAAACATTTTCTGCAATTCCTCTCTCACACGTTCGACGCTTACTGTGTCCTTCATCCAAAGCCATGGTAGAGCTGAGTTGAGCTCGCGGCGGAGGTCCTCAGAAGGACCAAGATCTTTAGTTACAATAAACCTGGCAGCTCGAAGAATTCTAAGTCCATCTTCATGCATCCTTTCTTTAGTATCACCAACACATCGAAGCGATCGCGTGACCAAATCTTCCTGGCCTCCGAAAGGATCGATAATATCTCCGATGGGTTCCAGAGTTCTGACATCAACCTCTCGGGCCATAGCGTTGACCGTAAAATCTCGGCGAGCAAGATCGTCCAGGAGTGTTCCAGCTTGAACGTGGTCCGGGTGGCGGCCATCTGAACTTGGTCCATCCTTACGGCACAAAACGACGTCAATCGAATCTCCGTTTGGCATGCGCCCGCGAACGGTAAAGAATTCAGGGGTGACAAGAAACACTCTATCCATGTTGAATTCACACCATCGTTTCAAAGCTCCCCAAGTAGGAGCCTCTGCGCAGAAGTCTCGGTCTGGAGGGTTATCAATTCCCATTAGTTCATCGCGGATTGATCCGCCAACTTCAAAAAGTCGAATAGTCATTTAGCACCTCCGTGCGCCTTTTGCCAGTAATCTGTAATTCCAATACAACCGGCGTTAATTGATTTGATGTTTTTTAAAGGTACCATCCGGCATGATCTATCTGCCTTTTCGATGTGACCTGTATAGTTTTTCCAAACGAGACTTGGAATAAAAATAATATCTTTAGAATGAGCAAATCCGTAACAATACCACTTGTTGTGGCCTACAAAACTCCTTCTCTTCATCTCGCAAAGCCTAGAAACGTTTTTACCCATCGCAAAGCAACATTCGATAAAGTGGCGTTGGTCACTAAGAACGTATGTGATATCACCTTCTTGTTTTTCGATTATGGCCAATTCACGATTAGTAAGGTCTGGGTTTTGGTTTTTGAAAAAATCCCAAGTCATCTCAAATTGAATTTCCGGAAAAGACGATTGCAATTTTTTCAGGACTTCGTCCTGAAATTTTAGGCCGGCTTTTGCACGGGCCGAATTGGGATTAAAAGGTGTGAAGGACATAAAGCTCTTAGGGTTTGTGTTTTGATTGTGATGGATTTCTAGCTGATTACTTTGAGCAGTTCTCGCTTAACATAAAGAGACTCTCCGGTCTTTGTACTTAGCACCTTTGCCCAGCCACCAGTAGGGCTGTGATAACTGAAAGACACTCGACACCGTGCCCGTTCCACGATCAACGTTTCGCTCTTATGGATCGCAAAAGTCTTGCACCTTGGTGGCAATTTAGATTCGCCGGCGCTGTTAATGCCCTTGCTTGATGGACNGTCGTACCATGCGTTGACCTCTTCTTCAGTGAGGTGACGATAACCTTCTACCTGGCCGGCTTCGTCGTTTGCGGNATGTGTGAGTGGATTCCATTCGGGGCGGTGTCCGCCGTTCCTGGTTGTAAAGCATACTGCCGGATTGAGTTTGACTAGGTTTCCCTTGCGCATGAAAGCTCCTTGGTTGATTTTTTCTTACATATATAATGTAACCCATTCCTATAAGTGTTGCACAGGTTTTAAGTTTTTAATTTTTCCAAAGAGGCTACATATACCGCTTCGATGATTCTTCCAGTATCCATTAATATTGATGCAACAGCTGCTCCATTCGGAGCAACACTGAAGCCTATGATCATGGCCGTGTTTTGAACGTGGCCAGATACAAATTTGCGATTAAACCTTACTAAGTCACCGACTTTCATTGATCACTTCAATGATACAGTCATCAAGGTCGAAAATCTCTATTTTATCTTCACACATGATATGGAGATAAGTCGAGTATGACACTATGGAATATTTGTCGCTAAAGAGGCTCTTCTTTTCTTTGATGTCCACTATTACTCCGACATATGTTTGGTCATACGTTTGGCCAGGTATATGTTTGACTTTGACTAAGTCTCCTACCTTCATAGTTCACCTCTAGAGACATCCAATAATTCTGTGTGAAACTTTCCAATTATCTGGATTTTCACAATTTTTATTGATCCAATCTCGCGCGGCACTAATCGCATCGATCAACTTTTCAAACTCCTCTCCGGAGCCAGAAAACATGGCAGGGCCGATAGCTGCGTTCGAAGTCTTGTTCTTAATTTCTACAATATACATTTTTCCTCTATTCCTTTCCTTTACAGACTATTAGTCTTTCGTTATTTCCTAGCTTTTCATGTGCGGCTAAACCGTAGGTAGCAACAATTTCCGTTACTATTTTTTTCATTATACGAGATTTTCCAGTGATTACTACAAATGGAATCTCTTCGTTGTGGCAAATATTTTCAAGCTTATAATACACATCTTTGTGTCTTACTCCGTGTAAATCAATTAACTTCACATATCACCTCCATTAAACTTTCCCCTATATCATAAGATTTTCCGACTTTAGGGTAAAAAACTGTAATGCAAGGATGTCTAGGTGACCCGCTCATTTGCTTGGAAAGAATAATTCCTATCCCCAACCTTTCCCTTTGTTCTTCTGCGGGTTGGTTTTGCCATCCCTCCGGAGGAACTTTTCTTATTACTAAATCACCGATCTTCATCTATTTCCTCGAAAAACTTAAGAAAATTTTGATCGAGCAGTCGTTTTTCCCCGTTTGCTAGAACTACATGGTTAACCACGCTATAGCCGTCTGGCCGGGTAATTATATCCTCACCCAAATATAAGACTGTACTGACATTTTGCCAAAAACTGTTTTGTGAATGCGGTAACATCCACTTGTGCCTAACCTCATAAATTTCACCGACTTTCATACATCACCACCAAATCTGAACCATGTTCCCAAGATAAACCACCGTTATGTTGCAAAAGAACCAAGTATACGTTGTAGTTATTATCGAATTCACCCATGGCAGAGTGTTGCTCTATATCCAGAATAATACCAGCTGGAACTGTTGGCTCCCTATTGCCTTCAATGTCTGACCAGCCTACAAAGTCACCGACTTTCATTTTACGTACAGATTCCAACCCAGAGGGACAAGATCAGACATCATCGGACCATCATATCTTACGGTCTCTCCGTTGTTCCATTGTACCAGCACTCCGCCTTCCCATACATTTGTAACCAATCCACGTGGTCGCTGTTCATCTGTTATATGTTTTACCATGTCTCCTCTTTTCATTCAAGTACCCTTCCTTCTTTTTCGATGTGAGATGTGTCGACCTTAAGTGCTATCAACACGCGGTCTTTTTTAAATACGCGAGCGCCTGAAGGGATTAGTCTGTATGCCATCAGATTTTGATGCCACTTTAGGATTTTCCAGTCCTGCGATTCAAAAGCCTGTTTCTTAATAAAACTACCAAAGCCGGCTCCTAGGAAGAAGCTAAGGAAAATTATAAAAAACATTAGTAGCTGATTCATTTCTTCTCCTGGTCAGTGTAGAATCTATCCCAAACTGTTTCGAAAACGTAGTTTGCGATTGTTAACGCGACATGTAGGAAGAAAGTCAAGCCAGTTGCCTCCCTTACATTGCCGGTAAATATTAACATGATTATAATTGTGATCAGTATCGATACAATCCTCCATGATATGACCTTCTTTATTCTATTCATCTATCTCCTTGTAGCTCTTAAGGACAGCGTCGGCGTACGCAAGTCCGGCTTCACTGTATCCATTATAAAGAGCTATTCCCTTTCTTAGGTCTCCATTCATTGTATCGATGGCGTTTTTAAGAATCCATGTTCCCATCATGATGTTGCCCTCGACCGTGTAGACATCACCCCAGGATAAACCGGTACCCGTGTGTAATCGATCCCAATTGTATGGTTCATCTCTCCATACACTAGGATTAATCTGCATTATTCCAATTTCTCCAGCCGCTCCAGTAACATCCTGTCGACACCTGGACTCACGATTGGCAATCACTTTAATGAGCTTGTCATCAATTCCATACTTTTTCTCAGCAAGCTCGACTGTAACCTCAAACTGAGGAGGCGGTGGTACTTCACAAATCACAGTTTTTCTCCTTTTCGATTTTAATTAGAGTTTCAGCAAGAATAGCAGACTGCTCGACATTCATGCATAGTTCTGGCAGTTCTCCGCTTTTAATACCACCATGCTTGATGATGATTGCAGCAATAATACCGGCTGGAACATATCCGTATACGGTGTCGAGTGGTTTGTACCAATCCTCAGCGAACTCCTTGATCAGGGGCTCTTCCGCGGATGGAAAGGCGATCTCGACATGGGTCCATGGCCCAGAATTGGAACGAGGAATAGAGAAATGAGTTGCGCTAGCCTGAATGCTAGCAGCCCATCCGGATTTGGTGTATATGGCTTTAAAGTGTTTCATTGTATACCTCAAATTTATCAGCGCTGAAGTTCGAGTGTGAGGTGTACCGATCATGATACTTAACCGGCTTAAGCCAGGCGACACTGCAATGAGCTCGGCCATCGCTAGCGACGGGAGTATACTTTTCAACAATACCCATCTGCCCAAGGAACCACCTAGCATAAGTTCCACTATCAGTAAACATTACCACATCTCCGACTTTCATCTTTACCTCCCCTTCCGCCGAATTTTTCCGGCCATTTTTTTCACCCATTTTTTTTCACCCTATTTTTCAAAAAGATAGCATTTCCAATGCTATTGTTCATAGTATCAATACTGTTAATTGTCATAAAGCGAGTAAGGACCTTGTGGCCTTACATCAGAAAAGATCTTTTCACCTTTCAGGCTCACAAGAACATATCCTAGACCGCTCCAAAGACATAACCCATACAAACACCCATGATTACATACACCATGGCTTAGAGGCCCGTCCAGCCCATAAGATGGCATACATTTTTAAAGAACAGGTCAGGATGACGCGGGTAGTTGATAGAACGACAGGTAGAATTGCCATTCTCGTCAGTAAACCCGAGATCTCCACCGTCGCCACCGTTTGCCATGTCCACATATTGAAGTTTAACCTCGGCCAGCAGAGTACTGCCGGCATTTGTGGCACGAAGCTTGGAATAATGAGCGACACGCTCTCCAACCTCTTTCATAATATCGATATCATTCATGTTTTCTCCTCTTATCCAAAGTGTGTTTACATAGTAAACTTAACTTAAAGCCGACTCATCTGCACACTTTTTAAGATACTTCCTGTTTTTAAGCGCTTCCCTTAGATCGGTAATCCACCATGGTGGCTGCTTGTTAGATAATCGTGCGGACATTACGGGTTCCCCCCGTTATCCTTGATAAACTTAACCAATCCAACCTGGTTGATCTTGTTCTTTTTAGCAGTGGACTCAAACACCTTAAGCCCATCCATGCGATAGATGTACAGAGACGCTTGACAGGGCATCTTGTTTCCCACCACGTTAACCTTCCTATCCCGATCAAATTGGATGCGATAGTGGGGAGCAGAGGTGCCATAGGATTTAGACGCAATTGTGGCGGGCAAGACCTAGACGACGGATCTGCTTTGGAGAAAGGATCTCCTTAGACATGGCTTCGGTGACGTTTTCTGAAATAATGACTGGCATGGTTGTTACTCTCCTTGTAGTTCTTTAATATAGGCGACGGCATCCTCACGTGAATCAACTGGAACACACATTCCCTGGCCGACAACATAAAAACCGTCTTTTAGACGAAGGACCCGAAGGGGACCTGAAGTATCGATGGATACACCATCATTGAAATGAAGCTTAGACATTAAGCTCTCCTAGCTTTTTGATCTTAATGATCTTCTTGGTTAGTGACTCTGCAGAAACAAAGTCATTTGTGTAGATAGGGTTCTTAAGACCCCAAATGTAACAGGCGATCCTGCCCTGATTGGAACCCGGGTTATCAACAACCATAATCACCTGATTTACATTAATGAACTTTTCATCAATCTTTACGAACATGAACAGAGCCCTCCTCAATCCAGTACATAGCGGTGCGACCATAGTGGCCCTGCAGCTCAAAGGCAATACCGGTATCTACGAGGTGCTGGAAGAACTTGATCTCCTCCTCCCGGGACATATTGCCCTCCTCATACTTGATAATATCATTAATATCCATTTTAACTCCTTATACCCAAATCGAAAGGATGGACCCGACGGACTTGAAATTTTCCTCCGGAATTTTTTGTGAATTTGGGTGTTTTTCTAGAAAAGTGCGTTTACCTTTTTGGTTCTGTTCTGGGTTCTCATAAGTCGAATCCTCTGTAGGAGCTGTTGGTTCAACCCGCTGCCTAGTATTAGGATAGTGACGTGCATTAAGAAAGTAATAATCGGTAATATACATTAGCCCTCTGAGGTAAACATGCCAAGTGTTGCTGTGCTAAGGGCAAGATAATATCGATCATTATCCTTTGTGGTCTTAAAGACTGGAGCCTTATCCGTGCGATTTACCCAAAGATTGAGGTGGTTGCCATCCCATCCGGTGTTACCGAGGGCGTTTGCTGTGACTGCGCTAACAAGTGAGTGACCCCAACATCCTGTGGTATCCCAATCCACGGCCTGATTACCCTTAAGGCCCTTGCGGGAAATGACATATTCTCCGGGTGGATAGACGCCTGCCTGGACAAAAGCCTCGAGTGCCCCGCGGGCCTCCCGAATCTTGTTCATTAGACTGATTGGCGCATCTGAGCTTAGGTTCTTGCAAATCTTAATGTTTGTTTCTACTGTATACGACATGTTTTATTCTCCTTTGACTACGTAAGTCATGCCTTTTTCTGTTAGTTTAAATCCTGATTGTCTGTTGTTCTTATCGATCTTTTCCCAAAGCATCCCATGATATTCATACCGCTTATCGATCGAGCTGTATGGGCTGTATACTTTGGTAAAGTATCTGGAGTACTGTCCGCCGATTGTTGCGATCTCTGTTGCACTGAAACCCTTCCATAGCATTAGGTGCCTGATAATCTCATTATACCGTGTCTTACCGGGATTTTCAAAAATATATGTTGCAATAAACTGTAGGTTATTCATTTTTATTCTCTTTGTTCATAGTGTAAAGTGTGTTGGGATCAAAAAATTATCCCGGAAAAAAATTTAGAGGTTTGGCCGCCGGCCTCCCAGAGGTGTCCACTGAGTATGCCCTAGGGGCCACCAGAGGGGCCTTTCTAGGCGATATTTGGGCCCTTATAGGGGGCCTTATAGAATGAGTTCTAGGGCCATATAGGGGGCTATTTTTTTAGGCTGATAGGGCTGGCTGAGGGGGCCCTGTACTTCTCTCCTCCTGTACCTCTTTACTACTACCTGCCGTGACTGAAACATTTGAAACATTTTTTGTTTCACTTTGCATACACAGGTCTCCTAAGTACTTGATATTGTTAGACTTTTTTACTGTAACAGTAACATCCATGTTACACTGCCTCGAGCATGGTCATGGGTACGGTCCAGTTACGATATCCGCCGGTATCCACCTCGCATCGGGTTCGGTTGACTCGGATGATAGTTCCCGTCTGGAAACCCTTGCGACCGTTCCACTTCACCTTCATGCCGGGAAACAGTTTGCTCTTGGCCGCGCGCGTTGCGGCCGAACGCTTGCTCTTGAGGATGTTAACGATGGTTCCGTTGAGGTCGCGAAGCTCTCGGTCCGTGAACTGGCCGGAGAGGATGGCTGACTGGATTTCTGTGGCTGTCATGATAAAGCTCCTAAGCTATTGATTTTATTAGAGTTTTTGGTGGCTGCGTTCCTATCCCGAAGGATCCAGACGACTCCTAACCTTTCGGTTCCAGACGGTTAACTTACGTAACGCGAGCAGTGAGATGCGAGCAGTGAACGACTTTGTTTTTCCTTACATATATAATGTAACCCACCGGGCGTGAAGCTACACAAGTATTAAGTTTATTTTTTTCTCTTTTTTCTTATACACTACCGACGAAGGCAGTAAATTATAATAGGGGTTATGGTAATTAAAAATGAAGATTTAGATGGTGGGTCGTCCGGGGTTCGAACCCGGGACCTGCGGATTAAAAGTCCGATGCTCTACCAACTGAGCTAACAACCCAGATGATAAGGTTCCCACACGACCTTATCTAGACACAGCCTAAGCTTACGCAACCACGAGCCGACACCACCCGGTACTCTCTGGCCTGTGTCCCCCACAACCACTTTACTCAAATACTGTAGCTACAATCATGATACCAATGGTGGCACAGACTACAACTGCTCCTACAAATTCCATGTTCTATCCTTTTGTTTGATGGTGGGCTCTCTCGGGCTTGAACCGAGGACCATCCCGTTATGAGCGGGGTGCTCTGACCAACTGAGCTAAAAGCCCTAAGCTATTGAAATGATTACACTTTTTGTTAACGACCGGGCAGCTCGTCCTGGACAAGGATTCGCTCAGATGACATGCCGGAAATACCCAGCTCATGTTCACGAGCATCAGCCCAAGCCAGCATAGCAACCATGCCTCCGACCACAAGGCCGATGAGGGCAAACTCAACGATGTCTTTAAAAGTAACGTGCATTAGTTCTCCTAAGTGTTTGATTTTATTAAACTTTTTAAATGTTGAGGCGCTCGTACCCCCGGATGAACTGATCTGTTACTCCGGGCCGCCGACCTCGGTGGACGGTAAATTAGTTGGCAGAGACCTTAGCAACCTGACGGAAGCCGGACCGGCCAAGGGTCAAGAAGAAGATGTGACCACAGCCACCAAATCGGTTCTTCTGGGTTTCAAGGACACGGCAACCGATAAGGTCCTGTTCCTTCTTTTCCACAGAGAGGTGCATGTGAGCATCTACCATATGCTTAAGCTTGTTTGAGCCGGCCATCTTACCCTGCTTGTTAACCTGGTTGATGACGATGCCGACAGCAGCATGCTCCTTACAGAAGTTAGTGATCATCTCGAGACAGCGGATGGCGGTACCAGAGGTCTTCACACCGGAAGAGTACTTACCATCATCAAGACACTGAAGAGAGTCGACGATAAGGACGAACTGCTTACCAGGATTTGCTTTGATAATCTCAGCAGACTTTTCAAGCAGAAGATTTACATCATCAGTGTTACCGGTCATAAAACCGTTGCGCAAACGAAGACGCTTGGCAGTCATAGAGGTCTGAAAGAGAGACTCTTCAGCAGTATTAAAGAGAGCAATTCCACCCTGCTTGGTGAAGGCGTCAGCCATCTTAAGCATCATAGTGGTCTTACCAGCTCCCGGTTCGCCAGTGAAGAGGGTGACAGAAGAAGGGGTAAATCCCTCGCCGCCAATTGCACCATCGATGTAGGTGATGCCAGACTTAAACTTGCGCTTAAGGATTTCAGGCACCTCGATGTCGAGGATGTCAGTACCGAAAGCGATGTCAGTGATATTATTGAGATTCATGGTTGGTATCCTTTGAGAAGGGTGGTTGGTTATTTTTTTCTTACATATATAATGTAATCAGTTCTGGTGGGAACTACACAGGTTTTTAGATTTATCCCGTAATCTTTTTGAGCTGGAGCTTAGATGCCTTTCGAAGAGCCTTATTATAACGCTTGCTAGCAATACGGGCTTGCTTGGTATTATAGGTCCACTTCTTATCTTGGCGTGAATAGGTTGCCTCCGTGCGAAGGTTTGCCAAAGTGTAATCGTGGTTCAGACTCTTGTCAGACATCTTGTTTTCTCCTTACATATATAATGTATCTCATCTACTAACATTCTACACAACTATTCAGCTGAAATAAAACTTTTTAGCAAACTGGCCGGGTCCTTTCAGATTTCATCAACCATCCCACCAGCTCGATCGCTGTCTCAAAGAGAGGGTGGTCTCCGTTCCTAATCCTAAGGTTGCGATTCAGCCAGCGCAGGTTAGATTGCCTGTCAACGTCCATCCTCATTTCTGGGACGTCCATCATCTCGAGCATCGTACGCAGAGCAGACTTCTTTCGTCTTACCGTTTCTTCCATTATTTTATCCTTACTTCTTTGCTTCTTGCCGGGCTTCCCAAGCTTTTACCTGGTCACGAATCAGCTGCTTCTTTCCAGCAGTCGTCAGAGGATATCCCTCACGCTTCAGTTCCTTTTTAATATGGGGCTGAAGGTAATCTGTCTTTGCCACAATCTGCAGTGGAGCGAGTCCAGCTGCTTCCTCAGCGAAATAATCCTCGATCGTCCACTTCTTCCGAAGATGGGTCATGAACGTTGCGATACCGCTACGACCTCGCTTAAATCGCGCAACGAACCGGCCACGCGGGTTTTCCGCGGTCACGTACATTACGTAGCAACCGTGCTTGACGAGATTTTCCTTGGTGAATGCAGTCATTAGAACTCCTGTGCGCGAGCAGCCGCGCGATTAACTTACATATATAATGTATCTCATCTAGAGCTTGGCTACACAGATTTTTCGAAAAGAACACTTTAATTTTTAATAAACCGATTTCTTTTTGGCATTTTTTTTAATATTATAATTTCAATTAGTTCTAGGGGAACTGAGACCAGACCGCTGACCTTGCCCTAGTGAAACATAGTGAAACATTTAAGTTTTACAGCTGACTGCTTTTCGTAGGGCCCGGATACTTTGTAACAAATAGTAACACGGAAATGTTTCACTTTGCACTCGCTTTTGGCCTAAGTGCTTGATTTTATTACACTTTTTTGTATGCATGCGTGTTACAGTGAAACATTAATTGTTTCTTTTATTTTTTTACAAAAAAAGTGTGTACATTTGCCAGATCGCGGGCCAAACCTTCTCTGTAGCTATTTTTATCCACATTCATCCCGTATCTATCCGTACAATGAATAGTCAGCCAGAGGGAAAGAAACAAACCATGGTCCCTAAGGCATGGTCGTTTGGTTATTTAGCCATAGAAGGAAAATCATAGTAATGAGTGGTCTAATAGTGGACCATTGGATGGAGTATTCAAACGCGGTAGGATCTCCAGCACCACCGTTTTCTGTTAAGCAGGTAGAACTCCTTGCCCTCTTTTGCGTAGGCTTCCTGTTCAAAGGGTATCATGAAGTAGGCAACCTTGCCATCGCGATACTTCGCCAGGCCATACAGCCAGTAAATGAGATAAAGGACTGGGAAACCAATGATACCACAGTCGATATACTGTTGCCAATGGATAGTCTCGTGTCTCTTAACTACATCGTTTAGGGGTTCTCTGGAAATAACCACAGGTCCTAGGGTAATCGCTCCTATCTCTATGGGAGAGACCTTGCTTAGTATCTTTAGTATCCTTTTGTTTACTAGGAAGATTGGTTTTGTTAATGCTAGTTTTCTCATTTTTTATTTGTTGCCGGCGTTTTATTCAGGATTCGGAACGAATCTCTCGTTAATATATATCTCATCGACTCCGGCAGTGTGAGCTTTTCTGAAACCTTTTGTTCTTAAAAATTCTTCATTCTTTTTGTCGCCGAAATTGTTCTCCGCAACGATGACATGGATTGGAAATCGATCGTACTCGATGTCCTTTAATATCTCTAACTCGCCGCCCTCGATGTCAATTGATAGGAGGTCTATTCTTTCTATCACCTCAAACAGCTCGCGGACCCTGACAATGGGAACCTGGATTACTGGATTAAGACCCGGTAGTTGGCCTAGAGCAATCTCGTTTGAGATTCTTTGGAGCTGTCTGGGATCGTAGCTACTGACGATTCCCGATAATCCTTCACCCCATGTTCCGGGTTGCCAAAAGTTGAATCCAACAGTTTCGTCGGCAAAATTATTCGGGACCAAGGCCTTAATAATAAGCGGACAACGGCGAGACATTTTAAGTTTTTCTTTCTGCAGTGGATTAGCCTCTATTGCAATTCCCTGCCAACCTAGATCCTCAAACCTCTTGCAATTGCTTAGCCTTGTGCCGCACATGGCGCCGATCTCTAAAAAGAATCCATTGGTCTTTTCTGTAAATACGTTTTTTTCTAACCATTCGTCCTGGCCGTACTGACTGTAATACATTTTGGCTCCCTTGCTTCATCATTATATCAAGTTTAAATGTAATGTATCGCTTTAATTAAGAAAGCAATCAGAGTGAGTGCACCTTTGGTGTCGATCACGGACTGATTGCTTTTATTTTATATTTTATCGAAAAAATGAGGCTGTCGAACGGCTAGCCGTAGTAATAAGGGAGAGAGGCGCGCGGCGTTTTTACCAGGACTTACAAGACCAATATCTTGCCTTATCTTTCGGGCCCGGATTATCGCAATTATGACGAGCTCTGAAAGATTTTCTGTTTTTGGGGTTGGATTTTTTAATCTTCATATTAGGATCGCCAAACTGTACCTTTTTGGCTTTGTTTTGACCTTTACAAGCTCCTGACTTGTATTTACCTTTTCCTGTTACGTATACTTTTGATTTCTTTTTAGGGTTTTCAGGATTTGACATCTTTTTATTGAGTTTTACTTTTCTTCCGTCATAGCAAGCTTCAACAATATCCCTTATCGTTTCCCTTAAAACCGATTCATCCATGTATTTTTCTTTATTTTCATCACTTTCTATCTCGTCTATTTCACCGATCTTCTCGCAATTGTTTACTTTCTTTCCGGTTTTAGATGAAATTTTTGTTTTCTTTCCAGATTTTGCTCCCGGGGCATACCCATCCCAGCAGTCTGCTTCATTTAAGGATTCCCTAATGATTTTTCTAAGCTGTCTTTCAGTAATTTTCATTGTTCTTTCCTCTTTTATGTTGAATCTTTTCATAACCTTTTCAAGAGTTGCTGCTTTTTCTCTATGTTGTTTGGCGTTTTCGCTTCTAACGGCCGCCATTTTTGATGTCGTAGTTGGAGACATGGATAAATTTTCCATCTCTACAGCAGCGCGAACCATCCGGCCGTGTGCATTTTTAATGGCACGACGTTCCCACTCTTTAAGACTTCTAGATGGATAACCGCCTGACAACGCCCATTCAACAATTTCTTGATCTTTAGTCATGATTTAACCTCTCGAATATTCCATAGGTCCGGAATCCTCAACGTCATCCGCTAATCCACGAAGCTCATTGGCCAACTCGAGAGTATCCATTCCCTGATCCAGTAATATATTGACCACATCATTTAGCATAAGAAACAAGCTTTCTCCAGTTTTTGGGTGGCGGTAGCCTTTAGTTTGATGATGCATTTCTCGAATAATCTTTACTTTCTCTTCTTCGATTATCGTTTTAAGCTGACCCTTTGTGATTCTAATTGCACCCTCGTGCCGGCGTCCCATTCCAGATCTTTTTGGGCTGGATGCTAGTCTTTGCTCACGGCGGCTAAGAGGTTTGACTTCTTCCTCTTCGAAATCATCGTGGCTTCCACCTAATTCCTCAGCCTCAAGTTCATTTTCCTCTTGGTTGATTCTATACAAATAGTCCGCAAAGGTTTCATCCTGATCCGAATACCATTCATCTTTTTCGTGGTGCATTTCTCGAATGATGCTCTTTAATCTGTTTTTTGTGATTTTCATTTTAATTTTCCTTTGTTTAGTTTTTTATTCTTCTTCTAAAATGGCTTTTATTTGATCGAGCTCTGATTTGATCCTTTTAAATTTGGAATCCGTCATATCAGCTACCATAATATTCCTCAGAAGTGCACGAAGTTGCACTATAGTCTCACGTTCCTTTTCCAATTCGTATCTATTTTCACCTTCGAGATTGGGCAGTAAGATTGTTTTTGTCTTTACTTCCGCAGAAGCTTCCGCGTGGCCGGCCATGACTGAAAGGTTTCTGAATTGTTGGAAGTTCAACCCTGCAGCGTCTCCGATAGCCCTGTTGTCCTCACCTTCTCTTGTAAATTGCTTGGAGGGGAATGGTTTGCTGGGGTAGCGTTTTGCGCTGGAGTGAGCGCGGATTCTATCGTAATCGCCTTCCTTGAATGTTACTGGTTCGCTCCATCTACATTTTAGCCCATCATCATCTGCATTTATTATAAAAACACCAACCTTAATTTCTTTCAGTTTGTTTTTCTTCATAAGTTTTTCAATTTTTGGCACGTCGATGTACTGTGCCGCGAGATTTGATGAGGATGAGATTCCTTTGACGCTATAGAAAACATCAACGCCGTCTATTGTTTGAATCACATCGGAAAACAAGGCATTTTGATCATAGTATACGTTTGATGCTCGACCCGTTAAAACTGCCTGCGCGATCTGTTCCCCGATGTTACCAAAATCTTTTGATTTTTGCTGTTTGATAGCATCACGGTATCTTGCTAGTACCTTTGCTGTTCTTTTGTACCGGTTGGTAGTTGGGTTTCGTAGATCTGTCGGCCCTGAATGGTCCGAAATATCTGAAGGAAGGACTACACTGGAATCTCCAATGTTTATCAATCTTTCAGTAAGCAACTGTTCAGACAAACTGTATTTTAAGTTTTTTTTCATAACAAAACACCCTCGAGTTGGTTCACTGCCCCTCTTGAACTAACTCTTCCAATTGGTCGATAATATCATAGATAGTGGCATTCCTTTCCATAACATCCATAGATCTCAGAGTGCTCATGAGGTCTTTTAGTGCAAAATCAACATCATCGCCATAATATTCAACCTCTTCTAGCTTTCTCTTTTCTTCTTTGATTATTCTTTTTAATTGTCTTTTAGTAATTTTCATTATCTTTCTCCAAGGACCGAGGAAATAATATCATCTATCTTTCTTCTTACTCTTGTTGCGTCGGACTTATCAGAGGGATCCATTCCCATATTCATCATATAAGTATCTGCGAACTCGACAATATTTCTTCTTAAAACATGCTCTATTTCAAATAATGCTGGACTTATTCTTTCGGAGACAATTTTATTCTCAACTATACTAGGTTTTGATCGTTCACCGACCGGTGTTAACAATTGTCGAGCGGTTGGTCCTGTGGATGAGGGACTCGAGTCAAGTGCTCCTTCGATGGCAGAGATTGCATCCAGGTGTTTACCGGCAGTTCGGTCATTAGACAGTGTATTGCTGTAGCTTCCTCCTATTCTTGCCATATATTGACCATCTGGAAGATGATACACAGTGATAGTCTGATCTGAACTTCCGCCAGCTCGGTATTTATAAGACTGCATGGAAGAAAACCATTTGGTTCTGCCCATGGGTTCTGTTGGGCCGTAAGTCTTGTCTGCAAATTTGGCAATCGTTGGATGTGATAGATCTGGAAAATCAGGTCCTTTGTCAATTGCTTCTCTGATAATACTTCTAATCTGGCTTCTTGTAATTTTCATCTTCGCCTACCGGCTGCCATCACAGCATCCCATACTTGGGACAGTGGTAGATCTGGTAAATCCATTTCTTCCCCGTAAACAATTGTATCAGGGGTGGATCCAGGAAGTTGTGAAAGGACTTCATCAAGAAAGTCTGCTGCGCTAGTAAAATAAGGGACTTCCCATTTCTTATAAGAATCTGAGTCGTTTAAGGTAGGAAAATCACCATCATCTCCTAGATCCAGATATAAATCTAAGTCTGCAGCTGCTACTTCTTTGATAATTCTCCGCAGTTGTCTTCTTGTAATTTTCATTTTATTATCCTTGGTTTAGTTATAAAGCTCATAACCATCGGGCTCGAACGCAGTGTTTCGAGGAACTGTGCCTGTGATCAAGTGTAGGAATGCCGGTAAATTTCGTTCATCATTATAGAAAAATTTAGCCAGTTCAGCAAGATCTCCAGGAATAGGTTCTGGTGTGCCATCTCTAGAAGAAACTGTGTACTCAACCGGATCATAGATCAAGTTACCTACATCCTGTTTACCCATTTCTTCAACACCGTATTCGTCGTTATAAAGAAAATCTTGNATAGTANGATTTCCNTGAATAAACTCGTCAGCNTCAGNTCCATACTCGGCTCGATAGTAATCAGCAATCCCTGCCATTACTTCTGCAACTGATCCATACTTGATCAGGCCACCGGCAGGCGCCATGGCTTCTCTAATAATTCTTCTAAGCTGTCGTTTTGTAATTTTCATTCTAGCCCCTCTAACCATTCACTATTATCTTCAAACCACTGCATGATACTGTCAGCGGTTCCTCTATCTTCCTCGCCAAACATATACGTGCGCATTGCTTCTACGTAGCTCATCCCAATTGGGGATTGACTATAAAGATACATATCTAAATTGTCTATCTTTTGCTGGATTGTTTCATCCGGAGCTTTTGCATCAGCTCGGGCTTCGTCTTTTGCAGCTACGTACTCGCTCTCTGGAATGTCGGCTTCAACATTGTCAGCCATTCGCTGAAGCTTCTTAACCACTGGTCCATGGAAGAATTCATGCGTTGCCCTTGCCATGCCACTGTTTTCTCTAGGCAGCCGATGTTGAATCACATTGTGCANCACCCGAATGTATTCTGCAATGTATTTCANAGCNAGNGTTGATTCAGCCATTCTTTGTTCAAAGCTTCCACCTGAGACTGTGGCTTCTTTGATAATTCTTCTGAGCTGTTGTCTTGTAATTTTCATTATTAGTTATCCGTTATTGCAGAGCTTATGTTAGTTTAATTTTACTACCTATAATCCCGCTGATCCCTATTGATATATTTCGTAGAATTCATCTAACAAGTCATTCATGTCTTTAATGCTATGAAGATTTCTTTGCTTTACGTGGTATTTCGTTCTTCCAGTTTCCAGATCTAGATCATAAATGTCGCCTTTAATAAAATTTCTACCTAACGACATATTACGGTGTGCTCTTATTTCCATGTGGCCTGGATGGTCTTCGTCATGGTCAAATTGAAGCGTGCATACTGTTGGATAAGGATGATAGCCCATTTCGCTGATATCCATTCCTAGACTTCTGCACCAATCTTCAACCTCTCTTACCGATGGCGTTTCGTCCGAACCGGCGTAAACACCGATGGTGGCTTCCCTAATAATTCTTTTAAGTTGTCTTTTTGTGATTTTCATTTTATAATCTCCTATAAACCGCGGCCGGCAATGAATGATTGACCTGTGGCAGACGAAAGAACCTGTGATAACGCATCTGCTATGTCATTTGCTACCTGTTCATCAGCATTTTTTATCGACGCAATATTTTGGCTTGCATACATTTCTGGATCTAAACCTCTGAATGCATCGTTCATGATGGTATTTAAACGGCGTGTATCTCTCGAAAACATCTGGCCTTCCCACCTATGGATGTACAAGAATTGAATTGAAAGATCCCCAGCACCGTCAAGAGCGAATGAAATTACAGGGTGTGTCTCGCCCAGTTCAATATCATCTGGATAAGGAGCTGAGAATTCAAAAGGCGTTAAGAGAAACGCAGCGCCCTGGACTCCACTTATCCTTTTGATCATGTCAACACCATATCCGCTTAATACATCTCTCACAGGACCAAGCATCGCTAAGAGGTCTGAATCTGCGGCGCTGTATGCTGCAGCGCTTTCTCTAATTTTAATCGCCTCATTGATTATTTTTCTAAGTTGTCTTCTTGTAATTTTCATAATTTATCCTCCTTCGATTGCTGCTCTCTGACCATGGGCCTTTTCTTTAGATGTATGGCAGCCGGCTTTCACGTAACCCTGGCTGTCTTTCTTTTTAGAAGTCTTCTTTTTTGGCTTATACTTTAGTACATACTTGCCCTTTTTGCCGTCAGACCTGGTGCAATTCTGTTTTCTAACGCTGTACCCTTCTGAAAAATAAAACTGCTCTAAGGATTCTCGTATAATATTTCTTAGTTGTCTTTTTGTGATTTTCATCGTGTTTTTTCTTTCATTCTTAACCTTACTCATCCATGATGTATCTTTAGTTAGGGGCGTGAGAAAAGCTTTTCCATACATTTCTGTTTTCATCTCAGGTGTCAATTCGCTGGCAGGCGTCTTAAGAAAGTCAAATTCTCTAAACTCATAACTACCGGATGTTTTAGTGGGGTCGTTTGGATATTTTGGAACAAAGTGCTGGGCATCGGCTTTAGAGCTTCCTGTTTCATCGTATGCTTTGTTTCGGATATATTCTTCCCAGTTTGGGCCTGCATCAAAAAAGGCATCAACTATTCGTACACTGTTTTCATTGCCTTTTGCAATGTCACGTGGTAATAAAGGATAAATCTCAAGATCTTCAGGGCTTAAACCCATCATCCATGCCATTTGGATAGCAGTGACAATCTCTTCGGTTGTTGTGCTTCTAAATAGTTCGTTGATTTTATCTACAGCATCTTGGTCAGAGAATTCTTCGATTTCTTCTTTAATAATTCTCTTGAGGTGTCTTTTAGTAATCTTCATTTAAAATCTCTCTGCACGAGGAGAGTGGTCAGAAAAATCAGGCAGACCATAAACTTTCCAGTATCGTCCTTGGATCTTGGTTGTGCCTTTACCTTCATATTCAATTATTCCTGAGCTTTCCATATCGCTTAAAATGTTGGAGATACCATCCACATCAGATGACAATACAAATTCTGCATGCTGTGGATCTGGGAAATAATCATATATTATTCCAGCTCCTTTTGCATCTTCTTGTATAAATTGGTGGACATCTGCAGCATCAAATGAACCTGCGTACGTATCCATTCTTCCTTGCATAGACAATTCCCTAAGAAGATGATCTAGATAATTTAGCATTTCAGTTGCAATATCTTTTACGCTCTCAGTGATGACTTTACGATACTCTTCTCGGATTATTTGTCGGAGTTGTCTCTTTGTAATTTTCATAATTTATCCCTGAAATGCAAATCTTGATGTGGGTAAACCGAGATCAAAAGGATGAGTTCCTTTATCGTCGTGCACAGAAATCTCATAGTCGATCTCATCCATAACAACCTTAAGATCGCTTTCTCTGTACTCGACTTCCCATCGTGGTTTACCGCCACCAGGTCTCATTACTTTGATTCTGCCGTTAGG
This sequence comes from Methylococcaceae bacterium TMED69, assembly GCA_002170535.1. Classification (GTDB taxonomy): domain Bacteria; phylum Pseudomonadota; class Gammaproteobacteria; genus TMED69. The sequence goes on from NHDW01000006.1 coordinate 189,604, forward strand.
TTGTTTGGTTCGAAGGAACCAATAGAAATAGAAAGTGCCATACTCATATTTTACATCAACGTAGTATCCAAGATCTCGAGATCCGCCTTTGATGGTTATAGGTAATTGGAATCGGGCTGAGCCTCGAGCATCGCCGGCGTGAGCCTTTGTTGCTTTGTAGCCTCTTTCTTGAAAGTAGTCTGCGATCTCTTGAAAGGGCCAAGTTACTCTTAATGATTCCGTTACCAATGTCTCTTTTATAATTCTTCTAAGTTGTCTTTTTGTGATCTTCATTTTTGATTATCCTCTAGGGTATACTTCGTCAAAGTGCATTATGTGCTGGGATGGGACACTTCTGACTTTACCGTCTTCCCACTCAATAACCAAAATCGTTCGTGGGTTAGCAGTCGGGCTTGTGTCTCGACCTCCGTGATAATTAACGCCATCCTGTTTTATATCGACGATTACGCCATCACCGACAGCGCCGTGGCCTTCGTATTTTACTCTATCTCCAATCTTGAATCCAGAATCAACAATGCGAACTTCTCTCAAAGTCGCTTGAAGCTCTTCTTTTATAATTCTTCTGAGTTGATTCTTTGTGATTTTCATGAATAGTCCTCTATAATGTTCTGAAGGGCAAACATAAGAGCTTCCCTCATTTTATCTGTTTCGGTTCTAGTTAACACTGTTGGGGCTGACTGATCTTCTTGTGTTCGGAGATAGTCGTCGACCTCATCAACCAGAATGTCATACAGGTAGTTGCCGTTGAAGATGCCGTGTGCAAATCTTTCGCCCATGGGCATCTCTACAAGCTTGGCTTTTTCTTCTGCAATAATTCTTCGAAGCTGTCTTCTTGTAATTCTCATTTTACAACTCGTCTTGGAAACCGGACATGACCTCATAGGCCATGTCACTGTTTAAATGATTAAAAATAATATACTCAAGGATCATTGAATCCGGGATACCTTGGTCTCTATATTCTTCAAGTAATGCAACAGCCTCCTCACGGCCACCTCGGCCGCGGTATTGCTCTTTGAGGATTTTTGCCTTCTCTTCTTTTATGATTCTTCTTAGTTGTCTTCTTGTGATTTTCATTGGTATGCTCCTAATCGATACTTCTATCTATTTTTCTATATGTTGGTTCCATTTCTGGATAAGTTGCCCAATCGATATCGCCAGAAGCAATGCCGTCTCTAAGCACTTTTGGTATATTGGAGGTGTATCCACCATCCGGGTGGTCCCCCTTAATAAATGGGTTAACAAAACCCATTCCACCATCTCGATAGAAGCCAATGTCAATCAGGTACTTATGGACCCTTTTTTCTAATTCTTTAGGTGTTCCTTTCCAGATAGGTTCAGTCTCGAGATCGATCATAGCTTGTGATTTTTTTCTAGGGGCGACCGGTGTCGAAGGAACATTAGAGTAACTTCGTGAGTTATTTCTATTTTCGAAATCTTTGACAAGCTGCTGATACTCGGCATAGGTTATAGTTCCCGCCCTATAATCTCTATAGTAATCAGACGGTTCCTCTAGTAAAAGAGATTCTTTAATGATTTTTCTAAGTTGGCTTCTTGTAATTTTCATTTCTTTTTCCTCGCTTTAGATTTTTTTACAACAGACCAATCGTCAGAAGGGTTAGCCTTGTTAATTCTTGCCATAGCCCATGCATGCTGTGACATTCCAGGCTTGGAACCACTTGATCCCCAAGCGGCAAGACCTTTCTTGTATTCAGCTTTCATGGATCCAAATGTCATCCCTCTTTCCTCAGCTTTTTTTCTAATTTTGTCTTCTGTTGCTTTGGAAAGGGCTTCGGACAGAATTTCTCTGATCATTTCTCTGAATTTGTTTTCGTTAACAGCCTTCTCCATAGCAGCTCTTCTTCTGTATGCTCTTTCTTTTCTCTTTGGGTCGCCACTTGCTAGATCTTCTTTTGTTTTGTCAAGCGCTTCACCGCGGGTCATTCCGCGGATGCTTTTTTGCTTTGGCTTGTATTGGGCTAGATGTTTAGCTTCTTTCTTAAGTTTTGCGGTCTTTTTTGGATCATCATCGTCGGGATCTGCCCATTTTGGAGTTATTCCTTTTTCCTCTGCCCATTTTGGACGAGCAGGGCTTCCGTCGCCATCTTTGTCTACTTCTGTCATGTAGCCTTCGTCGGTATCATCAGCCTCATTCTTTTTTTCTCTATTGATTTTTTGACCAGCCTTTTTGGCAGCCTGATAGCTTTTACTTCTCGGGTCTGATTTTTCTCCACGTTTTTTCTTGGCGTGAATATTTGCCCACAGAGACTCTCTGATAATGTTTCTAAGTTGTCCTTTTGTAATTTTCATTTTAATAATCCCTGTAAGGTATTTCTCTAAGTTGATGATTTTTTAACCTAGCATATAATCTAATTAATCTTTCGTCATCGACATTGTAGTAGTCAGAAAAAACATCCGGATCCCAACGAGTCATTCCTCCTTGGACTCCCTCCTTGTCTTTTGCTATGATTCTATTTAACGCTTCTTCATCAACACCTTGTGGAGCCTGGAAAAAATCGGTGTCTCCACTGTCTATCAGTTCCTTTACTATCTCTCCAACCATAATTGGCTCTCCGTCTCCATCGTATGGATCTGGGTCATTTGCAGAAACGGACATACCATACGGTCCATGTGTTACATATAACACGCCTTCGTTTACAGAGTATGATTCATCTAATAAGTCTGGAAAAATCCAATAATAAACATCTTGAGGGATTTGTTCGCGTATGATAGTGTCAACTCCGCTAACCAGTCTCTTTAAATAAATAGATGCTTCACCTTTTGGTAAATCCTGATAATACAGATCTCTGATTTCTTCCATATCTGCTATATCACTCGGGGGCGCTTCGAATGCTCGCATTTGCCTAAATGCTCTGTCAAACTGATGTTTGGTTTTTGCCATTTCACGACCACGAATGCCTGCGTTCTCAAATTCTTCTTCGGCGCTTATTGTTTCCTGGATAATTCTTCTTAGTTGTCTTTTTGTAATTTTCATCTTAACCCTCATATCCCATAGTAGCCATAAATTGTTCTGCAACTTGGCCGAGCTCGCTAATATCCGCACCGTCTTGAAGCGCATTGAAAAAGGCTGCGTCTAAATCTTTTTGAAATTGCAAAAGCCTCGGGTCAGTCATGTCAACATATTCCGATATCAACTTGGCTCTCTCTTCTTTTATGATTCTCTTAAGTTGTCTTTTTGTAATTTTCATTATAAATCTCCAGCTGCCCTAGCGTCAGCCTCAACCTCAGCGTCACCTTGATCAAAAATTCCCTGCGCCCATTCTAAAGCTTCCATGACCTCTTCTGCGTCAGGATTACTTTGCCCCAGAATGTTCAGCGATCGGCTGAGCCTTCTTGTTGCAANCTTTAAAGCATTGGGGTTAATTTCATACACCATCTCTTCGTTGGCTTCAATGTAACCATTCACTACGTCAATGATCTGTGACTGAACTGAGTCTCCTAAGCCGGACCATGCTTGCCCAAATTCAACAAGTGGGCTAAGGACTTCCTTGTCCATTGCACCAAATTCTTTGAGAAGTCTCTGCTTCTCTTCTTTGATAATTCTTCTTAGTTGTCTTTTTGTAATTTTCATTTTTTACATCCTTCCGGTAGTTGAGACGTGAGCTCTTTTTTATATACATCTATATCGGGCTGATCCCATTTTAATTCAGGGCAATGTTCTTCATAGTCTTCTTGGTCTTGTAAGTACAATTCTAGTGCCTTCATGTTCCTCTTTAGGTCACCAGATGGATCTGAAGCTGTTGCGTTAAAGATAAGCATAAAAAGTCCTGTCGTCATCATTTCTGTGTTACCATCTGCTCGATCCGACCCAGGGAACCTTTCATGTATTCGATATCTTTCTCGATTCCAATGATGTTCTTCGCGTTGTCGTCCGAGCTCGCTATCTTTTTTTCGAGCACGCTTATTACCTGTTCAGCGTCACCCAAGTCGTTTTGCAACTCTGCAACTTTTACGTTTGTATTCCAAACCCATCCTGCTAGAGGAAGGACTAAAACAGACATTATAAGGGAAAAAACTTTCCAAATATCATCTTTTGTTATGGCAGCCATTTATAAATCTCCGTTCCTATCAGCCCATATATGGAGCGTCTAGTGCATCCATTATCTCTATTTCGTCAATTTCGTATTCANCCGAAAGAATATCGAGGATTTTGTCTACTTTTTCATCCGAAAGCCTTCTTGGAGATATACTAGCGTCCATGTGCTCAAAACTTTTGAACCCCATGTCTATCGCTAAATCTTCTAAGTCTAAAACTCCAAGATCAAGAGCCTTTGCGAATCCATGCCAATTAGAATCGATGGGAGGCAGGCCGTTGGATTGCCTTGCATCCCTTAATCTTTGCCCGTATGTTCCAGGTCTTCCAGAATGATAATCGCCATATTCCTTGATTATTTTCTTTAGTTGCCCTAATGTAATCTTCACTTTAATTCTCCTAGCCAAAACAAAAAATATTTCCTATCATAAATATGTTGTAAAGTGTTATTATATCTTTACGTAGGAAATATAAAAAATTAATTATGGTGAATCTAATTTATTTTTCTTATATTTAAAACCTTTATCGGGGTTGCAATGTATTCATTCCATAAACTTGTTCTAATTTCGCCGTCACAGGAATCCAATTCATAACAAATGTTGTTGATGTCTTTTCCTGGATATTCTAACCTGTATAGATTTACTGCTCTCCTACCTGAAGATGTTGCAAAAGACTTTATGTCACTTCTGAATCCGGCTCTGACATTTCCAATAAACTCAACAATATAGTTGCTTTCTTTTCTAAAGAAAGGTCTTTCTGCTACGGTAAAAGATGATATGTCATAAGAGTTTTGGTTGTTTTCTATAACTTTTACCATATTCAAAGCATGTTTTTCTGTCGTGTAATGCATTAAAGACTTTGGGTTGTATGTAGAACCATAAAGCTGATTCGTAAACTCGTCGTCTATTAAAGCGTAGGGTTCAATGTCTCCCCGTGAATAGAAATAAGCAATCCTAAGTTTTGAAATATCTGGGAAATAGTGGCCAAATTCCTTCTCCAACCCCCAAAACCGGTGATTGACAAAGTCCTCTATAAAATCCATTACGTTTTTGTAAGTCAACAAATCATATCGATTAACTTCCGTGTTTAATTGAAAATCAAAATATTGAGTAACCAAAGAAACAATTTCTGAGTTTAGGGAAATTCCTCCGCCTCTCGTATCGTGGCCCTGCTTTTGTAGTTCAAGCATTTTGTTGCAAAAATATTCCCATTCTCCAAGAGTAAAAAACGCAGAATCCGGCTTGATATATCCCAAAACCTTTTTTTCTTCTTTTAGAATTGATCTTATATACTTTCGCAGATGTTTCACTTTAATTTCTCCAACCTGATAGACCATTTTCTATATATTCTCTGTATAATAGGTATCATTTCTCTTTCAGAATATCCCCTATTAATTGCCTTCGTCATTATTGTTTCTATATCACGCTCTAAAAGACTCTCGACATCTTGGCCTGTTCTTCTTGCTCTTCCCGTTATTCCTGCAACGTGACCCCTTGTTTCTGCATCGGAAGCGTAGTATTTCTCTATGTTTTCTAAAGATTCCCACTTCTCTTCTCCTTCTGGAATGTCACCTCCGAGCATTTCTGACGTGTCGCAACTGTGTTGGATTTCATGGGACAACGCGTCAGCTAACTCGGAACTAAGCCAATCCTGAAATCCATCAACTTCTGGATAATTTCTGGGAATATTAATACTAAGAACAAGGTTTGACTTGCTTCTGTCATCTGGTACGCAGATGTAAGCTGCCTCAATATCTGCTACACCTTTGTCATTGACTAAGACTCCTAAGTGAACTTCGTTTATATTCTCATATTCGTTGAACAGAGAAGTCTCCATAACCATTGTAGATTCTATATATTCATCCTGTTTTTGCAGGTAATCAAAAACACTTTTCTGAAACAAAAAAGAAAATATCTCGTCCTCTAATTTGTCGACATATCTTGAAATATCTGGTTCGGATTTTCCCTCTATAATGACTGACTTTATGTATTTTCTAAGCAATTTCATGTAACCTTCTCTATGAAAAGCCTTCTTGCGAGTATTTTTCCTGCCTCGTTATCACTTGGAAAATGAACTCCTCTATCTATTCTTGATTCTGCAATCATATCTGCAGCTTTGTATAGCGGCTTTTTAAGACTAGGAAATTTATTTGAAAGACAATAAGCAATATAAAAAGCCTGGGCTGTGTGCCCAGAAGGATAGGAAGGTGTCTGCGCTGACTCTAGATAATCGTAGTTTAAATTATCTCCAATGTATTTTGCAAATTCGTTTGGTCTCATCTGGTTAAAATATTTTTTATGGAAATAAATTTCTGGTATTATTTCTTTTTGTAAATCCAGTATCGCTTGCTTATGATCTCTAAACCCTGCGTTGATTAAGATTTGGTTGAATATTTCAGCTCCATTTAGGTCCAATATTTTAGAATATTTATCTGCAGTTACCGGATCATCTCTTCTTTTTTTAATGTAGTTGAGTTCTTCGATTTTTGTTTCTAAATCTGGTGGCGGTGGGATTACTATGATATTTTTTTCTATGTATTCTCGAAGTTTTTTCATAGATCTTCTCCGTTTCTAGTTTTCCTATAGTGTTTATATTATATTGTGTTCAATAAATTTGTTCATGATGTTGTATTTCATCAATACTTTTGACTAAAGAAATCCCTAACTAGCAAACCTGGTCCTTCACCCGCGAATTCTTCTATCAAGTCAAAATCTAATTCTTTTTCTTTTGAAAGCTCTATAAAGCTATAGTGATTATCTGACATTTGTTCAAAAGCACCCATTGAAGAATCTGTATTGTATGACAAATTTAATTCATACCCTGCATCATCCCCTCCTGGTGGATAATCGTCAAAAAATGATCCTGAATGTTCTGCTTCTACTTTTTCTTCGTACCATTCTTCTCTGATTGTTTGGATAATATCTTCGTATGATTCACCATAATCTTCTTCTATTTCGTCGATTGCTATGTCTTGGGCCTCTTTAGAGGCACGTGCCATAACTTCTATGTCGTTTAGGATCTCGTCTGGGTCTAGAGTTTCCCATTCTCCGTTATCCATTACTTTTCCAAATTCATACCATTCTTGGTAGTTGTTTACAAACCAATCCATAAACAAATCTTTCATAGCTTTCTTAATGGCGTCAGCAGAACGGTGCCCATTAAGTAAACAGTCATCTGTTTCTTTATATGTAATTTCTATTTCTTCGTCATCTAAATATTGTTTTTCAACGTCATCTCGATTATCTGCATAAAACTTCCATACGCTTTGAGCTTGTGAAGAAACAGAAGATCTATCAGAGGTTAGTCCATTTGGAGCGATTGACATAACAGCATCGTAAATGGTTGGTCCATATCCCGGTTCGGCAGCAGATCTGATAACTTCCCATGCTTTGTTACATGGGCCATATCTTCCAGGTGTTCTAACTCTCAAAACCGCCATTATATTTTCTATGATCGATTGATTTATAATATCGAACGTGTAGTCCGCAATATAGTCATCCCGCATTCCTTCATTAGGATCGTAATTTTCCATAACAGAATCTATTTCGTTTTCTAGAGTTTGCTTTGCTCCTTCTATATCATACATAACGAAATCTAATTCTATACCATCTGGAACATCAACATCACCATAATATGAAGACCACATTGCCATTCTTGTTGCTGCGGAAGCTGGGTCGACCATTGCCTCGTTCAACTCTTTTCTCGTTTTAGCTGATCTCTTTTTTACCGGCAATTGCTTTTCGATCTTAAACTTAAGAATAGACTTTCCGTTTATTGTTGGGTGCCCATGCTTATCTTTGCCGATTTTCTTTACAATTGTTCTCTTGTTCTTAAATCTGCCGGTTAGTATTACATCGCCAACATCTACGTCCAAGGATATAGATTCCAAAAGTATTTGCCTTATGTATTCTCTTAAATGTTTCATAATTCCACCAGTTTTCCTAAAGCTTTTAGTTCTTGAGTAGTCGAATTATTCGATTTCTTATACATCTTGGATAAAGGGTGTTGTGGCCAATTATCATCGATGTCATCCTGGTCGATCGTCGCATCCCAATCGCTTCCACCGGCTACTTTTTGATCGCAATCATCCTCGTAAGTATCCGTCAATTCGCTATATGCGTCATCAAGCTGTACCGGTATTACATCACTTCGACTGTCCAAGTAGTAGCCCCAAACTTTTCTTGCATCACCGGAAACTTCTGATCGATCTGCCATAAGGCCAGAACCTTGTGCTGTCGCATATTCCATTGCAAGATCATAAAGCATTGGCCCATAACCCGGAGATGCTTGAGACCAACTTATCATCCAAGCTTCGAGGCATGGTCCTACTCTGTCTACCTCGCCACTAGATATTTTGTAAAGCTGAATTGATCCGTATATTCCATCATCACGACCACTGGCAGATCCTGCGCCTACCGCTCTTGAATATACCGGTNCGCCATTATATTCTTTTCGTTTCTTGACGATCTCAAATTCTGCAAATTCATTATCAGCTTTTATTTGAACGAAAATGTCGTCCGGAAGATCGGTAGGTCCTTTAGCAGCTTCAGTAAGAAGTATCTGCCTTATATATTGTCTTAAGTGTTTCATCGATTAAGCGCTCTGTAACTGTAGTGATTTGCAGGGAGGATTACTACACGATAATCTTCTTCCTCTCCCGGATGAAATTGATCTGCTGTAACGTCAAATATTTTCCCATCTGCTTCTACCCACCAATGGTTTGCTGCGGGTATTTCTCCGTATTCTATGTCCTCGTAATATTGATCGATATCGTCTTGATCCCACGCATCCATATCTGGTTCATAATCTTCTGAGGGATCTAGATATTGTCCATTGACCCTGAATGCATTGATGCCGTTTTCTTTCAGCCTTTCTACCAGTTCGCCGGAAACAGTTGAACACATGCCTCTAAAACATCCTCTGTCGCCTTCCCAATCCCATTCTGATTCTAGCTCATCTCGAAATTGTGACACAATCATCTCGAGATCTTGCCGATTTTCGAAAAGTATGTTTCTTATGTATTGCCGCAAGTGGTTCATGGGTCGTGCTCCAATTAATAAATATACTTTGGTATCTTGTTGAAAGATAATCCTTGAGCTGTACCCAAGATTAGCACCTCTGCCATACATTCGTCCTCATCGCCGCCCACGATATCGGCGCCATTCCAATTTGGAAGTTCATCGGCTAACTCTGGAATATTGAATCCATAGTTTTGAAGTTCATCGAACAGAAGATCAGGAACGTCGATTTGTGCAAACTGATCTTCNGTAAGNTCGTACAACATGTTGACGTCGTTGTCGAGCATGTACTTGACAATCTTTACGATATGCTGCCGCGGATAGCATCGATCATCGTCCATTAAATCCCGGAAGAACCCGTATCCCTTATCGAAAAACTCAGCCTTTTGGCCAAGTTCGTAAACCATTTCGTCTGCTTGTTCGTAATCTCCCAGGTATTCTCCGAGTTTCTCAAAATAAAAACTCATGAGACCCTTCTGATCGACGAATCCAAGATCCGGACCGTTCCACAATACGAGGATTCTTGAATAATTTTCATGAGCCCACTCTATCATTTCTCCAATATCGAATGGAGTATTACTTTCGTAAGCCGGCTGGACGTCGACGATGACTAGGGTGTCTGAGCTGACGTTCTCTTTTAATATCTGTCTTATGTATTGTCGCAAGTGTTTCATGTATTACCTCCATTCGGAAGTCTTTCCATTACGTCATAGTAATCATCAGACTTTACAAAACCATTCCGACTGTACCATGAAAAAAGATCTTCGTCAGTAAGGGATTCCTGGCCAAAAGGCTCAACATCTAAGCGGAGTGTTACTCCGTGTTTATCGGCCAATGAAGTTATTGTATTCATTATCTTCGAGGCAAATCCTTGACCTTCGCAAGCACCTGGCGGCACTAACTGAATGCTAGACCACTTGATATTATTTCGTTGTTTATCTATAAAGAGGTTGGTGATTACTAGGCAGTATTTACCATCGATCTCACCCATATACCAGTATCTTTCTCCTGGCATACCTATAGGATTTCGTTTGCTTTGGCTTTCGTACTCATCCATGAATCCTTTAAGGTTTCCGCTGTCGGATTTTTGTTCAGATGCCCCTATACGAATAGCTTCTTCTGATAAAATTCTTCTTATATATTGTCGTAAGTGTTTCATCCATTTGTCCTTATAAAGATGACCCACCCGTGAGATACTGGATAGTCTCGTACGAGCGCTTCCCATACACGTTTTGCGTCGGANGATGTTGAACCCTTAGTTTGAACGCAATGNGCACCAGCTATNAATACTCCNCCNTAGTGTATCNCCNGGAGAAAACTCGACAGCTTTTCTAATAAACTCTTCGTAAATCTGCCGGCCATGGCCCTTACCTCTATTTTCTGGATTGGTAATCCAAGCATTGTCGACAGAATAATACCTTGGATAAAACTTCGGGGGTTTGTCTGATAGCACTCTTTCGTACTTGCCCGTTTCCGGATTCCTCTTTATGTCATAATCCGGTTTTTGTTCGGATAGGTATTTTTCTTTTGCTGCGATAAACTCGGGCATCTGCATAATTGCATCAACATCGTCTTGACATTCGGGGAAGCGGCGGTCTTGTCCACCTTGTGCATAACCTACTCCGGGCATTTCAACTCGAAAGTAGTTGGAGGATCCTTTAAATGTGAAGTTTGCTCTTTCTAAAAGTATCTGTCTTATGTATTGTCGCAATTGTTTCATGATAAACCTATTAATAATTGGTGGAGATTTCTGGATAATCGTTGGGGTCGATATATCTCACGTTATAAACTTCGACCGCATGCGGGAAAATTAAAACTTCGAGCTCTTCTATTCCATCGCCGGAATCAAAATCAAAATATTCTACTGCATCGTAGCCGTTAGCTATGGCATAGTCGACTGCAGCCGGTTGGGATCCTAGTTCGTCCCAAAGATTATTAAAAGCTTTCCCGGGGAGAATGTTTAAATCCGAAACCTGCATAACAACTAATGCACCCCCATATTCTGAACTTTTTCCATTTTTGGCCCAAGCCCATATAGCGTGTTCAACAGCAATTTCTTCTTCAACAGTAAATGATATTCCTTTGTTCGACGCGTCACCGGACTTTTTGCCGACCAACAAAGTATCGAAACCTCTTTCTTCTATCTGTTCTCCCGATTCTTCTGAAGTCCCATGATAAACATATTGATAACTCTGAGAATAATTTTCCTTTAGGGTTCTTCTTATATATTGCCGCAAGTGTTTCATTTCCATGGACCCGCATGTTTAGTATTAACACAGTTGATTATAGTTTCAGCTGCTGTATACTCTTTAAATATTTGGGGTTGGTATAAATCATAGTAAACATTTCTTGGTATACCGCCCGGTTTAGTGAACTTTGTCTGATCATCAAACACCAGGTTTTCCTTTTCGACCCATGCGTGATTGTAAGAATCACCGCTAAATTTGTCCGTTACTTTCCCATGAACAACTTTAAATTTCTTAAGATTATTCCTGTCGGACACTTGCGATTTTTTTGCCATGTTAACAGCGAATGGGTAACACTGTCCGGCTGGAATAGTTTCTTCAGTCAGTAGCTGTCTTATGTATTTCCGCAAGTATTTCATGACATCTGACTCGCTTTATAAAGCAGATATTCTTTGCCAGTTTTTTCGTATATCTTATCCATATACATGACGAATTTATCGTATTCACTATCTGGCACTATCAAGCCTTGAATCTCCCAGTTGTCGATCAAGGCTTCGTTTCCTAATTGACCCTGCGGGTCCCAGTCTTCAGCTGACAAAACAATGTCTTGGGTGTATGCATAACTGATACCTTTGTTCGCTCCGGATGAAGCCACTCTTTGTGGAGCCGCTGTTTTATAAGAAGGGGTATAACCGGTCTGCAGAGAATTCATGTCGTTACTCAAAAGCGTAACATGTCCTGTGATGATCAACCCATACTGTCCGAAGAATTGTGAATTGCCCGGGATTTCGCCAGGCTTGTATGCCATGGCACTTAACTCATCTCGAGGGTTTACATCTACTTTTATGACATCTGGCGCCAGCATTCCGAGCGCTCTTCTTCCGTATTCAGTCCAGTGCACATATTTTAAGCTGTCTAAATACTGTCGATCTGCGTGCGCAGCAAAAGCAATTTTCATCTTGCGGCCGGCGGCTGCCATTCTTCTATAAGCTTCGTCGTCTTCGCCTCTTTCAATAAAGTTGTGATCGAAGTCTTGACCATATAGATCTGCAAGGAAAGCATCGCGTCTGTTATACGCTACTTCTTTTAATACAGATCGTATGTATTGTCGCAAGTGTTTCACTAGCTTTCCCCCCTGTTGTCCCATTTTCCAGCTGCTTTGAGAGCGTTTATTGTTGTAGGAGGTTTTGTATATCTTTTGCTCAAAGGGGAGTCTACCCAGTCTGATCCGCGGTCTCTCTCTCCGCCATACATCTGGTGGCGGCCGCCTGCCATTTCTTGGTCACAGTTATCTTCACCTTCTGGTGTAAGGTAATTAAATGGATCATCTAACTGGTGAGCAGTAACATCTGTTCTGTTGTTAAGATAATAAGCCCAGACCCTTCTTGCATCAGAAGAAACTTCAGACCGATCGGCAATCAAGCCATTAGCGTTTTGTGTGGCCCATTCAATCGCAATATCATAAAGAAAGGGACCCCATCCTTGGTCGGCAGTAACCATAGCTATTGCCCAAGCTCCGCCGCAGTTTCCGATTTTGTCTTCATTGTCTATTTCTTCGATACTGATTGTGCCGTAAGGCTTGTGGAACCGGGTTTTGTCGAAACTGGAAGATAGGTTAATATCAGTTCTGTATCCAAATTCGTCAATCTCAACTTTTACACCTTCTGGTATGTCTTCAATTGTTTTAATCCCTTCCGTCAGAAGTATCTGTCTTATGTATTGTCGCAAGTGTTTCATGTTAGCATTCCCCTCTTACGGAGCTCATCCATTACTGGAGTGTCTGATTTTTTATATACCTTGCTTAGGACAGATTGGTTAAAGTTTTCTTGACCTTTGTCTCTTAGAGAAGACCTTTGAACGCAGTTATCTTCTTCTTCTGGTGTCAATTGATTATCAAAGTTGTCTGTTTGTACAGTTTCGACGTCTGGCCTGTTATTATAATAATAGCTCCAAACAGCTTTTGCAGAATCACTAACAGTAAATCTATCTGGCATAAGCCCCAAACCGCCAGTCAATTCAATAGCAACATCATAAGCTAATGGACCCATACCTGTTTTAGCACTCGAGGCCGTGACTATTGCAGCAGCGCCAGCACAATTTCCGGAGCCAGCAGATGCGGAAGTTTCATAAGCGACCATGGCAACCCAATTGCGAGGTGAAATTTCAGTAGGTTCCCAAACTGTAACTCTGTCTGGCAAGATCTCTACATAGCCTTTAGCTTTTTCGAGAGCATCAATCATTGACATGATTTTCGGATTGACTGATTCTGTCAATAGCTCCCTTATGTATTCACGGAGTAATTTCATCGTGGTTTCCTCTCCATATACCCAAACCTACCAGGAGCAAATCCTAAGGATGAATAAAATCTTGTTAACACTTCATCGTCTGCGGTCGATATATCTCCAAAAGCATCAGGTGTCCCACTCAGGATAACGCCGTGCTTGTCGGCAATATCTAAAACTTGTTCCATAGCTATTCGTGCATACCCTTTTTGATAACACGATTCATCCTCACGGCCGGCGGAGTCTAATGTAGCAATAAAATCCCATCTTGCTATCGGGGTGTCATCATCGCCGAAAGGTGGAACCAACGCAGGGCCAATGACAAATCTAACTTCACACCCATCTGGAAAGGAGACCGCCAAAGCACCACCTCGGCGGGATTCGAATCTAGATTCGAGTTCATTGGTGAATAATCTACCAGCATCGGCAGCCTCTGCTAAAAGAATTTGTCTTATGTATTCGCGGAGTAAATTAGTCATTTTCTATGGAATCCTAAAATATCTAACAGTTCCTTTTTGTGTTCATCAGATATCCACCTGGGAATCCTAACCGCGGAGAGTGCATCTGAATATTTTTTAATTTGGCGCGGAGATGGGTTGTGCGAAAGATTGTGTATTAGATCTGATATTTTGACAATTCCCGCTAAAGGATTTGACAATACACTTTGAAGATATTCGACGTACGGAACAGATTTATCATGAGTTAAAAGTTCCAATGCTCGATTTATCTGTATTAAAATTTTCCTATCGTGTATTGAATTTTGTATCATTTGAAATGCCTCATCTTGCGTGAGATTTCCAACCTTTTCTGCGTCTTCTAGCGTGTCATGCAGCAGAGCCAACAGTTGTGCGCCCTGATTCGATGGATAATACCTTTTGGTTATATTGTAAACCTCTAGTGGGTGACTAATATATGGTGTTCCATCTCTTCTTTTCTGACCATGGTGTACCAGATAAGCAGTCTGCTTTACATCCTCCACATCCTCTCGAGAAATGTACTCTAATAAAATATGTCTTATAAACGTTCTTATTTTTTCCATTTCTGGCCACCATTATCTTAGAAAATTTTCCATCGCCGGTCTTATCAATTCTATTCTCTCCTGATAATCCTCGTATGTTCCGGAATTATCTACGAATAAAAAATTAGAACCAAACAATTCTTCATATAGTTCTTTGTTTCTGTTAACAGATTCCCAGCTTCTTGAAACTGCTTTGTCGTGCAACCTTCTTTTTCCCTTTTCTCCTCGTTGGAAGTTTCTCTCGAGAGAAATATCTTTAGGAACCGATACATAAACCATCGCGGTGTCATAACCCATTTGCAAATATACAGAGTTTAATTTTGATATTTCTCTATAACTTCCTCCGGTTCCGTCGATAATAAAATCCTTTCCTTCTGCACTTAAATGTGCTGCTTTTTGTTTTGCTTGTTTTCTTGCAGTATTAAATAATTTTGCATTAGTAGACATTGTTGGCCTGAGCTCTGCTCTCTTTTTCTCCAGTTCTGAGACATCTAACCCTTGTTCTTTTCCTGCTTCTAATGCGGAGACTATATCAAAATATTCTTGGGTAAATGAAGCAATGTCTAAACTTATTCCTGCTTCTTTAAGAAAAGGTTCATACCAATCATCGGGATTTATTATAGAAAATTGCTCTAATAAACCTAGCTGGTTTAACACGGTAGATTTTCCGGATCCCGGGGCTCCTGCCATAAAGATCATTTTTTTACCCTGGAAAGAGTCTTTTAACTGCTCCAGTAAAATTATTCTAATATATTCTCTAAGATAGCTCACTATTATCCACCAAAAACCATTTTTACATGTGGAACACCACCTAAAGTTCTTTCGTACCATCCATCATATTGGCCGATAAACTGAGCACGTGTCTTGGATTTTTGAGCTTCTATCGAAAGATCTTTATAAATTGGGTTTGACGGGTCT
Source organism: Methylococcaceae bacterium TMED69 (assembly GCA_002170535.1). GTDB lineage: Bacteria > Pseudomonadota > Gammaproteobacteria > TMED69. Next base: position 205,077 of record NHDW01000006.1, read on the forward strand.
TTGAAAAATGGATGTTCACCATGCCAAATAACATTCGGCTTAGCAATGTAAGCTAGCGCGATGTCTTTATCGGTAATCGCTGGAACTTTTGCTTTCATTGCCATTGATGCAGATCTTCCGCTCATTTCTGCCCATGCGTGTCCACTCTTTAATCTCCTAATAGTGTCTGCCTTAGAGTATTCGCTAGCAATAGCAGAACCATCAGTTGCTGAAAGAGAAAGCTTCATACTCCCAGACTTGGGCTTCATGCCTCTAACAACATCTGGCTCGGGATCCGGGTCAATGTCCCAGACATAAAATGGATCGTAATCGTTTTGAGATGGATTCATAAGGTCGTCTGGATGCCTGATATCAACATTGCCTCCTAAGTAAGCATATGACTGATCGATCAAGTTAAAGACTTCGTCTCTTAGTTCATCGTTTTCCGGATTCATTAGATCGTCATAGATCTCTAGTTCTTTGTTTTTTGAGTAACCCGGGAGCTGAGCCATTCTTTTCTCAATTAAAATCTTTCTAATTAAGTTTCTTAAATTATTTTCAGTGATAATCATTTACTTTTCTCGGTAATAAAATTTATTCCATCGATTACTCCGTTTCTAGAGTACCCATTCATATACCCTTGAATTTTCATTTCCTCATCAATGAAATAAAAAGTTGGCCAGCCCTGCAAGAGCCAGCCTTTTTCAGCATCGTTGTTATCTATTAGTCCTCTGTTTGATCCTAAAACAGGTTGCTCGATAATTCCCCATTCCTCTAGCCACCATTTTATGTCTTCTTCTGTTGGAGGTAAACCCTGTTTATTTTCTATCAAAACAGTTAAGTAAATTAGGTCTTCGTCCTCATACAGTTTTGCCAATTCCTCTACTTCTGCAGCAGCAGCTTGACAGGGTGGACACCACATAGCAGACAAATCTAATACAATTGGTCTGCTGTAAAAGTCGTACAGGTTTGTTTCCTGTGAAAATTCATTTATCGCACTAAAATCACAGGCGTAATTTTGAATTGTGTTTTCGCAATTTTCAAAAACTGGATAGGTTTCTGTTTCAACGTAGGCGGAATCCACTGGAGACCACTTCTGAAGAAAGCAACCCAACAATAACCAAAGCATAATCTTCTCCAAACAGCAAGAATAATTATGCTTTTAATTAGGTTGTTCCATACTATTGTTAGCAAAATTAAATCATGTTATTTTTTTTAGCTAGCCAAGTTGGAATACTGAGGCTTCCAGAGATCTTTTTAATTTGTGAAGATGGCAACCAAATCATTCTGCTATCCCAAAGAATCTGGGTACCTCCTCCCTTTACTGACAAAACCTTAGCTCCAGAAATTGGCATCCAAGCTGTTGAATTAGGTGTTGTGTAATTTTTCTTTTTATCCACTTTAGGAAGAGTAATCCCTGTGTATCCATCCTCCAGAATGTGCTCCAACTGTTTCCAGTGAAATGCAGCGATGTACCGAGCAAGATCTACAGTAGAATCAAAATTTTCATAGTTCTGTAGTTGTCTATAAAACGCCTTTGTTGCTCTAGTGTGGGAAAGGCATTTTGTTTCCCATTTTTGCTCCATAGTTTTTGGGTCTTTGCCAGTTACCCACATCCAAAGTCTCCGTCCGGTTCTTGCAAAAGCAGCGGAAAACCCTGAAGAATTCTGGAGAGAAGCTTCACCGGGGATGTGTTCATCTTCTGTTTGTATGTCTCCTAAGTGAGAAATCGCAGCATTTAGAATGTCAATATTTTCTATAGCCTTGCACACATTTTCTTTCGTATGTTCTGCAAAAAAAACAGCGTTTTCAATATCTCTGTCTACTGCATTAGACGCATCAATATCAGGTTCAAAATATTCAGAATCTGAAAACACATCTTCCTCTTCGGTTAGTAAACTTTTTTCCTCCGCTGGAGACCAGCCGGCCAACATATACTCCGTTATTTTTTCTAGCGGTACGTGGATGGATTCCTGAAACTCATTGTTGTCTTTATGTTGGAAAATGGTTTTTGTCATTCTAATTTTCATTTTTGTTCCGGTTGGTTGATTATAATTTTTTGCTGTTTATCTTTTCGAGCCATCTTACATTTATTGGGGCCGGCTTGCTTTTGTCTGGCCAGGAAACATATATGACCGGTGGTGAACCGAGCCTCATTTTGTTTGGCACCGACACTACTAGCCCTGGAAGTCTACTTGCATATTCAAGTTGCGTTAATCCAAACCTTGTTACTTTTACTAAGTCACCGACTTTCATTTAATTCTTCCAATCTATCAAGGATCCATATGTCTGGATCTCCATCACGGGCCTTCGCAGTTCCATAAGGCATTTCATAAGTTACAAAGGCAAAATATTCATAGAGTTTTTCATAAGCTGTAGAATCAAAAAAATCATCATCTAGATTGCCCTCAATATAATATGGCATGCTTTTAATTTCTTGGTTGTCTAAGCCTGCTTTGATATAAATTTCTTGTGTTGTCATTTTACTACCTCAATAAGATTTTTTTGTATTGTACTTACTCTGTTTCCGTTGGGGCTCGATCTATTAAACCACATAACCTCTGCGCACTCATATTTTCCGTCAAATACACGGTAGCCTATAAAAGTACCAAGCTCGCCGGATTCTGAATTTTTGTTTCTTACCAAATCACCCGGCTTCATATGAAACCTTTCTGTGCTTGGGTTTTCTAGTATACTTTGATTTGTCTTTGTGTTTACCGCTTCCAGATCTCTGAAATGCGTGAACCGCCAACCAATTTCTAGGTTTAGATGCTTTTGTGTTTTTTGATTTTTTCTGATTTTTAGACATGATTTCCCTATGCACAAATTCCGAATTCTGTTTCCAGCTTTTCCGCCATCATTATAATAGTCGCCTCTGCCAATAGCAAGTCTAGTGCAGCGTTCTTTTTAATTTCTTCTGAGTCTGGATCGTTTTTTTCCCGGTAATCCTCAATCTGTTTTTCGCACTCTTTTATTACATCGACTACAGACGTAGTTGCAATAAGAATGTTCGAAATTTCTACCTGGTTTTTCGATAAGACCAAATACTTTTCAAGTGGCGTTGTTGCCTGCATGTTTGCTCCATGTTTATTATTATATAATAATTTAACCCATTAGTTTGTTTTTTACACCGTTTTTTAGCTTTAAATTTTATAAAAAATGTCACTGTATAATTTGAACAACTTCGAATTTTTTAATATAATAGAAATACATGACAAAAGGAGTTAACATGTCAATCACAACAAAACAAATCGACAAGGAAGAGCTTAAGCGCTACCGAGAAGATTTTAACCGAACACATCTTTCAGTGGAGACAGCTATGCAGCGAGTACAATTACACAGGGATTATATTGCCCATGCAGCCCGATATTCTCATGTCGTAGGTAAGCATTTACTTTCGACTAAAACAAGAAAACTCAACGGAGGTAATGGACCCTCTGTTCTAGACGTTGGCTGTGGACCTGAACTTCAATTACTTAATTCTATGCATTGTAACAGAGTTAAGTGCAACGAATATATTGGACTTGAAGCTGCTGATAAATTTAAAACTCGAGGAACTGAACGGTTGGAAAACACTGTCTTATCCGGTAAATCTAATTCTCTTAAAAACGTTTCTCTTCATGCTCGAGCGGACTTTCTTACTCACGATTTTGGTGAAGACAAAACTTTCGACACCATTGTTTGTCTTGAAGTAATTGAACATGTCCAACCATACCAAGCTAATCATTTTCTTCGCAGAGCAAGAACACTAATGCATGAGGATTCTGTTTTTTGGGTTTCAACTCCTTGCTATGATGAGAAGACAGGCGCTGCTGATAATCACCCTAATGAAATGACGTATGAGGCTCTAGGTGCTCTCATGGAAGATTTAGGATATGAGATTGAAGAGGTTTATGGAACTTTTGCATCGCAAAAAGACTATAAGCACCTAATTGGAAATGTCATCCCTAAGGACTTCTTCGATAAGCTTAGCGCATACTATGACACCACGTTGGTGTCCAACATGCTAGCCCCTGTTGTTGGTGCTGAGAACAGTCGTAACGCGTTGTGGAAACTTAGAAAGACTCAATCTGATGATTACACGCGCAGGTTCGATGGTCTGCCGTTCATTGAGGGCCCATGGAGTAACAACGAAAACTGGAAAGAGCTGATGGGACGATAACCATCGTTATAGTATAAAATGAAACCCTCGCATGCGAGGGTTTTTTATTTAATTTTATACTTTCCTAAATAAGGTGCCCACTGAGGATGTATTACCTCTTTTCCTAGAGTGTAAAACATGTATGGAGACGGCCTTGATGGAATACTCAAAGGAATCATATCGGCCTCTCTAGGAAGTTTATTTCCTTTTTTTTGATTACACTTCTTGCAACATGTAACAATATTTTCCCAACTTTTGGGGCCGCCTTTGCTCCTTGGTGTTACGTGGTCCATTGTTAATTCTTCGCTTGGGAACACCTTGGAACAATACTGGCATGTGTTTTTGTCTCTCCAAAAAACATTTTTTCTATTACAGGTCAAAGTAATTTTTGGTATTTTAACGTAACGATTTAAAGAAATAACACAAGGCAATGGAAACCTGTCGTGTGTTGAATAAAGAAACTCTCCAGGGTAAGATTCAACTAGATTTGCTCTTTTCATGTAAATCATTCCAAAAGCATCATAAGAATCGATTATCTGTACTGGCCTAAAAGAACTGTCAAGTTTTAAAGTTTTCATTATATTAATAACTATTATTTATTATATAAATTTCTGGCAGGGGCACAGGGAATCGAACCCTGAATGGCGGAACCAAAATCCGCAGTGTTGCCAATTACACTATGCCCCATCAACTGAAAACATAAAATAGGTTGTTTTATGGCCTGTGTTTGTAGCTGTTTTTACTTTTACAAACACAGGCCATAAATCATTTACCTTGTCCCCTATACTTCTTTCTATATAGTTTAGAAGGTCTGGATCCATTTTTGCCTCCACCCTTGGAACCATAAATAGTTCTAGAGCTTAGTCCCTGCCTTGTCTTCTTTGGGCCGTTCTGGTTTCTCTTGTTTGAGTTGTTTACTCTTGCTTTAGCCATGATTATTACCTCCTTTTTAAATTAACAATCACACACTAAGTGGCTGGAGAGGAAGGATTCGAACCTCCAAGTTATAACGTTGTTATAACACCGTCGAGACAGGACGGCGCGTCTGCCAATTTCGCCACTCCCCAAAATGGCTGCCCCTCGCGGACTCGAACCGCGGACTCGCTGATTAACAGTCAGCTGCTCTAACCAACTGAGCTAAGGGGCAATTCTTTTTCTATGGTTGGCCCGGTGGGAATTGAACCCACGACACATGGTATATAAGACCACTGCTCTTACCCCTGAGCTACGGGCCGGCAATAATATTTAGAGATTAAGATTTTGCCATTCGCCTTTCCAATTGGTGTACCTAACTTTTTTAATACCAGCGTCCTTTATCGCTTGCATACAGATACAACATGGTTTAGCCATTGTGATTTCATGATTGCATTTCGAAAAACGCATTACTTCCAATTCATCACCTGGTTTTGCAAACCTGAGAACATTCATTTCTGCATGCATATGAGATGCCCAAGTCCCATCAGCATATTGCCTTTTAAAGCGCGGGTGGGTCTTGTTTGTGTTTTCACCAATCTTAACAACCTTGCCGTTTCGACGAAGAATAGCAGCAAGATGATAAGTCCTTCCGTTGTTAATGGCTAGATTTTTAGCCTTGTAATACACCTTTCATGTCAACTCCTTAGCTTGATCACTATATTATTATACTTGAGGAGGACCAAATTTACAACGATTTTTTATTTTTAATTTATTATTTTAGATATTTCTCTATGGCAGAATTTATACCAGGAGACTCCTTAGCATAAACGATTCCTTCTTGATCGTCTAGCCAGACTAAATTTTCGTCGATCATTTCATCAATGATATCAAAACCTGTTTTCCCGAAAAGATGGTTAATTTCGTCTAAATCGACTCCACCCGGACGTTCTGACAAATCTAAAATTTGTTGATACGGTGCAATGTGGTTTTCTGAAATTATTCTTGAGTATTCCTCTCTAATAATTCTTTTAAGTTGTCTTTTTGTAATTTTCATTTTAACCCTGCCTTTGATTGTGTTTCGGGTTTTCGCAAATGATGCGGACCACGCCCTTACGCTTTATTGTTTTGCATTTACTACATATCTTTTTTACTGATGATCTTTTTTTCATCTTATCAACCTTAGCTGCCAGACATATATTCTGATTTAATGTTTTCCAGCATCCTACGAACTGCGGCATATACTTCTGCATTATCGTGCCAATTAGAATCAAGCTGATAGAGCATGCCATTTAACTCTTCTGCCATTCTATAACCGAAACTATCTAATCCATCTTGTATACGGTAGGGAACCTGACTAGATGGAAGTCCTTCGTTTATTATTTTAGATTTTTCTTCTCTAATGATTTTTCGTAGTTCGCGCTTTGAAATTTTCATATTATGTTTACCTTCTGTAGGCTGGTCGGTCCGGATCGAAGTCATCGTCCATGGTCTGGTTTAAGCCTTCAACGGCCTGATCAAGAATATGATTGACGCTGTTTCGCACAATCTGTGCAGCCTGCTCAGGATCTAAGTTCATTCCAGGCAAGTCAAGCGTGTCTTCAAGAGTGGCGATAACTGCGCTTTCCAGTCTGTCTGCAACGTTTTCTCTTAATAGACGAGCTCTTTCCTCTTTGATTATTCTCTTTAATTGTCTTTTTGTAATTTTCATGATAGTGCCCTTTTTGAAAGATTAACTGATTTTAGCCATGGCTTCTGCGATTGCTTTTTCTAATCCTTCACGCTTCAGAGTATATTGAGCTTTTTCAATAATGAAATGAATCAGATCGCGGTGTTGTTCGCCAGACATACTCATAATCTTGTTTTCGATCGATCGATCGTCACGCTTTCTTTTGCCAAAAACATTATCAGCGCCGGGTCCGGTCATTCGAACACCGCCTACGTAGTGATCGTCTGCCTGGTCAAAAGACATCGCAGCTTCTCTAATGATTTTTCTTAGTTGTCTTTTTGTAATTTTCATTTTATCCTCCGTACAACAAATCGATTGCATCTTGTGATAGATTTTGCATCAGCTTCATCATAAGACCTGGATCATATCGATTCGGATTGTATTGCTGTTCATACATTTGAATCGCCATGAAGTCTTCTTCGTCGACTTGACCGGTTTCAAAAGCAGCTTCACCGAGTGTTTGCATCCAGTGATTGATGATGCGGTCACCGTCACCGGCCTCGAAAGCACCTTGCGCAATGTCCATAAGATCGGTTGCACCGCTGGGCATGTTCCCTTCCATTTCGTCATACCCTAGTCGACCTTCGCGAAGGATTCTTGAGTACTCTTCTCTGATTATTCTTTTTAATTGTCTTTTTGATATTTTCATTTTATTTTCCTTTAAAATTGATTTATTTTCTTCTATTTAGCCTTAGTCGGCGGCTTCTACGAATTGCTTCTGCTTGAATTTGCTTAAGTGGCTCCGGTAACATTGCTTCGTGGCCGGCATCATGATCTGTTGATTCAGAAACAACTTGAACTTGTGCTTCCAACATCTCTTGCAGCGCTTGTGCCTGGGTTGCAACAGCCTGAAGTACTGGTGCTTGAGCAGCGACTTCCTGAACACAGTCGACACAAAGTGTTGCGGCAGAGTTTAACGATTCAACAACCATCTGAAGTCCTGAAAGGGCTCCTTGCATTTCTGTAACTAACTCGGCCTCTGGTGCTTCACTCTCTGATAGGGCTGGGAGTGCCTGCGAAACTGCTTCGTGCCCTAAGTCTGCTGTTAAGCCCATTGCTCCGCATTCTTCTGCAATGATTCTCTTAAGTCGTCTTTTTGAAATCTTCATTTAATTTCTCCTTTAAAAACTTGGTAAAATGTTTATTAGCGACTATAGTCGCCGTTATGTAATTGTGTTTCTACGGTTTCGATTGCTTTCTTAATTGCATCTTCGATAAGGCCTTCGAGATCCATTGTTGCCCTATAGGCTTCTTCATGCCATGATTTAATGGAACCGCCAATGCTGGTTATCATTCCAGGATCTTCTTCAACTAGTTCAATCATCATTTCGTTAAATTCTTGCGCAACATCCACTGCAGCAGTGCTGATCATTTGTTCTAAATTCATCATGTCGGTGACTGATTCTTTTAGTTGTGCTTCTTTTAATCCTGGAGAACGAATATCATAGGCGCCAGCTTTAAATTGTTCTCTCCAGTGATCGACTATTGCTTGCAATTCTTCTTCCAGTATCGGTGTTCCAAAAGATTTAAGCAATAAGGTTAATCCTTCTTCTTCAGTACCGTAGGTGTCATCGATCATAAAACTATCCATAATAATGTTTGCAGCCCTGTTGTAATCTTGCCGCTCCATCGCCTCTATTGCTAAATCAGCGAACCTTCTTCCTCTGTTCGGTCCGACGGCAATTCCTTGGATGTTTTCTCTAACAATTTTTCTAATTCTATCTTTTGTGGATCTCATTTTATTTTTCTCCTGATGGATTGTGGGCGCAGACCAAATATCCCACACTTAAACATATATTGTGATGTGTCCAGTATTAAATATGTCTAAGGAAGGCATTTTCTCTATAGAATATCTGCTTAATGTTTCTAGAACTATATTTTCCATTTTGTAAGATTTACCAGTGATAATTATGGCCGGGCCGGAATACTTTCTATTTTCGTATAAAAACCTGTCAATTAACACTGGAACGTTTTCGTGTTTTATTCCGTGGAGATCTAGGGTTGGTTTTTCTCTTTTTCTTCCCACGTCGCTTCCTTTTTCTTGTTTTAAAGTTAGATATATCTGGAGAAGCTGAAGTTATTAATTTTCTTTTGTCTGAATGTGTTAATTTTTTTACAACCGATTCCTCTGAAAGTGCTACTCCTCTGCTCTCGCCTACTTCATAATAGCCAAGAAGCTTCACAGGCCTGCGAGCTCGAGTGTACTTGGCTCCAGAAGCAGTGTTGTTATGCTCATAGACGCGTCTCTGCACATCTTTAGTGATACCGGTATATAGAGTGTTGTCTTTGCATTCAACTATGTATAGATACCAGATATTTGACTCCTTAGACGGATTCCTTATTGATAAAAATTCTAGATAAATAAATGTATTGTACTGTGTCTTATTTTACATTTTATTTTAAAATTTTCATCATATTGTTTGCAATCTCATCCTCGATAGATTCTGTTAGAGATACATGGCCGTCTGCCAATCGTTTCAGCTTGTAATCCATATACTCGAAAGCGGATCGGAGTCTGTCCTCAGCTGTCGTAATTTTGTCCTGAACCCAGCCTGGAAGGTCATCACCATCGTGAAGCCTATCATGAAGTGACTGCGACCATTTTCCCATTCTATGAAGTTTGGCCTTGGCCATTCTTCCCTCGTGAGAATCTGATTTTACTTTTCCATAATCAAACATTCTTCCATCGTCACTAGTATGTTCTTTAGGATATGTGTTTTTTTCTGATTGGCAAACTTCAGAAATATTTTGCTCTGAATTATCAGTTGCCCAATCAACCCATTGATCCATGGATTTTCCGTAGCTTCCTCTGTCGAAAACAGAGTGTGATTTTTCTTCTTTGTTTTTTGGTTTCATTTTATTTCTCTTTACGGCCTATATAGAATTTTTCTAGATCCTTGTGTAATACCAGGAAGCGATAATCTTCCTTCTAGGATCTCCTTTTCGAATTCTTTCTTTGGAACTACAAAACAAGTGTTTCCAGTAACAAAGATGAACCCTTCTAAATTTGATTTTGCAACATATTCTTTCATAAATGTAATTGGCATCTCTGGATCTGCAGTGGCCGGATCTACAGAAAGCAAAGATGAAATTTCTTCAGCAACATCACCATAATTTCCAGTGAAGACTGGGTTAGATAATATTCTAGAAACTTGACACCCCAATACACTACCGATGGCTTCATCTAGGTTTTTTGAGTCGCCTAATGAGGCAACCAATTCTCCGAATGCTGTTTCGGTAATTTCTAGCGGTTTTGTCTGTCCAGAGTTTTCTGGATCTGGAATCTGTATTGTTACTGTATTTCTTGGATCTCCACAGTAAAGACCAGCATTAAAAAGCAAGGAAGAAAATCTTAGGACAGCCTCCTTAAATAGATTTATCATGCCTGCTGAGATTTCTCCGGAGTTTATTGCGCCAATGACACTATAGGATCCACCCTTTTTAAGTTTTGCAGCGTCTTCTTGAGGATCGAATAACCGTTGTGATTTTTGATAATCCTTTTTGTATTTTGCCGACTCAGATCCGAACCTTGATACAGAGACTTTTTTGCCATCGCGTTCAAGTTCCTCTCCAAATTCGATGGAGCTTCGATCGGTAAACATTTTTAATACTTTTTCTGCTTCCTTTTTAAGATCTGTTTCGCCCTCATCTGTTTTTACTTTTTTCCCTTCGCCTTTTTCAATTATTAGCTGCAGAGATTTAATAATCTGCTCTAGTATCGGTTTTACCTTACTCGTATTTTTTAAAGTCAGAGTATATCCAGATGTTCCCAGTCTTGCCGAGGAAGCGGATTTACCATCAGATAGCTCTGGGTCACCACCAATCATATCTTTGATTTCCCATCTGAGATCTTGGGTGGTAGCCGGCATTCCTAAGTCAAATGGCACAGCATCTCCCTGCACTTGAGAACCACAAGCAAACGCAGTTATGTATTCAGCGTTTTTTGCTCCCCTATCGATGATGCTTGGTAAATTATATTTTTTTCCTGACTTATCTCCTTTGAAAGAAAGGCTTACACTTTCAAAGGCAATGCTCTGTACTCCCCCGTCGGCTAGATCTGACCAAACAATTGGAACATCAACACTGGCCAGTTTTCCGCTTCCTGGCAAATCAGATATTGCCAAAGCATCATCCTTAGATGCCTTTTCTAAAGAAGCTTGATAAATCTGAAGATCTTCTTCTTCCGTAATTTTCTTTTCAAAAAGTAGTTTTTTCAGATTGTATTTGTTTTTAAAATTCATAATAACTCTCTAGAGGCCAAATCATGGATCCAGGAATCTCTAAAAGTTTACCGTTGACAAAGACAATCCAATCCTCACCAGAAATTCCAAACCCATATTTACACTGTATAATTATGCCAATGGGCTTGTTTGTTCTGTCAATATCTGTAGCAGCTCTTACTTGTACTAAATCACCGCTTGATAAAATCACGCTTTGTCTAATCTCATGGCCATCGTATGTGTACATTCCTGAATCAATCCCTCGGATAATATTATATACTTCGATGGAGATTTGTTTTGAATTATTATTCCTATTTTCCAAAGATCTCCTGCGTTTTTTGGCTTCATTATCAACGCAATAGATTTTTTGGTCCAATATATTAAGTCACCTATTTCGTATCGTTCATACCTCTTTTTATCCATGTCCCCTCCTTGTCTAGCAGTGGGGTTATGCACTGAACATGAAGTGACAACAATAGATCTTCAAATAGTACATCCCACCAAGCGCCTTTAAATTCAGAATTTTTGCTTTCTTGGACGATTATTCCGTAGCTACATTTGGGCTGGGATCCATCTTTACGTTTTTTCATTGGCGGAACTGCGACTAAGTCACCCTCCCTTGGGAACCATCTAGACATAATAAGTGTTTGTTGTACCATTTGAGTTGTTTGAGATGCGACGCATCGACTTCAACTAACCTTCCATGTAACAAAACTTTCCAAGAAATCATAACACTTTCATCCAAATCAATTTTTTCGACTTGTATTACTAAACCAAATCCTGCATTTATTTGATGCAAAAAAATTCCGTCTCTAACCCAAACTAATTCCCCAACTACAAACACTTCTCTGCTCGAACATTTATAACAACGTAAATGATTCTCTAATCAACAGAACTTCAGAGCCGTCTATGAGCGCCTTGTAGATACAAGGATCATTTTTACTCTTTTCCCAAACTGGCTTAAACTGAAAATCTACTGAAACTATTACCCCAACGCTTCCATTTAAAAGCTTGATCAGTTGACCTGGCTTTAAAATTTTATACACATTTTCTATGGGCATAATAATATTTATACCTACAAAACAAAAACTAGAGGTCTTAGTTATGAAACTTTCGAAAAGAGAAATGAAATTAATAGAAGAAGCATTGTCCGCTATAGAGAAAGAGAATATAGAAAATGATTACTACGACGCAGAGGATCAAGATTTAACTGAAGAAAAACAAGAGCTCATTAAAGAAATCGAAAATAAAAACAAATTTCAAAAAAATAAAAAACGAGCCAACAGGTTTAATTCTGAAGCTCGTCTTGCTTTTCGTCAGTGGCGTAAAATGAGTGGGTTTTAAAAAAGCCCTTTAAAAATACCTTTAAGAGTTGAACCGGCTTTTTTCATTGCTGATTTAAATTCGCCTTCCTGTTCTGGATAATCAATGTCTGTGAAATCTGCTTGAGAATCGGCGTTCACGACTGTTTCATCAAAATCTCCTCTTTGCTTTAGGAACTCTTCAAACACGGAATTAACGTCACCTTCTTCTTGTCCTATCGATCCGGATTTTCCTTCGAGCCAAGTAGGAAACCATTTAATAAATTCAGATTCTAGTTTATCATCAACCAACTCTTTGTATCCGTCATCGATGTGGAATATACCTAGAAGTTGATTTTTTTCTGCCGAAGCATCATCAGCATTCCTTGCTGCCTTTGAGGCGTCCATGGCATCCTTGACTTGTCCGCCTAATTTAACTCCATCTGCAAAAAGCTTTACCCCTGGTAAATATTCTAAAACATTTTTGATGACTTTTCCAGTTGCTTCGCCTCTTTGTTCGATGTCTTTTAGCTCTTCTGCCTTGACGGCTAGAGCCAAAATTTCTTTCATTTCTTCCCATGTTTGGACTTTTCTTTCTAATAGTAAAGAATTTATTTTGGTTTCTAAAATAAATTTTGCCCATTCTTTTTTAGCAGAATACATCTTTGCACCTTTATTCGACACGCATTACATCACCGATATTTTCTTCGGTTTTTGAACCATCGTTCCACTCGATAAGTATGCGCCAACTATTTGTAGCACTACCTCCAGTGAAATAAGTTGTTGTTTTAATTGGAATAAGATTGATTACCTTTCCTTCTTTGCCAATGTTGTGAAATAAACTTACTTTGTCTCCAACTTTAATCATTTTTTCTCCTTTAAATTAAATCATCAGTGTTAAACGGCTTTATGACGCCTGTTTCCATTGCAACTTCGAACATATCTGTTAATGCCATGGCAAAACTTTGAGGACATCCTACTCCGATTTGACGCATTAAAGGTCTTAATGCTTGCAAAATTTCGTGTGGATTATCACAGAACACCTGAGCTGACTTTGAATAGCTTTCTGGACATATAGCAGAATCTTGATTATTCATTTCTAATACCTGCCTTTTTATATCAAACGATTCTTCTGGAGTGTAAATATCTTTTCCATAAACTGAGTATGACTCGTCTTCGCAACCGCATTCGCTAAGCATTTGCTTACGCTGTTCTCTCCACCAATCATGAACATCTTTTCTAGACCATTTGTTTTGCTTCATGAATATTCTCCGTTGTACTATATTTCTTAATGATGTCTATGTTAACTTTGTAAGCTATAAAATCTCTAGTCCATCATTCCCAAAACTTCTAGGCCGTTCGTTACGGCTATATTAATTAGTTCGTCTTCGTTATAAATTCTGCAAGAATCAATTAAAAGTCTTAATTCGTTTATCATGTCTCCGTTGCAGAACGGCTTGTATATGTCACATATATTATCTGAGCCGATTGCAACTCTCAGTCCTCTTTCTAGCAATTCATCGACGGGAGTAATTGAGTTGTGTATGGGAGATAAAACTTCAGAACGCCTATGGTCTATCCAGGCTGATGGGCAACAGATGAAAGTAAGATCTGCGTCGACACACATTTTATACAATTCTTCTCTGTATTTTTTTGGATGGCAAGCAATACTAATTCCATGAACTGCAGTCACCCTACTTTCTAATCCATGTTCAATCGTCTTTCTAGCCAAGAGTTCTGTTTCTTTTTCTGTTGGGCGATTGTTTTGGTCGACATGTACGTGAACTCTTTTTCCTGTTTGCTTAGCCCAGTTAAGCACGACGTCTAAGTGCTCAGATTCTCTTCCTTCGTCTGCCGCAGGCAGCGAGCCAATAATATCAACTGTGTCTAATACATCCTCTATAAGGATTCTAGGAGCTTTATTTAATACTCCTTTTAGAGTTTGGCTCGCGATTATTAGCTTTATTTCCTGTTGGTCAAATTCATCCTTTGCAAAGGAGGCCCCTGTCAAAGCAGTATAATCTGCGATAGGGTCTATATCAATAAAGCTACAAATATATCTTGTGTTATAAAACTTCTGCATCATCAATGCGTCTGTAATTCTTTCCTTATAATCCCAAACACTGGATGTTCTTTTTATTTTATCTACATAGGTCCATTTTTCTTGTAGTCCTAACGATGAGTCTTTTAGAGAATCTGGAGTAATTGTGTTTGCTCTGTCTAAATGTGCATGAGCATTAACAAATCCATCCATAAGCATAATTCTGTTTATTGTGGACTGCAGAGGATTATAATATTTCACATGTATTCCTAGTCGTAATAATCTTCGTTCATTTTGCTCCATCTACAATAGATCCAGCTACCAATAAATAAACATGAAGCGAGGAAACACCAAAAATAAATTCCTGGAAAATCCCAATTCATCCAACTGGTAACAAGATAGCCAATTGCTAAACCAGAAATAAATTTTTTATCCTTAATGAAACCAGTAAGCTTTTGCATTATTCGTACTTCTCTTAAAATTTTTAAACTTATTTAAAATATTATACCTTTCTTTGGCTGTTTTTTTCAATTATAATTAAGCTATTCAAATCATACGATTTTTGATCACCTTGAACCATCACTTTGCCAGAAGGAAGCTTTCCAGGAGTATGTTTTATAGCTATCAAAATCCCTATTTCTTTTACTGGTTCTGACCTGTAGTTGTGGGTATACGACATCACCAAGTCTCCGATCTCTGGCGGCTCTCTATAAATTTCTGGCGACGTCGTTAACGGATCCAATCTAATGCACGACCTTTTTGAAACCCTGATATGGGAATTCCAAAATCCTGTCTCCGGCTGAACAATTAGGTCATTCAGGGCAACCTCTATAACTGTTCCGATACCAAATTCATATATAGTGCCTGCTTTGTCTCTTGTTGATCCAACAATACAGATTACATCGTTTTTTTTAAACATTCACAAATAAATATGTTTATAAAATAAAAAAGGGTCGGAAAACCGACCCTAAAAAACGGAAAAAAAAGCTTCAGCATGTCTCGCTTTTCTTCTCGTGACCACCAATCTCACTTGTTTAGAGACTGTCCCCATTCTTGGGTTAGGAGTACACACACCGGAAAGTAAATCCGTTCACGAGCTTTCTCCCTGTTCTTATCGTTTTAAGGATACGGAACAGCACGCTTTACTATCGCCATAACATTCTGTGCGCCATTGAGTAAGCTGTACACTTCTCCTCTAAGTTGCACGTCACCTTTTCTATCTTTGGGAGATAGTCTGGATGACCCCTTTCGGGACGACGGTCCTGTTTCCATTTCCATCAGAGAGACTTCTGTCACCGACAGTTAGATTCTAAAGGTTTTTACCCCTTTTTCCCAAAACTTGTTTTAGTCTTAGTTTTGCCCTTGTCCCGTTTCCGCGATGAATCTACAAATCCGCGGATTTCCTTGGCAGTATTTCTCTAGTGGAATAGAGACTCACGCCTTAGATCACTGAGTGATTTCGAACGTTCCACCGTCCTTAACTCACTCCCTCTCTTAGTAGGGCGGCATATCGTAAGAACGATACTTTCCCCATCGAGGTTTTCTCTATCATTTCACCCGAAGGCTCGATGCTCAGGAACCAGTAACTTTACCTGAGTTTTTTGACCCGAGAACATGGGTCAAATCAAATTTTCAAAGAACATTTTTGTATCTGAATAATAATATTAATTTTGAATTACTTGTATAATTTTTTTTAATATTATTTATGGAGCCATTGAGAGGACTCGAACCTCCGACCGGCTGATTACAAATCAGCTGCTCTACCAACTGAGCTACAATGGCAAATTAATCCACCTTGATTACCTCAACCGAAAAGTTCAGGTTTTTTCCTGCCAACCTGTGGTTAAAATCCATAACAACCTCATTTTCTCTGTCTTCCTTAATTTGCGCCCAGAAATCCTGTTGTGTAGCTCCGTCCTTTCCCCTTACAAATCCGCCGATTGTAAACTCAAATCCCTCTGGAAATTGGGACTTAGGAACTACTCTAATTGCTTCATTGTTATATGGCCCATATGCTTTTTCTGGAGGAATGTTAATGTTTGAAGTTTCACCAACCTCTAACCCCACAACTCCTTCGTCAAAGCCCTTAATAACAGACCCTGTTCCAACAACAAAGGAAAAAGGTTCTCCTCTGTCTCTAGAATTATCAAATTCTGTTCCATCATCTAGTGTTCCAACGTAGTGGACAAAAACGGTGTTACCATTTTCTACTTTAGTATTGCTCATTTTTTCTCCTTTGGCAATTTTTTTTAAAATTCTCAAAAATATTATATCTCAAATATGGCTATGTTATTCCAAAGCCATCATCATCCCAGGTTATTCCAGATTCTCCGCCGCCATGTACTAATCCTGATGCCGGTTTGATTGAAAATTCATCTCCACCGTGCCAAAGCGAAACAAACCCGATCGTTGTCAAAATAGCTCTAGAAAAAACCAATTTTTCCTCACCATCTAAATTATCAACTTCTGAAAAAATACGAAATTCTATTAGTCCCTTTCTTACTAATATTAAACCTATAGGCTCTGAAGAATTAAAAGTTTCTATTAATATTCCATCTATGTCGCCAACTGCGTTGATTTCTAAGGGATGGTTGTTTAAAAAATTTACTAATTCTGAACAAAAATCTTCTCTTTCTTGGTCTTCGATTATTTCTGTTTTAATACCATTAAGGATTGCGTTTATTAAATACGCCTTGACTTTTGGGTCATTTAGTTGAGATGAACTCATTACACTTCTCTGGAGCCGATGTTTTATTACTTTTATTATAACCAATAGGTTTTCTTTGTTCAATCTCGTTTAAATAATTTTTTAATCTTACCTGCGAGCCGTCTATCAAAACATATGTGGCGTGCTCAACCCAGTCTCCAGTGTTGACGTATGTTCTTATCCTTTCGTTTTCATCAATCCAGATTAAAGCCTCTGGAGAATGTGTGTGACCCATGATAAAAACATCTTTGTCTCCATTGTGTCTCATTATATCTCTAATGTGTTTAATTCTTTTTTTTCTTGTCTTAAAGAAATCTATAAAAGCATTAGTGTTCCAATTAAGAGCTCTTTCAAACCAATCGCCAATCAGAGCCACTATTTTCATCGTAAATCTTTTTTGTAAAAATCCTCCTTCGTATTGGTCTCCATGTTCGACGGCAAAAGTTCTTCCGTTTTCTTCAAATTCATATCTTTTTGTAAATTTTATATTTCCAATAGAGGCATCAACCCAAGCTTCAAAGGCTCTGTCATGATTTCCTACAACATAAATAATTGGTTTATCAATGATTTGTAATACAGAAAGTATTTTTTTAGTATCCTCTGTAAACCTAGGAACTTTAAGAAATTCTATTATATCGCCGGCCAAGATAAGCTCGTCGAAATCCTTTTCCGTTAAAAGAGATATTAACATATCTTCTCGGGAGAAAGTAGAACCTAAATGTAAATCAGAAATTATTAATCTTTTCATACCAATTCTTTTAATTGCATCAATGATGAGTCGACAGCAACAGAGCTAGACTCTGGAAAATGCCTAATCCCTATACCTCCTGTGCTTTCGAACATAGAGATATATTTCGCTCTGTCATCTATTAATACGCATCTATTATCAGGGAATTGAGGAGGAACTGAACCTTTATCCTTTCTTATAATAACTCTCTCTGAGGGAATTGAGGTGTTTTCTTTGATCCAGTCGTATTTTGCTCTAATGCTTTCTTGGTCTACTGGAGCCGACAATATATAGATGTTTTCAAACCCAACTACAGATGCCACCCCTTCTATTAGGGAATCCGCTCCCTGTGCCTTTGGCAAATTAAACCAATGATCGTAATTTTGAACTACCGGTAAAAATTGATACCTCTTTATTAGCAGTTCCCAATTTGTCATTTCCTCCTTAGCGTCTTTTTTTATCATCAATTCAGCCATGAAGTTTTTTGTAATTGGAAACACTCTGTCAGAACCTTTGTATTCCTTAACCTTTTTAAGTTTTTTGGCTCTAGAATTTCTGTATTCAATGTCACCAGAAATATCCCTGTTTAGAGCGTTTACTAATCCTTCTGAAAAATCAACTAAAACTCCGTCCATATCTAAAAAAACCAAAGTTTTGACCTCGCTTCCCTGGTCCATGTAGTTTCTCCATGATTCCATCAATTGCTTCATTTATTAAGTCCTGCCAGTCTGTTCCATCTTTCCATAATCGGATTACCCTGACTATTTGGAATAATAACAGCCCACTTAGGATTATCTACACCGCCCCAAGCTGTGGCCTTTGGTACCTGTTCACTCGGAAACGAAATGCCTCCAACCTCAGACAGTGCAAACCCGCCGGGAAAAGCGGTTGCAAGAGCATAAAGGTTCCCAGCTTCTTTTGCTGCAGACAACTCTTCATTGTTATCTACAAACTCATTCTGCTCCGGAGAAGATCTGGTAGGATCATAAGGAAAAACCAAAACAGTTGTTTCATCTGTTTGAAAATCCTCAACGGATTGAGTTGTGTGGACCTCTGCAATAGGAACCGGCACCATTTTTTTCTGAGCTGGATCGAAATCTTCCTTTGTTCCTGGCTTAACAGTTGCATCTGCAAACTGCATTGCAACATCAAACGGCGCCACTAGCAAATAACCCCCGCCTGGAAAATTAGCAGGAATTCCACCGCCTCCTTCTGGAATGTCAGCACTGACAAGAAAATCATTAATCATACTGGGAGTAATCCCTCCAGAAAACACAGATCCCTTTCCTGGGCTTCCGTGAGTACCAATGTGATCATATACCATTTTGCTTGAAACTACAATTTTTCCATCTTCACGATGAATGGTTGTAAAATTTCCACGGTTTCTAATGTGATTGCTCATAGGTTTATCTCCTTTCCACCCCGGATGTTGGCTATTGAGTCTCCGGGATTACCTGTTAAGTTTGTTAGCGAAATATGAAAAATTCTTCCGGATTCTCTAGGTTCTAATTCTGAGGCCGCTGATACATCTTTTTTGTCTAGACCCGTCATTTCATAGAGGTTCGATAAAAATTTATTCATATCTCCTGAATTGACTATTTTTATGTAGGTAGAAATTTTCTCTCCTTCAGATTTAATTCCTAATTCTCCAAACTCCAAAAATGGAGGAAATAAAGATTTTGATTTTTCAGACTTAAAAAATTTCTTAAGTGCTTTATCTCCCCTCAGGGGAATACCCTTGGAATCGAATAAAGATTTTGAATAAATCATTTTTGGAATTGATTGATGAAGAAGAGTTACGTGAAGATTTCTTACTGGCTTCTGACCCGGATAGATCGACACAATTTTTTCTTGTAGCTCTCTTAGGAAATCATTATCAGATGGTTTAATTTGAATAATACCCGTAAATTTTCTCGGAAGCTCTGAACTAGTTAAAAGAAAAGATCCTTCGCTCAGAAAACTTTTCCATGTTCCAATGAGGTCCTGCATTGTTTCTCCTGTTTTTGGAATATATAATAATTTATCCCGATAAACAATGTCCTACACAAATTTTAATAATTTTATTGTTTTTTTAATTGGTACCTGAGGCGGGACTTGAACCCGCATGATCATTCGATCGAGAGATTTTAAGTCTCTTGTGTCTACCAATTCCACCACTCAGGCGAACATCTATATTTTACACGTCTTCGGAGGTTTGTTCAAACTCTGACGCTAATTCTTTAATAATAGTTGATGCCTCGGTGGTGAACATATCTGGCCAGAAGGCATGCAGAAATACACACAGAGCCGCCTTCTGTATCTTATAGTAGTAGGTCATGGCTTGCATGAAGTGTTGCGTATATGACATGCTTGTGGACTTTAAATGTTTGAACATACTTTTAAATATACTGTCACAAAAGAAAAAACCCATGTTAATAATAACATGGGTTGAAAACACTGGGAGGGGGTAAACGTGTTTTTTAGTTTTGAATCTATGTGATTCACTTATTTATTTTATAATCAATAATTCGTAGCTTAGTGTATCAAGAACTTATTATTTGTTAAAAAATAATTTAATGGGAGGGGTTACTAATCTTTTATTCTGCTTCGTTTTCATTTGAATTGCTATTTTCGTTGACGTTCACCTGGTTTGCTTTTTCTGTATTTTTTTCCGCGGTGTTCAATTCTGTATTTGTGTTTTCTGTCTGTACATTCTTGTTTGCTACCTGTGTAGTCTGGGTAGCTTGAGTATTATCAGCATCAGTTGTTGCGGTTGTTTCCGCAGTTTGTTCGGTACTGACTACCTCTGTATTTTCCTGAGTTTCAACGGTTGTTTCCGTTGTTTCGTTTTCTGTGTTTGAGCATGCTACCATTGCCACTAAGATCATCATTCGCATTTGCGTTCTCCTTTTGTTTTGATCGTTAATTATATAGTTTATTAGATAAAATCCGTTTTTATTCTAAATGTGCGGTTCCTACGACTTCCCATATCATATGGGATTGAAACCATCCGTTAAAGTTTATTGCCTCTCTATAATCTGTTTTGTGTCTAATTAAATGTACCGCTGCTAGCGACCACGATGGATAACTTTGAAAATATGTTCCTGGAAAATTCATGTATCCTACGTCGTTTGCCATGCAAGAAACAGCTCCATAATACTGGGTACCATCTGGTGAATATACTGCAACAATGATTTCGAACTGTGAATTTGGAACAACTGGAGCCCATGTAAAATATGTGTTTGATTTACTTATCGTGGCATCAAACGCATAGCTTGGATCAACCCACAACATAGTGTAAGGCTCTATACTATCAAACCCTTCAATTGTTGTAAATGCGTTTTCAATATTACCGTGCTCCGTAACAACAGAATAATTAGAATTTCTAATATACTGATATTCTAGCAGGTTAACATTGGTCCATTGTCCTAATCCAGAGGGTGAAAGCAAAATATCGTTAAAATAAGCCGGCTGAGTGGATGTCAAAGGTTGAGAACTAACATGGGTGTTATAGATATTTGTTGTACAAGAATCAACAGGTGTAAGATATTCAAGATAATTTCCACTAGTTGGTTGATGTAGCTTAAGCTCTGCGGAAATATCAAATTCTCCCGCCTCGCCTACACATGCTGGGCATGCTATCTGCCTAAAATGAATTTCGCCAAAACCAATTGTTAGGTTAGAAATTTCAGTGTCTGGCTCTTCAACATTACTCTCCGTGTCTGCCGCATCACCGGTGTGGTTTTGATCTGTTGCCGTCGCAGTCTCATCACTTTCTTCTTGATCGTCTACTCTTTTCATGATCGATACATCTGATGAGCACGAAAATAATAAAGATAGAATTATTGTTCTGATCATTTTTTCTCCAGTAAGTGGTACACCCGATAGGATTCGAACCTATGACCCACGGCTTAGAAGGCCGTTGCTCTATCCTGCTGAGCTACGGGTGCGTAACCAACATCCTTATTTTACACTAAAATAGTTCTTTGTACAAATTACGCAAAATGCCGTGCATATTATTCCAAATACCCAGCTTCCATTAGTAAAGCTATTGATTGCAAAAAAGGCGTTTATAAACGCGCAAAACAAAGTAAAATTTGGGGATGATAAAAAACCGGTCATTGTCTTCTCCTTGACTAATATCTTTTGTTTTTATATTGATTAGGCTGTATAACATCTTCTCTTTTAGGAAATTTGTCGCCTAATCTTGGACTAAGATCCTTGCTTTTTGGCTCTATCTCTTTTTTGATCTCTTCCGTTATCTTTCTGTAAGTAAACATTCCACCTTTCACTACTGCAAAAGCAGCAAGATATATCATAAAGAACAGAAGACATGTTAGAAATATAACTAACACGACCGGTATAATTGGTTCCCACATATTAATATCTGTATTCATCTGACTTATACGGTCCGAAAATAGGAACATTAATGTATTCTGCTTGGTGAGGCTTTAATGTTTCTAATTTTGCGTTTATATGATTTAAGTGAAGAGCTGCCACTTCTTCATCCAATGTTTTTGGCAAGACGTAAACCTTGTTTTCGTAATTTTTTGAATTGTGAAACATTTCAATTTGGGCCAAAACTTGATTTGTAAAAGAGCAGGACATTACAAAGCTTGGATGACCTGTTGCGCATCCTAAGTTCACTAGTCTTCCTTCTGCTAATAAAATTATGTTTTTTCCGGCTACCTCATAGCAGTCGACTTGAGGCTTAATATTTGTTTTTTCGCAATGCGCGTCCAGCCAGGCAACATCAATCTCGTTATCAAAGTGTCCGATGTTACAAACAATAGTGTTGTCATTCATTTCGCAAAAATGTTCATCTCTGACCACGTCTCGATTTCCTGTAGCTGTTACCACAATGTTTGCTTCTTTAATTGCGTCTGTCATTCTCATAACCTGAAAGCCATCCATGGCAGCCTGTAGGGCGCAGATCGGATCAATCTCTGTTACAATAACTCTACAACCGGCTGAAGCAAGCGATGCTGCAGAACCTTTTCCAACATCTCCATATCCTGCAACGACAGCAACCTTACCAGCCATCATGATATCTGTTGCTCTACGAATGGCATCTACACAAGATTCCTTGCAGCCATACTTGTTGTCAAATTTTGATTTTGTGACAGAATCATTAACGTTTATTGCGGGAAAAGGAAGAATTTTATCACTCTCAAATTCTCTTAACCTTAATACTCCAGTCGTAGTCTCTTCTGTTACGCCAATAATATCTCCGCAAATTTCTGGATATTTCTCGATAAGGTGCTTTGTTAAATCCCCACCATCATCTAATATCATGTTTGGACTAGTCCAATTACCTTCGTGGTTATCAAACTTAATAACTTCGTCTAGGCACCGTTCATAATCATCCTCTGACATTCCTTTCCAAGCAAAAACAGGAATGTGCTTATTTGCTGTATATGCCGCAGCATGATCTTGGGTTGAAAATATATTGCATGTCATCCAGCGGACATCTGCTCCAAGTTCAACAAGGGTGTCAATTAAAACTGCGGTTTGAATTGTCATATGTAAGCAGCCGGCGATCTTTGCACCTTTTAAAGGTTTATCAGCACCATATTTCTCTTTTAGAGCTATTAAACCAGGCATTTCAGATTCTGCTAACAAAACTTCTTTTGCTCCCCATTCTGATAGTTTTATATCTTTAATTTTGTAGTCTTTAAAATCCATTTTTTACTCCTGTTCTAAATGGCTTCTGTATTTTTTAAAAAGTTCATTTCTTTTCTGTAGATCATCTAAATATTCTTTTGGAAGCTTGGTGATGCCAAAATATTTAGATTCAGAGCTTGCAAAATACCATCCACATATTGCTGCTTTTGGTATCATTGTTAAACCATCTGTTAGTTTAACTTCGTTTTTTATTCCAAGCCAATCTACAATTTTAATTTTTTGAGTGTGATCCGGGCAAGCTGGGTATCCAGGAGCAGGACGGATTCCTTTGTAAGATTCTGATATTAAATCTTTGTTATCAAAGTGTTCCTCGCTTTCAATATATTTCCAGTGTTTTATTCGGACTTGTTGGTGCAACCACTCTGCTGTTGCCTCGGCAAACCTGTCACCAAGAGATTGAACCATAATGTTTCTATAATCATCTTGCTCGTTTTTGAATTCTTTCGCTTTTTCATCTATTCCGTTTACCCAAATTGCAAATGTTCCAAGCCAATCTTCTTCGTGTAAAAAATCACTCAAGCTCATATTTTTTGTAGACGATTTTTTTTGCGGCTGGCGTAAAAAATTGAATGTTTTTTCTTTGCCCTCCCTGTAAACGGTTACGTCCTCGTTGTTCTTCTTACATCTATCAATTGAAAATGAATACGAAATTGAAACTGTTTTCGACAGTTCGTCAATCATTCTATTCGCGTCTTCTAATAAGTTTATTCCAACTTCCTCAGAAAGCTGCTTTGGCTTTAGTCCCCAAGTCATTGCAAACGGAACCCAGTCAATATAATCTCTTATTTCTTCGATGCTGGCCACGTCACGGTTTATTCCAGTGGATGCTGGTTTGACAGCTTCAGACTCTAGGCGATACCGATTACCGCGAGAAATCTCTAAAGGAAAGTATTTTCTATTATTAGGCTTTCTTGAATTTCTAATCTTTTCATACTTCTTTATGATTTCTTTAAAAGCTTCGTCGTTTGTGAGAACATTATTTACTTCAGATACTGCAACGCTAGCGTTTCTAATATACACAGTGTTCTTGTATTTCGGAGCAATCCTTGTAGCAGTATGGACCTTTGATGTCGTTGCTCCGCCTATCAATAAAGGAACTGGATAGTTTTCTTTTTCGAGCGCTGCTGCAACTTTTACCATTTCGTCTAGACTAGGAGTAATAAGCCCACTTAACCCGATCGCATCAACTTTATGACTTATTGCCTCTTCGATTATTTTTTCTGTTGGTACCATAACTCCTAAATCTATAACTTCATATCCGTTGCACTGAAGAACAACACCAACAATATTCTTTCCAATATCGTGGACATCCCCTTTTACAGTAGCCATTAATATTTTCCCTCGAGACGCTGACCCTCCATCTTTTTCCATATATGGCTCTAACCAAGCTACGGCTTTTTTCATAACTCGGGCTGATTTAACTACCTGAGGCAGAAACATTTTTCCAGACCCAAAAAGATCTCCAACTATGTTCATGCCGTCCATTAGCGGACCTTCAACTATCTCTATGGCATTAGGATTTTTATTGTAACACTCCTCAACATCTTCTAAAATATATCTGTCAATTCCATTTACCAGAGCGTGTTCTATTCTTTTCGCGGGTGATTCTGCTCTCCACTCTTCGTTTGTTTTCCTTTCTCCAGATTTTTTACCACTGGTTTCTTGTGCTAATTCTAGCAAGAGTGAGCTTGCGTCTGGGTTTTTGTTTAGGATTGCATCCTCTACTATTTTTCTGTGTCCCTTGTCAATGCTTTCGTATATTGTTAATTGCCCCGCATTGACTATTGCCATATCAAGACCAGCTTTCACGGCATGATACAAGAAAACAGAGTGCATTATTTCCCTTACATAAGGATTTCCTCTAAAAGAGAAAGATAGGTTGGACAAACCTCCTGACACTTTGGCTCCTGGAAGTTGTTTCTTTATCCACTCTGTTGCGTTAATAAAGTCTACAGCATAATTGTCGTGTTCTGATATTCCTGTTGCAATTGCAAATATATTTGGATCAAATATAATGTCGCTTGGAGCAATTCCGTTTTCTACCAATAGCCAATACGCTCTAGAGCATATCTCTTTTTTTCTTTCGAGGCTGTCCGCTTGCCCACTTTCATCAAAAGCCATTACTACAAAAGCGTGGCCGCATGAGACGATTTCTTTTGCCTGTTCTAGAAAACTTTGTTCTCCCTCTTTTAAAGAAATTGAATTTACAATTCCCCTCCCCTGGAGCCATCTCATGCATGTTCTTAAAATATCCCATTTAGAAGAATCTACCATAATTGGAACACGAGATATCTCTGGTTCAGATGCTATTAATTTTATAAAGTTTAGCATCTCCTCCTTTGAATCAAGAAGTCCGTCATCCATGTTGATGTCTATTATTTGCGCGCCATTGGCTATCTGTCTTTTCGCTATCTGCAAGGCATCGTCATACCTTTTTTCCTTGATACATTTTCTAAACCTTGATGAGCCAGTAACATTTGTTCTTTCGCCAATGTTGATGAAATTTTTTCCATCGCAGGAATATTCCTCTAAACCAGATAGCTTTAAGGTTTTTTCAAAAGGAACGCGAGTTGATTTTGGCTGCATCTTTTTTACTGTCTTTGCAATTTTCGAAATGTGTTCAGGAGTAGTTCCACAGCAGCCTCCAATAATGTTTAAACCACTGTTTTTAGCCATTTTCCTAATCATAGCCGCCATTTCATCGGGAGACTGGTCGTATTCTCCTAGCTCATTGGGCAAACCAGCGTTTGGATGTGCTGAAATGGCACATGAGCTTACTTCTGATAACCTGGAGACATATGGTGCCATCTGTTCTGTACCTAGAGCGCAATTTAGACCAACCGACACTGGGTTTGCATGTTTGACGGATTGCCAAAATGCCTCTACAGTCTGACCAGAAAGCGTCCTTCCAGATGCATCAACTATGGTTCCTGAAATCATAAGAGGAATTGTTTTTGAAATACTTCTAACTGCTTCAATTGCGGCTTTTGCGTTCAGAGTATCAAATATTGTTTCAATCATTATTAGGTCACAACCACCCTTTATTAGGTTTTCAGCTGCGGCTCTATAGCTTTTAAAAAGACCATTATATGTAATATTTCTAAAAGCGGGATCCAGCACATCTGGAGACATTGACAGGGTCCTTGATGTCGGCCCTAGTACTCCTGCAACCAACGCATCGTATTTGTTAGCAATAGTTCTTGCCAACTTTGCGGCTTTGTAATTAAGCAAATCTATTGCTTCGTTACTTAGGTCATAATCTTCTGCAGAAACATAATTCGCGTTAAAAGTATTTGTTTCAATGATATCTGCACCAGCTTTTAAATAGTCCTCGTGAATAGACTTTATTACCTCTGGGCAAGTCAAACAAAGTATATCATTGAATCCCTCACAGTTTTTTTCCTCGTACGAGAAAAAGGACGGATCAACTTTTCTCTTTTGTATCTCCGTTCCCATTGCTCCATCGAGTATGTAAATCTTTTTATTAAAATCTACCATTCTTCTTTTTGACCAACCCAATCTTGAAACTTGTCTTCTCCACCCCTTATTCCCCAGTCTGAGTCGACAGTAAGCTTTGATGATATTCCACCTCTCGGGTTGCATACTATTACCAGCCTGAGTCGAGTCGGTTCGTATGCGCTCATCATGTCATCGTAAATCACGTTAATGATTCTTTCGTATGAATAAATCTGTGACCTAAAGGCAAAGAAGTATTCTTTGAGAGATTTAAGCTCAATAACTTTGTCACCTGGATAAAACGTGATATACAACTGTGCAAAATCTGGCTGGGCCCTAACCCCTTCAAAAGTAAGTTCCGGAACCTTCATTTTTATTTCATAGGCTTCCCTAGAAGGATTTGGAATTGATTTAAGAATGTGCCTATTTTTTTGCCAATTTCTTTTCCGTCTATTTCTGCCAATTGGAGGCGTTGTTTCTTCGCTCATTTTAACCCCATGTTTGGTTAGTGCCCATGTGACCCCAAGCGGCGGTCTGTAAGTATTTAGGCTTTTTTAAGTCTAGATGATTAATGATTCCCTGAGGGCTTAGATCATAATCTGTTACGGGAAACTCTTCCCCGTTAACTATCATTGTTGCTTCTACCGGTTGGTCATGTCCAATGGCGTACGCAAGATAAACATATACTTGGTTTCCTTCAGGTCTACGATTTAGAGTCTGCAATTTATCTACGGCAATTCGTCTAGCCATGTAAGCTGCTGATCGATCAACCTTTGTAGGATCCTTACCACTAAATGCTCCTCCCCCTACTGGAATTGCTGGTCCGTAATTGTCGATTACGATCTTTCTGCCAGTTAATCCGGCGTCGGCGTCGAATCCTCCAAGATTCCAATCGCCTGCGGGGTTAGCAAAAATCTTTGTTTCCGATGTATCAAAACTAACGGTGCGGAGCCAACCCTTTATGTATCCTTCCAAGTCTTTTGTTTTTGCCATTTGGAAACTAGCAACCACTGAATCGATTTTATTTCCGCATAGTGTTACCTGTGTTTTTCCGTCGAAGGGATAAACCTTATAAAGCTGCTTACAAAGCTGGCGCGCTAAATAAAGTTCGTTTGGCACCATCTCTGGATTGTCATCGCATGCATATCCGACCATGATTCCTTGATCTCCTGCGCCGCCTGTATCAACTCCTTGAGAGATAAAGTTACTCTGTTTTACAACGTTAACATTAACCTTGACAGGTTTTCCATAGGTCTCTCTTACTATTTGCTCTATTGGCAAATCAGCATTAGTAGTTATTTCCCCAGTTACGTTTATTTCTCCGTGACCTCCCATGGTTTCTACTGCAACCCTAGAGTCGGGATCAAAACCCAAACAGTGGTCAAGTATCGCATCCGAAATAGTGTCACAAATTTTATCCGGATGTTTGGGAGTTACACATTCTGCAGTTTTGTATTTTCTACTTATCATCATTAATAATTTCCCCATCCGCAGTCACAAGGGTCACATTCGCAAGCCTCGCACGGCTGGAATAGTTTTTTAATATAGTTTATAATTCTCATATTCCGAGATCCTCCATCATTTCATATAAACATTTTACACAATAAAGTTGAGATGAACAAGTGTTATTTAACATAATATTTTTAAACACGAACCTGCTTTCGCAAGCAGTGCATGTTACATGACTAAAACTTTCTTGTTTCGACAAAATTTTTACAGCATCTAAATCAGATGATTTTTGTAATTCGTATCCTGGTTTCATGCTTGATTTAATTTTCGACAAATGGCCAGATAGGTTTTTTCGCCATTTAATACTAGAATGGTCTGTGTCCATGCTTTCTGGACCCCAGACCTTGGTAATAATTTTTCTCACTGAAACCCAATCGTTTGTTTCGGTTAGAATGTCAAATATTTGCTTTGTTTTACCAGTTAGCATTTTTTTCTCCATGTGCTATAAACATATGAAATTATACTAACTTGTAAGCTTTTTTATAAAGATTTCCCGCAATTCCCTCGCACTTATGGCCCGCGCACCGCCCGCTGTTCATGAAATCTTTATTTTTTGCTTGTTTTTATAGATATGTCATATTCTTCTATTTCTTTTATTTTTCCACTACCGTGACAAGAAAAGCAAATTTTAGATATATGTTTTCCCCTACCCATGCACTGCGAACAGGTTGCAGAAGTTTTAACCATCATCGGGCCGTTCCTTACGAGTTTGTTTACTTTTCCAGTCCCAAAGCAATCAACACATGTTTTGACTATTTCGCCGCCCCTTCCATCACAAACTTTACAATTTCTCTGAACCCTTACTTTTACGGAAGTCTTTTTTCCTCCAGAGAACAACTCGT
Source organism: Methylococcaceae bacterium TMED69 (assembly GCA_002170535.1). Lineage (GTDB taxonomy): Bacteria > Pseudomonadota > Gammaproteobacteria > TMED69. Next base: position 234,305 of record NHDW01000006.1, read on the forward strand.
CTATGGACAAACTTAAGTTTATGGTTTTGTTCTTTCTCTCTGGCTTTCTTTCCTCGTGAATTTTAGAAGCCTGATCTCTCCAACTCGGTTCGAAAGGGTTAAATCCAGCGTTTCTGAAAAGGTCTTCGAAGGATTCGTAAGAATTTAAATTGCCGCCGTAACCCTGAGCGTCGTATTCATGACGCTTTTCGGGGTCGCTGAGAACGCTGTAAGCTTCACTCACCTCCTTAAAACGCTCAGCGGCATCCTCGTTATCTGGATTACGATCTGGGTGATATTTTTTAGCTAATTCTCGATAAGCATGCTTGATCGATTTATTATCAGAATTTTTATTAACACCCAAGATTGCATAAAAATCTTTCAAAACTCCTCCGAAGACCAAGTATAATTATGGCGCTACTGGATGTAGTTTTTCACTTTATAATCTTTGTACCATACATTTACGTTGAAAGCTATAGAAATTCTAGACTCTTCTGACACAAAAGATGTCACTGAGTGATTCATGTCTTGTGGAAACAATAACAGTCCTCCAGGCTGTGGATTGACCTGGACAGTCTGGGCGAGTCTAAAATTATTGTGGTCGTTTTGCCGCTGTGTTCCATACACAAAATTTATTTTTCCGGAATCCGCTTTACCTTCACGTATTTCCTTTGGTATCGAAACGTAAAAAACTCCAGACAATCCCGCCATTGATTCGTTGTTATGGCAATGTAGTGGATTGTAATCTCCCGGGAGCTGTTCATTAATCCACATATCATTTATTTTGCATACAAAATTACTAGTGGGGATTTTTGAATTTATGCATTTTTCGTTAAAATATTCCACATAAGAATAAGAAATTTTTTCGATTGTGTCGAAAAATTCTTCCCAATGAGGAAGCATTCTGGATGTTTTAAGGTTAACCTTTGTTTGTGAGCCGAAATTAAAAACCCCTGCTAATTGTTCGGAATGATCTTTTTTTGCTGGGTCGTTTAGCATTTGTTTTGTACTAATTTTCAGAGATTTTGTCAAATTATCACTTAAATTGACTGCAAAAATAAACTGGTTGCCTAATCTTGTTATTCCTATTCCTGCTTCCTTGAGGCTTTCCTCTATGGTCATTATAATTTCTCCAAATTTTCTTTTAAAATTTCTTTATATATTTTGCCGTTAACTAAAACGTCGTAAACTAGTGAAATCTGTCTTATGTTTTTAGAAAAACTAAGACTACATTCGTAAGGGCCCTTTACAATTATTCCCTTTTCTCCCGATGGGTTTGTTTTTTCTAATTTTAAATTAGATACTTTAACTAAGTCACCAATTTTCATTCGTACCATGCCCAAGGTTCTACGTCGTTTGAAATTAATTCTCTTATACTTCCGTCGTCACATAGTATAGAGAAGAAGATTGCATTGTAATTGACCGAAATTGTTTGTTTAATTTCTATCAACGTTCCATATCCTCCGTTTACAACTATACCGTCAGAACTGTATTCGTACCAATGAACCCTATCGTTAGGTCTAAATATATTGTTTTTATGGTATGAAGACTTATATTCCTTTAGTGTTTTTTTCTTCTCATCCAATTTCTTTTTCATTGAAAGCCATCATGTTCAGTGTCAAAAATTCAAGTTGAGTCTGAAGACCTTCAATGCTCTCGTTTAATTCTTTGATTCTTTTTCGGTTTTTTTCTATATGCGATCGTACTTTTAAAACACAGTCATTCATCGCTTCCGTAAAAATTTCCTGTTCTCCGTCCCAAACCGGTGTTGAGCCTCCTCTAACTTGAAGACTTTCTATTGGAACTATCGGAGAATACATCATGTGTGCCATCTGTTCAGCGCCACTTTGATTGGATGCCAGAATCCATCCAATGTTCTCCCATCTAGACTGTACTTCCCAGAGGTAGTTACATAGGCCGGCATTTTTAAAATTTCTGATTATGTATAATAGGTTTTCTGACAACCGGTTTGATCGATACGTCAAAGACTGTCGGTTGCCCTGTTTCCACATATGTTTATTCTTAAACTGAAACTCTTCTACGACTCCGCGTGTATCATACCACCGATTTGGGTACCTTTTATCTGTTCGTTCACCAACTATACATGCTGCTTCATAGTATTTTTTATACTCACTGACGTCTGTAAAGTCAGGGGTTATATATCTTTTTTTTATTAAGGGACTGATTACTTCCCAAAGTTCTTCGTTATTCATTTTTACCTCTTTGAAATTCTTGAGCAAGGATATGTTTTACAATCACCGTCGACAAGAACGTCGAAGGCAATTGACCCACTGTGGATCATTGGTTTGGAACAGATGATGCCAAAATGCTTTTGGGTTACCCACGTTCCTTGTTCGTTTTGACCGGAAATAGTTAGAAAACATTTTTCACCTAGAGAAAATCTAGGACTTTCAATTTTCTTTAGTTTTCCTCTAACTGCATATCTTGCGCTTTCCCAAATTTTTTCAGATATATGAGGCAAACTTCCGTTACAATATTCTCCCAGCATTGACATTGCTCGAGCGCCGGCAGAATGCGTTGTCCAATACATACTGTTGTAGCAATTTCTAAGCTCGAGAACCAAAGCCATTTTTTTTCTAGTGTTTTCGCATGGTACCCATGGGCCGGTCAATTCAACCTCTCTGGCTTCAGCCATTAGTTTTTCAGCGAAAGCCTTTTGTTTTACAGATAAGCTCCAGCCCTTCCTGGTTTTAAAGGCGAAGTCTCTCAGCGCATGCTTGGTAGATGGGTTAATCAAAAACTCTGCTAGCCGATCCATTTCGTCTGCTTCCGGATTCGAAGGGACTTTCTTTACTCCCTCTAGAACCAAAGCGTCTATTTTGGCTCGCATGCGCTTTGTCAAAGCCTTTTTTCTTCCAAGTCGATCGAGCATTGCAGTACAAAAATCATAGTCCCAATTGTAAAGCCTTTTAGCAGATGGGTCTTGATCGTATTCTTCGATCATCTTTTTCAATTCAAACATTCTTTGAGCAGCAGATTTTCTAGCCATTGTTCACCATGGTTGTTATTAATTACATAATTAATTTAACCTATTGATTTGATTTCTGCACAGATTTTTTGATATTTTTTAATGTTTTCCATCATTTCTGGAATGACTTTATCTAGACCTTTTGGAGTTAGAATCCATTTACCTCTTTTTGGACTCTGCCAATATTTATTTGGGTATCCTCGATGGTTTTTTCTGCCGTAAAAATAACTTACAGCCCAACCTCGCTCAGAAAACCCATCTAAATTTCCGTGTTTGCTTAAATACAAAGCTCGACGGATATCTGCCCCACAACAACCTGGAAAACAAAAAATATAAGTCGCAATAAAATTAATATTATTTGTTTTTTTCATGCAGCCCTCTGTATCTAAGAACCGCCAGTTCTTTGGCTTTTGCTTCGATGACAACATCGATATCTAGACCGTGAGGATTAATGTAACCAGAAACATATTTTGAATGTGCACGGAAAACCGCTTTTGGGTTGTCAACCTGAGCCGTCTCGGAGTAGTGTGTGCACGGTTTGTGCCCTGCCCACGTTGAAGCAGCTAGATGAAGCGCCGTTTTTTCATCATCCTGACCAGGATGACACTGGTGATGATGATAATCGAACACAATAGGAATTCCGGAGCGTGAGTAAAATAGCTCATATAATTCTCTAGTTGAATAAAGGTTTGGACGATCATCGTTCTCCAGTGTAAGACGAGAAAGAACGGCGTTAGAAAGCCTAGAAGAGTTACTAAGCCAACGATCAGCAGCAGCCTGTTTGTCACCGTAAGCACCTCCTACATGAATGTTGATCTTGGCCATTGGAGACCTAGGTTGGTGCATATAGTCCATAATCTTACCGTGTATTTCCAATTCGTGTAACGATTTTTCAACAACGCTTTGGTTTTTTGCGGCCAGCACTGTAAAAGCGCCGGGGTGAAACGACAGCCGAATGTCGTTTTCAATAGCAAACTTGCCGCACTGGTCTAGCAGAGACTTGCATGCATTCCAGTTAGGTAGATCTTCTAACCTGTACTCTGAACACCATGGAGCCATAGAGGATGACATTCTGTATACAGATATATTGTTTTTGACATTCCATGGAAGAATGCGCCTAACTGCTAGTAAGTTTTGTTCGAATAGCTCGCCGACGTGCGGCAAACCTTTTTTGAGAAAAGTTGCTTTTCGGCAAGTTCTGCCGACAATTGCTTTTTCTGTTTCTGCTAGTGTCATGTTGATACACGCGTAGCCAAGATTAGTGGATCCTGTTTTCATTAATACTCCTGAGGTTGTATACTTATTATATAGAAATATTCTATATTTTATAATATAATTTATAAGTTGTTTAGCTACACAGGTTTTGATAAAAATGCCATACAAACAAAAAGGCTCAAAAAAATGCACGCAATCTGATGGTACTAAAGGTTCATACAAGACCGTCAAAAAGGACGGAACCACGCGTTGTTATAAATCAAAAAAACAATACGATGCCGCAATGGCATGGGCTCACGAGTCAGAAGACAAATCAGATGAACAGACTGATAAATTCATCGCTTTACTCGAAGAGATAAATCTACGAGTTTTTATTAGAAACATTTTAAGAATCGAGAAAAGTTAATGATTTATTTCTTATTTGTCTTTTTATTTTCCTGCGTTAAATCGACCCACGTCGAACATATAGAACGGGCTAGGAAATCATTTGAAGCTAGCAGTTGTTTGGATAGTTTAAAAAAAAATATACTTGATTCAGATTGTACACAAATGTATTATTCTGTTGTTAACGAATTCAATATTGTCATAAGATGCCATAAGGATGACAAGGATAGAGGGAAATTTTGGGATAATTATTTTTTTATGATTTCACCATCATATTTAGAGTATGATGTTTCAGAACAAATTTTGGTGGCAAAACACACTATATGCTTAGATAACCAAACCAGAATACAAGCTTTTCCTCCGGAGGAAAAATAAACTATGAATATCACAAAATCACAGATTAGAAGAATTATTAGAGAGGTCGTCGAGGAAGAAGAAATTAATCCTTACGGTACCGGAAACTATTCCTATTACGACGAAGACGAAAACGAAGATATAATAGGCCATACGTGACTGAAGCATGGTAAGGTTCAGGATGAATCTTTAAGAGAAGCTTTAGGAATCAAAGGAAACCCTATAGGGAAGATTGTCCATCACGATCTAGAGCCCAATGGTACCATCAATTATTACAATATTAAAATAGGGTCAAAAATCTACAAAAGTATCCCATCTAGAATGATAGAAGCTACCGACGTAAAGGAACACAGTCATCCTCCTACGTCATAAGAATTAACCTTCTTTCCACTTGAACGTTCTTATTTTTATTCTGGGCTGATATCCGGAAGGAGTTTTATCAACAACCCCTTTGTATATGCATTCACCAGGAAACAAATAGAAAAGAAACTCTTTTTTCGGTAGGTTCATTGTAACCTGTGAAGTCGTTCTAAGATTGCCTGTCCGTCTTAACGTGTTGTTATTGGAATCAATTGAATGTTTTCTAGAAAGCATTGCTCGAGCTACATTAGAATAATCATCAATTCCTGACAAGCACTTTTCAGCCGTTGATTTTCTGATAACACTAGATTCATAATCTATCGGTTTGTATTCTTTATTGTATCCAGCATCAGAATATGTGTGGCCGTGATTTGTTCGAACATCCCAACCAGTGGTTGGATCCAGTTTCTCTACAACCGCAGGATGAGAACTGGTGCACTCTATAGAGTATAAATCTTTTGGGCAACCAACAAACGTGTGGCCTTCTACACCCGGGGCTTTGCCATTGATAATTTTTAATGCTGATTCTGAGGTTTTTTCTTCTAGGGCTTTTTTTATTATTTCGCCATAAGAGCTTTGGGTGCCGGCTTGTTCTGGATTTTCGTCTTCATAAACCATTAAGGTAGAATTTAAAATCCCAACACCGTGACTGTTCATTCCCTCTAAAAAACCCGTTTTTGAATCAACCATATAAACTAGTTCGGTGTTATCTGGGGTCAGCTCCCTAACTATTTTTATTATCGGTCTATAATTTCTGTCACGAGTTTTTGATAGTACGTGTTGGTTGCCAGTTTGCCCGGCCACAACTATGCATTCATTCATTAGATTATTTTTGTATGTGCCTAAAATAATCTCTTGGATTGTCCGCCTCAATAGAGACTCCTCTATTAGCCCCATATCCATTAGATAGTCATATATGATGTCTGATACATGTTTGTCTCCAGACCACCCTCTAGATGGTCCTGAGGGCCATCCACCATGTGATGTGGATCGGTCTAGCATAAGGTTTGACTTGTTTGCCTTAGGCATTGCTGTTCTCAAGAATATATTTTACAATTTGTCTTAAAATATTATCTTTTCTTTTTGCTTCAACAAGAACACAGACAGAAGAATAAGATATGTTTTTATTGTTCTCTTCATTGAATGTATCAACAACTTCTTCTAACATTTTAATGTTTTTATTGCAGTCTTCGTAAACGACTACTCTTCCATATTGTTTTTGATACAGTTTTCGGATCAACCATCTAGCTTTACCTTCCGATCCGGAAGTTGGAACTATTTTAGGGGGTTGGATTCCAAATTTCTTTAAAAACCTCCTCACAGGAGGAGCCGATGATCTTGCTGTTACAATAAAGACGTTTTCTCTTCCCTCAGACTCCATAGCAGAAACCATGTCCTCTACCGTGGAATCGATTAGAGATCCTTCGGGCACTGATTCAAATTCCGAGAAATCTATTTTGTCACCTGGAGCTGATCTGTATTTTGCAAATTCTCTAGATGTTAGCCTTAAATTATCGTTGACGACGACATGTGAATCTGTTAATGCCAGCGTGTCATCAAAATCAAATATATAAAGAGTTTTCACATAATCCTCCTATGGAAGATGAATATACCCAAAAGGATCATCCTCCACCTCTCGAGGATAATAAATATATTCCACTACGTTTCCATCTGGGTCCTTACAATATAAATATGCGCTTCCATCTCTATGATACTTGATTTTTCCTTCTGGAAAATCTTTTAGGGAGCTTACCTCGATTGCAACATGGTTTGGATGCTGATTAGGCAACGTTAATGCTAGTTTTGTATTTTCGCACTTAAGCATTGCCCATGTTTCGTCGATGTATTCTATTGTAAATCCAAAATTATTTTTATACCATTCTGAAGATGTTTTAATGTTACTTACATTAATCGCGATATGGTCTATTTTCATTTTTCCTCTTTTGTGTTATTGACAAAATTTTGTTTTTAATTATTACATGTTTAATAATTTCTTTTTTTTGGCCCTTGTATTTTTTTCTAGTTCCAAAAACATAGTCAAACCAAGGTCTTCTGACGCCCCAATTTGCATTTTGGTTGGGAGCCAAATGATGGTCGTAATGCCATGGGCAATAATTTCTTGCCCAAGATAAATCAGAGTGTGCCTTTCTGTGAATCCAGTAGTATTCAAGAGAACAAATTATCAATGCTGCATAAGCATAAGGATATATAAGAACCACTGGTAAATGGATAACGCCTAAAAGCAAAAGACCTTTTATTTCTGGATCTCCTCTAAGCGATTTGGGTTCTAAATATTTTGGGTCTATCATCATATATTTTCTAGATACTTTATGGTGCTCAGCAAAATGAGTTTTAAACCATTTTTTTCTTTTAGGGTTGTGCAACAAGTATCTATGTAAAATGTACTCAAGTAGGTGTGAATATAAAAATGCCAATATTATCTGTAGTATAACTTCCATGAAAAAAACCCTCCTACTAATAAATAGGAGGGTGTTTTTATTTTTCGTTCAATAAAATACAAAGTTTTTCTAAATTATTTATTCTGTCAGCTAGTTCGGTCAAAAGCACGTCTGTTGATATATCAAAAATAGCCGACTCTCCTTCGGCTCTAGAAACTAAGTCTGCAGCAATATCATCTGTCGTTAAAGTCATTGCAGATATTAATTCATCAGAATCAAATCTTATTGGAATTGACTCTTCTTTCTTTTTTTTCGGTAAATAATCTAATAAATTAATAATTTCTGCCATATCTCATGTCCTGTCATCAAGGTCAATAATATCTAAATGAGCTATAATTCTTGGTAGGCTCCACCCATCTTCCTTTAGTGTTTGAGCTATTTCCTCTAATGATTCTGAAGTCAGATACTCCGGCCTGGTAGAAAGTCTTTTAATAACCTCTTCCAATTGTAACATCTGCTCTCTTTTAGAAAGCTGCTCATACCTTCTTTCAAGGTATCGGATTACTCTTATTGTTTCTGGGTCTTTCATTTTTTGGTTCCGGGTGGGAAATCATTACGTTTAACTGTTCCTCTAGTTGTTCGTAAATCATTTTCGCTAACATAATCTCTTCTTCGTTTTCTGTTTCCTCTAGAAGTTTTTCTATATCTTCCATTTCTTTTAAAATTTGCTGAAATGCATATGATCTTGCTAATCCATAGGCAAATGATGCCGCAAATTTTTCAGCTTTTGCAAATGGGCCAACCTGTATGTTTAGCATGTTTTTTCTCCAAATTCCAGTTCTATATAATTCTAATTATCTTTTAAAAGATTTGCGTAACTCCCTTTGTTTCTTTTTTCTTATTTTTTGGTACTTCTTAATAAGTAAACTAGCAGACATTCTGTTCATTCTTTTGTTGAATGTATATCCATCCAGATGATCGCATTCATGTTGAATTGCTCCTGCCATTGGCCAGCCAACCTCAAACATCTTTTTTTCACCCTTTTCGTTTTGGTAGTTTACCAAAACATAGCTGCTCCGCTGAACCAGACCCGAGACATCTGGAATTGACAAACACGATTCTCGCCACTTGGCCGGGTCACCTGAGGATTCTACTTCGGGATTAATTAAAACTAAAAAGTCACTTTTATAATCGTTTGCTTCAAAAGCTTCTTCTTCTACCTGAAATAGTCTAGGCTTAATAACAACAACTTGTTTTAAAACCCCGATTTGGTTTGCAGCAAGGCCTGCGCCGTTTGAAACATTACAAGTATCTATCAGGTCTTTAATTAAATTTTGTGTCTCTTCTCCAAAATCTTCCACCCTTTTTGCCTTTTTAAAAAGCTTTTCGTTGGGCCACTCAAGAATCTTTCTATATGCCATTTTTTTATCCTTTATTTATTGTTCATTTTATAGCCTAGAAAACAAAGAGATCCACAAGCAAGTGTATACAACACTGCATAAAAATCTCCAACGAACAACCAAGCCTGAAGCAAAAATATGTTCACGAAAACACCAGACAGGTAAACGTATTTCATCATTTTTTAGTTGCGGCTTTTTTTCTATATGTTCTTTTTTTTGCCGGAGCGCTCTTTGAAGGAGGAGTGGTTTTTTTACTTGTCCTACTTCTAGGTTTTGGTTTGTTTTCCGCTGGTGGAAAAGCCACCACGCGAGCTTTATTGTAATCTGATTCTTCTGGCGGTTGTACCCTCATCAGATTACACCATTCTACCAATTTTTCGTATTTATCAAAATTCTTAACTTTTATTAAGTTATCTAAATTTATATTTCTTCTCTTAGAAAAAAAATTCCATGCGACCATTTTTAAACCTCCGGGGCATTTAATAAATCAATCATTTCTTTTCTTTGTGTTTCAATGATTTTCATTACTATTTTTGTTTTAGTCTTATCTAGAACTTTTCCCAATTCAGACTCAACTAAAATAAATATGTCTTTATATGATTTTGCATCAAATTGAAGGTCTTGTAAAATTTGACAAGCCTGGTCAAGGGACGAGGACAATTCGTCCTCGTCCCAATTGCAGGCTTCAAGCAATTCGGTCTGACACGAAAGTGCCATGAGATTGTTTCTGATTAAATCAAATATCGACGTTACTTTTTGCATCTTGCATCAAGTCCGCGATGGCAGTTTGAAAACGAGCGTTAGCTGCGATTTCTTCGGCGGGTCGACCGGTGATCGCCTCCATTGGTTTTGCTAGTTTTACCATTGCTCGCATGAAATAATTTCTTGCAGATGCATGGTTCATCTTGTGGCCCTGAGCGGTCATGATTTCAGAGATCTCTCTGTAACCTTTGCCGTTCAGCCCTACGGTTGCATATCCGTTTTCGTGTTTCATTCCTTTTGGCATACTCATGTTTTCTCCGTGGTTTAAGATACTTTGTATTGTGGGTTGTTGTCGTCTTCTGTGATACCAAAACGCAATCGAAGAACCTGTTCTTCCTGAGGCTTTAGTGAACTAAATGCCTCTCTGATCAAGCTCATCATTTTTTTTGCGTCGATTTCCATGTCGATGTTTGGAGAATCTTCATCTTCGATCATATCAGCGTAGGTTCGACCTCCTTCAACACCTCCAACTGGAGAGTCAATATTGATAGGCCACTGCATTCCTGTTCTTAGATCTTCGACTTGAGATTCTTTGATCCCCAAATAATCTGCCACTTCTGAATTTGATGGCATCTCATTGAATTCCTCTTCATACTCTTTACGGAAATTGTTTATTTTCCAAATCATATGCCGAGATCCAGCTGGAAATTTAATATGACCTTGAATCGCCAGGTACCGCCGAATAGACTGTCGAATCCACCAGCACGCGTATGTTGAAAACCTAAACCCCTTCTTGTGATCGAATCGGTCGACGGCCTTGATCAATCCAATGTTTGCCTCTTGGATGATATCCTCCATAGGAAAACCAGTCTGCTTGTACTTATTTGCAATGGAAAGTGCTAGCCGTAGATTGCTTGAAATCATAAGATCCCTAGCTTGGTTGTCCCCTTTTTCAATTTTTTGAGCAAGTGTTTTTTCTTGCTGTTTTGTCAAAAGCTTGAAGCTTCCGACGTCGCCATAATATGCTTTTAGCGTTTCTGACATATGTACTCCCGTTTTTGTTGGTGATGATAAGATTACTATTACTATAGTAATTTAATCACATAAAGGGGATGTTACACCCTTTTTTAGTAAAAAAATTATTTATTTTTTGCTCCTTGCATAAGCTGAATGTGAAGCTGAGTATAGCAAATATCAACTTGGATTTTCTTTACCAAATCCCTTTTCTTTTTCTTCTTTGCTTCCCTAAGCTGACCAAACAGCTTCCTTTCCTTGTTTTTTAGTTCAAATAGATCGTACAGTGGATTAGACTTTCGTTTTTCCATTTTAAAATTTGACCCCTATTCATATAAGTCAGTTTCATGTTTTGTGTTATCTTCTATTGAGTGCATTGCGCATGCAACAGACAAAAGATTGTCTGCAGCGGATGTGGCGTGCTTTAAAGCAGAAACCACAACAAGTGTCGGATCAATTACTCCTTGATCAAAAAGATTGACCCAAACGTTTTTTCTTGCATCAAAACCCTTAGGGCTTTTGCAAGACAAAGTTTTTTCAACAATAATGTCAGGAACTTCACCAGCATTTTTTGAAATTTGCCTGATTGGCTCCTCACAAGCTTTTTTTACTATGTTAAATCCTATTAATTCATCTCCCGTTAATTTTGCTTTTATTGACTTTGAAACTCTTAGCAATGCAGAACCGCCACCGTCTAGTATTCCGGAATTAACTGCTGCTCTAGTAGCATAAAGAGCATCTTCCACTCTGTCTTTTCTTTCTCTTAATTCTGCCTCTGTGGATCCTCCCACTCTTAAAACTGCTACACCACCTGACAACCTTGACAGCCTGCGGCGGTGCATTGCTTCCTCATCTGTTGTCATTACAGAATTTTCTAAATTTGACTTTATTTCTTTGCAGTGTTTCTTGAGCTCACTTTTTTCTACATTTGATCCAACAATTATTGTTTCATTCCTACTAATAATTATTTTTTCACACTTTCCTAAATCATCTATTTGTATGGTTGTCAAATCAGAACTATTTGAAGGTGTTATAACTTTTGTTCCAAGAAGTTTTGCCAAATCATCCATTGCATAAATCCTTCCCTGTCCAAACTCTGGAGCTCGGATTACACATATATTAAGAATACCTTTTTGACTATTTGCTGTACAGGCATTAAGTGCCTCTCCGTCGACATCCTCTGCAATAATTAAAAATGGCCTATTTGCTTGGTGTACTTTTTCCAAAATTGGAATCAGATCCTTAATTGTAGAAAAACTTCTATTTGCTAATAATACAACAGGTTTTGCCATTATACAAGAATTTCTGGATTTATCATTGATGAAATATGGAGATAAAAATCCTCTGTTAATTCTTGTCCCTTCTACTTTGAGAAGAGATGTTTTAAAACCTTTTGCCTCTTCTACGGTAATAGTTCCATCTCGGCCAACTGCTTCCATTGCCTCGCAAATAAGTTTTCCAATTTCGGATTCGCCATTAGCACTAATAGTTCCAACTTGAATAATCTCCTCATTGGATTTTACCTCTTTTGATCGCTGATACAGCCCATCAATTATTAAACCAGAAGCGTGCTTTATACCGTTTCTCACTTTTACTGGATTATTGCCGGCATTAATTGCACGGAGACCATGGGAAAATATAGAGTGAGCCAAAACAGTAGCTGTTGTAGTTCCATCTCCTGCTATGTCAGCAGCGCCTTGGGCTGCTTCCTTTACTAATTGAACACCCAAATTTTCCATTTTGTCTGGAAGGTTTACCGCTTTTGCCACGGTAACTCCATCTTTTGTTAGAATAGGTACCTGACCAGGCCTTTCAATAACAACATTAAGTCCTCCAGGACCCATTGTGACACTAACAGCCTGACTCAGCTGCCTCACTCCCTTTAGTAAGACCTCTCTGGCTTCCTGATCAAATACAAGATTTTTAGGTTTTATATTAAAATCCATTTATATTCTTAGCCTTTTAAGATTTTCTTCTGTGTACTTTCCTTTAGGAGATCAGCAGATTTTCCAATAATCCTTCTTTCCTGAGTGATGACATTCTTGGCTAGAAGAATATCTCCTTCTAGAATAGCAATTTCGTTTTCTGAAATTACTCCTTCGGTTCGAAGGGACTGTAATTGTGCTGCCGTTGCTACTTGTTCTGACATTTTTTTCTCCTAAAAATTTGGCATTTTAATTCTGGCTTTTGTGCCATTTTCTAATTCTACGTAATGATAATCTTCTTCATCTGAGATATTGTTATCTACTGTTGAAACCTTTTCGGTCCTGTTTTGCTCTTTTGTTTTAGGTGGGATTTCTTCTTTATCTTCAGGCCAGCATTTATTTATCAGCATCTCTGCTTTATCAACCATGTTCTGTATTGCATTCTTTGCCGAGTCTAACATAAAATTTTGAGCTTGTTCAGCCGAATCAAATATCTCGCCATCGATTGTTTCAATAGAAACAATTTGTGAAGTTCTTTTTGTGCCGGCAGACTGAAGCCTATAAGTAGTTTCGGTCCCAGAAAGAGATTTTTTTATAACCTCTTCTACAACCCTATATACTCTTAATCCAGGTCGTTCAGTTCCAACAACCCAAAGGATATTTCCAACATCATACTTCACGTTTTATTCCTGGCTCGCAGCTTGATCTCTAATTTGTTTTTCTAAATCGCTAGAGTCTACTAAAACCTCTGTCCCGTTCTGTTGCTTATAAACGGTTATGTTAATTTTTTGTAAGGCGTCCCGTAATTTAGACTGGTCTCTCCAACCAGAGTATACTTCGTATGTTTTTATTAGCTTTTCAATCAGCGTATCGTGAAATTTCATTTTTAATCCTTAATCAAATAAAACGTTTTAATCATATCTTTATTATATTATTGTTTTTATAAATTTACATTTATTTTTTAGTAGAAATAGTATTTGCCATTTCTTTAGATTTTTCTTTTCCTCTTTCTCTAGCTTCCTGCAACGAAAGCAGACCAAGGCAATCTCTTATTTTGTCAAACGTTTCTGGGTCTAATCCCTCTTGCAGATATTTCATACATGCATATTGAAATAGCTCCATTTCAACAATCGGCTGTTCGTTTCCTTCCTGGTCTGGCTCAAATTCTCCCGTCTCTTGCGATCCGAAAAAAAACAAAAGGTTTGGCATTTCCTTGTCTTTTGGAACAGCAATAAATGGTAATCCACCCGTTAGTGAATCTTGCTCATATTCTTCGTAACAAATTTCTGGAACCCATTTTCTTTTATCGTTTGGTTGCATCATTATCTCCTATAAAACATTACCATTATTGTACTAATGATCTAATATCTGTTAATGCTTTATCTAGTTTTTCCATTGAATTGTTTATCAATTGAGCATGCTCCAAACCAATATCAGTTGTCATCAACATTTTCATCTCATCTGGACCATAATCTTCTGTAATAAATTCTTTTACCGTTTCATAGGAAGATTCAACTGAATCTGCAGCCACTTTTATCATGTCTTTTCTCGAGACTTTCCAAAGTGTTTCTTTTATTTTTTGGTCAAGCAATTCTGGATCATCTGTCTTAATTCCTTCTTTTTCAGCTTGCTTTTTAAAATCCTTCAATTTCTTTTCGTCATTTTTAATTTCCTCTACAGATTTTTCTAGATCTTCAACTAGTGATGAAACGTCAATTTTGTTGATTCCTGGATCTTTAATCTCCGACATTTTTTGAACAAATTCTTCGGGGCTGGCGGTGGTAAGAATCGCTGAAGAGAATTTGTAAGACGTTAACATCGGATCCATGATTTTACTAATTGCATCCTTTTTCAATTCTAGAACTTTTGATCCTATTTTTTCAATCTCGAGATAAACACCGGCATTTTCTAATTCGCTAAGTGCATCTTGGATTATGTCCTCATCTGTTCTTTTAGGGTTTTCATCTTTTTGATTTTCTTCATCTCCCTCATACAGACTTCTTACTTTTGATTCTCCGAAAACTAGACCGATTGGGTTTATAAATGCTTTCTGAACGAGTTCAAAAGTTTTTGTCATAACTCCTCTCTGGTCTTCTATTGCTCCCGACTGTTTGTCTAGTTTATAATCATCAAACCAAACATCTCCTCCGGTCACTGCCTTTACTGCTCCTCCTACAATTGGAAGTTCTTGTAGCCCAGAAGATTCTAGGAACCCTTTAAACTCATCTGACCCAAGACCTCTAGCACCTTCAAAGGCATATGCCGATAGAACCGCCCCGGGAGCAAATGCTAGCATTCCGGCTTTTACTGGTCCTAAATTTTCTTCTAATGGCGCCAGTGCTTGGTTGATCTTAGTCTGCGTTCTCGCCTGATCTCTTTCATATTCTCTAAAAATTCTAGAATATTCAGATTTTGTTTTAAAGGGGGTAAATGGAAAATTTATTGTTATCCAAAGCACCGCGGCTCTGGAAACTTTTTCAACTGATCCCTTAACGACCTTTGCAAAATTAGAAAACCCTTTTTCTACTTCGCCCCAAAAAACCTGAAATAAACCATTGTAGGTGTTATCTTCCATTAAAAGTTTTTTGCTGTTTTCTAAAATTAGTTTTTTCTGCTTATTTATTGTTGACATGTTTTCTCCAAATCTGTGTAGAAACCTCTTAGACTAATTATATTATTAATGTACATTTACATTAAGGAGTTTGAATTATGATTATAGGATTAATCCCCGGGGCGATGAAGCCTTATCATGCTGGGCATCATTACCTAGTATTAAAAGCAATCCAAGAATGCGACCATGTAATTATTTTTACTTCCGCAAAGGACAGAAAAGGAATATCTGGCGCCAACATGCTTCAGGTCTGGAAAGAATTAATTATTCCTAATATACAAGCTGAAGTTCGTTTTGTCAACTCTCCAGTTAGGGCCGTTTGGGAATTTCTTCAGAATCCATCTGATACTGATGGGCATAAAATTAGAATATATGGAGGAACTGAAGACTTGGCTCGTTTTTCACCTGACAATCTTTCTAGATGGGCGAAAGGAGTAAACGTTACTAATGTGGCTCAAGAGGAAGCAGGCAAATATCTTAGAGGAGTTGGTCCATCTCCCATGGCAAAAGGAGAGTGGGTACGTAAGTCAATAGAGAACAGAGACTTTGCCTCCTTTAAAGATTATCTTCCGATGTTTTTAAAACCCTTTGCAAAAAGGTATTTAAATATTCTTGTGGCTTAAATTGTTTTCGAAAACGTTTTCCGGATCTTTTTTCCAGCCATTAATTTCGCAAAAAACAACCCAAGCCTCTTCCGGGGCACCCAAAACATAATAGTGAGTTCCGGAAGACGTTATAAAACTTCTTCCATCGGAAGAAATTATTTCAGATGTTATTATATACGAATTTTTTTTAAATCTAGGATCGTTGCTGACGAATCCTGCTAGTCTCAATTTAGATTTCTTATCGACAACAAATTTTTCATCACTGTCGACAAGAGACCAATGGGTCAATTCAGTCACATATTTTCTCCGAGAAGTTACAATAAATAATTATCCCGGTAATTGAATACCCAACGAATATCTTACAGCTCCGCAAATTCTGTTCATGAACGGGAAGGAGCCGGTAAGTTTATATTTGTTTCCATCCATCGTAAACACTATTCCTTCCATCATGGGAATTTTGTTGCCCAACCTTTCAAATTTATCTAGATTTGCTTCCAGCTCCTCAAGTATTTCTGGGTTTGTTTCTGCATGTATTTTTGCTTGTTCTACATTGAAATCGATTTGCCGTTTAATTCTTTGGGTCTGTGCTTCAGAATCCTCGATGAGATTACTTTTTACTCCGTAAATTACAGTAGATCCAAAATCAGCAAACAAAGATGCCAATTCTCCTTTGCATTCTCCCCAATATCCTTGTCGGTGTTTAGACAAAGCGATCCTGTTAAATCTATCCATTGGAGCCCATTCTGGTAGTTCTTTTTTTATAAACCTAATATTGTTAGAAACACCATACCAAACATTTTCTACAACGGCTTTTGCCTCTACTCTTTTTAACCATTGAGACAACTCTTTTTTTGTTATTTCTGCATAGTAGTCTCTTAGAGTAGTTTCTGGCCTTAGTTTCCAAAAGCCCATAATTGAATGTAGTCTTGAAAGTGTTCTTTCGATATTACGAGAATTTCTTGAGTACGTAACTGGCAGCCTGTGGTGTGTGTTCCACCGCCATGGTTGTGACATTTCGGTTTTAATAAAATTTTGCCACGGCGACGAGAAATCTTCCAAAACAGAAACTGGAGATTTTGTAACCGGATCATACTCTACTAGGTCGTGATATACCAGGCTATCCTTGTCGTATTTAAAGCACTGTGGATTTTCAGCTGAAACAACTTCGGTATTAACCCATTTAGTAAGGTTCCTTGAAAATGGCCAAAACATCGCCGGCCCTTCACGCCTATTGTGTAGAATACGCGCTCTATTATTTATTTCCTGCATGCCGGAAACAAACTGAGGGGAACCAGGGTGGTTTTGCATTCTTTTCATAAATTCAACCGGAGATAATCCACCTGATTTCATTTGTGTCATATTTAAAGCAAATCTGGGATATCCATCAATCCCTATTGTCCAATGAAGGTTTACTCCGTCGACTTTTTCAATCGCTTCAATATCTGCATTTCCAACTTTGCAAATCAAATTTGCTAAGTCATCAAAGGTTAAATCAAAATTATCATAGGGGTGAAGCATGTGTTTTCCGCAGCCGCCCATAGGTGCCTCCAAATTAGAAAAGGTTACATATATAATGTAACCCTTTTTATTGGTATCTACACAGATTTTGATTAATTAATCTTTCAAAACACCCGCAAGCTTATTCCATCTTTCAAGAACAAGATCACCACTTTGCCATGCTGCCTCAGTTTTGGCGTCTGCATATGGCTCGTTTAAATCTACTTGTCCTGATCGTAGTAGCTCGATTGCTTGATCTAAGTGTCCCTTGCCCTTGCTTATAACAGGCATGTCTGGTCGTGCAGGGAAACCATCAGGAACCGCTAGAGTAAGTTGCGATACGTTATCGGCCATTTTTTTAGCAGCGGCTGCTACGGCACCTTCTCCGTCTTCGCCAGAGAATTCTTTACAAGCTTCAAGAACAACCGGTGCTTCTAGACCTTTCCATTTACCTTTACCTGGAACTTCTGCTCCGCTAGCAGCAAACTCTTCTAATACTGCAAGTATTCCAGCCTCGTTGAACTGTTCAAATCCTCCACTTCCGGGTTTTCCTTGGGTGATACCAAGGTTAACAGTGATCATATTTAGTGCCGCAATCATTTGCTTGGCAGGAAACTCAACAATAAATCCACCGACGTCAGAAGATGGATCAACCATGCCTGAAGCGATCCAGCGGTGGTGGCCGTCCATAATATGGTTGTCGCTAGTAATAATTGCTCCTAAATCTCCTCCTGGTCCTTCTGCGAATGGCTTTAATTTTTTAATTGCAGCCAGAGCGAAACAAACAGCTTTATGAATATTCATGGAGGACTGAGATGGTTTAAGCTGGGATACCGGAAGCGAATCNGGTGNNGCTTGTACTGTATCGTCTGGTTTTTGACCATCATCGTCTCCTCCTGTCACAAGCGACTCTGCTTCATCACCAGCTTTTTTTGCAGCATCGCTCAGCTTAAGCGGAAATCTTTCATCGTCGACCTTTGATGGATCTGCATCCTCTAGAAGCACTTTTGCTTTTCTAAGTGATTCTCTTAATTTTTTTTCATGAGGAGTAAATCTAGATTTTTTGGATTTTGTTTCCTCATTGACTGTTTCAATAACAAGTCTTTTTAATTGTTTCATATTCATTTTTAAAAACTCCTAAGTTTTAATCTTTCCTATAAATATATTGAAAATTTGTTTATTCTGTGTGCAGTTTTCCAAGCCGGCGCTTTTTCTTTCTTAGATCTGCCAATACTCCGTTATAATAGGAGCGACTGGCCGTCCCTGAACCGAGAGAATCTCTCTGGTGTACTGCATCTTCTATTCTCAAGCATATGTCCTCGTAACACTCCACGGAATCATTAGGGACCATTGAGCCGTTAAGACACCGGTGCACACCGGCGCTCTCCATAAGTTGTTTTCTTATAAGTGTTCTGAGTTTTTTTTCGGTTAGTCTCATCGGTTGCTCCTAATAATTTTCTTCTCTCTAGATTTATTAGCAGATTCTCCAACCACTATTGGCGAATCAGATCCGGCGGCAGGTTTTTTACTGACCTTTGGTGCATCCTTTTTCATAGAAATCTTGTAAGGATCCTTGCTTGGAGTGGAGGCATCGTCACCAACCTGGTCGCCATCGTTTGCAGCCATGATTTTATCTAGACCCGTAAGAAAAGCAAATAGTGCGACCCTTTCGGATCCGTTTAATCTAGTAAAATAAGCTTTTAAATCTTTTTTAGCTTGATTGTCTTTTAAAGACCTTCCAGACCTTAAAGAATTTAATAGATTCACTATTTTGTCAAGGGTTATTTCTGGAAGTTTACTTTGTTTAACTTTAGCTGGAGTTTTGAGGCTTCCAGACTGTTCGTTCTCTCCGCCCTCATCAACTTCTTCTGAATCATCTTTGTCTATAGATTTTGATGATTTTTTTCTTGCCTTAAATGGCTTTTGAGCGTCTGCCTGTTGTTGCTGCTTTATTTTCTCTTTGTCTAAAATGTTTTCTACAGCTTTTTTAGTTTCCTGCTCAATTAAAAGAGCTAAATCTAATCCTAATAATTTTTTACTCACTGTTTGGCTCCCTTAATATAACCTTCATCTTTTTAACTAAAGATAAATATTCTAAATGAATATCTAGGTCTTCAATATTAAAACTTAATTTCTTTTCTCCGTAATTAATTATGAGTGATTCAGTGTTTGTTCCATCTAGCAGATCAAAAGAACCAGAAATATTATCCGTTGTAAAACAATAATATTTTTTTCCATTTTTAATGCCGCATTCTGAAAAATTTCCTTGTAATGGAGAGGTTACCTTTATTGATACACCTTGCGATGTCCCTTCCCAGATACCCCTAAGCTCATCACTCATCATAATATCATCAGCCATCTTTATATCCCTCGTGTATATTATCGACCTTTTTACACCATTCCTTGTCTAATTCAGTAACTTCCATCAGGGTATGCGTCCATATTTCCATTTTTACTTTTGGGTATTGTATAGAAATTCTTCCATGGTGCGCCATCTCTGATTGCATTTCTAGGACATCTATGATAAAATTGTTAAATCTGTCCTCATCCTCAATCTTAAAAATGCGCACCATTCTCGAGGGGTTTTTAACGTTTTTCCACTCTTCTTTTTGCTTTGCTTTAATTGGTAGCTCGGCTGGAAGACTTCCAATTGACTTAGGTCGGCTCTCCGTAATTGGAGACCGACCCTCTCTAAAATAACCTTCCATGATTTGAGTTAATTTCATTTTTCACCCCATTACGGAAGTATCTCTGCTTAGAAATTCTAGATTTGCTTGCATTCCTTTTTTTGCATCATTTGCTTTTCTGGCTTTCGTCATGCCGTTCCATCTAGCTTTTACTTTTTCGATTATTGCATCCGCTTGCTCTGGAGAAATCTGGGATTTTTTGCTTGATGGATCATAATCTCCCTTTTTTCTAAGTTTCTCAAGTTGCTTCATAGCAGGAATTACAATGGTTTGATGCAGAACATATCCGTACATAGGGCTTTTCATCAAACCTTCCTGGTCCTTCTTCAATTCATCAATATTTTCTTTGTCAATCAATTTGGCCGCTAGCATGCTTTCATAAAATGTTGCTCTACCAAATTCTGATTTCATAAGGCTGGTCATTCTATCGGTCAGCTGAGCGGCATTCTTTGAAGCTCTAAGAATTGGATAAATTTCTCTTTCCAGCTTGTTCGTTATTCCACTTTCGCCAGACACGGAAGGGTAAACATTACTCTTGACAATGTCAGATAGACCAAAAGACTGCGCCATTTCTGGAGTAAACCCGGGCACCTTTGTTGGATCATCCTCGCCTGTTGCATCCATAAAATCCCTAATGTCATCTACATCTGGAACAAACTCATCGCCGCCCTCTATGTCTAAATCAAAATCATCTAGATCTCTATAATCATCCATAGTATATTCGGCATCGTCCTCATCTCCCCTATAGAGATCTAGGCGGTCGCCCTGTTTCCATTTTCTTCCAAAATCTAATCTGCGTGCTCTACTTTCTGGCATAACTCTCCTAAGTTTATTTTTAGTTACATTAGTAATGTATCCCGTTTTTTTAGAAGCTACACCGCTTTTTAGTTTTCTTTTTCTATTTTCTTTTACAGATTTAATTGGCACATCGATATCTTTATCTCCAAGGTATGGCTCTTGAAGATCTGGCTTGTTAGCATTTTCAATTGCCTTTTCTCTTAAATCGCAAAGCTGTTTGTAGAAAAAACCCCTTTGTGACTCTGGTATTCCAGAAGCCAAGGCCTCAGCAGCTGAACTTAATTCCTTATCAGATGCTGGGTTCCAATCCGGATCCTCAACAGGAGGCCTATCTTTTTGCAACTGAACGGCTGTTTGGTCCATAGGAATAATGGGCGATGGCGATGGAATAGTTGATTCTTCCTCGTCTTCTCTGCCGTCTCCAAGCTTTCCTGCGATTTTGTCATCAGTGCTGTTTCTGTGAGAAACTCCAGAATCAGTATTGTATTCAAACAGCCAATTGTTGACTGCGTTTCTTAATTTTTTTTCGGTAATTTTCATTTTAATCCCCTATTTTATCCAAAACCCAAGCAGAAAGAGCAACCGTTGATATTCCAATGGCAACTCCGCCAATAAATAATACTGGTTTTTCCCACGCCGGCGTGACTGATCTTTTTTCAAGGTAATTGATTTGGTCTAAATAAATTCTTTCATATTCATTAAATTTAAGAGTGCATGCTGCTAGTTCAGCCTCTTTGTTGGAGAGAGAAAGTTGAAATTCTGACTCTTTTAATTGAAGTTGCCTCTGGGAGTTGGCTTGACAGAGCGACAGCTCTGATTCTCCGGTTGCCAAAAGCCTTGCTGCTGCTGAAGGCGATAATAGTGTTCCAGTAAACGGAGCCGGCTCACCTTTATTTATAGTGATAACGTTGTCGTCCGCGGAAGCCAACCCTATTAGTAATAGTAACCAAAACATTTCTAACCTTCCAATTTCCTTTTTATAGCTTCTGTAGCTTTATCTGCAGTGTCTATTTCTTTCATTCTTTCTTTTTCTTGTTTATCGATTTCTTTAACCGCTTTTTGGTGGCGTTTGTTAGCATCATCAACCGATTCTAAAAATTCTTTTTGAGCCTTTTCTTTCGCTTCTTTTTCAAGGGAGTTTGCTTTTTCCAACGCTTCAAGTTGTTCCTTTCTTGATTCTGCTGCTTTTTTATATATTTTTGCAGCGTTACCTTTTCTAAGCAGAATGGAAATAATAATAGGGATCGATATTCCTAAAATAAATTTCCAATTAATCTTACACCATTCCCAAGATTTTTTAAACCAAATTGCCCAAGTCATTATTCTCTGTTCTCCTTTATTGCCATCATTCTTTCGTCTAACTGAAACAGCAATTCGTAAATATCATCTGCTCTGGGGTCGGGTCTGTCTCTAAAAGATTCTATTTCCCATTCTGACATCATTTTTTCAATTAAAGGCAAATGCGAATCTGCTAATCGATTCATAGATTCTAATTGTGAATTTTCTTTGAGCATTCTTTGTCTTTCGAAGTTGGATCCAAAATTTTTATTGCTGGAATTAATAGAAGTTTCTGCTCTTATTATTCTCTGTATTTGTCTTTTGTTTATTTTCATTTTATTTCCCCTGCTTCTGGAAGATCATCTAGCTCATCATCTTCTGGTAAATCGTAATCTGGAACCTGGTATTTGACCGGTTGTTCGATTGGTCTTTTGTTTGCGCAACCAATTAAAAGAATAAAAAATATTGCTAAGAAATATTTCAATTTACGCACCGTGTTTCCATGTTTTAACCATGTCAATCGCAGATTGGCCACCGATATACATCATGGCAATCATTCCCCATGTCTCTGGATCCAGCCCATACCACATTAGAACAGTAGCTGTAATGAAAACAAGAAGTTTTCTGCTTACCATTTTTTCTTGAACTGCATCTAAAACACCTTTTCTGTTGTTGTCAAGATACAATTGGTCTTTGGCGTTTTCTTTGATAGATTCAACACCCTGTCTAATAGAGTCAACCGCGACATCTTTTGCCGTGGCCAATGATTCCTCGATATCTAGTCTTTCCATTTTGGTCTCCTATAATAGCTTCTTCTATAAATATGTTAGTGCCAAGGATCATCCGCAGTAAAGAATTTATACTGTTCCTCGGTTAGACCTAAAAGATTTTGAAATTCCTGTATGTCCTTCGTTAATATAAAAACCTGTTTTGCAATATCCTGCTGGTTATCGCCTAGGCCTTTTAAAGCTACTCCAACACTCTTAAGATTTTCGTTTGTGACCATCTGAGCTTCCTGGCATAAAATAAGTTGGTTTTCGAGTTCCTTTATTTTGTTCCTAAGAAGATTTAACTCTTTAGAGAAATCATCATTTTTGCTCGTCGTCTGATTCGATAAGTCTGTAGATGGAATCGGCTTCGCTTTTTGCGAGCTGGGTTTCCCCAGAAATTTTTCTTTCAACCACTTGATCAAGTAACTTCTCCATATAAGAATCGCCTTCCGCTATTTGTATGGCACATGCCTCCAAAGCTTCCTGCATTGTTAATCCCTTCCTCAAAAGGTTTGCTCTAAATTCCGCATGTGTCCCTCTCATTAAATGAATATGGACAGACTTACGAGTTTCGAAATTATACCTTTTTGGAGAAGGCATATTATGCACCACCTCCGCCGGCTGTTGTTGCGCCAGCTGCTGAAGGAGCAGTATTCGGGTCCTGACTATAGTCTCCGCTGAAATCTAGTCCGTGAATAAGGGCAAGTTTTTCTTCAAACTGGTGTGCTAAATCTGCTCCATACTGGCCTTGTATGAATTGTTTTGCCTTGCTGAAAATCATCCCCTCTATATCGAGTAAGGTTTGATAATTTTTAATGTATCTTGCTACTTCCTGCGCATAAAGATCCATATCAAAATTCTCCGGAGTTGCATCTACCGGTACATCTTCCTCCTCTCCCTCTAGAAGAAATTTCATCGATTTATTCTTGAGAGATTCTACTATTTCTTCAGATTCCATACGAGCCGGATACCCTAAAGCAAGTTGTGAATTAACTTCAGCAGAATGCGCGCTGTCAATGAATATTTGCTGTAGAATGTCATCTATTTCTTTGTCGATTTGTCCCGGGCCGTATTCTGCAATCTCGTCATTGGTTAGCGGCTCGGCAGGCTCTTCTTCTTCTTCTTTTTTGTCATCTTCACCTTCTTCGCCTTCCTCTTCTTTATCTCCGCCTTCGTCATCACCAAAGAGATCATCACCACCTTCATCATCACCACTCTCGTCGCCTGCATCGTCTCCGCCGGCTTCTTCGTCGTCTCCGAAAAGATCGTCTCCTTCCTCTATAACTTCTGACCTATGTACAATTCCTGCCATTTCCAAAATTCTGTTTCTTTTAAATCTTTTCATTATTTTCCTCCGGAAGTGACCTTTGCAATTTTTTCAGAAGTTTTAATTCTAGATTCAATTTTATCCCAGTTTAATTCTTTCATCATTGCATAAACATATGATTTTCTGTCGTTCATATAATCTCTATAGTACGAGTGTTCCCAACAGTCAACTACTATAACCGGATAAGAACCAAAAGGAATGTTGTTGGAGTGAAGATCTACAACAACATTAATATATCTTTGAAGAAAAATATTGTATACCATACATGCCCATCCGTTTCTTGCTGAAAGCGCACACGCAACAAAATCTTTCTGCCACTCGTCAAATGACCCAAAGTCTCTTTCTATTCTTAAAAAAGCTAAGGAATCCATTGTAATAATAGACTGGGGATCTGCAATATTTTCAAAATAATATGCATGGAGAAAAGCAGCGTTAACATTGTATGTTTCATCAATTTTTAATGCCCTAAATTCAGAATGATTTAGGTTTGCCTCATCTCGTGAAACCGTGTCCAGCTTAGCAGAAACCGTATTAAGTGTGTCGACATATTTTGCCAACAATTCCTGATGAGCTTTCTTCGTTTTTTCTGAAAGCATCTCCGTCGGCAAACTATATTTTTGCGCCTTTGTGACATAGGATTCGTTAATAGATTTTTTATTATCTACACCTAGTGATTTCCTGATAGTCTTTTTGATAATATCGTCGTTCATTATTCTACCTCGTATTCTTTTTCAAATTCTGGTTTTTTTACGGCCAAAAGACTAGATTGTGGAAGCTTAAGATCAGCACCCTTTTCTGCATCTACCTTGTGAGAAGTAACTTGATCGATTTCTTTTCCGTTTGGATCTCCGCCGGCAATCCTTCCAAAATCAACTCCACTTAGGTTTATTGTTGTTCCACCTTCTGCTATTGCTTCTGGTTCGAATCTAGGCTGATCTGGATGCCTTAAGTATATAACTGCTTCTTCGCCGTCACCTTCTATATGATCAACAGTATATTCATAACCGGACGTCTTATGTCTTACCTTAAGTCCTTGTGCCAGAAGCTGATTACCTCTTTTATCATACATGTCTGTCTCTTTCAGTTCAGACTCTAAAAGAACTGTGGCCAACCGTCTTTTGTATTCTTCACGAATGATTTTAATCATTTGTTTTTCTGTAATTTTTTTGCCCATTTAAAAGCTCCTAATCTTTAATTATGCCGGCGAGCTTGCGCCATCTTTCAATTGTTTCTTGGAAAACAGGTTTAGTTATACCAGCAGCTTCGGCACCTACGTTAATTGCGTTTCTAAGATCCTGAGATCCATCTGTTTTTTTCTTATCTAAGAAAGATTTATTGATTGCTACCTGAATAGCTTGGTCTTCTGCAGCTGAAGCAAATGCTTGATGGAAATCTTTAAACTTTGATTTCTTAATAAACGCAGGCGGACCAGAATCAGATTCTGCTTCCGCTTCGATTCCAGCTTCATCCGCTAAGAACTTTACGACATCCTCATCCTTGAGATTTTTTAATACCCTCTTAAGATCATCCTTGTCTATTTTTGCCTTTTTCCAGTTCTTTTCTGCCCATGAAACAATATCCTCTATTTCAGCCGGAGCTTCAAAAAGGAAGCCGGCCATGCTATTTTTATTTAATGCTGATTCTAGAGTTACGTTTGGATGTGCATCTAAATATGCTGAGATTACTTTGTATGTCGACTTTGATTTCTTGAGTCCTTCGACTCCATCTAGAAATTTTTCAACATCCTTTTTCTTAATTGCTTTCGACCCACCTTCGTCCGGACCATCTAGGTTTCTCCAACTTATTCCATACGTATCCTTAAAGTATTTTTGGACATCCTTGTCTAATAAGTATTTTAAAACTTTTCCGTCTTCGTCTTCGACCAATTCTAATGCTTCTTCAACATCCTTTGAGTCTAAAAGGGTGTTTTCTAATAACGCATGCTGTATTGATTTTATGCTAAGAACCTCTACAAGATTAATCGGAAAACCCTCGTCCTGTTGTAGAAGCCCCATTAAGTCGTAAACTTTATCAAGAGTATCTTTTTCCGTTCCTTGAGGGGAAGGTAAGCCTTTTATGAAATCTTGCTTTTTGATTGTTTTTGCTTCCGAGTCCGAACCTCCAGACAAAGTATCAACAAGATTTTCCATTTGATCAGGATTTTCTCCTGGGTTATCTAAATCAATACTAAGAGCAGAATCAAGATCATCCTCCGGGATGTTTTCTACCTTGTTTTCCATAGAGTCTGGATCTACGTTTGCTAGATCATCTATTAACTTTTGAGTTTTAGCATCTTCTAATTGCAGCTTAAAGTCTTCTAGTATCTCGCTCAACTCTTTTTCGTATTCATTTCCATATTTTTTCTTTAATATTTTTATAAAAGGAGCCGATGATTTTTTATCACCATCTATTATTGGAGGAAAAACTTTTTGTATTGGAATGCTTTTGCCGCCTATGTCGATTGCAAATCCATCTTCTGCACCTGGAATTTTGAGCTCCATCCATTTCTTTTCTTCATCCAGTATAGCCTGCAGGATATCTGTAAAATCCATTGGAGATGGTTTGTCTTCTAATTCAACCGGCTTATCGTCATCTGTAAAGATTAGTGCGTCCTCTCCTTCTGGTCCTAAATTTGCTGATTCTAATTCTTCTTTTGAAAGATCCTTTACTTTTGACAGGTCTGTTATAATTGCTTCTGGGTTTTCAAGACCTATTTCCTTGAAAAAATCAACGTGCTTTTCTGGAGAAGTAAATTCAAAACCTACAACCTTGTCTGTTTTTGCGTTTCCTACGTTGATTGGAGTGTTGTCTAACTTGTCTGGCTCTATAGCTGGAGCTAATGCAGCCATTGCGATGGCCAATGCATCTTTGTATTCTTTGCTTTGAACATCTAGGTTTAGTTCTCCAGAATCTTTAGATCCGCCTATTAGCTCTGCTGCATTTAGGTAATCAAATACTTTTTGTTGGACTTCAGGGCTCATGTCCCATTTATAATCCTTAACTAATTTTAATGCATCAACAACCCGTTTATCTTCCATCAATAGAGATAAACCGTTTCGATGAATTAGGGACTCCTTAAAAATATCCTCCGGAGATGCTTGTGAAGAGGCCATTACGATTGCTAATACCGCTTTATCCTTTTCTGAAAGATCTTTAAATACCTCGCTGTTGGCCATGGCTTTCATATATGGCTCGCCGGCGTCGATAAGACCCTGAGCTTCTGCGGAAACCTCTGTATCTCCCTGCATTTTTTGCAGAATACCCTCAGATTTATCTATTATCTCTTTTTTAATAGGTCCGGCAAACTCTTTGAACTCAGACCATCCCAAAGTAAGAATTCCACCGCCGTCGAACTTTCCTAATAGAACTTCTGGGGACATTGTGGTTGCACTGATTTGATCTGGCAGCAAAAGGTCTTTCATGTCCGAAACCATTTTGCCTAATTCTTTCTGTTTTTCCTTTGCGGACTTTGCCATTTCTTGCTTCAGGCCAGGAAGTGTTCTTTTAGATGATTGTTCTGCTTTTTCGAATTTTTTACTAAGTTTTTCTACGTCCTTTTTCTTTTGTTCGTCATCAGAAAAAAGATTTCCAAAGTTTATAGCCCAATTAAGTATAATAGAGGGGCGATGGGGAAGTGCTCCCTTTTCATCAAACTCAGAATCTGATAAAAACGAGTTTATTCTTACCTTTTGCGCCGATTCTAAGATCGCTTTCTTTGTTGCTTCACCGCCGCCTTCTTCCTCTAGCAAAAGGTTTGACAGGCTTTTTCTATGAACTAGATTATATGACTCGGTCTGGGTTTCGGCTGGTGCTTTGTTAAGCAAATCCTCTAAACCCTCTATAAACTGAATCTCTTCATCTTTTATTGCAACTTCATTCATCCACTCTGCAACGCCATTTATCACTGTTTCAAACATAGCCATGTTCATTTCAACATGTGTAATGATATAGCTTATTTGAGCAGCGGCTGCATCTTGCTTTTGCTGTTTGGGATCTGATCTTTTAATCATACCCATAAATTTTGAAAATCCACCCGGGTCTTTGCCTGCGTTAGACCCTATTTCATCCGATGCTGCTTCAAGGTTTTTAAATACGTCTAAAAGACCTTGTTTTGTTTCTTTTAAATCATCAGTCGTGTCAGGAAGTGCTGATAATTTTTGGATTACTCCATCCAGCAAATCTGATAAATTTTGCTGCGCTTTTAAAATTGCGTCTTCAGTTAAAAGGTTTGACTCTTTTAACAACGTGCATTTATTTTTTACTTCGTGAAAGAAATTCAATTTAATTCCCCTAAATCATATATAATCTAATTATTCAAGATCTAGGAAACAAACCTCTATTCCTGAATTTTTAAGCAATTCTACCCCGGATAAATCCCTATATTCCCTAGAATAAACAACCTTATTAATACCACCATTAATTATGGCCTTGGCGCATGCTTTGCACGGCGATAATGTAAGATACATGGTTTTTTTCTTAGGTATATTGTAATCCATTTTAATTAAAGCGTTAATTTCAGCATGAATAAAGCCAGAATGACCTGGCTGTTCACTTTCTACCCTGTTTGTTCCGCCTTTTTGATCACCGTTGTATCCAACAGCCAACACTTGGCAATTGTCTTGAGAAATTATTACACAACCAACTTGAAATCTCGGGTCGTGGCTTCGACGAGCAATGTTTTTTGCAAAATCAATCCAAATTTCATCCCACGATGGTCTTTCGTTATTCATCGGTTTCAGCGGCCGGGGGTGAAATTTCTGTTTCTTCATCTCGATCTTCCTCGTTGAAAATACTGTCTGGGTGCGTTGATGCTGGAAGCCTGAATCCGGATGCTTTTTTATGGCCTCCGCCTCCAAACTTTTTTGCAATCTCAGAAACATCTGTTGTTTCATGAAAAGCCCTTAGAGAACAGTTATATCCTAAGTTTTCATGATCGTAATACCATATCATCGCAAAATCACAATCCGGTGCTAATCGGGATCCAATCTCGCTCATCCAATGCGAAGAATTAACTACCAGCACGTGTTTGCCATCGAAATGTCTGCTTTGTGCTTTATCACAAACTTTTTTAATTACTGTCTTAGAATAAGCGAGAATGTAGCTTCCTCTTTTTACAGCATCATCAAACACTGAATCGTCTTCAAACTTTTCGTATTCCTCAAATTCCCATGGCACCATGTCAAATGCTGCAGAAAACTCTTTGGAGTAAGCCAATTCCCATTTCCACAGATCTCTGTCTTGAATGTACTGAATGAATTTTGGCGGCTCTTTGCCAGGATGGAAGAATTCCCATGCCAACATCGCTCCAGACTTTGTCATGTCAAAAAAAGTGTTTGACACATCGTGAAGCTCTACCATAGCAGATTTGTGGTGGTCGATCACCCAAAAAGCATCTGCTTCTTTAATTAATTTTTTCGTTGTAGCATTGTCATAAGAAAAATCAAGACACACTACTTTTTTTCCAGTTACATCTGGTGGTGTATTACCATGGGCGCAAGCAATGTATTCTGCTCTGTTTCCTAATAGTTTCCAAGCGCTGTAGGCTGCTCCAAAACCATCGTTGCAATTTGCGTGGTACAACACCAATTCAACTGATGAAGGTTCTAACATATTAATATCCTCCGGAAGTATAGAACTCTAATTATCTTCTACTGAATTTGGATCCCGAATTTTACGACCGTAATCATCATCGATCATAACGAATTCGTTTTGTTGGTATCCTCCGGAGCACACCCCTAGAACCTCTAGAAGTTTACTATCTTCCATCGCTCTAATCCTATATGGATTAAGAGCCTGAATAAGAATTACTTCTCCTTTGGATAAATTAAAATAATTTCCTTCTTCTGCTTCTACATCACCAAACTCTTTTTCGTTTGGTGCAAATATTGAAACTTTTCCCTCTAGGCAATACATTATCTGGTTTTTTGTTTTGTAATACTTTAAAGATGTTCTTTCGTTTTCTTTTAAGCAAATTAATTTTCCAGACATTCCAAACGGCGAAGAGAAACGAGTTTCATTTCCCCATGGCTTATCAATAAAATGCGATTTTCTTTTCCAAATTGACATTAAAGACCCCAATAATCAAAAACACTTTCTAAACCTTCTTCGAACCCAACGTTAGGTTCCCACCCTAGTGCTCTTAGTTTATCAATATTTGCTAAAGTATGTTTTACGTCTCCTTCCCTTTCCGAAGCTTCAGTAATCTGTGTATACCCTCTAGAGGAAAATTTTTCCAAAATATAATTATTGGTATAAGATTTTCCCAGACCTACATTAAAAACTTTTTCTTCGTTTAGTTCGGCTTCTGAAACACAAATGTTTGCAGAAACAATATCACTAACATGCACTAAATCTCGTGACTGAGAGCCATCACCATCTTTTCTTAATGATTCGCCCTTTATGGCCTTGGAGCACCATGAACTTACGGCAGTAGAATACGGCGAGGATCCATCTTGGCCCGGGCCATACGCATTAAAGTATCGTAAAGCAACCCAATCTAGACCGTAAAGATTTTCAAATAATTCAAAGTATTGTTCACAGCATAGTTTAGAAAGTCCATAAGGACTAGTGGGAGCTGTTTTTGAATTCTCTGTGGAAGGTAGTTCTCCTGTATTTCCGTACACTGCAGAAGTTGAACTAAAAATTAACCTGCAGTTTCCTGTGGCACATGCGATCGCTAATTTTAGTGATTTGTTAAAATTTTCATCGGTTGCTTCCATCGGATTTTGAACAGACCACTCAACTCTAGGTTTTGCCGCTAAATGGAAAACCTTTCTAAAGAAACCAGAGCTAATTCTTTCTAAGATAGCATCATGATTAAAATCAGCTTCTATAAAAACTATCTTTGGAGACTTTGGGTCAGTTTGTACATCGTAATACCTGCTTAGTGCTGAAACAAGATTTCTAACAGGCGTCTTGAAAAAATCCTCTGGATCCAATTTTGAATTAGAATAATCGTCGACTACCCAGACCCTATATCCCTTGTTCATCAATTCTCTAGAAAGGTTTGAGCCAATAAAGCCTAATCCACCTGTTACTAATACATTATTTTTCATTACAAAACTCCCGTGCTTCCAAATCCTCCGGTGCCGCGTACGGACTCTACTGAGAACAGGTAATCTTCTTCGACCTCTTCAATTTCGCAGTGATCTACTTCGATTAGCAAAAACTGTACTAGCTTTTGTCCTGGCTCTATCGTCTGGGTATTTGATGACGTATTAACTAAATGAAGATGAACTTCACCCTGATAGTCACTATCTACAACCGATGCGCCAACGGAAAGACCTTGCTTTAAAGCAACTCCAGATTTATTGAATGCGATAAGTGCATAGCCATCAGGCACATTAGCTCTGATACCCGATGGAATAAAAAAACGCTCTCCGGGTTCAATTGTACATAAACTCTCGGGGTAATCATTGGGTACATAAAAATCAATTCCTGCTGATTCATTGGTTCCTCTTGTTGGTAGTTTTACATCTCTTACTCTAGATACTTTCATTTTTTCTCCTTAATGTTTTTTAAAACCTTAATGCATTCTTCTGATTCTGCAATGGATCTTGTTAGCTTAATAACTTCCTCAACCAGATCTGCGTGTTCAGCAACGCCGGTTGAGTTTTTCAAATAAACTCCTAGGTTTGCTTCCGCTCTTGCCTGTTCTGCTTCAAAATGCAAAATTGCCGCTTTTATTAAAGGACTTTTCATTTGTCCTCCAAGTGATCATATCTTGTTGATGGCGGAACTAGCCTAGTTGGGGAATCAGGTCCCATAATTTCTGGATCTGTAAAATTTGGCTGTTTATTATTTTTGAAAAGGCTGTTGTTTGATTCAATTCTTTCTTCTTTCAAGTCAGAAGTTGTTTCGTTTATGTAATTTTGCCATGCTCCAATGTATGCTGCAGCATCTAGAAGGTTATCTTCTTTATGGTTATATGATTGCCGACTAAATTTTAGAGCAATTAACGCGGCGAACATATCATGCGCTGTCAGGTTCTTGCCTGTCATTCCTGAACAAATAGCGGCTGCTCTTTCCATACCTTCTCCAAATGGACCATATTGTCTAGACTTTTCTTCTGATCTATGGTTGACGATTTCATCTGCCAACGAAAGAATGTTTCTGTCAAGTTGTTTACTCATAAATTTCTTTCCCCTTTGTTTTTGTAAATTCCTGTATCTCTTCTTTTGTCATATCTCTTTCCGGCAAACAGAACTGCCAAATCTTATCTGATGTTATTGTATTCTTTAAAACAAATTTGTTCAAAGTAGGCCAGCCATCATTGAATACTTTAATGTAATAATTTTCTAATATTTTATCCATCATGTTCCAGTGTTTTTCATAGACATGAAACGATCCGGCGTTGTGATGATACTTTCCAAGTTTGATTTTTTTTCTAGATGGATGCAGTGATGCGTTAAGATCGTTCAGCATGAGTTGCTGAAACATGCAAAAAGTAAATACATCATTACAAAAACCGAATATCGCGTCATTGCTTCTCATGTTGATACTCATGTGAAGCTTGTTATTTCTTATAAAAAAATGAATGTATTGAGTACAAGGATAATCAGCCTTGTTTTTCCCTTTGTGATATGGTTGGTTAATAACAAGCGTTGCTCTCCTTGTATCTGGGTCTGCTAGTAGCTCATTCTTTACCCAAACCCACTGGTTTCCCATTAAGTAACAGCCGTAATTTGACTCGCATTTTCCTTCGTCATCTTGTATAAGGTTCCAAATATTTGCTAATTTTCCAATGTTTTTTACATCTGAATTTGCACTCAAATACCATAGCCATTCGGTTATTGCATAATCAGGGTTGAACCTTCTAGCTCTTGGTTCAATTGAAAGAGCGGTTGGATCATCAATAGTAAGAGAATAAAAAATTATTTCTTTCTGTTTTGTTCCTCGACTTTCTACGTTTAAGCCTTGAGTTCTGATGTTTTGTAAGGACTCTACAAAAGCTTCGTTTAAGTCCTTATAGTGGTTATTGGGCATATTTTTTCCCGGGTTTTTAATTATTATAGCTATTTTTTTTCATTTTTATAATATTTCTATCAGTCTGTAAAGATTTCAAACCGTGACCATCTAGTACTTTTTCCAAACGGGTTTTCAGCAACTTCTGCCACACAAACAGAATACGGATCTATTTTTGTCTGCCCATCCCAAGACCAGATGTTCATCCACTCTTGTTTACCGTTAGCTCCCATAACCTTGCAGCGAAGATATTTCTTGTTTGTTTTTGTGGTCCGGACCTGAGTAGAAATCATGATGAACCAATAGAAATATTTTCCGGAATATTCGTCTATCGGAAGCCACCCTTCTTGCCGAAACTTCTGGAGATACTTAGGCGGGACTACTTTTTCTACCGATACAGATCCAAGAAGATCCATGTCGTTTTTAATGATTTCCTTTCTTGACCATTGTCCACAGCCTGAATTTTCCTCAATGGCCATTCTGAGTATATCTTGGCCCTCTCTTGGATTTCTTTTCAGTGATTTTCTTAGCTTCATCCAATTTGGAACAATCGCTTCATAGGCATGTTTATATGTTTCAAAAAGCTTACCATGCCCAACGATATCCATTGACTCTAAGGCTTGAATCCTAATCAGGCTTTCGACGGCACGCTTATTAAATTTAGACAATTTCCATTTGCCGTTTTCGTCCCAAAACATATCCCAAACAGATTCATAGGGACGGTTTTCCACAATCTCATCAATAGCAGTATCTCCGATGCCTTTACATGATCTAAATGAAGGCATGAACTTTTTACCTGG
Organism: Methylococcaceae bacterium TMED69; assembly: GCA_002170535.1. GTDB lineage: Bacteria > Pseudomonadota > Gammaproteobacteria > TMED69. The sequence continues at coordinate 268,363 of NHDW01000006.1, forward strand.
CAAAATAGTCCAACTCTTCTCTGCAAAATTAATATCAATGGGAACAATTTCGTAGCCTAAAGTCTGAACTTCGGAAAATGCTTTGCCGCGCTTATCAGGATTACCTTCCATTGATTCAAGATACGCGCAGAGCCATTCTTCTTCATAGTATGTCATTAACCATGCACAGTAGTAGGAGTCAATGGCATACGCGACAGCGTGAGACTTGTTAAACCCATAAGCTGCAAAAAGCATAATATCATCAAATAGCTTGCTAGCAATATGCGGCTTTACTCCGTTTTCAATACAACCACCTACAAACCTGTCCTCTAGAGCCTTTGCTTTAGCTAGAGCGTCACGCGAGGAACCCTGTGGTTTCATCATCTTTCTGACCGCGTTACATTCTGCCTTCGGAATACCAGCTACTTTGTTCGCGAGCTCCATAACCTGTTCCTGAAAGATTATACACCCGTATGTTTCTTTAAGGATTTCTTCGATTAGATGATGGCCATATTGAGCCTGATAATCTTTTTTGTTTCTTAGATACAGCCTGTCAACATTTGCTCCAAGTGGACCCGGCCTGTAAATAGAAGTCAAGGTCGCAATATCAACAATCGAACAAGGTTTTGCTTTTTTAAAGAGTTTTTGAGCGCCGGCTTGCGTACACTGAAAAATGCCGGCCCACTTACCTTTGTGATAAACATTTTTGTAAACGTTCTGATCGTCAAAGTCGATAGCGCCGTCAGCCATGTTTTGATCGAACCAGTATTTTATTTGTCCAAAAGTTACTTCCTTGTATCCTTTTTGACGACGAAGGATTAGTTCGATAGTGCGCTCAATGATTCTCAGTGTTTCGAGACCGAGAAGATCAAACTTTACCCATCCAAAATTTTCTAGATGCTTGTAGCTAGCTCCTTCAACCCACGGGGTTTGCATTTCGCCGCGTGCCAAAATCAAAGGCATTCGTTCAGCGATGTTTTCTGAAACAATCACTCCGCCGGCGTGTCGACCAAGAGCCTTGTTTTGCTTGAATAATACATCAATAGGTTCAGCAATCTCTGGATGATCTGAAATAAGCTGCATGAATTTTGTACTATACTTTAGAGCCCACTCAAGCGTGGGTTCAACTGGGCCGTTGACCTCAACCCTGTCAGAACGAAGGCCGTTTTTAACGTCATTATCTAGCGTGCTTAGAGCTTTATTAACTTCTTTGAACTCAATTCCATAAAATCTGGAAATGTCTTTTACCAGTGATTTCAGTTTAAAAGTGTTATAATTTGAGATTGGAATAATGTTTTCATTGCCGAACTTGTTTCTCATTAGTTCTAGAAGTTTATCCCTATCTCCAATATCTGTGTCAATATCTGGCATATCCTTTCTGTTTGCCGAAAGGAAACGTTCAAACAGAAGACCATATCTCAACGGGTCAACATCTGTGATACCGAGTACATAGTTAACAAGCGAACCTGCGCCAGAACCGCGACCTGGGCCAACGAACATGTGTTTTCTAGCAAGGTCAATAATAGCCTTTGTCGTCAGGAAATACTCTGAGAACTTTGCGTTTTTAATTACACGGAGTTCGTGCTTAAGCTGATTTATATACTCTGGGGTTGCTAGTCCCTTTTTGACCAGACCTTTTTTACACTCCTCAATCAAAGCCTGGTCTGCTGTTTTATTTTTTGGAATAACGTAAGAAGGTAGCTTTTGCGAACAGTCTGGCTCAATGTCTCCAATCATTTCGTAAGCTATGTCATGTGTTCTCTCTATCGCGGCGCAGACAGATTGGTCATCATAAAAACTCATTCCTTCGGTGGTCTCTATGTATGAATCCCATACCTGCTCGGCGTTCTTCGGATAAAGCTCACACTTTAGATCCTCCCTAGATTTGGGAAGGCTATCTGGATTAAACGTTCTTGAATTCATCCATCCAAGCTTCTTGTATAGTTCACGTTCCTTCCAGTGGTCTGGACTTGAATAGTGAGAGTCGCAAGTTACAATTAGTTTGTCTTGCAGGCTGTTTTGGTTGGCAAATTCAATTAGTGCCCGGTTAACCAAGTGCTGAGCAGGTAGTTTGTTAAACTGAAGTTCAAGCATTACTGCATCCAGTCCGACCGAATTTACTAGTTGATCATAAGAATTTCCGATGTTCATCATGACACGGTCTAGCAAAGATTTGTCATCTAACAAATTAGGGGTAAGATCGTCGAACTCAATACCCTGAACCTGTCTAAAAACCTCATAGCTTAGAGGGCCACCCAGACAAGCTGTTGAGATCATAAGGTGCCCACCCTTGGCTGCCTCTTTGATCATCTTATAATCGACTCGGGGGAACCTATAGAAACCTTCTTGATATCCGCGTGAAATAAGATGGAAAAGCCGCTGAAGGCCAACTGAGGTTCTTGGCAAAACAACGAGATGGTGCCTTCTTTTAAGAGGGTCGAAAAACTTTCCTGATTTAGAAGCTGCCTCATCTTCAATTGTTAGGCCAGCGTCATCTTTTGCAATGTCAATTATTTCATCGTCATTATCAGTCATGACTACTAGCGGTGTTGCTAGTTCGTCTCTAAGTTTTTCCAATCTATAGATTTCAGACTGATTTCCTTTTTTTCTCGCTTGTTTAAGATCGTACTCGACCTGCCAAGCATTAAGATCCGGATGCACATACATCTCGCATCCCGGAATAAATTTAAAGTTGGCGCCGGCTTTATTGAGCTTTTGCACATGAAGATAAGCATGTGCAAAGCTGTTCATATGGCCGTGGTTAGTGATTGCGAAAGCACTCATTCCGTTTGAGCGTACAAAATCAATATGATCTTGTGGATAGTCAAGGCCGTCGAATGTTGAAAATCCATCATGGGCGTGCAAACCCACAAACTTTGTTGGTTTCATTAAGAACTCCTAGGTTATATTTTATTTTACAGTTTTCTTGTGTGATTTACAGTGTTTTATTTCGCGTTTTGCCACCGCTGCGTAAATAACACCCGATAAAAAAAACACTACTCCTATTTGTTCTACTATTTCAATCCCTCTTTTTAAAAAGGGTTTAATTCTAATCTTTTTTCTATGGGTTGTTTTTTCCCTTTCCCATGGCTCTGACATTTGCACTCCTTTATATCATTATATACACATATATAATGTAACACTATCTAGATCTTACTGCACAAGTTTAGAGATCTAATTTTGATATTTTATCAATTAAAATATCTTTATCGGGTACGGGTATATTTTGACTAGCTAGCAAGAAACTGATTATTAAAACCCTTTTTTCTATATTTTCCCAACTCGTTCCCCATTCCCAGGTAACAGACTGCTGAATCTCATGAATTTTAACCGCTGATTTATTATATAGAACATCTAATTTTGACATCTGTTTTTTCCCAGATAGCTTTTCTGTAAATCTATCCAAGAGAACTCCTAAATACAATATCTCATCCCAGTTTTCTTGATCGTGAGCCGCCATGGCGTTTTCCATGGTAGAATTTCTTAAAAATCTTTCCTCTATTGACAATTCTTTAGATATTAGTTTATCTGGATGGCATATCTTCATTATTTCTCTCCATATCTCCTTTGCCCATGCTGGAATTGTAATGGGGTCTGATTCTTCTGGATCCGTGTTTAGATTTTCCGTATTTTTATTTTCTTTTTCCTTGCTTTGAAAAAAAGAATCATCATCAGTATCTTCTCCAAAAATAGTAAGAGAATTAGTTGATGATGATTCGGATTGTTTTGCTGATTTTGAAATATTTTCAGATTTTATTATAGAGATAATGTTTTCAATTTCTATAGCATAATCTTTGTTCTGTAATGACATTTCTTCCGCCATAAGCCTAGTGCTTTTAACTAGCTTTGCAGAAGAAACTATTCTCTTTTTGTAGGCTTTAGATAGACCCACATTTTATCTCCTAATCAAAAAGATTTTTCTTTTGAGATGCCTGTTTTTCTTGAAGCTCTTGAAGCATGTCCTGAACATTTGATTCAAACTGAGCAGCGAATTCTGGGGATACCTCTATTTTTCCATCTGTTACAACAAAATTCATTTGCCTTAAATGGTCTACAATATCAGTACCTGTTAAAATTGCCAACTGTAAACATTTTGCGACCTGGCCAATTGTATTATCTGTTAATTTTGCATTCATTATTTTACTCCACTTTTTCTGCTTTTGCCAACAGGGGAAAACCTGCCCGCCTAAAGAACTGTACCACTTTTAATGTTTTTGTATCCGCTATTTCTTTGGAATATGGTCCACCTGCAATGCCTTTTTCTTTTTCATGAATGTCCAACGTTATTTTTGTAGCTTTTTCTACAGAGTGATGAAAAAAGTGGCACAATGAAATTGTTACCAAATCCATCGGTGTGAAATCATCATTGTAATATATTACTTGGTATTTGGAGGGTTTTTGAATTTTATTTTTAGATTTTTCTTTGTCTAGAAGATCTACTCCCATACCCGAATCTGATTTTTGTGATTTCTTGTTTTGTGGCATTTTAAATTTCTCTCTTTGAGAAGCATTTTACAATGCCATCTCTGTAAAAAAGAACGAACTCCCCTTCTTCTGGTTCGCATACAGATGTTTCTTTCGGTACGTCCATGGTATGAATAATATTTCCCATCATGTACTCTACAGATATCATATTGTTTGATATGTCGTCTACCGTTCCTAAAAACAACATTCCTGCTGCTAGCATCTCGTTAATCATTATTTTTGCACCTCTGGAACCCAATACGTAGATCTTTTATCATCCGTCTGTTCTTTTATGACTTCATTTCCATCCGGATCTTTTGATTTGCCATATATCAAAAATTTGCTATTGTTATAACTATGGTTTTGGTATGATTCGTTCATCACCCTTTTAATGGATCTATTTAAAACCGCTAACTCCCCATCACTTAAATCACACACTTTTTTGTGTGGTGAGATTTGAGATAGCCATAAGCTGTCTGATTTAATATAGTTTCCAACTCCTGCAATAATAGATTGGTCCATTAGAGCTTTTGTTATTCCCCAGTTTGGCTTTGTTTTTATTCTAGATATAAAAAGTTTGTCAGAAACATCCTCAGACAACATGTCTGGGCCTAAGGACTTTAGCTTTTCTAGTATGTTGTGTTTTCCACGTACAACCTTGAAAGTTCCAAAGTTCCTTTGGTCGTTGTAAAAAATTGAAACACCCCCAGAAAAAGTAAACCCTAATCTAGAGTGCTTTGATTTTTTACTACTCCAATTTCCTGTCAATCCTAACGTAGAATAAACAAATGTTTCGTTGTCGCAAATCCAATAACAGAATTTGCCATGAACTCCCGGGCCAACAATCTTTAAAGGAAGCTGCATCTGCAGATCTTTCCATCCAGATGGCTCTTTCTTTATATAGCGGCCTGATAAAATCTCAGCAGAAATTAATGTTTTTCCTGATATTAATCTCGCTAAATTTTCGCCTATTTTTTTTACTTCTGGACCTTCTGGCACAAAATCCTCCAAAACAAAACTCATATTAATTATAAGCCTATACTTTAGTTTGTACAAGTAATATTAAAAAAGAGGATTCCTAATTCCAGGTTTAAAAGTTTTTGCGACCACGAGCATCAGTAAATAATTACGGACATCCAGGAGATCCTTCAAAGTTTTAATTTAAAAAGATTTTAATAATGCTAAGGCACACCCCATAGCGAATTGTACAACCATAAATATTGTAACCGCTTTTGTTTTGAATAATTTTAGTTGCTCGACTTCAGATTTCAACTCTGCTAACTGAACAGGAGAAGCAACATCATCTATTCTTTCTTTCCATTTTGAAAGTTCTTGTACTTTGTCTTCCCTTGCTTGTATTTGTGCAATCTCTTGCTTTAATTCAGTAACTTGAATCTGCAATTGATTGATGCTAGCTGCAAGCGTTTCTAATTCTTTAAGAACTAATTTGGAGTATTCTCCCCAACCATTTTCGCCCGTCGACATAATTTTCTCCTGAAAAATTTAATATATTATCAACCAAACGAACAATCAAACATGTTAATAAGTATGGACTCTAAAATACTTATTCTATGTTTTTTATTTCCCTAAATTTTGCTATAGCTGTTGGCCACAGTGGTTCTACTATGCTTAAACACGCCTGTGCAACCTTTTGAATTTCCCATTGAGCCCCCTCGTGGGACCTGAGAACAACAAATTTAATTAAATTATTTAGATTGCATGTTCCGTAATATTCGGTGTACATATTCTGAGGAAGAACGCCTCTAGCCTGCTCTCTACATACTCCTGATTCCAACATTTTATTGTAAAGATCAACAGACATTTGGTGATGAAGGCTAACTGCTTCATCGCAATCACTTCCGCACGAAAGTACTGGATTTGTTATATCATTATTAGAGGCTTGTCTATTTGATTTGTGCTGGGTTCTGAAGATGTCTGGTTCGTAGAACCTTAGATTCTCCGCAGTATAGCGACGAGAAATTTCATTATAAGACCAAGTTCTATGACGATGGTGCTGACTACGCACAAACAGAGGAACGACAAACCTAAACGTAGCAACATTGTGCTCAAGGGTCGAAGTATGCTTGTGTCTAATAAGATATTTAACCAGTTTTTCATCTTTTTCATCCATCACCTTTTTGTGTTTTCCAAAAGATACTCGTGCAGCGTTGACGACAGTAATGTCCTCTCCCATGTGTTGAATATATTCAACGCACCCAATTCCATCTCCGTAAAGATCGATTTTCATTTTTTGCCCGGCGGAAGTGTTTTATCATGAATTTTATTGGCGAGTTTTGTCATTCCTAAAAGGCTAAATATCTCCATCAAAGGATGACCTACAATATTATGAAGGGTATATCTAAATCTTTTCATCGAAGTCCCTCTGGAAGAAATGAAGCAAATACAGATTTATTATCTATCCAGTGATACTCTTCATCATCGCTGATTCTTGGCTTATTGTAACAAACCGATTCATAAGGATAGCCATGGACGTTAAGCCATTCCTCAGTTACTTCCGCATGCTCTGATGTTCTTGATGTAAAAAAAGTTACCCTATCTCCTTTGCTGTACAGTTCTTTTACCTTTGCTAGTGATCCCGGGAGTGGTTTAGCAGTACCAAATCTGTATGCTTCTTCGTTGGGTATATCTTCACACACTGTTCCGTCTATGTCGATTAGCCAAATTGTTTTTTTCATAATTCCTCAATAGTTTTTAATTAAAACTTCAATTGATTTTGCGCCGGCGCCATGGTTGTGTCTTCCGGCAGTGTATTTAACTTTGTGATATTTGCAATTAAAGTCATCGTTGAATTTGTCAGCAAACCACCCTTGAGTAATTGTTCCCTGGCCGGCGAACCAACCTGGCGGGAATACCTCTCTATTACTAGTTGAGACAAGGCATTCTGCTTTGTGGGCATCGTTTAAAAATTCGCATAAACGAATTTGGTCAGTGTCGCTAAAAACGCCGGCTGAATTGTATTTGGCAAACGATTTTCTGTAAGGAGGATCAGCGTAAAACCAATTTCCTTTTCCGAAAAATGCTTGTGTTTTTTCAAAATCACCCGACATCAGAATACATGTATCTATAAACTCCGCAAATCTTTTTAATCTTGTGACATCAAACAATTTTCCCGGGTGTTTCCAGGTCATTAATCCGGCGGGTGATGCATATCTAAAATTAAAATTTGCTGATGTTTGCCAAATTCCGTTAAACCCTGTTTGCAAAAGATAATACAGAGCAGCGCCTTGTTCTACTGGACTCATGGAATATGGATGGTGTGCATATTGGTCTCGCAAGGAGTAATAGTATTTTTTTCTATCATCCACACTAGAATACTTTGAATAACCTGTTGCAACGTGACGTAAATACTCGCTTTCAAACGAATTATAATGTGCCTTTTTCATAGATTGGTACATTATAATTAATTCTTCACAAGCTTCGTTTAGCACGATACTAGTATTTGGATAGTTGGCTTTAACCCATTGAGCTACACATGCTGAGCCGGCAAAAGTATCTACAAATAAATCTGGCTCAGATTTTGGGAAAAAACCTGATGAAAGATACTTTTTAAACATCCTGTTTTTTCCACCAGCCCACTTGAATGGTGGTTTATCAGGTCTTATTTTGTTAGTCGGCGCCGAATATGTCGTCTTCTTCATGTAATCCCAAACAATCATTAGTAGTAGTCTCCGTTATAAGTGCGGCAACTACATATGGATCAATGTTGGATGCCGGTCGTCTATCTTCAATATACCCTTTCCAGCCGTTTTGTTCAACTGAATTTGGTATTCTTATTGAAGCTCCACGATCTCCTACTCCATAGGAAAAACAATTAATGTGTTGAGTTTCATGGTTTCCAGTAAGTCTTTTTTCGTTGCCTTTTCCATATCCTCTTATATGCTCCTCGTGGCGAAGCCTAAATTTATCCATGAGATTCAGCATTTTTTCTTTTGACCAGTCTTTTCTCATTTCTTTTGTACTGAAATTTGTATGGCAACCCGAACCATTCCAGTCTCCGACAACAGGTTTAGGACTAATATTAATATCCCAACCTTTCTCCTCTGCTAGTCGATACAAGAGATATCTTGACATCCAGAGGTCATCGCAAGCCTTCATAGTATCCTTTGCAAAGCATTGGTATTCCCATTGCCCTACGGCGACTTCTGCATTGATACCGGTGATCTCTATACCCATTTGCAGACACCATTGAAGATGTGTCAATACAAACTCTCTTCCCACCACTTGGTTTCCTCCAACCCCGCAGTAGTAAAGACCTTGGGGCTTTGGATATCCTCCGCTAGGAAAACCCAAAGGCTGGAAATCTTTTGTGATAAAATACTCTTGTTCAAAACCCCACCAAAACTTATTTTCCTTTGTGGACTTGTATATTTCTTTTAGTTTAGATCTTGAATTTGATTTATGCGAAGTTCCATCTTTGTTTAAAACCTCGCACATTACGTAAACCGTGTTTGTTCCATCGTTATAGCATCTTACCGGTTTTAGCAAACACTCCGAGGAATTGCCAGGCGCTTGTTCCGTAGATGATCCGTCAAAATTCCAAACTGGTAATTCTTCTGGATTTGGGAATGTATCATCTAACTCCATTACCTTAACTTTAGATCTTAAATTAGGGGTTTCATATCCGTCTAACCAGATATACTCTAACAAAACTTTATCACTCATTATTTTTCCTTTTTAATTTTATTATGCACGTGAGGAGCAATCGGAACTGGCTCGCCGTCTCCATCAATTCTTACGAAAGTCATAACGCATTGACAAATAGATTTTTGGGTTCCGTTATAAACACTATGTCGACGTGCTTCGATCGCTATTTTTACTGACGTTGTGCCGATTTGTATAACTTTTCCATAAATTTTAATTATTTGCCCGGGTCTTGAAGGAGCTGTAAACGATATATCAGATATATGTCTTGTAACAACTCTTCCGGTGTCTGCTACCTGTGCTGCTAGTGCGGCGCCGGCTTCATCAAGCCATGCTAGCATGACTCCACCAAAAAGGTTTCCGTGCGTACCTACATCCTTTGTCTTACAAATGTGAGTAGATATCAATTGGGGTTCATACCATTGTTCAGGCATCTTTATTTTATTTCCTCTAGCAGAGATTCTATATCTAGACCACCACAGTCGATCTTTCTCTTCGAACAGTGAAAGTGGTTCATAAATCCTCTAAATTTGCCAGACCCACACTCAGAATCATAAGCCCATTTTGTGTTAGGTGCCTCTAAAGGAATACCACATCCTTCGTGAATAGCTTTATAAAGTGCCTTCAGAGCCTCTATTTGTTCTGGATAAAACCAGGTAAAATCATCCAACACTTTATTTTGTGCCAATGCACCGCTCATTATCGGACGTTCTTTTCCGACGTTTTTCTTGTACCATCCCTGGTATTTTGGATAATAGGCGTTTGCAATTTCTACACCTACAGAATACTTGTTAACGTTTCTATTGCCGGCGTGCCAACAGGAGTCATTTAAATCGTGTAGTTGTATGATCGTCCCGTCATTGTCAATACAGAAATGCACGGAGATCCCACGTTTCGCGAGGACCTTTGCGCAACTCATGCTACTAAGGCAGACATCCCAATGAGTTACAAATGATTTTATAGTACGTTTACGGCTATTCTTTGTTACACCAGTACTAACAGGATAAGGGAAACCCGAATCTTTAAAAGTATGGACTTTATCAGAAGGCCAATCTATTTTAACCGGAGTATCTCTCCACCAAATAACATCAGAAGTATCTGTTACCCAGCCAAGTTTTTCTAATTCTTGTTGAGATTCTATTTTCGCGTTGATGTGTCTAAATGTTGATGGTCCGCATAATCCGTCAGCTGTTAATCTGTTTTCTGCCTGAAATGCTTTTATTGCTTTTGTTAGCTTGTAGTCAAAAAGTTTATGGCCGGGAATAAACCAGTCGGGTTCCCAGCCAAGTTTAGAAGCAGAAGCCTCATTGTAAAATTCTTTATCGATAGCCATCGATTTCTCCTTTATAAGATTAATGTTATTTAAATATCAATGTCCTCAGGAATGGCTAAATTAATGTCAACTTTAACATCAATGTGAAGTTTTGGCATGCCAATTACATCGGCAATTCCTAGTTTTTTAGCTTTCTTCGGAGTGACAAACCAATCTGCTCTGCCTCGTCGCTGGACTTCTTTCCAAAAATAGTCCCTTGGCTTTTTGCAGTTGTCAGATAAAATTTCATAAATCCTTTTATTTAGCCGCTTTGTCTCTTTCGCTGAGGCTTGTATTTCCTCATTTTTTCCCCATGCTCCCGAAGACACATCATGGATCATCAATGTTGCTTCTGGAGTAATAAACCTAAGACCTTCTGCTCCGCAGGAAAAAAGGATGACTCCGCAACTCATTGCTTTTCCTTCAACTATTGTGGCAACCGGCAATTCAGAAGAATTTATTGCAGAAATCATACTCATTAAGGAATATACTTGACCACCATAGCTGTCAATAATTACCGGTATAATTGGCTGACCCGTATTGTGGGCTCGAGCCATGTCATTTGCAAAATTTCTTGCAGAATCTTCATCGAATTTGTTAACTCTAATAATAACAGGAGAATGGCGGAGCTCAAGCTCTTTAATTTTCCCGTCGTAGTTTGTTGTCCAGTGCATTTATTCTCCCTGGAAATATGGTTATCCGCAGGCACCGTGCCCGCATGCAGAACATGTTTGGCAACCTTCTTGGTAGATTATTGTACCTTCTGCACCGCAGTTTGTACAAACATTAACAGAGGCTTTGGTTCCATCTGCAATGTATTTTTTTAGACACCTAGCGATTACTTTTGAAAACGAAAATAAGTCAGCCTCTTTGTCTTTCTGCATTTGTTCTACTAAATATTGCACCGGTGCTCCGTGCCTCAAAGCCAAACTTATCGTCCTAGTATAACCAGCATAGTTTGGATTATCGAAAACACTAACAATATCTTTTATTACCAATGCATCGTCGCCTTCGCCTATTTTTAAATCATATTTGTTTGCGGTTGTTTTGTAAGATCGTTTTGAAAGTGTTCCTGACTTATGTTTTCTTGGAACTTCAATTAACTCTGCTTTTCCGCCTATTACTTCATATGGTCGATCATCAAGCAACCCTACTAGCACTACCCATCTTTCATCCTTAACGCTGGTATGATAAATGTCGCACTCTAAAGCTTCTGGTCTTTTTGGCGCATGTCTGGTTTGAATTTTTTGAGGTTGACTCTTTTGGCTTGAATCAACTAGAACCCCAGATCTACTTCCGTCGCGGTATATGGTTATTCCTTTGCAACCTGCTTCCCAGCCTGCCTCATATACTTTTTTGACTGTGTCGACATCGACATCCGCTGGAAGGTTGGTTGTATTTGAAATCGCGTGGCAAACCCATTTTTGGGCCGCGGCCTGAATCCAGACCTTGTTGACCCAATCGATCTCGTTTGCAGTTGCATTTGAGTACGGGCTGTGTGAAACAGCAACGCTGGGATCGTCCGATTGCCAATCACAGTCCGAATCTGTAGAATCCATCCACTCTTTAAATTTATGATGATAAACCGTATATTCCTGCCACTTATCCCCAAGATCGTCAACAAAATCAACTCGTACGTCTCCGTCCTGTGGATTAATTTTTCTTCTCCGCGTATAATGAAGCATGAAAGAAGGCTCTATTCCGGAAGTTGTCTGGGTTAAACAAGAAACCGATCCTGCAGGAGCCGTTGTGGTGTTGGCAATATTTCTCCTACCAAAAATTTTATACTCTTGAATTGTTTGTTCGTCTAGTTCGTTAAAAATTCTATTTAAAAAATTGTGATCTAATTCTTTTGATGGATCAAAAACTGGAAAACAGCCTCTCTCTTTTGCAAGATTAATAGATTCAGTGTATGAACCAACTGCAAGGTTTTTGTAAAAATGCTCAACTGTAGAAATACTTTCTTCCGAGCCATATGTTTGGCCAAGCATCGCAATTGCGTCGCCGACTCCTGTTACTCCCAGTCCAGTACGTCTTCCTTGGGTTGCTCTATCCTTAATAAATTCCCAAAGATCTTTTTCTATTTTTTTGACAGACGATGCTTCTGGATCTTTTTCTATTTTAGAAATGATTTTATCAATTTGCTCTAGCTCCAGATCGATCATATTGTCCATTAGCCTCTGGGCTTTTCTTACAATTTTAACATATTTTGCCGTGTTAAAAGCAGCGTTTTCGGTCCATGGGTTTTCAATAAAATTAGTTAAATTTACCAACATCAGCCGGCAGGAATCACCTGGGGAAAGAATTATTTCTCCACATGGATTTGTTGATGTAGACCCAAATCCTTCGTCAGAATATATGTCCGATGGAGTATTTTTTACGGCCGTATCCCAAAATAAAATCCCAGGCTCAGCTGACATGTGTGCGCTTTCTACGATTTCGTTCCAAACTTCTATAGCGTCAACATGCTTTGATATTTTTGGACTATCAGAATCGATAGGCCATCGTTGTTCGTAGTCTCCGTTAGACTTGACCGCTTTCATAAATTCGTCAGAAATTCTTACCGATACATTGGCGCCTGTCACTTTTTTAAGATCTCTCTTGATTTTTACAAAGTCTAAAACCTGAGGATGGTGAACACTGATGGAAAGCATCAGCGCGCCTCTCCTTCCACCTTGTGCTACCTCTCTACAAGAATTTGAAAATCTTTCCATAAAAAGTTCAATTCCGTCCGTTGTTCTGGCAGCGTTCTTGCAAGATATACCTCTAGGTCTGATATTCGAAATATCAAAACCAACTCCGCCGCGGCGCTTCATGATTTGAACTTGTTGTTGATCAGTGTATAAAATTCCTCCGTAACTATCTTCTGGTGAATCAATTACAAAACAGTTTGAAATCGATTGAATTTGATATGGATTACCAATTCCTGACATTGGCGACCCTTGCGGAACAACGTATTTAAAATCCTTAAGAAGATCTAAGATTTCATCACGGGGCATTGGATTAGGATATTTTTCCTCTATTCTAGAAAATTCACCTGCCAAACGGTTATGCATGTCTTCAGGCGTCAATTCATAATAATTGTTTTCTAGATCACGTAGCGCATATTTTGTAACCCAAACGTTTGCGGCGAGCTCGTCCCCATCAAAATAATCCAATGTCGCTTTTGTGACTTCTTCCTTTTTATAGATCTTCACTACAGTTCTCCTTTGCCGCCTTTACCTTTTCCCAAACTTTGTTTAGAGCTTTGGTTGGATTACAGCTCATTTCATATTGTTCTGTCTCGTTGTCTTTAAGGACTCTGAATCTTGATTGTGCGGTGTCTATTCTAACCGGCATTTGTATTCCGTCCATTCCGGCACGATTTTTAGCTAGAAACAAACGTCCGAATCCAGACGCTTTTTCTTCTGGTTTTCTACTAAGCCCAACCACCACATCTGAAACCTGAGCCTTTCCATATGCTTCTCCCATGTTTTCTAAACCTACGATTTCCTCGCGGGCTCCTGACCGGTTTGATTGAGAGGCTGTCCATACTGGAACATTAAAGTCGGCTGCCAACTGCCGTAATTCTTCATAAATTAGCTGCAACTCTAGTCTAAGCGCATCGTATTGCCTCGTAGATTTCATTACGTCTGCGTAATCGATGATGACTACTGAGGGCCAATAATTTCTAAATTTTAACTTTTCTAGATGGTTCCTGATTGTGTTAACACTAGCAGTTCTTGTTGGATAATATTTGATTACAAGATTTCCAAATTCGCCATCTTCATAGGTTTTAATTACTTTCTCTTTGTTTTCTAAAAGATCACTGCAGTCAATGTTGCAAATGTTCGCATCGTATCTTTTTCCTGTTAGCGTTTCAGAAAGTTCAAACGTATAGTGGACAACTGTTTTTCCTCTGCGGAGAGCCTCACAACCCATAGCAACAAGCCAGTGTGATTTACCAACACCAGTTGGTGCGACAACTACTCCTAGCTCTCCTCTTCCCAAGCCACCGTCTAAGACTTCTTTTTTATCAAGTTCCGGAATTCCTGTGGGTGTTGTGATCCTTTGTATTTCGTGGAATCTTGCTTCTATATCCTCAAAGAAATCGTGGCCAATTGAAGATGGCATTCCTACAGAAACTGCTTTTCTCATAAGATCGACAACGGGCTCGAATTGGTCGCCTTGTACCAATTCTACAGCTTGAGTCAACGCCTCTTTGAAAGCCTGTCTCTTGCAAAAATCGAGTGTTTTATCCTTTACGTAATGCAGGTCTTGCGGATTTTTGTTGGCGCGCATGAGCTGAATAAACTGTACAATTTGATCCTTTAGTATTTTATCCGCAGTTTCTCCCTTTAGATCTTCTCGGATAATCTGAATTAGTAATTGCATGGTTGGAAAACATCTATATTTTGCAAAATAATCAAAATACTGTGTGCACAAATACTGGAGATATTTTAAATCAAAAAATGATGGATCCATCACCTCTATCATTTGCTGGGCCCATTCTTTATCGGACGCTAAACCCTGAAATATTTTTTCTTGGAATGATTTTCCATAATGGCTAAAGCTGTGAGCACCATTGGAATCTTTAATTTGAAGGACTGCTGACATTTTGGCTCCGTTTATTCTTTTGTAATTGAAGAATTTAGATTCATGAAAAATACATCTACATTAAACGCTCTAGGTATATCAACCCCCTCCGTTATCAATGCTTTTGTTAAGCCAAATTTATCTCTTTTAGTTTCAGCATTTTCAATTGCAAAATTCATTTTGCTGACATGTTCTGCTGACAGTGTACTAATATCTAAATTCATTATTTTCCAATTTCTTTTCGGAACGCTCGAGGACTCTAACATGTTTTTATACATCTTTAACGGTTTATCGTTATTTCGTTTTTCACATAGACTAAGTATGTCGTCAATACTGACAAATTCGCTTTTTCCGAGCTCTGGGAAACGTTTCACCAATGATCGGAAGCCACAACCTTTTATACCAGGAATTCCATCAGATGTATCCCCAATAAATGATCTAGCGGTAATAAAGTTTTCAACACTTACCCCGTATCTTTCTAGAACATAATTTTTATCAAGCAATTTTTTGCTTGCTGGGCTGTATTGCAGGCAAGAATCAGAAAGGCACTGATGCATATCTTGATCCATGGAGCAGATTATTTTTTTAGATTCCGGATATTTGTATTTTGCAATGTATGCAATTACATCATCTGCCTCGCACTGATCGACATACACTTGTTCCACAGGAAGATGCTTAAGTAGATTAGTTGTTAGTCCAACTTGGTAAATGAAATTTTCCTCTGTATCCGGAATATCTTCGTAAATATCTGATCTATTTAGCTTGATAGGCTTTCTATTCATCTTGTACTCAGGCAGAATAGCTCTTCGCCTGGCTGAACCGCCACCTTCCCAACAAACTATAATCTTAGATGGATCAAACTTTTTAGTAAGCATACCCAGAGATTTCATGAACCCTATGGTTCCTCCTAGTTGGTGTCCATGTGAGGACATAATTGGTACCACACAATATGCTCTTGCAAAAATATTATATGCGTCTATCAGTAAAATTGGACCGTCTTTTGACATTTAAATCTCCTTTCAAGTATTAAAAATTATTATATTAGACTACTAATATAATTTAACCCGTTCTAGGTTGTTTTACACGGGTTTTGAGCTAATTGTTGGGATCAATAAAGTCTTCTTCGTCTATTGCCATGGCAATCTGCCTAATCTCCTCATAGCTTTCCGCGTCGATGTCTTGATCTTTGCTTGTTCCCATTATATCAGCATGGGCCGCATTAAAAACTAGGTTGACATAAGGTCCATATTGTGGGCTATCCCAAACTTCTCCGAAGTCTGCTTTATAAAACTTTTTCTCTTCGAGCAGCTCGCCAGTTTTTGAATCAGATACCGTTAACGTCTTCCATGCCCCTGTTCCTTCAATTAGAATATTTTTTCCTTCCCATAGGACCGGTCCGTTCTCTTTTGAGAAACGTCTAAGCACATCAAAAGCTTGTTCGTGTTCAACGATACCTTTTCCAAAATGTATTTCGAAAAGACAGGTTCTAAAAGGGGGAGAAACCTTGTTTTTTATTGTTTTCGCCGAAACATTAATCCCAATAATCTGCCCTTTTTTGTCTTTGATCTGTTGTCCCGCTCCCAACTTGATTCGTACAGATGAGTGAAAAGGGATTGCCTTACCCCCGGGTGTAGTAGTAGGATCGCCATACATAACTCCAACTTTAGTTCTAATTTGATTTAAACAGATGAATAGAACATTTTCGTTCGCGATGACACCCGTAATCTTTCTCATTCCTTTAGATATGACCCTCGCGTTTAAACCAATAGTTTCTTTATCATAATCTCCAATTAATTCTGCTTTTGGAGACGTAGCCGCTACAGAATCCCAGATAATAGTTATCGGGACGTCTTTCTGTAAAGCCTTTGCCTTTAAAATTGTTTTTTCCGCAATAGACAAAACCTCTTCAGTACAATGAGTGTCGACATAAACAAACCTTTTAGTAATGTCGACCCCAAGCAAGCCTAGATTTTCAACCGATGTTGCATTCTCTGTATCGATATACACAACAATTCCTCCCATTTCCTGGGTAGATCTTGCAATCTGAATTGCGATGTGTGATTTACCAATTGAAGGTGGGCCAAAAATCTCTACAATTCTACCTTCTGGAAGTCCTCCGTCGGATCTTCCTGCGACTATGTAATCTAACTGTTTTGATCCTGTCTTGATCCATCGGTTAACGTGAGTTGGGGAATCGTCAACGGCCAAATTATATGCAACCCGAGCGCCGTGATCCTTGTTTAGAGACTTTATTAGATCTGCCGTAAAATCATCATTATTTGCTTTTTTCTTCCTTGCCATTGTTCCCTCTTTTGGATAATATTCAAGTATAAATTACAACAACTAGTTGGTATTTACAAAAAAAATGGGAGCGAATTTTCGCTCCCACCAAACAACTAGTTTTCATTGTTTTATTTTAAAAGCCCATATCGTCTTCAAGATCTGCAAATGCGTCATCAATATCGTCGAATGATTTTTCTGTTGTGCCCGACTTCTTCTTTGATTGTTGCACTGGAGTAGATTTTGTGGGTTTTGATACTCGCGAATTTTCGAATGTGGAATTATTTCCGTTTGTCGATTCCTCGTCTGCATCACCGGTGAGCCAATTATTAACAATGGTTTCAAGCTGTTCGTAACTTTTAAGAGTATAAAGATCGTCCAAATCCGGAATATTGCTAGTCCACTCATTGATCTGGGCTTTTGTGCCTAGAGCGGTTGTTTTTGGACGCGGCATGACTTCTGTCATTGCATACATCTTGCCAGGAGGCTTTGAGCAAGTAACCTTTACATCGTGACCCTCGTATACATCAGTAATGTCTCCGTAATCTGGGTCTAGCATAATGTTCAAAAGAGACTGATATACTGTCTTTCCAAACGCCCAAAGTTTAACACCTTCGCTTTCCTCACCTCGAACAACAACTGCTGCATATGTTCTCATCTTGGGATATAGCTTTTTAGCCATTTCGTAAGATTCTTTAGTTCCCTCGTCCTTAAGCTTTTGAATGAGCTCATTAATAGGATCCGGCTTTCCAAATTGGTAAGGAGCCAAAAGGCCTGGATTGTTTCCAATGTTATAATAGAACCAACGTTCCTTAAACGGATTTCCGTCGTTGTCAGTAAAACCAAGAATACGAACAGATACAGTTTCTCCCTCGGGAGGTCGCCACATCGCTCGTCGCTTAGAGTTATTTCCAGAAAGCTGGTTTAGCTTTTTACGAATTGCATCAAAATCAATAGCCATTTTTTATTCTCCTAAATGTTTAAATTTTTAATTGTTTTGTTTGCTTGTTACCGAAGTAACATTAATATTATACTAGTTTTTATTAAAATTTATAAATTTATTTTTTTCTTTTGGTTCTTTTTTTTCTTGTTTTTTTATTCTTTGGATTCTCTGGATCATATGGTGCCGGCATGCCCTTGCCACCATCCGGGCCAGTTCCTAAAGGTGTTTGCGGTCCTCCCAGCCCGACAGAAGCCACAGCGTTCATTTCATCTAACTCACAAACAGGGTGCGACCAGCTAGATTCAGGCTTTGCAGGACCACTGTTAAACCAACTTCCTGTGACGCTAGCTTCTTCCTTGCTTCTGTACTTTTCGTTTGATTCGTCAGGTTCTAAAAGCAGGTCTTCTTCCTCTTCATCACCTTCATCCGTTGCACAACTGCCCATGGTGCAACCTGTTTCCGAGTCTAGCTGTTCTAAAATTAAAATTCTTATAAGATGACGCAAATTAGATTCTGAAATTATTTTTGACATTGAGGGTCTCCAAAGTATATTCTTATCTAATTATTCAGTAAAAACAAAAACTCTAAACAATCATTGTTCTTGCTGCCATCAAAATTCTACCTAAGTGATTTAAGGGCTTACTAATCTGCACGCTTTGAATTGCGCTGTATTCCTCTTCTGTGAGCTTGACCCCAAAATTGCTTAAAATTTGAAAAGTAAATTGTGTTGGAGCATACTCGTACAATTCCTGATTTTTCTTAAAGTGCATTCCTAGTTTTTCATAGTGCCAATCGGAATCTTGCTGCAGAAACAGTTCATTAGAAACCGTTCCGATTCTACCTAAATCATGAAGTAGAGCTACTTTAAAAAGTGATTTTAGTTCGCATTGTTTTCCCGTTGCGGCATTTAGTTTTCTCATCATTGAAAGCACTTCTAGCGATAGCTCAACTAAACCACCATTCTTGCAACCGTATTCATCTTTCTGCGCATTTGCTGGCGCGACGGCAACCCTCTCACCAAGCTGCTCAAAGAGCGCGCTAAGATTTGAATCCTCGAATCTTTCAATGATGTCAATGTATGTTTGGTAGTTTTCTTTAATTTTTTCGAAATCAGACATATTTTCTTCCTTTTGCAGATTATATTTTTATTATACTGGCCAAAAGGAAGTTTTATAAAACTATTCGTTCCAAGTTGAGCTGCGCCCTGATTTTGAAAAATAAACTAAAATTTGACTGCCGGCGACTTCAACCTCTAAATTTCTATTAAGAGCTGATTTGTTTACTTTTGCGGCTGCGCCAGAAACTACTGATGCTATGCATAGATTTTTTATCCAAAAACAACACATTCTTTTTGACTTATTGGGCAGAGGCCGGCCCTTGCTATCTAGTATTCCATTTGCCCAAAGAGCACCGCATTCTACTAGCACTCCGGTATTTGTCCCTTGGGGATTACTAACCAATCTAGATGATTGAAATATCTTTGACGGATTCTCTGACGAAATAAACTGAGAAATTATTACCGATAAATCTTTAATACATGCTTTTGCACCAGTGCCTGAGCCTGAATGTGTGATTCCAAATGTTCCTAATATTTTGGCGGCGCCATCAATTTTTTCAGCCGCCGAAATATATTCTTTATCCTCATCGGAGTATCTTATTCCTCTAAAAATAGAAACCGGAGATAAATCAGCTCTAGGTAAGGACTCTGATTCTTCTTTTAATATGTGTTGCCATAATGATTTCATTTATAACTCCGAAACAGTGATGGGTAATTTTATGTCGTCAGTAATTTTTAACATTTTTGGAACATTACTGCTACCACTAATTATGAGGCCATCATGAATAACCCAGTGAGGAATTATGTCTTTATTTTCTTTCACTAGGTTTGAAAACCCTAGAAGCGCTGCATCTACGGCTGTGCTTTGTAACCACAGAGCCAAAAGTTTTCTTCCATAAACATCTTTTACATATAATGGTCTTCCAAAATAGTTTTCTATCCAACCATCGGATACGTCTGACTCGAGCTGAGAAACCCATTCGTCTAGCGCGAAGAGCTTTGATATTTCAGGCACTACCCTACTTCCGTACATGCTTGAAATTATTGACACCTTTATGTAAGTTCTATCTCCGTCTATCTTTAGCTCTTTTGCAGCCCAATCATATAGATCGCCATCTACGGTTTTTCCAATTAGCGCCAGTAAAAGCCTAGGCTCCATAGAAGAAAAATCTATTGATTTTCCTTTTGTTATGTTTCGATGTTCTGATTTCATTGTCAGTACATTTGGACCAGACTTAACAACAAGCCGGCCAGTTTTTGTTCCTGCTCTATCGTATCTTATAACAGGAAATTCACCGTTTTGTGGTGTTAAATCCGGGTAGCTAACATTATTCATTCTTAATGAATTATATTTTATTGGGTTAACTTTTGCTGGTTTTAGACAGTGTAAAAAATCTTGAGTTTTTTTATAAACTGGAAGGTATCTGTGTGATTCAATTTTCTTGTAAAACTCATATACACTAGGAATTATTTTCTTTAATCTATGCCTATAATTTGCTCCGATTAATCCGTAATAATATGGATTTGATAACCCCAATATTGAAGCCATTTTTTTGTATTTTTCTTCTATCAAAACAGGAGCCTGAAAATCAAACATCTTCATTAGTGGAAAAATAGAATATTTGTGATCGCCAAAAACTAGATCGTCCGATTCTATATTTTTCCACTGAAACTTTTGGCCATCGAAAGCCAAACTGTTTTCTGAACCCAGGTATTTTCCATCAACAACAAACATATTAATAATATAAACGTTTCCGGAAAAATTTACAGACTATTTTAGTGGGAAGCTTTCTCCAAGAGCGTCTGCCATGGCATCGGATGCTTTTACTGCTTTCGTTAAGTTTTCTACTAATGAGTTGAATTGTCCCGCTTTATTTAGAGGAACCATTTCAAAATCTGTTTTAAAATCTGACGGTGTTAATTTGTGCGAAACACTGTTAACAATGTATACATCGTCTGCCGTTGTACCGGTTTGGAAATCTACAAAAAACTGCTGGCCAAAATTTAACATAGGACAACCAAAGCTGGACATAGATAACTTTGTAGGAAAAACTCTAAGCGGTAAGCCGTCGTCCATAGAGGCAGGCGGGCTGTCTCCAGATCTTTTCTGCTGACGCTTCATGTGGATGATTTGCATTTGTGGATTTGAATTTGTAGAAAGAGAAGCATTTAGAATTGCAGAATATTCTGTTCCAAATTTGACTGTTGGCATAAATTTTGTAAACATATATCTCAAACCCGCGGGACCGCCGGCGATTCTAAAATAACTTTTACCCCAATCTGCATTAATGTCATCGTCGTCTGAAGTTCCTCTTGCCGCGTCAACTGGAATTTGTTCTACGATTTTTAGTCCTTCAAGTATTTTTAATTGTTGCTGGAACAGACCTTGATAATTTGAACCGGTGTCTTTTTGAGAATCTCCTGTTGTGTCATCTATTGTTTTGCTAGCGCCGTGAAGTTCTTTATTTATAATTCCAAAAGAATGATTTTTTATTGAGTTCCACATCTCTGCAAACCCAGCATAAGAAGTAGCATTCTTGTCAAAAAAATGAATTCTACAAATTGTTTTTCTAGGATCTTTTTTAGATGGAACAGATTCAATATAAATTGATAGAGATGGTTTTTTAAACCTCGCCGCTGCAGCTGGATCTCTATATGCTGCTTTTAATGCTGCCTCTTTTAGCTTTGGAAGTTTTAGCTTCATCTGTTTTTTAGCTTTTTCATTCTTGATTTTGCTAGCCAAAAGTACTGCCTTTCCGTTTTTTTCGTCTCTTGTAAATATGTCGCCAAACCCAAAAGCATCAGCGGCGCCATTTGCAAAAAAGTTTCGGTTCATAAAACCAATAAATTGACCAACTGTAAAAGTTGGAGACTCTTGCATTTTTTCTAGAATTGCCTTTTTGAAATAACCTAACTCTATGGGAAAAGAACCGGTATCATTGTCCCTAGCAAATGAGGCATATTCGTTTAAGGGATAAAAAATCATTTGAACTTCTGTAAATTTGCCAGTTGCTGCGATGGGTCCACCTATAAAATTTGTGGCTATTTTTGCAAAAGACACATGCTTAACATTAGGCGGGGTCCTATCCCTCTCTACGTTTATGTAAGGAGAAGATTTGCAGTTCTTTAAAAAAGGATCGTTTCCATCTGCGATGACTGTTAGCTGAGCAGCTGTTGCTTTTTTAACAGCGTCCTTATAACTTTGAAGGCCACCAGACCCGCCTTGTCCGTTGACAGCTGTAGTTAGGGCATCTCCTAACTCTTTCATTACGCCACCATCTTTCTTTCCCTGTGCCGCAATCTTTGATATAGCTTCTTTTAATTTTTTTAGGTCCTCTGCATTCAGAGCTAAAATAGACGAAACAGAGTTCGCTTTTCCTAATACGTCTCCGCCGTCAACGATTTCTGCTAAAGATCCAAAACCCATGCTTTTCATTTTTCTTCTCATATCTCCTACTGCTCTAACAGCGTCTCTTAGAGAATCCATGGCATTTTCGACTTCTGAATCCGTTATTAAGGAATAAGATGTATCTCTTGATCCTTTTGAATAAAGTTTTAAAGTAACTTTTACCTCTCCGTTTGGATCAAAAGAATAAGAGCTGTTCATGACACCAAATTTTTCTTTTGATCGCATTGCGTTAAGTAAAACTCCATATGGAGAATTTTCATCCGGATGAGACCAACCATATTCAACCTGAATATCAACATCTATTAGTCCCCCTGGAGTAACAAGCTGAGATATTTCGTGCAATCTTGAACGATCATGGAGAATAAATTGGCAATCTGCTGTTTTTGTCGACAGCGTTCCGGTTGATGGCATAACCTTAATATTGAATGATTGCAGAGTCATAAAAGGTCTAAATTTATCTATAACGCTAGTTGCCCTAACCAAAGATCCTGCCTCAGTTGTTCCTGGAGGCCCTATGTCATAATAAGGTTCATCACCGTTATTAAGGGT
Source organism: Methylococcaceae bacterium TMED69 (assembly GCA_002170535.1). Taxonomy (GTDB): domain Bacteria; phylum Pseudomonadota; class Gammaproteobacteria; genus TMED69. The sequence goes on from NHDW01000006.1 coordinate 291,593, forward strand.
CTGTGGAGCCGTAAATAATTCCATTCCTGCAACGGTTTTTTCTAACATTTCCTCCTGTGTTCCAAACAGGGTAGGAGGAGATTCATCCATGGGTTTACCGTTCATCCACTCAACCCATTCTGAATCAACTTTTGAATTACCGTTTAAAAACCTAAAGAGACTTATTCCGTCTCCGATGTTTCCTTCTGAGTCTACAGATGGTTGGTTTGAAATTAATTGTACATCTAAATAAGGAACGCATCTACTAATTTCAATAGTTGGCAAGGCAGACATAAAAACAGCAACTGCGCCGCTGTAACGGTTTGCAAAGTTTAATGCTGCAGAATGAAATTGCACTACTCCCAAGCTAGGCTGGAATTTTGAAGGTGCTTTTGTATTTTGATTAAGGACTGCTGCTGTATGCTGAGGCAGCAAATCAGTAATTGAAAAATCGGTACATACAAATTTATTTGATGGATCTTTTTCGTGTGTTACTGTGAAAAGCCTATCACCGGTTCCCGAACCTCCCTCTATAGCTGCTTTTATAGCTGTGTCGGCGGCGGCGCCAGCAAGAAACTCCGATACTATGTCATTGAATTCTGATATCAGTGTTCCACCATCGGTTAGTCCGTTGAGGCCGTTTGCTAAAAATGAAACTGGGTCTGTGGCGTCTGTTGCTGCGTTTTGAATAATGTCAGCGGATGCAGATGCCTGCATTGTGGTTGTTCCCCTTATTGGATCGGTAGTTGGCTCATATGTTGCAGCAGAAAAACCTAGAAGTTTTGCCATAAATTCGCTTGAAGACACAATGCCATAATATCTTCCTAATTGTGCTATTGCTTCTTCCAACTTTGTAGCTGTTGGTGCGTTTGAGTCGATGGCTGTCATCCGAAATAAACCTCAAGATCTTTTATGTTTACTGGGAGCGTTAACAGTGTACCCGGTGGGACCTGCATGCTCCAACCGATTCCGGAAAGAGCTGCAATGATCCACCAAAGTGCCCCATCGCCAAAAAACCTACCGGCAATAATATCTAGTCTTTCGCCTTCTTTTACTGTGTATGACCGCGTTTTAAATAATCCATTTTCAGCGGCAATTCTTACTTTAGGAATTGTTCTAGAAGTACCTAAAGCATTTCCACCCTTGATTAAGCGGTTGTTACTATATCTTTTTGCCATTATCCGATCCCCGGTATACCAACCTTAGGCTTAGGCTTAAGGAAAATTTTGTCATTTTCAGAATTAACTTGTTTGAGAGAATCCTCGTATTCTTGTGTTGTTCCCCATGGGTCGCCCTGAATTTGTCTATTGATGTCGCCAATTCCGTAGATTGGGGCTCTGTTAAACCCATCTGAATCCATACCAGGAGTAATATCATGGATCGGAGTAAACGTTACAGAAATCTCACAAGCTTGGGGACCTCGTTTTCCTGGAGTTGTTTCCCATAAAACACTGTTAAGTTTCCAGTCTAAAGACAATCCAGTAATTGCACCAGCTAATCCCCTACCGCCAGATGATCTAAAAGACCTGATAATTGGGTTTCCTTTGTCCGCAGATGTATCGAACAATGACGACACAGAAGTTTCTCCAAATGATGGAACGAAAAGATCAGTAAAGGCGTTTACTGTTTTTTCCATATCGATCTGTGTGATTTGTCCTTTTTTCACTTTTACCGCCATGGGCTCACCTTCAGCGGGATCTAACACAAGCATCCACACCTCTGTGTCTTTTAAGTCGGAAGATTTTATTCCACTAAAGTTAGACGCCATATCTGTCGACATTCTTCCGGTGCCCTGATTAGTAATAATTGAATAACCCCTGAGTTTCTGAGTAAACTTCATATGTCCTAGATCGGCACCATTAAGTGTTCTGTCTCCGCGATTTGCTTGAAATGTGGCATATGTAAAAAGAGGTAATGCAGACGAATTATCCGACAGAGATGCCTTTAATTGTTGCACTTGAGCATCTATCAGTCCGGCTTGGATTTCTCCGTTCATACCTCCTAGTCCCTGGCCATCATATTCAAAATTGGCATCTCCGGTTCCCATCATTCGTCCTAAACTCTGATCAGAATAATTGCTTCTTAATAAATCTCCAATTCTTACTCTTACCAGTGGTGAAGCTGTTGGAACCTGAGAAAAAGGAATTACAAATTTATTACTAGTTGTCTCAACCATTGTTCCGCGGGAAAACTGCGGATAAACCAAAGTAGTTAATTTATTAATTTTGTAATACATTTCCTCTAAATCTTGAGGGCTCATTGCTTGAATTCTAAAATTAAACGCGATTGCTCTTGATGTATCTCCATAAATTTGAGCAGCTTCAATTCTACCAAAACCTTTTTGCGCAGACCAGTTAGCTGAAAATCCGTCTGAAAGGCTTGTTAGAAACGCGTGGAAAGAGATTATTTCGTTTGTCCTAAGATCATGAAAGTAAAACGGCATATATTCAGCTTCTAACATGTCCTCCATAGCCTTAACTTCTTCCTGGCTGAACCTATTTGCTTCTGGGTCCATCGGCCTATCTAATTTTGTATGAGCGGCTCCGCCCTTTATTCCTTTTCCAAGATCCGAATCTAGATACCTTCTTACAAAATCGTTTCCTTCCTTGTTGCCTTCAAGATAAAGTCCGCCTAGCCCGTTTTCTAGGCCCATGGCATCCATCACAAATCCTGCTTTCTGAACTGAAGACGGGAGCAAAAGCATCGAAGGCGTCGCTGAAGTTCTGACTATCGATCTTTCAAGTGTTCTATCCATGTTTTTTGCAACACGGGTGAGACCGGTGTCCGGAAGGAAATCTATTGGAACATCATTTTCAGAAAACGTATATTGTCCGAAGAATCCGGCTGATACTGCGATGTCTCCAATTGAAGATAGGATATTAATAAACCTCATGAGTTTATTTTCTTTCATTTTTCTAAAATAATTTATAAGGTCTGCTCCGTCACCGGAAGATGAATAGGTATCTAAATAAACTCTACCTCTCATTAAACTTCTTAAAACGCTAGCGTAGTATCCGCTACTCGCTCCCAAGTCTGTCAATTGCCCAACCATCAAAGTAGTCCATCCGTAGGCTATTGACTGAGTATACGGAAGTATTATTGCTATTCCCATACCTTTTCCTTCAGCGATAGCCTGCATAACGTTTACTGGTTTTCTTATCTCTAAATAGTCTAAAAAGTCTTCCAACAAATTGGCCAATCTATTTCCTACGGCAGACAAAATACCCGGATGTCCTCCAGTACTAAATTCTGGAATTGCATATTTTTGTCTAGTGCGAGATTGACCTTTGTTTAGTCTCACTCCTGGAGCAGCTGGACCCGCAAAGATTGCATCGTTTGGATTTTGAACTCCTAACAACCCAACAAGAAGATTAACTCCGTTTGTTGCTAAAAGTAGGGCTTCTGCAATTAGCCAATATTGTAAAGACACTCCTAATGCAGCAAACATTCCGGCCATAGATTGTTCAAACATTGCCTTGCTTTGAAAATCTTCCATATAGGAATTGAGCTGGCCGTATGATTCTTTCGTGTAGTTAGATGATTTTACGCTGATATCTGAATCTGGCAAGTGGTGAGCTTTTGCGTTAAAATTAGCGATGTTAATCTTATCTGTACCCAGTGGCACAGATCCGGCATTGTCGTCGAAAGTTAAGCTTCCAAACGCTCCTTTCATAATTCCACTTAATCCGGAAAAACCTTGATTGTCTCCAACACCTGATTCTGCTGATGACAATGTTTCTGAAGGTTTTTTATCTCCGGTTGCTGCCAGCATCAAGGATCTACCGATGCTAGCTAGTCTTTTAAATTCGTCTGGAGATTCTGTAGAATAAGATCCCGATTCACGCGCGTTGATATCTGTAAAGTTTTCAAAATAGGTTCTTTTAAATCTATCTCGTGTTTGGCCATCAGAATCTCTTGTAAAACGATTCATTCTCAATACTTCTGAAATTGGAGCTGGATCCTGTACTCCAAGGCGATTTAAAATAGTATGGTTTTCCTGAGAGTTTTTATCTATTTTTTCTCTAGAATTTTCAAAGGTTCCGCTAACGCTGCCATGCCCGGGATTACCGCCGTTGGCTAAATTATTAAAATGATTTACCGCTTCTTCCTCAACTGATCTAATTGATTCTAAATAAGAAAATTGATTGTTGTTTGGGGTTGTTAGCTCTGATGGTAATCCAGTAACTCTGTCATAAAGCGAAATGTCTTGGACGTCTGTAGCATCATATTCCAATGGATAATAATTCTTACTTTCCTTGCCTTGTTCGTTTCTTCCGTATTCATAATCCGAACCTTCTCCACGGGTTACAGAAGATAAATAACCGCCCAACGTGTCCTTCCTTTCTTTAGAGAGATCAGCGTTGTCGATTATAACCGGCTGAGGCTGTGGAGAAGTGTTGTTGTTCGGATCATTTGACATCTTCGACTAGTCCTTTTATTATTTCTTGTGCTGATTCCGGTGTGAGGTTTGATTTAAAATTATCTACATCCTTCTGTAATTCGTATGACATACCCAGAATATATTCTTCCATTTCCTCGCGGGCTTTGGGAGCTAGTTTACCCAAAGCCAAATGTGTTTCTGGCATAGACATTATCAAATTATAGATATTGTATGCTTCTTCTGCTCCTGGAAATTCTTTTTCAATTTTTTCTGACATTTTTAAACCCTATTAGCTTTCCATGTTGTTAAACGCCGTTTGTCCGGCTTCCGTGACTTGGAAGAATGATTCTCCTTGAGCACCTTTAGATATTCCAAGTGCGAGATCTTTGCTGTCGAGCTGGAAGTCTACGTGTAATTTAACGTTAACACCCTTTGTAACGATCGATATTTCTTTTGGACCATCGTTATTAATACCTAAGATTGAACCATGCTTTTTGACCAAGTTAATTTGTTGTTCGCCTAGATCTAATCCCTGCATCAGGTCCGCGATTGCAATTGACTCAGCGACAATCTGGTAGGCCACGTCGTACGGCGTTGTGCTGTTTGCCCAAGCCTGTAGATATCTTTTCTTGAACGAAGCTGTACCATCAAACATCTTGTTGATCTTACCAGGATCGAATGTTTTAGTAAACACCCGCTGAGCTTGATCGAGCGTTGTCAGTCCGCGTTTTGCAGCTTCTGCGACGTCTTTGGTGGTTGCTATCCTTCCAAAAACATCTATCATCTCGCAAACGTATACTTTTACTTTGCTGAATGCATTTCTAATCTCCCAAGTTGCCGGCAATTTCGCTTTGGAGACTTGCTGAATTCCGGCAGTGATGCCTGGAATCATTCCTACTGCATCCAACGCTGCTGCCGTTTGATCTTTCTTAATGGTTATAGAGTTTGCAATGGTTTCCATTCCTTTAAAAACGGTCTTAAGCTGCGTTAAAAACTTACCTTGGAATAAAGAAGCCATAAGGTTTAATGCGTCTTTTAGTTTTTTACCGCCCTTGTCAAAAGTTTCTACTTCTACTTGCTCATATGTAGTTACATCTGACATGACTCCATCATCAAATGATGACACTCTAGATTCTAGTTTTTTACCGGTCATCATCTGCATTACTTGTCCGATACCGCTAAATAGTTGTGCCAGGGCGCCCATGGCGGCAACAACAATATCCATTTTTGGCTTAAGTTTTTTAGGGTCTTTAATTCCTTCTGCGATACTAATAATTTTGTCGATAATATTTTTCATATTATCGCCGACAGAATCTAGGATCATCTTTACTGCTTCTCCCATAGCCTTGGCAATATCTGCGACATCTGCGCCGTTTTCAAATGCTTCTTTTGGTAGTTTGGAGATTGAAGCCATTGGTCCAATCATCCCTGCAGCTAATTTAGCCACTGCTCCAAGAATATCAGCTACTACAGACATTTTTTCCATTTGTTCTACTGACATTCCTGCAAACACCGTGATTAAACCCTTAATAGAATCGATAACGGATTTTACTGACCCTAAAACGCCTGTTGTGAAATCCTGGATTTTATCCATAATTTTTGCTAGTTTCTTTGTGTCTGTTTTCTTCCACGGACCCCAGCCTGTCGATGCGTTTCTTTCTGCAAATTCTGCTGCTCTCATACCAACGTCTACCATAGGCATCATTGCGTTAATAATTTTCTCAAGCATTTCCACTTTTGTTTTTAACCCTTGAGGGTCTGCAACTGGTATATCGTTAATTTTCTTAAGTACATCTAAAAGCATTGGGAATGCCTTTTTAAAGAAAAGATGGAGCATGGCATATCCAGCGATGGCAGCGGCTCCAAAACCTACTGCTGATAGAGGGTTCAAAAAGAATTTTCCAACCTTTACAGACGCCCAAAGAAGACCGGTCATGACACCCAGTACCATACCCAGTAGAGGCATTAGTTTATATAGCATTTTGTAGTCTAAATCTGCTGCTTTGGCTGCTTTTTGAACCAAAAATAGCCCTCCAACCATTGCCGGCATTCCTAAGGCTAATGCGGCTGCTAGCCCAACAAAACCAGCTCCGATCATAGTTAGTGTGACTGGATTCATAAGAAGAGAACCGATTCCTAATGCTGCCAATATCAGTGCCCCTGCTGCGCCAACTGCGACACCGGTTGCCAACAGCCCTTCCCCAATTTGTACCCAATCTGGATTAATTTTGGAAATGATCCAACCCATGGCACCTAAGGCTGCGACCATGGCTGGTGCACCAATTACAAGAGCACCAGCTAACCCTAAGAGACCTGCGCCGATAATTGCCAATTGCGGACCAGATACTAATGGACCAACTAGAGCAGCGGCCATGATAAGCCCTACTGAAGCTCCGACTGCCAGTCCTAACGCTATCAATGCCTCTCCAATTTGTAACCAGTCTAGATTAAATGCGGAGACAGCCGCACCAAATATGGCCAGGGCACCAACAAATACTGGTCCAGCGACGGCGATGGTTACTGCGGCGGCGGCTAGGCCTTTTGCAGCCTGGTTATAAGCAGATTTTGGAATTTCTCCAATTTTTTCTCCGCCCTTGATCATTGCATAAGCACCACCCATTGCAACACCAATTTGAATCATTACTAATCCCAATAGAGCCCAGTCGCCAGGTCCTAAGCCTGTTGCTGCGACTGCCCCATAAAACACCGTTCCCATAACAAGTACAACACCAGCAGCAGCTGTTACAAACCCAGCTCCCATTAAGAATAAGTTAACTGTTGCTTTTGCAATATCCTTAGGGCTGATTTTAGCTAGCGCTTTAATAAAACTACCTTGTCCTTCTGCGGAATCTCCTAGTCCTCCCGTCCCAGGTGGTTTTGGTTTTGCGGGTGTTCCGACTGCGGCTGTTTGTGCAGAGAATTTTTTGGCTAACATTTCAATACCAGCCTTAACACCTGCAGAAGCTAACGATGCGGCCATGGCTGTGATCATACCTTTTGTAATCATGAACAGGAACATTTTTGTAACGATTGGCATGACTATCGGTTTTGCAAGATCCCAAAGAACCCCAAAAAGTGATCCGATAGCTGGAAGCAATTCATTTACGACTACCGGTTTGATCTTGTTAAAGGCTTCAACTAGTGCTCCACCTATTCCTTCACCTGCTGCGTTGACAGCGCCTCCTTCTTGGAAAGCACCTCCTAGGGCGTCGGCAAATTGCTGAATGTATTTTGCAGCTCCTGAAAGGATTTTAGGAGCCATGTCTCCAACAATTTTAATTGCTGCGATTAATCCGTTTTTGAGGCCTTCTACTAATGTTCCACCTGGACCTGACATTCCTCCGGTCCATTCTACAAACGCCTCTTTTATTTTGTTTAGGAAGTTTTCGACCGCTTTTCCAGGGTCAGTCTTGAGTTCTTCCATTAAAGTACTAAATGCACCTTCAACTTTTGATAAAAAGACGTTTATTTTTTCTAATGAAAGTAATTCTTTGAAGGCCTTGACCATATTTCCGAACGGCCCTGTTTCTTCGAATAATTTTCCTAAAATCTTTCCAACTCTGCGACCAGATTGATAAAATGCTTTCATCGCTTTACCAACTGTCTTTAGAATGTCTCTAAATCCTTTTGATCTTGAAAGCCCGTCTCCAACACCCTTTTTCCAGTTTGCCCAAAAACCGCCGTCACTCATTTGCGACATTGCTTTGGTCAATTTTTTAATGTTTTCCCCTAAAGACTTCATTGCTTCTTCTGGGGATATTTGCTCTTGGGCTGCCTCGGCTTCTGCTGCAATTTCATCGAAATTCATGTCGTCAGTTGGCATGGCTAAAGCGTTCTTTAGTTGGTCAACTGGCATTCCGCCCAAAGATTCTGACATTGCTTTTAATTCGTGTCTGTTTAGGTCTTCTACAGACTTTCCAGTATCCTCAAATGCTTTTCTAATCATATCCATTCGTTCTGCTGGATTATCTGCGTGTAGCATCTCCATCGTGTCGATGTTCATGCCTAGCATTTCATTTAATTTACCAGCAGCTTCAGCTGCACCTTCGAATGTATCAAATTTGTCCATTAATCCGGTTAGTGCCTTGACTTCAACACCAAGCTTGGCTGCGTATGTTGCAGTAGCCAACAGAGTCTTTGGAGCAAGATGACCAAAGTTTTCAGTATCCTTGGTCATTTCGTCAAAGCCTTTTCCAATTACTTTTGCAGAAACACCAAATTTATCTGATAGGCCAACGGTTACCGAAGCTATTTTTCCTAGCTCCTCTCCCATGTCTTTTCCGGTCCGTTTTGCATCGGCTGCCAATTTTGTCATCGACTCTGAAGAAATACCCGTAGCCTTTTGAAGATATACCATCTCTCTTGCATTTTCTATGAAAATGTCTTTTAGCATGGTAAATTCGTGACCTGCACCTTTTGCAATTTCTGCGGCGGCTTTTAGTCTATCTGCTAAATTACCAAACGTTCCGTATACGCTTCTTCCGGAAGCTGCCAATAGCCCTCCGGATTTGGCCATTCCTTTTTGAATTTCCAGTACAGCCGCGCCTTCATTGCTTGCCAGAGAACCAAATTCTTCTCTGACTCCTTCATACGCTTCTCTGGTTGCAGCGCCGGCTTTATGCAGGTTATTTGCAGCCTTTGTTAATCCTTTCCATATTCCAAATACTGCTCCAACGGCTGCCTTTGAAATGTCCCAAACTGCAGTAATACCAGCCGAAAGTAAATTAAACCCAGACTTGAGCCCTGCTAAGGCTCCATTTAGACCTGCATAGGCTGCGGATGCTGCTGCAGCCGCGCCAGCTGATTTTTTTAGGTTTTTATTGGTTTCTGTAGTTGATTTTGCCGCGTCTTTTTGGTTTCCGGTCAAAGCCTTAATTGCTTCGTTCATCGCGTCTGTTTTGTTGGCTGCTTCACCGGCTGCTTCAGCTGCACCCTCCAAGCTACTACCAAATTGGTTTGCACCACCAGCGCTCTGTTCAAACAGTCCAGACAGAGCACCTTTTATAGCTGCTGCCTGTTGTGCTTGTCTAGACATGGCATCTGCGGCGCGATTTCCAGCATCTGCAGAACCCTCTAATAGTCCTTTAATAGCTGATAAAAGCGCTTCTTGTTTACCAAGTTCTTCTGATGATATATCGCCAGCCAATTATTCTACCTCGAAAACATTCAATAACTCATTAGATAAATATCTAAAAGAGAAAAAACCCTTGTTATTATCTTAAATCAGAAGGGCCAAATGTTTCCTGTAGAACTTTTGTATTTTTTAGCGTATGTATTTTTTGCTTCTACGAGCTTCTCTATTTCCGACAAACGAATAGAGGGATCATCTAATGCTTCGTAGAGTTTCTTGCTAGCAACTAGAACGTTAACGTACGCTTTTGTTTGTTTTTTTGGTCCGTTTAGTGCTATTTTTTCTCTTCGTCCTGTTATGAACAGTACGCTTTCCTTCATTAGGGCTTTTTTCATGAGGAACCTCCGGAATATCTCGGTGATAATTATGTGGTTCCTTCCACTTTTGCCCTTTTAATTCCTTTTCTTCCCATGCTGCGTTTTCTTGCCACACTACATGGTATTTTGAATCTATTACTTCCGTAACCGCAACGCAAGATTCTCTTCTTATAACTCTGACTATTGTTCCGAATTTGATCTTTCTTTCGTTTCTCAGTAAGAAATAACAACAATCCCCAACTTTTGCTTCCATAACGTCAATCATATGAAAACTATATTGGGGATAATTAAAATGTTCAAAATTTATTTTGAATCTGGAGCTATTTCAAACCAAGATCCAAATTTGTGCCAAGCAAATTCTCCTGCTGAGACTTTTTGCGTTCCGGTTGTGTAGTCCTCGCCTGTCCAATAGCCCCATTCTTTTCTAGGCATGTATTCTGAAATAACACACCACTGCACTAATATGCACACGTAATTTTGACTGATCTGGGGTGGCTTAAATCCTAAAACAAGTCCCAAAGTTTTATCTTTAGAACCTGCAGCATTATAACAAATCAAGTCTCCTATTTTGATTTTTCTTCGCAATTTGAATCCTCAATAACTTCAAAATTTCTTCGAAGTGTTGATTGTTTAAATGTCTTTTCAAAGCCATTTTTTAAAAACATTATACGGATAGCAGTTGCAGCCGTAGCGCAGTCAAACCCGTGTCGTGCAGCTTCCCAATCACTAGCATCTCTAAAAAGCTTTGTAAAAGGCTTTGAAATAATAGTTGCTAATTCTCCGGTTGATTTACTCTTTAATAGATCTCCTTTTTGCATTTTTATACTCCTTTGTATATATTTTATATTTTATTATTCACCGTCTTCAAACTTTCCAAAAAGCCAATAAAAGAAAACGAAAAACACAATCCATAATAGCATGTTAAATTACTCCTGATAAAATTGCACCTAGCTCTAACGTGGCCCATGTACAAAATACTAGCATCACCAAAAATGCGGCTGAAAAAATAAATTTATCTTGGTTACTCATTTAAACCTCGTTTTTACTATGGAATTTTACTGTTTTAAGTAGTTCTTCTAGTGCGTGTGGATCACTCATTCTGTGACAAGTTCCACATTCGATTAGTCTACACCCTAAATCCTGAAGCCTTTCGCTGTCAGTGTATTCTACCAGTTCATCGTTTTTACAGTGTAAAACCGTAGTTGTATTTTCAACATGTAGATTTTTAAGCCTAAACTTTTTCCATGCTGGAGCAATGAGGATTTTTGGAACATGCCCTGTAGGGAATGCTGCGGCGATTGCTCCGCCTCTGCTACTTCCGACAACGATGTCCGGACGAAAGTTTAGGAAACAATCCTCTGCTCGACGAACACTTAACTCCCAGTCGTCTTTTGGCAGAGCCGGCGCGACTACCCGGTACCCCTCTCCTTTGAGAAATGTAGGCTTTGATCCTTCTGGTGTGCCTTCAAGGCCGTGCAAAAACATAATCTTAATATCTTTCATTACGCCACCTCCGCAAGCTCAATAGACCGAGCGCGTTGCTCTGTCCAGGGTTGTGTGTAATCAGTCTCGATACCAGGCTTCTTAGCATAGCTGTACCAGACTTCGTTGCGAACCATACCAAGTTCACCAGAGCCGTCAGGCGCCACCATGTGGTCAGGGTTAGCTTCTAGAAGAGACCAGGCGTGACGATTACCGCAAGTGACAGGCGTTCCGTCAGGATTCTTGAGATCGACACACTGGAAGTCGATGTAGACATCCCCATTGCCATTATTCCAGCGAGCATTCAAGTCGGTTTGCTTGATGCCGATAAGGCGAACCCGAGTACCGAATGGGATATCCATCTCCTCGTAGCCACAGTAGTTGTAGCCGTTTGCGCGGACAGAACTGCCGGCGTGGAGAATGTCTCCTACTTTCCAGCCAAACTTGTTAACGTCGTTGCGGTTGAGGCTGGGAGTGTTGAGGTATTTTTCTTGATCGAACATGTAAGCTCCTTTGTTTTTTCTTACATATATAATGTAACACTACTGGAGCCTTTCTACACAGTTTTTAAGTTTTTAATCAATTATTTCATACTCTTTTAAAAGCCCAATTCCTTTATTTGTAATTTTTAAGACAGGATCTTGATTTTCGTTCATGAACCAATCAACTAGCTTAAGATCTAAAATATACCTAACTATTTCTTCAGAATGATCATCTATAACATCATCAACGCATGGAGTTTCTTTAAGGTAAATCTCCTCCAAAACCTCTAGTGATTTATCCATTTTTTTCTTGTGATGTCACAGTTTTAATTCTTCTCCAAGCCGCTGGATCTACTCCCACTATCTCGTTTTCTATTAACACGAATTTATCCGTCCACATAACATTTAAATTTAAATCTTTTTTTGTTCCAAGATACATCATAACCTTTGTTTCACAAATACGTTCACCGCCATAGTTTGGCCAATTTCTTGATGGCCTTGTTCTTACTTTGACCCATCTTGAATTAGCTCCCTCTAGCCCGTTTCCCCATACAGAAAAACACTCGTTATCTCCAGCTGGCGTAAGTAGCATACCTTTTTTGAGTTCTTTGATTTTCACTTTTTCCTCTTTGTTGCCTGTGTATATATTATAATATCTGAAATTGGTTTATACATTATTTTCAAGATATTTTAATCGCGATAGAGGCTCATTCCGACTTTTAGTAATGCAGTAGCGCGTATAACAAAAAAGAAAGGCCAGAGGGATAATCTCTGGCCTTTTATGAATATTCTAGAACACTATTAGCTATTGTTCGTTTTGACTTTTAGGGATATGTACTTCCACACCAGGTGTTTTCTACGAGCCATCTGTAAGGGAGTTGGATTTTGACCTGCAGCTCCATATTTTTTTTCTACATAAACCAGGCTCGATTTAGAATAAAATTTTTTTCTTGCTTTTTTATATAATTTTCTAAATTTTCTCTTTGGACTCACATCTGATTCTGGGAGAACCGAATTGATTGGAAGATTATTTTTCTTTGGAAAGAACGGTATTATTCCAATCTTAAGATATTCTAAAACAATTAATCCTTCAAAAGTTTTATCATCCATAGAAAACACCGGAGAAGAAAGTTACTAAATCGACCCTTTGAACCCAGCCGATTTTTCACTTAAGTCTATTAATAAATTATAAATTTTGCGTTCAAAGTATTAATAATTTACTTCCCTCTAATGGGTTGTACAACTCTTACGTAAATCTTCTTAATTTCGCCGGCACTTGTGACCTTTGGCGACCCATCATTTCTCTAGTTCCTGCGTCATTTTGGTGGGCTGCTCTTGTTGCTCCGTCACCATCTCTTGATTTCTTGATTTCCTCATTTAATCTAGTGATGAACCATCTTCGCTGCCATATCGGTATATTATAGCACTCTACAAAACTAAAGCCCATATAATACATCATTAAAAACGCATGTTCTAGATATATCTCTTTGTCACTAGGATTCAGGCCAAAAAAATGCGGCCCCGAGCGGCATGGAGACCTCCGACTCCTCAAAACAGTGAGGACATCTCATATCAGACTTCATTTCGATACCTGGTTCGTTTTCGTCCATGTGTTTTCTGAGGGCTGTAGAAATTCTTGTTGGCATCTTTTGAACGAACATAGAAATCTTTGTGCGATCGTTGATGTCATTAACGGAAACAATCTGATTAGTATACCTTGTTGTAATAAGATTATCGCCCTGGAATCCTTGTTTTCTTTTTCTTTCCTGCTGCTGTGTAATTGCGGCTTCATCCCTACCTGTTAAGTATCGATATCTAATGGTAATTTTATCGTCGATTTTGCACTCAAAAACATTTGCACCATCCGCAACTGGAGGATGCTGAAGCCTAGTGATTGGAAGCTCTGATAAATTGAAGTCTTGTTTTGATTTCTCTCCACACGACGGACAACCAACTTCCACGACATAGCTTGCGCCATATCCTGTAATTCTTAAGGCAGTCATGATTGCGTTTCGATCTCCAATTAACAGGTCATCTGGATTGATAGATTTGTTAACAATACAAGATCTTAACAGTTCGGTAATAACCGTACCCTTCTTGATCAGTGCCTTTGAAGTCAAAATATCTTCTTCTCTGGCTGTCATCGCCCTAATTTCAATTGTCTCTTTGCCATATAGAGGAGAATCTATTGGGTAGACAACCCCTTTTGACGGAAGAGGAACAGATTCAGACGCAATATCTAAACCAAATTCATCTTTCATTATGTTTCCTACAGGTCCAGCCCAGCCTTGTGCCTGAGACTCTCCAGCATCACCTGAAAAAACATCATTTCCTTTTCTTCGTTTGGCCATTTGTACTCCCTTAACTTAAAAAAATTATTTACTCGAACTTGAAATTTAATTCAACATAAATAAGTATGTAGAAACGAAAAATCCCTATAGTGAATCTATAGGGAAAAAGTTGCTTTGTATACA
>NHDW01000007.1 GCA_002170535.1 Methylococcaceae bacterium TMED69
TTCTAATTTCCTTAACTTTTTTCTTGTCAAATGTTCTGTTTTTATCTTCTTTTTTATCTAAAATTTCTTCTATTGCTAATTCCATCATCTATAAAACTCCAATTCTTAAATGTTTCTCAGTTATCGGAGCTTCGTTCTGAAGCTCCGAAAAATGGTCTGAGAGGGTATTAAGCCTGTAACAAAGCAAGCACATTTTGCGGTTGTGCATTAGCTTGCGATAACATTGCAATACCAGCTTGAGCGATAATTTGCGTTCTTGCCAATTCAGCCGTTTCGGCTGCATAATCCGTGTCTAATACACGTGATCGAGACGCTTCCGCATTCAGTTTGGCATTGGCAAGGTTGGCAATTGCCATATTGAGACGATTTAGCGCTGAACCAAATCCTGCCCGTTGAGAATCTACACCTGCTATAGCCGTATCAATTACAGCCATTGCTGCAGCAGCACTTGCTGCGTTAGCTACTCCCATTGCCGATGAGTTAATGGCACCAGCAAATACACCAGTCGTTTGTCCAGTCTCAAACTCCCCAAAAGCAACCGTGATAGTCTGACTGGCATTAGCACCAACCTGGAAGGAAACAACGTCACTTGAAAAGTATTGATCGTCATTACCCGTTCCAGTCAATGTAATTGCGCTACCACCACTGGTCGCAGCTAATTGGAATGAATCAGCGTCGGTTCTTTTTACAAAATAAGTGGTGCCATCAGTCAATCCAGCTAAAGCCGTTCCGCCGTTAGCTTGATAAGTAATTTTTTGGCCGTCAGTATAACCATGAGCCGTAATATGAATATCGTCATCTGCAGTAATTACTGTGCTAGTTGCAGCAGTCTGCTGAGATATTTCATGATCCAGTATGTTTTGACCATTATATTGCGTATTATCGGCAATTCTTTCCATCTCAGTTTGTAACTGTTGGAATTCAGTAACCATTGCATTACGATCATCGGCCGTATTTGTGCCATTTTGCGATGCAACTGCTAATTCGCGCATTCTAAGTAACATACTTGATATTTCTACAGTCGCACCCTCTGCTACTTCGACCATAGAGACCGCCTGTTGAGCATTCTGTATCGCTTGATTTAATCCATTGATCTGCGCCGACATTCGAGACGCTACGGCTAGACCGGCAGCATCATCTTGAGCTGAATTGATACGTTTACCAGTAGATAAACGCTGCATGGCTCTCGACATGTCCAATTCATTTTGTTGTAAAGCTAATATTGAAATCGACGCGTTGACGTTTGTGTTGACTCCTAAACTCATTGTATGGGTATCCTTATATATTATTATTATTATAAGTATTTGCAGGTAGCCGTTTCTGAACTATCTACAATTTAATCCACAGAATTCAGTTATTTAAGTGTATTTTAACCAAATTCCGTTTCACCCAATTCGCTTTTTATGATTTGATCTAATTTTGAGTTTCCTCGAAAAATCTCAAACTAAAAAGTTTAATGACCGCGCCAACGATCCAAATAAATTTAATTTGTTTTTTAATTAAAGTTATTTGTACTAAGTCTATCGACACCACCCAGACCGTCTTTAATAAAAAAGTGTAAATTTTTGCCGTTTCCGGCAAGAATTAGCCTAAGTACATGATTTTTATAGTTAATTTATTTACGATTTTATGTAAAATTTTTAAGATTTAACGCATTTTTTTTACGTTTCTTTTGAAAAAATCAAAAATTTGAAGCCAATCGAGGCAACATTTTTTTCAATTGTGGGATTCACAAACAAAAAAAAGGGCCCAATTGGGCCCTTTCAAGGATGCGAGAGTTTTATGCCTTATGGGCGATAAGCTCTTTTGGAGATTAACATGTTACCTTGTGAAGGAGGCAGCAACTTGTTTTTTTCCTCTAGCGCTATCTTGACAAACCCTCGCTTTTAACCAGTGAATTACGACCAACGCCATCCAGATGAGATATCCTACCGAAGTGACAGTGCGGATTGGATTTCCCGCTCTGGGATAGGATGACGCAATGGCATGCTTATTATTATTATCTAAATTCACTGTAATTTCCATTTGCTCTCATCAATTATTGTTGTAACAGCTGTAGTACAGTTTGTTGCAGAGTATTAGCCTGAGACAACATTGCTGTAGCCGCTTGTTGGATTATCTGCGTCCTCGCTAACTCTGAAGTCTCCTTAGCGTAATCTGCATCCTGTATTCTACTACGTGATTGTTGCTGATTCATCGATACGTTACGTAAATTATCCATCGTGTACTGTAATCGATTCATCACGGCACCATAAACAGCTCGCTGCTCATCGATACCAGTGACAGCCGTATCTAAGGCTGCTAAAGCCTCTGCTGCACTCGCAGTACTGTCAATAGCGATAGTAGTTGCATCGATATTACCACCATAGACACCTACCCTCGTAATAGTCTGGGCATCGTTACCCGCACCAGTAAGCGTAATCTCGGTACCTTCATTGGCATTATCTTCCGATGATGCAAGTTTAAAGGTATTAGCATCTACTTTTATCACAAAATAGGTAGTACCACCTGTGAGTCCGGTAGCATCAGTACCCCCACCGTTAGCATAAATTACCGAATCACTCGTATGATAACCATGTCCGGTGATGGTAAAAGTATCAGCAGAAGTCGTAACATCTGACGCAGCGACTGTATTTGTATCAAAAAACGTCTCAAAATCGCCAAAAGATGCTGTGACGGACTGACCAGCGTTCGCTCCAGCGTGGAAAGTAACAGTGTCACCTGTCCCCGCAGTCGTTCCAGCATCACCATTTAAGATACTCATGCCGTTCCATTCGGTGTTATCAGCCACTCGCTCAATTTCAGCTTGTAACTGAGAAAACTCTTTATTCAAAAAGCTTATATCTGTATTAGTATTCGAACCGTTTAATGCCTGTATGGCAAGCTCACGCATACGCTGTAACATGTTCGATATCTCAACTACTGCACCGTCAGCCGTTTGCACCATTGAGATGCCATCACCCGCATTACGTACCGCCTGGTCCAGACCTCTAATTTGAGAAGTCATTCTCTGGGCAATCGCCATGCCAGCCGCATCGTCTTTGGCAGAGTTGATTCTTTTACCTGTTGACAACCGCTCAAGCGCTATTGTCATCTCTTGCTCGTTCTTCTTTAACGCAGACTGCGTGAGCAACGCGTTTACGTTCGTATTAATCACAGTCATTCTAGCTATCCCTTCTATGTAACTGTTTTTATAAATAAACTATCTACATGCCTGAGATAGTTTACACCCGCTAATGCTTGAATAATCGACAGTTCTAGAAATAGCTTTAATTGTAATGAGAAATTACTTTAAGTAGTTTGGTTATTTATCGCCACCAACAAGTAAAAAAGGTAATTTGGCTGCTCTTGGTTGCCTGCAGAATAAATCTCCTTTGAAATTGTATACTGAGCAACGAAATAAATCAGAATTTAAACTATCGCTTGATGTCCAAAAATTATTGACTTCCAGCCCTTTAAATACCCTCACATCGACAGCGGGGTTAATGCATTGATTTACCATGATAGATTTTAATTCTTTCTTGGATGGTAATCGCCATTTTTTTCCAGATTTTTCCGAAAATTCTTTAGCAAACGCGATTGCTGCATCCCAATTAAGATGTAATGCTTCCCCTTTACATTCGGAATTCTTGTAACTTTGACCTGCAGCGCACCGATACCATAACAATTTTGTGCTTTTATCTTGGGCTAGGCCCCTATTATCAGTGGAAAAAGAATTAACTGGATTATTTTTAAAATAATCCCCACAATCCGGTAATTGTGCGTAATAATCACAGCTCGACACAAACAGAGCTAGCACACATATTACTGCGGTCTTAATAATCGAATTTGATTGCCACATGTTATCTCCCTCTCAATTAATACAAGATAACTAAGAGCAGGACGTTATACAAATCAATAGTCAATTCTTCATTGAAATAAGTGCGTTTTCAATCCGTTTAATCCGATAGATGGAGTAGGAAAGCAAGCTCACGAATGTGAGTGTTATCCCCGCACTAATCATTAATATATACTCTTGGCCCATATTTTTACTTAATTTTTGATTTTTATTTTTTGCCGACATTGGCCATCATCTCAAATTGATCTTCGAGATAATCTCGTGTGTTATTCATCTCTCTTACCAAACTTTCCATTGCAGTGAACTGAGCTAAATATCTTTCGTAAAGAAGTTCTATTCTTTCTTCAAGTTTTATCATATCTTCTTGATAGTCTTCTACGGCTGATTCGGCATTTTCTTTTCTATCAGCGATAATACCATCATTTCCGACAAGCTCATCAACCTTTAAAATCACACTTTGAGCTAAACCTTTAGAAGTCGCACTGAATTCACTCTGATTGTCGGTTCCTGCTGTTAACATCATCTTTACGTCGTCATAATCACTGGTTAGAGCATCATCAAAGACCTCCTCATCAAGGACTAATTGACCGTTTTTATCTGTAGTAATGCCTAAATCTCTCAGCGAACTTATAGAACCAGAAGCCGTTTCAGCATCATCGAAGATAGCATCTCTTATTTGCTGTTCTACGAAGCGAACTCCGCTGTAGTCGTTAACCAAGGCACCTCCATTTTCGATTTCTGAATCAGAGTCTACAAGAGCATCCATAATACCTTTCAANTCATTATAAGCCGTAATCATATTCTGGAGAGAACCTTTTAATAAATTCTCTCCACTTGATACGCGAACAGAAACAGTTTCCTCACTTGGTGCTTTAATCGTTAAGGTTGCACCATTCACCAAATCATTAATTTCGTTAGTCTCTCTTTCGATAGACAATCCATTAAAAACAAACTGAGCATTCCCTGAAGTTTGCAGGGTGTTAGATGACTCACCAAAGCCCAAGTCAACACTTGAAGAAATGCTAAAAGCACCCTCTGANCCTTTATCTCCTTGCAACATTATTTGATACTCATCCGAACTATTGCCTAAACGTACGAGATTAGCTGTAACTCCAATGTTTGCATTATTGATTGACGTAACTATTCCATCTGGAGTAGCAGTATCAATTGTAACTGTATGATTGGTAACTGATTGGTTCCCAACTGAGATTGTCACATCAAATGATTCGTCATTTAAAGACTGGTCTGTAGAATTAAACGTATTTGATACCGTTCTTTGTTCAGTCGCGATTTGACTTACGTTGATGTCATATGTCCCTCGTAACGTCTCACCTGAAATTGTGGTCATTTCGACCACATCTGAGTTTGACGAAGTTGAGTTACTCGTAGCAAGCTCACTTACGTCATCAAATGATTCGAAAGCACTCTTTACTACACCCAATTGGAATGAAATTGCTGCGTATCCAGATATTGAGGCCTCAGATTTGTCTATGGAAGACTGTATTGCTAGTTGTTTTGGCTCTTTCTCAACATCCGCTAAATCCCTGGCTAGTTTAAATATATCAATTCCAGATCCACCGCCCAAACTTGTAAGAATTGATTGCGAAATAGAAACATTTTCAGTCATCGTAAATTTCCTTCATAATTTACAATTGAAGTTAACTAAAGAATCGGCAGCTAAAAATTTTCCTTTAATCTTTTTTTTCATTATTTAACGAATGTAATCAAAAAGGCTCAATTGCGATATTCTAGCAAAACTACTCTGAGCTGCTTCTAAGGCTAACATTTCGGAGGAAAGCTCTGTCACAGCGGTAGAATAGTCAAGGTCTTCTGCAGAGGATATAAGGTTTTTAAATCGAATTACGGTCTCATCCATAATGTTGATTTGAGCGTCAGCTATATTCATACGACTCCCTATATCTGCAATCTGCAAGGCGGTGCTCTGAATCAAACTATCCATTTCATCTATCCCTCTATCGATTCTGTTTGTATCTGATAACTCCAATGATTCAATAAGATCCCCTATAACATCGAAGAAACCAATTCTTTTAGCTTCTGGTGCTCCGGGAAGGTAATCATTAGAGTAGGATAAATCATACGCTTGATTGGAAATACCCTGAAAAGTATCCCAGTCTATTTCATCCGAATATCCTGAAGACCTAAGGTCAGAATAATAATTATCATAATTTAATTGTGCCTGAGCTTGAGCGGCTAAATCTTCTTGGCTCGCACTGTAACTACCATTGGTTAACGCGAGTGGATTAACCCCCACATCATCAGAATCAGAAATAGTAATGATATTACCCTCTTTTCCTACAATATTTTTGATAATTATTGTTCCTGTGCTGCTTAACTCTGCTTCAGCTCCGGTCACGTCTTTTTGCGCATTAATTGCTGTAATCAAATCATTAGTTGTCGTGTAAGGTGCTCCAGTTATGTCTATCCCATTTATATTGATTTGGTTGGTATCACTAAAATCAATGCCAGAAGTTTCAACCTCTATTTCAACACGAGCTTGAGCATTCGCTTTGCCAAGATGAGCTTTGAATTCTGCCAGCCGTAAAGCAAAATCTTTGTGAGAATCAGGAAACGTTAATAGTGTGGCCTCATTCCCCGGAGTCAAATCACCAGAATATAGACCGTCATTACCATTTCTAATTAAGCTCCTAAATACCGATTCCCCGGGAGAGTTTAATTCAAGCTTCCTCTGATCAGACACCATGATTTCTATAACCGTATCATCGCCTTGATAGATAATTGATCCATCTGTATCCTGCGAATATGGGGCATCAGAAACCATGGAACCTGCAAAAATATAGTTTCCATTAAAATCTCTGGTGTTTGCTAATGCCATTAGCTCATCCCGTAAAAACCCAATCTCAACTGCCATTATCTTTCTTGATTCAGGACCCATTGATTGACTCGCTGCTCTCAAAGCTAGATCCTTGATATTTAGTAAAATATTTTCAGTTGAAGTAATTGCTGACTCCTCGAGAGACAGACGATCTGTTAATCGTACTAATCCTGCCCCGTAACTTTCTTGGGCCGTTAATCCTGATTTCAATCTTTGAATTAGTGCCGCTTTTGACGCATCATCGCTTGGTTTAACAAGTTGTTTTCCAGAACCAAGACGTGCTTGCTGTTTTGCAACATCACTGTGTTGTTGGCCAATAATGTCGACTGCTTGTTTAAAAAATTGACTGGTAGATACTTTCATAATTTTTATTACCCTACACCCAAAATTGCTTCGAATATTTTTGAAGACACTTGAATAACCTGTGCCGAGGCTTGATAAGCTTGCTGAAACCTTATGAGATCAGCGGCTTCTTCGTCTAGACTGACACCTGCTTTATCTTCCCTTGCCTGACTGGCTTGATCAAAAACTACCTTTAGAGCAGCTTTTGAAACCTCTGCCAAAGTAGCTTTTGTGCCAGCTACATTAACTATGTCAAGATAGGCTTCGTTAATACTTTTTTCATCGTTAATTATATTTTGATTTCTTAAGGATGCGATCAAGCTAATATTTGCGTTATCTCCTGTTGCATTATCATTATTGTCGATAGTGAATGTGTCGCCTGTCTGCGGGGGTTCATTAAAACTTAATAATAAGTTTTGATATTCAATTCCAGCCGAATGCTCGTAGACTCGGGTTGCTACTACGCTATCAGTTGTACTGTCAATTATTTGATACTTGCTTGGGGACAAAAACTCGACCACATAGGGACGTTCAGCTTTTTCTTCAGACTCTATCTTCGCGTATCCTACAGCTGCCGTTGTGGTTCCGGTTCCCGACAGGAAGACTGCTAGTTCTTCATCAATATTGCTATTAATATAAATTCCAGTTTTTAAACCGAAAAGTTTCAGATCCCCTGCCGAACCACCATTGCCAATTGTAAATCGGATTTTATCACTGCTTTCCATCAACAAAGTACCAGTATATGTCTTGTTAGCCAGTCCCAAGCTATTTGATGTCGCGGTATTATCTGGATTCGAAATCTGAATATTTTTACCCTCATTGCCCGCAGTGTTTGTTAATATAATTCCTCCGTCCCGTGAAACTGAGGCTGATACATTAGTCAAATCGCTTTGATCATTTAGTTGCTGTACCAGCTCATTAATATTATTGGGAATTACTCCTCCTCCTATTAGTTGACCGTTTATCTCCACTTGATCTAGTAGATTGATATCTGAAGAAGCTATTTCTATATGGTTTGAAGAGGAGACGTTCACACCTGTGTTATTAGTTTGAGCGTTAAGATAATCAGCAAAAAATTTCGCATCCGTCTCAGTATCACTACTACCATCTAAAACCAATTCCCCTAAATTAGTCCCGTTTAAAAAGATGTCTCCGGCAGAAAGCAATGTAATCGGAGTGCCTGTTGTTGTAGTAGCATGATAGACTATGTCGCTTGAGACCTCGGCGTTGTAATCAACGGTTTTTGAAATAAGACCAAGAGCAGCTCCTTCTACGCCGCTGTTAGAATCAGCGACTAACTCGACTCGGCTTCCGCTATTAGCAAGAAAGCCATAAGTCATATCGGAATCTAGATAAGACCCATCCGAACGAGCCTTATTCAAATAAGCGTCGCTATAGTAAGAATCTTTATTGAATCCGGAGTCTTGCGAAACTAAAGATTGTTGTAGCGACTCCGTTATTGACGTTCCTAATAGATGATTTGAATCCCTATTCAACATTTGTAGGTTCAAGTCACTACCATAATCAGCGTCTATCGTAATAGTAACATTTCCACTGAGCGATGGAATATTATAGATGGGGGCAAGGTTACTTGCTTCGACCGTTCCAACGTCTTGTAACAATCTGCTTTGAGTCTCAGAGTTATGATTCAGCTCCAAAATTGATAGTCCATTATCAAACCCCGGTTCGGTTGAACTCGAGAAGCTTAGTTCAGCTTGGCTATTACTTACATTTTGTATATTCTCGGTAACTCTTATTCTTGCTGCAGTTGCTACCAAGTTAGGATCTTTTATCAACGCATTGAGTCCTGCTGCTGGTCTAGCAATTGGCCTAATAAAAAACGTATCACCATCTTTTTTATCCCCGTCAAATGCTATTGATAAACCTTTATAATAAATTTCAGTTTCACTACCTTGTTCTATAAAAAGAACATCACCTTCGACCTCATCCTCTAAACGCCAACTACCACTACTCTCTATCCATCGAATTTCAAACGGTAAAAAATCGTAATCCTCTGCCTTTTCCACGGTGATGTCGAGCTCAACCATTCCGGATATGGTAGGTGATGTAATATTAAAAACAGGCTCGATTTCAAATAGCTCGCCCCCTCTTTGGTTTTTTGCATCTATTCCAGAAGTATGGATTTCATTAACTTCCTTGGTTAATACTCTGGCTAAATTATCAAGGCCATCCATTGCTGGGGATAAAATTTGGCTACGAAAATTGACTAATCCTGCTAAAGTACCAGAACTTACATTGCTTATTGGCCTGCTGTCGCCAAAAGGATCATAAATTAAGTCAGCCCGACTTAAGTCACCCGGAATAAACGATACACCAATATCAGTCGAGGAATCTTCTCGAACTATCGTTGCTTGAGAGTTACTACCGTCTAAACTAACAACAACTTGGCCAGATGGTTTTTCAATGACATTAATTTTTGCGACGCTTGATAAATCTCGTAATAGTTTATCTCTTTGATCGAGTAACGTTGGTGATTGAAGAGCAACATCTGTTTTGCGAGCTAATTGAGTATTAACCGCAAGTATTTTTTCGGCAAGGTTGTTTACTGATTCAACTTGGTACTCTATATTACTTTTCGCGTTTTGATCGATAGTATCTAACTGATTAGACAATTCTTTAAATCGATCAGCTACAGATTCAGTATCCCTTAAGAAGATCGTTCTTAGACTCGTCGACGCTGGATCAACAGTAAGCTGATGCGCAGACGAAAAAAATTTATCGAGAACACTCGATAGACCCGATGCTTCTGAACCGATGAGATCTACTACTTGTTTTGCATATTGTATTATTGGCTCTTGGGTTGAATATTCACTGCCGCTGTTTCTAAGGCTTGTCTCAACGAATTCATCATATGCCCGACTAATTCCTGTGACACGAGCACCAGTGCCTAAGTAAATTGTTCCTTTCTGGCTAGGATTATTCTCTGCCATTGACACATCCTGTCTCGAATAGCCTTCAGTATTAAGATTCGCGATATTGTTACTGACAGTCGCTAGCGCTTGACGATATAAATGTGCAGCACCTGAACCAATTGACAACAAATCACTCATTTAGATGCTCCATGGATTTTTTGATAATCATTCAGAACTGATTGATTTTTTTTAGCATATTTTTGATTTGGGTCGATATGACCTTGCTCTTGTAATCGGTGTATCAACCATTCACCTATTCCTAAAGGTCCTGTCTTGGAAATCTCCTGGGCAAGCTCGCCGTGATACATCTCTTCAAAAGTGTCCAGATGTTTCGTATCGAACAATTTACTCTTTAAAGGTTCACTCGCATCACGCATGGATTTTAACATCATCTGCACGAACATTGCCTCGAATTGATTTCCTACTTCTCTTGCGGTTTCTATATCATCTCTACTAGCTTTTGCTTTTAGTTCTGCTAAGCCATCAAAATCAAGGTTACTTTGTGCGTGTATTTTAGCTTCATTGATCATGATTAAATTACCACTAACTCAGCCCTTAAACTTCCCGATCTTCTTAATGCTTCTAATATTGCAATTAAAGATGAAGGTGTAGCTCCAACCTGATTTACCGCATCCACAATATCCTGAAGTTCAATTCCGGGCTCAAATAAAAACATTTTGCTGTCAGGTTCATCTACTGAAATATCTACGTTTTGAACCGCCTGGGTCTGGCCGCCCTGGGCTAACGCTCCAGCTTGACTAACCTCGTTTGTTGCCTGAATACGTACACTTATGGTTCCGTGCGTCACAGCCGCAGCTGTCACTCTTACGCTCCTGTTTATTACTGCTGTGCCGGTGCGCGAATTAATCACGACTCTTGCTGGTGGCTCACCAGGTTCAACATCTAAATTTTCGATCATACTCAT
Organism: Methylococcaceae bacterium TMED69; assembly: GCA_002170535.1. GTDB lineage: Bacteria > Pseudomonadota > Gammaproteobacteria > TMED69. The sequence goes on from NHDW01000007.1 coordinate 10,893, forward strand.
AAAGCTTACTCTTTGAGTCAGATCTGTGGGGGCTTTTACAGCAACCGATACCCCGTCGACTGCACTTGCAACCCCAGGCCCGAAGGTCTCATTAATCTTAGCTGTAAGGGCATTTGCAGTTGAAAAATCACCATCCTTTACATTAAGCACTACGTGCTCTGATTTATCGAAAGGAGTTTCTATCATTCTCTCTAAAATTGCGCCATTGGGTATCCTTCCTGATGTCGCTACTCCGATTTGAACACTTGTTCCTGCAGCCGCTGCTCCAGCAGCCATAACAGTAAGTCCGCCTTGCGCAAGAGCATAAGTTCGCCCGTCAACTCCTTTTAGTGGAGCGAGAAGCAACGAACCTCCTCGTAAACTTTCAGCTTTACCAATCGCTGAAACATTTACATCAAACTTTTGACCCGGCTTCGCGAAAGGTGGAACCTCAGCGGTTATCATAACTGCAGCCGCATTCTTAACTTCTAAATCCTTCTTGACGTTTTGTTTGATATCGTTCGCAATTTCGGTTCGCAAATCATAGTCAGATACCGGGCCATCTACAGAAACACCCAATCCAGATAACATCGTTTTAAGACTTTGGCCCGCTATAGGTAAATCAGTTCCATCACCTGTCCCCGCCAACCCAACCACTATCCCATAACCCACTAAATGATTTGAACGGACTCCAGCAACATCTGCGAGATCCTTTATTCTATCGCTCATGACGGCTTTTGAAATAAGAATTAACAAAAGTCCGAGTGATGCGTTTTTCAAATAATTATTTTTCATAATTTGCACCTTCTACCTCTAATCGTTAAAACGGCCAAGCTTTATATAACAACCTAGTGCCCCACCCTGGTTTAGAACTATTCGCTAAATCACCGGTTCCTCGGTAAGAAAATTGAGCATTTGCAATGCGATTGGAAAGAACTGTATTATCCGGCTGTATGTCGGATGGCCGGATTACTCCTTTCAATTGGATAAATTCGCTTCCCTCTGTAAGGGCGATTTGTTTTTCACCAAAAATAATCAAGTTACCATTTGACATAACATCAACTACTGTAGACGCGACGGAGCCTAATAAGGAGGCATTCTGTCCAGTTGCACCGGTTCCCTCGTTCGTAATCGTCGCTCCATCCGTTTTTATATCATCGAAAAACCGACCACCTGGAATAAACCGTTTCGCCTGGTTAAGACCAATTACATCATTTGAAGAAACTCTACTTGTGGATACATTGTTGCTTCTTGAGGCTTGAGTTGATTCCGTAAGAATTACCGTAACTAAATCACCAACTCTTAAATCACCAACACGGTANGTTCGCTTACTACCCAAAAGTGCATTGCCGTTATCAAAAACTCCTCCAGTAATACGTTGCTCTTCAGCCTTTGGAATTGGCTGTATTGGGGCAAACTCAGAGCTCGGATTCAACTCGGGCCCTGAAGCACAGCCGGCGACTAAGAAACAAATTGTTAACAAAACGCCCAATAATAATTTCATTATATTTCCCTTAGTTTAGCTTTAAAGTTATAAGTTGTTATTCAAGAATCTAAGCATTCCATCAGCCGCAGCTATTGCTTTTGAATTAACTTCGTAAGCTCGTTGGGTTTCTATCATGCTTACCATTTCTTCAACTACGTTTACATTACTTGCTTCTAAAGTACCTTGCATAAGAAAGCCGTTACCTGCTTCTCCTGGGACACCTACCAAAACATCCCCACTTGCATTCGTCTCTCTCAAGAGATTTCGACCCATTGGCATTAAACCAGATGGATTCACAAAACGAGCAACTTGGATCTGACCAACTTGAACGTCCCCCTGACCTGCCTCAAGCTCAACACTTACAGTTCCGTCCCGACCAATTGTAATGCTCTGGGCATTAGGTGGGATTATTAACTGGGGTATCAATGGTTCTCCGCCGGCAGTGACTACTTCCCCTTCAGCGGAAAGCTTAAATGAGCCGTCTCTGGTAAAAGCTGTTGTGCCGTCAAATAATTGGATTTCGAAAAAACCATCTCCGCTGATAGCTATGTCTAAAGCATTATCTGTTGAAATCATGTTTCCTTGCTGATGCAGTTTTTCCGTAGCGACTACTCTCGTACCAGTTCCTAACATCAATCCTGTAGGAGCCTCATTGTCAGCATCCGTTTGTCCTCCAGCCTGTATAATATTTTGATAGATCAGATCTTCAAAAACAGCCCTATCTTTTTTAAAACCGGTCGTATTCACGTTGGCCAAATTATTAGATATCACAGTCATTCGTGTTTGCTGAGCGGTTAGTCCTGTTTTTGCAACCCAGAGAGATGCATCCATAATTATTCTCCTATTTAATTAAGGCTACTAAGATGTTCTCATCATAGTAGCGCCAGTTTTATCATTATCTTTTGATTCTTTTATCACATTAATTTGGCTTTCAAAGGATCTACTGAAATCGATTAATCTCACCATCGCTTCGATCGCACTCACATTGCTCCCTTCGAGTGTGCCCACCTGAACGGAGACTAATCCAGGACCATTATCAAAATCCCCGCCTCCGCCATTAGCGCCTTTAGGCTCATAAAGCCCGTCTTCTCTTCTAGCTAAGACCTGCTCACTTGCATCACGAAGTAATATCTGACCTACAGGAACAGGGGGTGCTTCTGGCTGGTCTGGCAATGTTGAATTAACTATGCCTTCTCTAGTAATAGTTATTATTGTTTCGGGTGGCGCAACAATTGGCTCACCGCCCTCTCCAGCGACAACCAAATTATTACCCAGTACAAGTGTGCCATCTGCTCGAAGCTTAATATCTCCTCGTCTTGTAAACGCTGTTTGTCCATCTTCGATCACAACGCCCATCACGGTTTTTTCTTCCATTGCAATGTCAAGCGCTCTTCCTGTAAAGTTGGTTCGGCCGGCTTGCAAATCGACGATATTACTACTCGCAACTGTTGGTTGATATCTAGTTTGGTATCCATAATCGGCCGTAACTTTTACGGCCCTCAAGAGGACATGATTAAAACTCTTTTTGAAGCCAGGCGTAGAAACATTGGCCAGATCGTTGGTTAGTTGCGCTCTAACCGTTGACTGAGTTTTTGCTGCCGCTAATGATGAAAATAATAGTCTATCCATAACTTTTCTCTAAAATTAATTAGTACTTAACCTCTAATATTAATGATTGTCTGAGTTAGTGAGCTTGAAGTCTCAATAGCCTTTGCATTTGCTTGGAAGTTCCGTTGTGCCGTTATTAAGTCAACCAACTCTGCAGTCAAGTCCACGTTAGAGCGTTCCATGGCACCTGCTCTAATAGTTCCAAAACCGGCAGAACCTGGCTCACCAACGTTTGCAGCACCAGACTCAGAGGTTTCTAGAAAGCTACTGTCTCCCACCTGCCTCAAACCCTTAGGAGTTGCAAAGTTTGCTAAGATAATCTTACCTAAAGATGATTGGGAACCGTTTGAATAACTTGCGACAACCAAGCCATCGTCATTTATTGTTAACCCTACCAAGTCACCTTCAGGTGCTCCGTTCTGAGAACTATTTAACACCGCAAAAGGACTGTTGAATTGGGTACTATTAGCATAATTTATTCCGATTGTTTCCCCTGTAACTGTCGCGCTCTTTAACGAAGCCACGCCTACTGGAGAGACCAGAGTACCCGAAGTATCGAAAGTCAATTCGCCTTTATCTAAAAAGATTGGACTCCAAAAAGGGACATTGTTTTCATCAAAGTCGCCTTTATCTAAAGTTTCATTCCAATTACCATCAACACCTTGCGAGACATAAACCATGCTATTACCTTGCATATCTGCTTCTAAGGCAATATAGGTAGAAGTTTGTCCGAATCCTGCTTCCACATTTTCGAGGCCCCAGTCGGAGTGACCTGCCACCTGAATAAATGAAGTATCTTTAGTAGTAGACCCAGTAAATGTAAGCGATTCAGCGCTTTCGTTAAAACCTACTTCCACTCCAGAAACTGTTCTCCCCAATGAGTCAGCCATTAGATTAATTTTATCTTCAAGATGTTGAGTGAACGTTCCTATTGAATATGAACCTTGAGTTAATTCTATCTGAGCTGAAATCCCGTCAACAATTACTGTTAACGTTTTGTTGTCCTGTGTTACTTCGAATGACCTACTTGGATCAACACCCATTGGTGAACCATTGACAACTGCGGGTGATGAGGCAGTACCTCTAACTGCAGGTAGGTTGTTTACCAATGACACCTGCGGCTTAACTTCAAACGAAGATGAATCATCGGTCATTCCAAGAAGATCTATACCGTTTGTTGAAGGAGTCTCAATTTTTAAACTTGAACCATCACCAGTCGTGCCCGATTTAAAGGAAAACTGTCCAGCGGCATAACTTACCGAGATACCTGCTCTTTGATCGTTTGCTTGACGAAGTACGCTTCCATTCGGAAGTACGTTAGAAAGTAACGTCACAGAATCATCCTGGTCGAGGGGAGATAATAATGTACCAAATGTATTATTTGCGAAATCCGCTTCCCCGACACCTAGCACGGAATTATTGATATTGCTTTGATCGCCTGAGCTTATATAAAGCTGATTTACTTTACTTTCATCCGTTTGAGTAAATCTAAAGGCTTGGTTAGCCATGTCATAAGAAATTTCAATGTCAGAAAAATCTGGTAGCTCAAGCTGAAAATTGTGAGTAGACGAAGCACTACTGGCCGTTAAATCGATAGCTGCACCACCATGAGTAGCTGTTAGGGTGATTTGATCGCCATTTACTGATTGTACATAATATTCATTATTTGGATGAATTCCCGTAATTGACTCGTTTGCTGGAGCTTCTACATAACGGTGGTTAGTTGCTCCGGTCGTGTCACTTGCGATGTCCAAAGCACTGCCACCACTTGTGGCAGCTAATGAAATATAGTCGCTGGTGCTACCTACCACAAAATAATATTCCCCATCGGTAAGACCACTTATAGCGGTGCCTCCGTTGGCGTCGTAATAAATTCTGTCGCCGTCGCTTAGACCATGCCCAGAATGGTAAATTCTATTATTTGTAGAATCTATCCCTTCTGTGTTTCCCGACGACCATGCTGCACTACTGACGTCTGCATGAGTCGTATAATTATTTGTATATGTGATCTCATCACCGATCGATAAAGAATGCCCAGCGATCGTAATAGTATTGTTTGCTGTATCAACATTGGTATTGCCATTCACCACATCTGCAGTAGGATTTACAACCGTGTCTAGATAATTAGAAAGCAAATATGCTAAAGGTTCTCTTTGGATTTGTCCGTCTGATTCTAACAATGTAGGATTATCCTGCATGATATCATTTATGTTCAATCTAAGTGATTCAAATCCACCTGATGTCAACGGTCGTGTAATGACCAAATCCTGATTAGTATCAGAAGAAAAATCAAATTTTTTACCGTCTCCAAACCTCTGGTTCATTATGTTGGTTAACTCGAAGGCAATCCCTGTTCCTGACAGAGGCGTATCAGAGCCTGCTAAATGCTCAAGTCCTATTGAAACACTTGTTGACCCGTCCACGCTTATACTAAAAAGATCTGATAAATCTTGTCTGGAAAAACCCGAAAAATCCACTCCGCTACTGTTATTGGTTAAATTTAAATCATCCAAAAAAGCAGAGGTTGATGGGATATTAAAATCCAAAGTAGCGGGTGTTGAATTAATCGGAGTTGATAAATTATCAAATGCATATTTTTTGTACAAGGTACCTTTCGTAATCAAGAATTGTTCACTGTTCTCTTCTGTCCGTTGCAACTCCGCTAGTTCAGTTTGAGTTTTGACATCACCATATTTATTGACGTAGAACAAGTCTCCCCCTGCATCTGAAGCTTGAATAAGATTTGGTTCAATAAAAGTGTCGTCTATATAGACGTGTGTTTGATATTTATTAAATGGAACATCTGCTGTAGCGTCGGCTGTTTTTACATAAAAAATGGTCGCCAAATGCGACGAGCCCGATGCACCGAAAACTGTCAAAGATGTCGTTTTATGATAGGTCTCAGGTTTTGCAGGATTAAAAGTTGCCGTAATAGGTTCGACTTCAGACGGCAGGTTTAACCCTAATTCAACTTCCGTGGTAGCTCTAAACTCAGAAACTGTAACTCTGGGAATGGTTAGAGCGCGAAGAGGTTCACCGAAATCCGCTTTGTTGGTTGAGTCAACTGGCAATGCCTGTAAAGCTTGTCCCGCGGCGTTTACCATCTGATTTTGCTCGTTCAGACTAAAACCACCGTTTCTTGTAAAAATTTTGGTGCCATCTGATGATTCCAATGGAAAGAACCCGTCACCGGTAATAGCAATATCAAGCGAGTTCGCCGAAAACTCAATATTTCCCTGCGAAAATTCCTGACTTACTTCTTTTAACGAGACACCTCGCCCTACTACCGCAGAAGCTTTTTGAAGAGGTGACGTCGCAAAAATATCCCCGAAATCTGCTTCTGATCTCTTAAAGCCTGATGTACCAGCGTTCGCAATATTATTAGATGTAACTGATAATTCAGTGGTCGCTGCATTTAATCCAGTTAATGAGGTATAAAAAGACATATTTGTATTCTCCTACTAAACTAATTTTCCTAATTTGTTATCTTGCCAATCTCTTCCATAGTGACCACGGCGCCGCCGTCGACCTCAAGCTCAATTTGCTGAGTATCAGGTCGCCAACTTACACTTTTGACATCTACATAAGTGGTAACGGGAATGGCTTGCAAACGATCGTCTTCTACAATGTTCGCTTTAATTACATAATTACCCTCAGGTGCCTGTTCACCATTGAGATCTTTTCCATTCCAAACTAAAGACACCTTTCCTGGCGATTGTGGACCAAGGGTGGCCCTAAAGATAGGTGTATCAGTTGCCTGATCATAGACTGCCCAAGCAATTCCTTTCGCGCCACCGGGCAAATCTATAACTCCTTTACTATGCATACCATCACCGCCGGATACGACTCCGCCAGTGATGGCCACACGTTTACCCACCAAATTTGATCCTGCGAACATTTGTTCAGCCTTTACTGTTGAAACTAATTCTTCCATTGAACCTTGCATCCCTTTGATGCCTTCAACTTGTGAGAATTGGGCCAATTGGGCAACAAAAGCTTCGTTACCCATTGGGTCAAGGGGGTTCTGATTTTTCAATTGTGTAGTAAACAGTGTCAAAAAAGCGTCACGTCCAAGAGCATCTTTCTCAGTATTTTCTTTCATTTGCTGTTCTTTAAACTGTTCAGTAGTTCTGATGTAATTTTGATTATCTGTATTATTAATCACTTAATCTCTCCTAAGATTTCAAAACATCGAGTGTTTTCATTAACAATTCTCTTGCAGTATTTACAACCTCAACATTATTTTGATATGAACGAGATGCACTCATCATTTCAACCATTTCAGAAACCTCATTAACATTTGAGTTATAAACAAAACCATCCACGTCAGCTTTTGGATTACCCGGATCATGGACTTTCGGATTTATTGCTTTATCATCCATAATCCCATCGACTTTTACTCCACCAACAAAGTTAGCCCCTGCCGTCTTCATAGTTTCATCCATGATAGCTGCGAAAACTGGTCTTTTCGCCTTATATGCTTTCGCTTCACTTTCAGCCACCGTACCGGCGTTAGCAAGATTCGATGCTGTGGTATTCATTCTTACTAATTGAGCATTCATTGCTGTACTAGCAATCCCAAATATATTATCGATAGCCATTCATTATTCTCCTTTTAGCGCCCTTCTAATACCGCTTACTCTTGATTCTATGAACCTAAGACTGGCTTGGTACTCAGCTGCAGCCTTACCATATTTAGCTTGTTCAACACTTATTTCCACGGTATTGCCATCCATCGAAGGGTTAAATGGAATGGAGAAGTATTCACCGTTTTCCTTTATTTGCCCTTCACGAACGAAATGTTCAGTATGGGTCGACCGTAATGAAGCCGTTGTGGCAGCGTTTAATACCTTTTTAAAGTCAACATCTTTAGCCTTAAAATTAGGGGTATCTGCATTAGCGATATTCTTCGCTAGCACACCCATCCGATGAGTTTTAAGTGCTAGCGCTTTTTCATGTATTCCGAATATGCTCATTTCTGGTTAAACCTTTTATTATTTCTGTCGATATAAGTTTTGATTAGAATTAAGCAAATACAATGCCAAACTAAATTACCGCTATATTTAGCCTGTTTTTGCAAAATTTTGTAAAGATACAGCATTAACACAATAATTAATCACCAATTTCCTCAACCTAATTTGTAGGTCTGACCGACACATGGCAAATCGATGCCGGATTAGTGCTTTTTATCACCGCTATTGTGTAAGTAATTTTGACAGCGCATACTTTGTGACTATGCAGATTAGAATTAAACCGTTAAATGTTATTCTTTTAGCACACTTACTACAGGCAAGTGTTGTTTTAGCAGACAGCAAAATAAAGCTACTTGATTATGTTGAACAGGACGCTAAAAGTTGGATTTCTGTGCACGAAAAAGTTTCGAAAACGCAGGTTAGACTATTTATAACGCCTGAGAGGACTTTTCCTGGCTGTGCTTCTAAATTAAAATTGAAAAAGTCACAAAACCATCAAAATGTTATACAAATCAGTTGTGATGATTCAGAATGGAAAACAGAAATTAGGTACTCTGTGGCCAAAGACAAAAAAAGTTATATAGGCTACATTTTCCAGAAAAACCTGCGAGAAGGGCACAAAATAAGAGAAGGTGATATCGAAATGTCAGTTTTCTCATACTCTGCAGCATCTTTTGAGCAAAACCCGGCAAAAATTATAGGTAAATTCACCTCAAAATATACTAAAAAAGGAGAAAGAATTAGAAAAAACACATTGGCCGAGCCCGTCAATATAATCCTGGTCACTAAATTCATTCCAAAAGGGAAAGTCATTGCAATATCCGAAATAAAAGAAACTGAGGTCGGCGCAAAGCAAATTAATTACCAGAACCAATTATTAGCATCCAATGTTATAGGAGCAAAAGCTAACAAAAATATTCCCGAAAATACAATTCTGTCCGAAAGCCACATTAGCTACCCTTATAACGCGCTTGCCACCAGGGAGAAGATATTACGCAACAACTTAATTACATCTGAAAATACGATACTTAAAAGATTTTGGGGGAAAGAGCCTTCGGGGATCTTAAAATCAATTGAAAATATAGAAAATGTTGAGGTGTCACGCTCGCTTAAACCAGGGGAAATTGTAAAAATTAATGACCTTAGGCCAGCGAAACTCATAGGTAAAGGAGATATCGTTACTTTAACGTATGTCTTAAATAGCCTAAAACTCGTAGTATCTCTAGAATCACTTGAAGACGGTCGATTAGGTGATAAAATTCGTCTAAAAAATACCGAGTCTGGCGAAGTGATTAAAGGAAAAGTAACGGGAAAAGGATCAGCAGATATGTGGCGCTAAAACTAGGCACGCCATTTGCTTAATAATTATCATGATGTCAATATAATTACAGGGCCTGTAGAAACCCCTTTGATTATGTTTTAAATCAAATTGATGATAAACTTTAATTAAGTCATAATTTTGGCAGATTCTTCGGAAAACACTAAAGAATAAAGAAAATTTGTCGATATTATAGATACTGATTGCGAATTGGGCATTTAGCCCAACGGAGGTTAGAAAAAATGACAGACGCAATATCAAAGTTCACAAGACAAGCTGGGGTTACAAACTCATCAGCTGATAAGGCTAGCCAGAGCAAAGACTCGGCCGGACGCCCTGATCAAAGCAAAGCGTCTAAATCGACTGATGAGGTAATTCTTAGTAAAGCTGCGGAATCTGCGATGAAATCCAATGATTTTGACAGTAGTAAAGTCGATGAAATAAAAAGACAAATATCAGAAGGAAAATATCCTTTAGATAGCAAGGTAATAGCCAAAAATTTTGTCGCGCTTGAGTCAATGATCGACTAATAGCGGTTTAATTTAATAAGTCTTAGAACTACAAAATAAAAAGGGTAGTCAAATCCTACCCTTTTAACTCAAACATCAAAAAACCGTGAAAATCAGCGATATCCCATATTTACAGCAAATCCTACACAAAACGGAAGCTCTCAGGGAACTTCTCGAAAAGGAATTTTCAGCTTTGAGTAAAAAAGACTTGCCAGAACTCGAAGAAATACAACAGAAGAAATCAGAGATCCTAGCTAGTTTATCTAATGAAAAATTCTTATCATTAGTAGAATTTCAAAAGGCTAGTGGAAATAGATCAGACTTCGACGAAGAACCTTTGAGAATTTGGGACAAAATCATCGCAGTGATGCAAGATAATAGAAAACTTCATCAGAGAAATGAAGTCTTAGTAAATACAAAACTAGAGTCGATACGAAACGCGATTAAAACACTTGGAACTAATGACCCTCAATCAAGCGTAGAGATTTACGATAAACTAGGAAAGATAAAAGGCAGTAAATTTCGAAATAAAATGGGAGATGCTTGACGATATCCTTGCAATTATTTACTTTCTCCGGGACTCATGCCCTTTAGCCAATAAACCCAAGATAATACGACAGCAACCGTAGTGTACAATTCCTCTGGAATTTCTTCCTCTAGAGACAGCTTGCTCAATACAGAAACCAGTTGTGGATCCTTTGCTATATGTATTCCTTTTTTTCGCGCTTCTTCAATAATAGCTTCGGCCACCTCTTCGCTACCTTTAGCCGTAACTTTTGGAGCTGCGTTCGCTCCATACTCTAATGCTACTGCTTTTTTTTCCTCTTTAATCATGTACTTATATCTATTACTTCGCCTAAATTATTTAAATTTTTAGTCTCGATGGGACGCTTAGCGTTCAATATAGAAAAGCTATCGAGATTAAGGCTAAATTTATTCAATTCATATTCGAGCTCTGTTTTCATCAATGTAGCACTCTCAACAACCTCACTGCGCGGCGCCCACATAGTCATTTCTAAGTTATCATTACCCAGAAGTTTTGACTTTAACCAAATATCACCTAACTCCGGGGATTCCGTGTGTAAATTAACCACCCAATGTGCTTGCTCACTACCTTCGGTATGATTTTCCTTCATAATTTCTACATCAACAGCGTGTGCATCATTAAACGGAATCACAAATTGTAAGGATAGCTCTCGACTACTTTGAGAATTGAGAGAATCTATCTGCCGCCCCTCTACTTCCGTAATCGCCTGCTCTACCGCTTTAAAAATTTTTGAATTATCGGGTAAATTCAATAGAAGCCCTCTCAAAATTTGTTTTAAATCTGAGCTATTGGGCGCACCTTTAAGTAAACTTGATTCACCAAACAAACCTGAGTTTTGAACGGATTTCCTTACATCACCGGCGGACAATCTTTCCATCGAATTCTTCATTTTATCAAGCTTTTGAATCCACTCTCGCGCTCCTATTGGGGCAGACATTTCTTTTAAATTATTAGGTTTAAATAAGTCAAGAAGAACCTTTGCTTCCTTAGGCCGATGCAACAAGGCCAACAATGCTGTAGGAATACCGCTCGATGAGTTAGCATTAGCCCCCGTAATAGCTGTTCCTTGCGCATTAACAGGTCTCAACATGACCCCATTCAAACCAAAAGAAACTTTAAATTCAAGCTTGTCCCCAGCCTTGAGCCGATTATTTCCCTTTAAATCGAACTCTCTTTGATTTAGCACTAAACGTAGCAAATCCCCTCTATTTTCGATAACCGCTCTAACAGTTTGCCCATCTTTAAGGCCTAATTGCAGTGCAACTTCTTCGGTTATTCTTATTGGAGTTGTACCTTCCAAGAAAATTGGGGACGGTCTTTGGACTACGTTTACTTGTTCTGGACCATACATAATAAAAGAAGCGCTACGGAAACTGCACCCAAGTGTCAGATGACGATGAACGAGAACTAACGTTATTCGACTGATTTCTAAATAAAAGGTTTTTCAAATCTAAAACCGTTGGGAATTTAATTGTTTTCCCCGCATACATCCAATTTGGATTGTTGCTCTTAAAAGCATGACTATTTGCTCTGACTATCGACATTTTCAAAATATCGTATGAAATTGGCGAACTTGAGAGATTTCGAGCAATTATTTGATTTAAGGTGTCTCCTTTTTGGATTTTATAAGTATCTTTAGAGGCAGTATTTTGTCCTTTACCAACTTGAGACGATTTCGCATTTACAGGCGCTTTCCGAACTTTTTCTATATCTTTAATCAATTGCTTTAGTGCATCCTCGGTAGCCCTGTAGGTGACCTGTCCAAAGGAGGTGTCGGGTACTGCCAAGATCAAAACACTAAATATTAGCGACATAAAACTAGTACTAATTTTTCCGTTTTTCATTTTTCAGACCTCATTAAAATGGTAGAGCGACGTACTTTACAAGATCAGGAATATCTGGCCCCGCTATCTGAATCAATTTCGCCTTTCTCGCTTCCACAAATTCAACTTCTGCTAAAGCTAAGCCGGCGAGCGAGGTATTCCCTAATTTTTGGCTTAATACTTTTGGGTTTTTACTCAGAAGAAACTGATCTCCTTCTGAAATACCGTTAAAAGAACCGCCTCTTAAAACAAATCCTTTTTCACCCACTGCAGCTTTCTCGATCTTGAAATATTCCAACCGGCATTCAAAAACTTGTTGCATTTCTAGAATTAAAGATTCAGCAGCGCGAGATAATTCATCTTGAAATTTATTAGGTAATGCAGTTCTTACATAACCTACTGGCTCACTCGGGTATAATAATGAATACGATTTCTTCCACAAAGGAGCCATGATATCGACGTGTAACAGCGTAATATTTACTTCGAGTTGTTGAGATGGCAGCAAATCTGTCTTTTTAGCTTTAAAAATATTAAATTTTCTAATCGCTTTATCAAAAGGATCCCTACCGCCTGATTTATTAGGTAGAAGTCTTGTGGAAATTTCGATGCGGTAGGCAGCATGATTCCCTGGACGACCTGAGACTAGCCTCATATAGTAAGGCTCCTCAACCGAAAATCCAGAAACTGCCCATCCTTCAACCGATGACAACTTATCTACCACAGTATTCTCCAGTTGCTCGTTGATTTCATTAAGGTAATGGTTCCCTACCCGGTGATTTTTAAAATTTTTATTGACTTGTACAACTGCCTCTCTAACCAAACCGTATCGATTTCCAGGGCAAGTTTTATCTGAAATTAGATCTGCTCTAAGCTTTGCGGTGTTTATACCCGCCTTCTCTCTAATATAAGATTCAACTCTCACACCACGAATTTCAGCATCCGAAGTCATAGTGTTTGATTCATGCAGAACCCCTTCACTGTCCAAATAGGCTTTACTATGAATTTTAATATTAGAATCTAAAGCAAGGTCAACTAGTGCCTGCTTAATTGCTTCAAGCTTATCTTCTGCGGAAACTTCCCTTATACGGGTGGCACTTTCCTTTTTTAAAGAATCTATCTGAGAAATTTCTTTTAAACTATTGTTTTTATTGTCTTTATTTATAGAAATATGGTTGTCTGCATGACTAAACCAGGACAAAGTGGAAAGTAAAATTATTAGGGTTTTTTGTGCCATAGCCTGCTACTGAATAACTAAGCGTCAGCCGCTAATGAACGGGCTGACTCTAAATACAAAACCCTTAGATCTTGAACCGTTCGCTTATCGAGACTTAACGTAACCTCATAAGTGTCTTCACCCACAGGAGTAATGCTTACTAACCTCGCCCCATAAATTACACCCTCGACTTTTGAACGAAATGTATCACTTTTTACGACCATATCGGCGACTGTCGTATTTGAGTCCAAATATTGTCCGTAAACTTGTTCCACTAGATTCCGATATGCATCCAATTTGGACGCCCTTATTGCAAGTAATCTTCTTTGTGCTGGATTATCGTGCCTTTGAATATCTATTACGGCATAACCTGTAGCAGATATAGTTTCCCTTTTTTCAACTATAGGTTTAAGCCGATCTAGACTTGATCCTTTTGATTGCATATTCGAATAACCGCCGCAACCGCTACTTGCTATAACGATAGCAAATAAGATTGCTAGACTAATTTTTCTAAATTGTGTTTTGATTGATATCATATTATCTCTCGCTTAAGTAATGCTCGAATACTGACTCAAGTTATTCTTAGTATATATAGAATTATATATCGGCATGAAAAGAATTGCCTTTAGCGTGATTGCAGCATCCATCCTCAACTTATTCAACATGGCATTATAATTGCATAATATCAATTAAATTTTAAAGATCTCGGTGATTTTAACCCTTAATAAGGTGAATACATAATATGGCTGCATTATTACTGTCGAATTTACGTCAAAACTTTGGACAAATCGAACTGTCTGGCCTGGGAATACCCATATTAGTCCTTTTAATCATATCAATGCTGGTTTTACCACTGCCCCCTGCCCTTTTAGACGTATTGTTTACTTTCAATATAATTGTCGGTCTTCTAATAATAATGATTTCCGTTAACGTATCTAGACCGCTCGAGTTTTCAGCTTTCCCATCTATCTTATTATTCGCAACAATGCTTCGTCTCGGCCTAAATGTTGCTTCCACCAGAGTGGTTTTAGTAAATGGTCACGAGGGTTCTGATGCCGCAGGAAAGGTAATTCAAGCCTTTGGAGATTTCGTAATAGCTGGCAACTATCTTGTTGGATTCATAATCTTTTCTATCCTTATGATAATTAATTTTATAGTTGTTACGAAAGGTGCTGGTCGGGTTTCAGAAGTTATAGCGAGATTTACCTTAGATGCCCTTCCTGGTAAGCAAATGGCAATTGACGCTGATCTAAATGCGGGAGTTATTGACCAAGCAACCGCCAAAGCGAGGCGCGAAGAAATAGCCCAAGAATCTGACTTCTTTGGCTCCATGGATGGTGCCTCCAAATTTGTAAGGGGTGACGCGATTGCGGGTCTTCTAATTCTTCTAATTAACATAGTTGGAGGGTTAACAATCGGTTTAACCCAACATGATCTCAGCTTATCTGAAGCTGGACGAATCTATACGCTCTTAACGATTGGCGATGGCTTGGTAGCCCAAATACCATCTTTATTACTTTCCTTAGCAACAGCAATTATTGTAACACGGGTTACCACATCAGAATCGATGACTGAGCAAGCCAAAAAGCAATTAGCCAACCCAACTGCATTCTTTGTATCCGGTACAGTTCTAATAATTCTTGGTCTAGTACCAGGTATGCCACACTTAGTATTTTTAACACTCGGCTCATCTGCCATTGGCTTAGGCTATTACGCAAAAAATCACATAACTAACTTTGAGCAAAGCTCAGTTGAGACAAATAGAGACGATAACGATCTACAACCTGCAGAGCTTGACTGGGATGACGTCGATTTAGTGGATTTAATTGGCCTGGACATTGGATACGGATTAATACCATTGGTTAATACTGAAACTGGCGGCCAACTGCTATCCAGAGTTAAGGGAGTACGGAAAAAATTATCAGCTGAGCTCGGATTTTTAGTGCAACCAATAAGGATTAGAGATAACCTAGATCTTGATCCTGAGATTTATCACATAGTAATAAATGGGGTTGTTCGTGGAACAGGTAACGTTAAAGTTGGTAAAGAATTAGCGATTAACCCTGGTCACGCAAATAGTCAATTAGAGGGAACACCTACAAAAGAACCTGCTTTTGGTCTTGATGCAGTCTGGATTGAACCCGCACAAAAGGATTATGCTCGTACCTTAGGGTATACGGTTGTGGATTCAGCAACCGCAATAGCCACTCATCTTAATACAATTCTTAGAAATAATTCTTCCGAACTACTTAGTCACGACGAGGCGCAACAATTATTAGATAAAGTTGCGAGTAAATCGCCTAAACTTGTGGAGGATCTTGTGCCAACGAAACTTACATTAGCTACAATAACCAAAACGTTACAGAATATTTTAGCTGAGGACATATCTCTGAAAGATATGAGGACAATAATTGAGGTTCTAAGTAGCACAAGCTTAACCACTCAGGATCCCGATGCACTCACTGCTGAAGTTAGACCGCGTCTTGGTCGGATGATCGTTCAAAATCTAGTTGATATCGAAGAAACTTTACCCGTAATAACACTTGATCCAACGCTAGAACAGATGCTACATAACGTCTTACAACAAGGTAATTCAAGTCAAGGTTTAGTGATCGAGCCCAGTCTCGCCGAACAACTTTTTCAATCCTTGGCTGAACACACAGAAACGATTGAAAATCAAGGAAACCCAGCCGTGCTAGTTGTCTCTCCTTCAATTAGACCATGGCTATCAAAGGTTGTACGCCATAGGATCAGGGACCTAACGGTTTTGTCTTATAACGAAATTCCAGATGATCAGCCTATAAAGGTTGTTGCAACCGTCGAAAATAAAAATCAAAATTAGAGGATATAAAAAGTGGAACTTAAACGTGTAATAGCAAAAGATTCAAGATCAGCACTAGAAACGATAAACGAGAACTACGGTGAAAATACAGTCATCATAGAAAGCAATAAGGTTCAAGGGAAAATTGAAATGATTGTTGCGGTAGACATTAATACTGAGAGTCAAACTGCGTCGAAGATAGAATCAAAAGACAAAACTAGCGAGCATGCCAACGAAGCTTCCAATGATTTTGAAACGACTCTTAACAAAACAATCAAGGGAGTTTCATCGAATAATCCTGACAACGATAGGTTGACAAACCGTTCAATCGATTCAGATAAAATTAATGGCCTTCTGGAAAGAGAGCAACTGAGAGCAAGAGAAATAGTAGACTTGATTAAAAAAGAATTAGCGGCGATTAAAGAA
Source organism: Methylococcaceae bacterium TMED69 (assembly GCA_002170535.1). Taxonomy (GTDB): domain Bacteria; phylum Pseudomonadota; class Gammaproteobacteria; genus TMED69. The sequence goes on from NHDW01000007.1 coordinate 27,596, forward strand.
GAGTTTAGAATTGAAAGAGAGCTTGAGTTATGGAACTCTTCTCCCACTCTTGCGAAAGAACATGAGGTTTTTAAAAAGATTTTCGAAGAAAGCACTATGCCATCCGGACTTCAAGCACTTTTAGTAAAGATGATAAATGATTCTACTAGTATTAAAAATGCAACTGATTCAATCAGAGAATTTTTATTGTCATGCATACCAAATAATACCCTCTTCGAATTTAACGGAATCCATGCAGTGTCAGGTAATCCTGGCTCAGGCAAAACCACTATGATAAAAGAATTAAGCAAGTTAGCCTTAAAAAAACTTAAAAACGACGAAATAGCTATCATAAGCTTTGATGATCCGAGACTTGGAATCTGGTCACAATTTCAGCTAATTGGAGCGAAGCTTGGTATAGATAACTTCAAAGCAACTTCTCTCGAAACTCTTAAACTAATCCTTGAAGATGTATCAGACAAAAAATTTATTTTAATTGATTTGCCTGGAATTAGGATTACCGAAAACATCAAAAAACTGACAAAACTAAATAAGGCTGTCAGATTTCATTTAGCAATGCCGACTGATTCATCCGCTAGTGCGATTGAATCGCTAGTCAGTCTTAAGTCCATTAAATGGAGTTCTATATTTCTAACTAGGCTAAATAGCGAGGGTGCTCCTTGGCAATTATTAGAGACCTTCAACAAAAATAAATTATCTTGCTCATACCTATGTGGAAACGAGTGTTCTACAGACACTGTCACTGAATACGATAAAGATGTTTTGCTGGAAACAAAATTTAAGAAGTTAACTAAAGTTTTTGAATGTTCCTCAACGATTGATAAAAATATGGATAAAACTAGCGATCAGAGTATCATTAACAATATGGGGATTAAAAAGGCATTAAAAAATGACCATATAATAGCTCCAGAAGAAATTATGACCGACCCACTGTTAGCAATTTCGAAATTAGTTGAAAAAAAACATAATTTAGCTAAAAATTTGTAGATAGGTAGGAAAGGACTAATGAAAAAAACCAGAGTAATTGCAATTGCAAGCGGTAAAGGCGGAGTAGGAAAAACCATGGTCTCGGCCAACCTCGCAGTTTCTCTTGCGGCACGGCGCAAGCAGGTAATATTGTTTGATGCCGACTTAGGGCTGGCTAATGCGCAATTGGCTTTGGGACAGCGTTCCCCTTTTAACTTCAGTCATGTTCTTTCAGGAANGAAGAGCCTTAAAGAAGTAATAATTCAAATTAACGATTATTTAAGATTAGTGCCTGGCGCCAGTGGCATGCAAGAGATGGCTTCACTTGACAATAATACTTTAGCGAGTGTGGTCGCAAGCTTTTCAGAATTATCAGAGGATTTGGATTATTTCATTATCGATGTTGCTGCAGGAATATCGGATTCCGTAATGACTTTCTTAACAGCCTGTCAGGAGAGGTATATCGTTGTAAACAATGACCCTTCTTCTATTGCCGATTCTTATGGGATTATTAAAGTAATGATCCAAAATCATCATTTAAACCAGATCTATATGATACCGAATAAAGTTGTAACTCAAGAGGAAGGTCAGCTTCTCTATAATCGAATTAACTCTGTAGCAATTCGTCATTTAGGAGCGAAGGTTGGTTTTTTATATTCTATTGTTAAAGATGAACAGGTCGAACAGGCTTTGCGCGCGGCTCAACCTGTCATAACCTATGCTCCCTCTTGTAGCGCAACACAATGTTTCACAAAAATGTCAAAAATAATTTCAGAACTAGATGTAGAACAGAGCCTCTCAGGTGGCATACAGTTTTTTATAGAGCGTCTCACTAATGATGAACAACATAGAGTTTAAGCAGGCTAACAAATGTCAGATATAAAAACATATGAGGATATACAGAGGGGAAAACCCGTACATTCTGATGGTGTAATGGCCCACATTGGTATAGTTAAGCGTGTAGCAAGTCATCTCCGCGGGAGATTACCCGAATATATGGACCTAGATGAGCTAGTTCAAGTAGGGATGATAGGACTTATAGAGGCAACAAAAACTTTTGATGATTCTAAAGGTGTTGATTTTGAGCTATTTGCAAAAAATAGGATTCGAGGAGCAATTTTAGATGAAGTCAGAAAATTATCACCCCTGCCTAGGTCTGCGATAAGCACAGTTAGAGAACACAGTGAAGCAACTCAAAGGTTAACTAGCGAATTAGGCAGGCAGCCCACTAATGCTGAGATGGCAGAACATTTAGGTAAAGATTTAGAATCTTTTGAAAAAGATAGGACTCACGCTCACCGTTTTCAAACCGAATCTCTGGACGCTCAACCAACGGAAACTTTAGATAAACCAGCGGATCACGCGAACGAACCTGAAAATCTTGTTGAAAAAGAACAGCTAATAGAAGAAGTCGCTGGAGCAATCGACAAGCTTCCTGAAAGAGAAAGAATGGTAATGTCTTTATATTATGTAGAGGAAATGAATCTTAAAGAAATAGGCGCCGTTCTCGATGTAAGTGAGTCTCGAATTAGTCAGATACTATCGAGCTGCGTGAAATCATTGCGTACAAAACTCGAAATTGACACTAGCGACAAAGGATAAGTTAACGAAAATGGGTATTTTTAAAGGCAATGCAGCAAAAGGAGCTATGAAAGCCGCGAAAAATGCATATTTAAAAGCAAAAGATAGCGATCCACTTTCGAGGGAAGGACGCTCTCTTAAGGTAAGAATAGCACTGCGAAGTAGAGCACTACTTGACAAAGCATTCGTAGAGGGAGCAAGAAAAACAGAGGTATATCAGGATCAGATGATGAAGGCAATCGCTCAAGAAATAGAAAAGCCGCCACTTCCCAAAGCAAACCCTTTTCATTTAGTAAAAACAGTAAACGGTGAAGTGTTTGCTTACGTCCCACAGAGCTTTGTAGATGAAATCTTTACCCTTGGAGGCCAATACCAGACGATGCAAATAAATGCAGAAGCAGCAATAGAGGCGGCCCAACTGATTGCTGACAGGATGTATGAGGACCTCGAATTGGATGAAAGTTTTGAGGCATTAGGATTTTTGCGCGAGGAACAGAGAGCAAGCGCAGCGACTTCAGAATAGCGGAAGCCTAGAACATGATGACGACTATTTTATTAATAACATTACTACTCGGGATTACAGCTGCTGTAATTCTAATGATTTATTTAATCGACAAAATTAATCAACTTGAACAATATACGATAGAAAACTTGCAAGTTGACACTAGTAGAATACCAGAACCATCAAATATCCCACTTCCCTCCTCTGCGAAAAATGCTTTATCTGGTCTAGCCGGCAAAAATTTATGGGATGCAATGTGCGGTAAAGCCGGAGATACAGTCTCTCAAACTGATTTAGAGAGTGCGAGGAAAAGATACGAAGTTGTTCTTCACAAACACATTGAAATGATATTTGAAGATGGCAAATCCGATGCGTCTGCTGGCAGGCCACAGAAAACGGCAAAAAATCCAATTGATGTTTCAACACTTAGAGGAGTTGTTAATTCTTGGATCCCGCCTCAACATGCCTCAAGAATTTATAAAGTGGGGTATGAGATAGATAAAGCAACTGAAGCTGACATGAATAGATTGAGTTCAGCAATTTCTGAATCGTGCGATGTCCTGTTCAGTCGGACCGACTTCGAAATCCAAAACGGATTCACTGAAAAACTTTTAGGCAGACCCAGTTCTAACATTAATTTTGAAGAAAATATGAACGAAGAACCGATATCCGAGTCATAAACACTTCTTGGGGAAGATAACGTTAACTTTCCTCACTTCGGACAGTGGATTTTGGATATTTAATTACCGACGGATCAACCTGCTTAGTATTTTCTAGTTGAGAGCGTAATTGCGCCTCCTCGATATCTGATTGTCTTTTTAGAGCTTCTAGATATCTCTCTCTTTCCAATTTAACTAAAGCCGCAACGTCTTTATTCAATTTTCTTACATCGGATAAACGATTTTCAAAAACGCCCATACGTTTGCTTAGCTCGTTAACGGTTTTATTGAACTTAGCAGCTTCAGAGCTGTGTCCTTCGACTTTTTGCTGAAGTTTATTAACTTGTACTGCCACTTTTTCTGTGTTTAAACCAACACGTTCCGCGGCTTTTTCTGGAACACTTTTTTCAAGCTTTAAAGCAGCCTTTTCTGATTTTTCAACTGCTTCCAGGACAGAGGATTGCGCCATTTCAAACTCGTTTTGCTTCTCCGACAAGTTTTCGATAGATAATTTGATTTCTTCAAAAGTCGCCAATGCAGAATTCATTTTTACAATCCTTTTACCAACTGCAATCAACATCCCATCAATCTGCGATGTTCGGGACGCTAGTTGAAAAGCCATAAAGGCATAAATAAACGCTGATAAAATTAAGGCTGTAACTGAACCTATTAATATTCTGGTGCTCAGAACAGTGCTTCTAGTACTAGCTTCAGTCAAAACGTCAACTCGCTCCTGTAGGCGGTCAACACTAGTCTCAAGAGCACTTGCTGCCTTAGCTGCAACATCTGCGGCGGCATTTGTTGCTTCAGCGGAGTCTAGTACATTTGGTATCAGAACTTCGAGCTTATCAGACACATCAACCGAACTATCCGAAAAATCAAATGTTTCGCTTTCATTTTTTTGTTTTTCAGCCAACGTTTTTAATAGATCAGGGTCATCTCGTGCCTCCACCACATTCCCGCTAGAATCGTTTGTCTCGCTTGGCTCTGACAGGTTATTACTAGGGGTTGGCTTTATCTTTGTATCGTTATTTAAAGAAAGCGAGGAGTCAGCGTCCAAAGATGCGGCTGCTTCCTCAATTTCAGCATCAAAACTTTCTGTACCGTTATTTTCTTTATCTGCCATCTCTGACTTTTCCTTCAATATCTTCGATTACATCTGTTATATCGGCAGTCTTACTTCTCACTTTAGAAATTCTCTTTTTGTAGAGATCAAGATAAGAAAAGGTATTAAGCCTATCTAACAAACTACCGTGCCATCCCGTACTCTGAAACGCGAAGGCTAATTTGAGTTTTGTATCGTCTATTTTTTGAGATAAACTAGTAAAAGATCGATTTTTATTCCTTTCAATTTCTTCTTTAGCGGGCATCTCAATCCTTCGATCGGGTTTCGCTTGTTTCTTCTGAATCTGCTTTTTTCTCTCTTTTCTAAACAAAGGAGACTCATAGCTAGAGTTGTTTACTTCAACCTTACCTGCCCTACCATATTTGCTAAAAAGTTCATCGACCCTGCTCATTGAGACCAACCTCATTAATTAATTTTGTGTTTTACTAATTAGCACAGTCTTCAGGGAGCCCGCGCTTCTTATCCAATAGTCGGCACCAAAACCGAAACTTTTAGACCAATTTTCAGCCGCCTGAGAATCGACGAAGGGTCCAGATAAAACTGCTATCAATTCCCTGTCACCTGATGAAATTGGAACAACTAGTGCAGCCTCGAGACCGTCGTAGCTTTCAATATAAGTGATGGCCTGATTTATGTCTGCAAAAACAATATGTTGCAGAAAGACAGATGTATCAGTAACGGATTGAACTATGTCAACCGAACTTTGTAAAATGTTATTCTCTTCATTTTCAATTGTGGCAATTGTTTCTTGGTAGGTTTGTTCAGTATCAGCCTCGCTTTCATCACCTGGTTCATCGCTCAGACCTGTTCCATCTATATCATCGGCGGTAAAAGTTTCATCTGAAGTAGCTACTTCTAATTCAGCCGTTTGAATCGCAGGTTTCGCGAATTTCAACATAACGCTGTTTTGATCTTTGGAAATTTTATAATCCTGTTTAGTACTATATTCAATATATAACTTAGTAATCTCATCATCTTTTTTAAATCCAACAGATTTAATGTTTGGATGCTCTATGTCATTTATCAATTTTGATGAATCTAAATCAATTGAGAAGGTTGGAAAAATTATAATAGTTGCATTATCAAGTTCTTCAACAAAGTAATCATTATCATCAAATGATTGACTACCTGTTATATTAATTTCCAGAAAATCACCCAATTCAATGAATTCAAGTGAAAGCATATTGTTGATGATCGGCTTAATAATAGGCGCGTCAATTTCAATGGTCTCTTTTTCATCATCAGAAGATCGGTCGCCTAACAACGTTTTAACAATCTTATATCCAGATTCAATTTTTAAAATAGAATCTTCCAACCGATCAGGGTATAAGAAGTTCATGAGACCAAAACTTATAACCAACAAAAGCAGTAAGCTCAAAAAATAACTATTCGATTCAGGCCGCGCCTCAGTTTTATTTGGGGATGTATCAACCGACTTTTTAATGCTAACATCCTGTTCTAAGGGGTTATTAGTACTAATATTTGATAGAGATTCGCTTTCGATATTGATAATTTCCTCAGATTCTTTTGACTCACGAATTTCAATTTTTTGTTCTTCATAAAGGCCAGCTAATTTTAAAAGCTTTTCTACCTCAAGCTTCCTTCCAAGAGCCAATCCAGCGGACTTGAGGTCGGAAACTTCATCAAGAGTAGGCGCATGAACCAACCACTTGTGCACTTTTCTACCGAGCTTTTCAATTTTGCCTTCTAATTCCAGAGAGGATGTCTTATCTACAAACATGGCGCACCTAACGTTTGCACCTGGAAAATCTCTAATCAATCTTGTTAATAGTGCCCACTCTTGGTCTTTAATCGCTCCAGCATCGTTAATTACTAATAATTGCACAGCAGAATTAGGAATCGGAGGCTGTCTAGCCTCATCAATACTCAAATTTGATAGCATTTGGTTAAACCGCTTTAAAAGGCCATCCTTACTAGTACTCAAAAATACCTCAAGCTTAAACAGAGGATTATCTTTCAGTCGTGAAATCAACATCCGACAATAATGATCAAGAACTCCTTCATCACCTATTACTATAAGACTTTTATCGTCATTTTCTACTGCTGAAACTGCTTTCAGATAATGTGGCTTGTCAGTCTTTCGGTAAAATAAATTATCGCCGTCTAGCCAATCTTTGTTTATTTCATTTTCTGTGGGATGCTCTCTCATAATTATAAAATCTAGATTAATTGATTTCCGGATGGATCAAAATGAAATTCCTTCGGTATCTCAGGGTTTGGTTTATCAATTCGATTTTGATTCATATTAACTGATTGAAGATTAAAAACGTAGGCAATAACTTGCGCAACGGCATAATATAAAGATTCAGGGATATATTCATTTACGTCCGTAGTAAAATAAAGAGCTCTTGCTAACAGCGGAGATGCAAACACTGGAACCCCGTTTTCTTTTGCCTTATCTCTTATTTGACTGGCAATCAGATCAACTCCTTTAGCGATCAATTGTGGGGCCTCTTCAGTTCCCGGGTTATAAGATAATGCCACCGCAAATTCGCTTGGGTTTGTGATTATTACATCCGCTTCAGCGACAGCATCAATCATCCTCCCCATAGCCATTTCACGTTGCTTTCGCCTTATTTGCGCTCTAACCTCTGGCCTTCCTTCGGTTTCTTTAAGTTCATCCTTAATCTCCTGCTTGGTCATCTTGAGCTTTTTCTTGTACTCAAAAATTTGATATGGAACATCAATACTCGCTACAACGATTAGAGGGATAGTAACCCAAAGCATTCCTGTAGCGATTACTGATCCAGCTTCACTTAGAGCAGGCTTTAGTCCTTTAAAACCTAGCTCTATAAGCGAATCTAAACTTGTCGATAGCACAAACACAAGGACTCCTCCAATTAGTAGGAATTTTGCTAATGCCTTAATAAGCTCTATAACAGCTCTGAGTCCAAATATCCTTTTAATACCCTCTATCGGATTTATTTTACTCAATTTAGGAGCCAATGCCTCAAACGATAAAACAAAACCACCGATCGCTCCAGCAGCAATCGTTGCGATGATAAAAGTTAAAGCGAATATTGGAACAATTACAAAAAAACTTTTGAGCCCAAGGCTTATTAAATTTTCAAATGCTAGATTATCTGAAAATACAAGTTTTCTGTCGAAAACAAAGCCCGCGGCAAATTCCTCTGCAAGATTTTCGACAAAATATCCACCCATAAAATACAGAAAGATAGAGGTGCCAATCAACATTGCCGCAACGGAAAGTTCTTGAGAACGGGCCACCCGACCCTCTGAACGAGCTTTTTCTAATCTTTTTGCAGTCGGTTCCTCCGTCCGTTCCTCGGTCGAATCATTTTCAGCCATTACGATAACCCCAAACCAGTTTTAAGAGTATCAAACGATTGTAACCATAGCCACTGTATTCTGTAGGCAATACTGGTCATCGAAATAGATAATAGAATTATGCCAGCAAGTATCATTGCAGGAAAACCTACCGCAAAAATATTTAAGGCAGGCGCCGCTCTTGTTATCACACCAATACCTAAATTAATAAATAAAAGCGAAACCATGATAGGTAGTGCCAGTAATAAAGCTCCCAAAAAAACCATTGAGCTCCACTCAACAATAAAACGAAGGAAATCTACAGGAATTACCTCTTGGCCGATCGGCATAGATCTAAAGGTCTCAATTAGATACATTATTACCAACAAATGTCCGCCTAAACCGAGGAATATCAAAGTAGATACAATCAATAAAAATACAGACAGTAATGGAACATTACCTACGTTGGGATCCACCATGTTTGCCATCCCCAATCCCATGGAGTTTGATATTGCTTGGCCTCCGACCACTATAGCAGCAGATACAACTTGTAAAACCACCCCCATTGTCACCCCTATCAAGGCTTGATCAAACGCTACGCTGAGGCCCTCAAGAGAAACTGGATCGATATTTGGTATTTCAATTAAAGGATAAATCAGCCAGGTCAGAAGAAGCCCTAGAGCGACCCTTATCCTTAGTGACACTGTATTTAAAGAGAAGAAAGGAGCAACTAATAAAAAAGCTGAAATTCTGATCATCGGCCAGATGAAACTATAAAACCTAGAAATTAAATCAGCGATCAAAATTTCCATCTAAGCGAAAAAACCGGGGATTCTATCAAAAATTTCCCTGAAAAACTCTACAAGTACCGTAAGTTGCCAACCACCGAAAATTATCATTGCCAAAATCATAGCACCTAGCTTGGGTATAAAGCTAAGAGTCATTTCTTGGACAGAAGTCGCAGCCTGCAGAACCCCTATAAGTATACCGACTAAGAGCGCTGTGACGAGAATCGGAGCAGAAACCAAGATCCCTACCCATAAGGCTTCACGACCAATATCAATTACCTGTGTCACTTCCACAACTACCCCCTGCTTAATTCACAAAACTTGAAGATAAGGAACCCATTATCAAGGTCCAGCCGTCTACCAAAACGAACAACATAAGTTTAAAAGGCATCGATATCATCATAGGAGATAACATCATCATTCCCATAGACATAAGTACACTTGCAACTACTAAATCAATAATCACAAAAGGGATGTAAATTAAAAAACCAATAATAAATGCTGATTTTAATTCAGAAGTAATGAATGCTGGGGCTAAAATAGAAAATGGGGTCTCTGCTAAATTATCCCCTATGTCATTATTCGATATTTGAACAAACATAGAAATATCTTCTTTGCGCGTCTGATTCAGCATAAAATTACGAATCGGTTTTTCCGCATTTATAACCGCTGTTTCAAAAGAGATATCTTCGCTCTGATACGGTACCAAAGAATCATTATATATCTCACTAAATACAGGCGACATAATAAAAAAAGTGAGAAATAGAGAAATCCCGATTATCACTTGATTAGGGGGTGTTTGCGCCGTTCCTAAAGCTTGCCTCAGAAGAGACAACACCACCACTATCCGTACAAAGGAGGTCATCATGATTACTATAGATGGCAAGAGGGTCAAGACAGTCATCAAACCCAATAGCTGGAGGGTCAAACTGTATCTGGTGGCTCCCTCCTCTTCAATTATATCAAGGATAGGAAGACCTTGATCGGAAAACAGAGGTCCTGAAAAAAATAAATTAATCACAAACACTGAGAAAGGAAATACTAAGTTCATTTTATTCAACTTAATTTTTATTATTATTTTATCTAATTACTAGAATTCTACTAATAACACTCATTCCGTCTTGGAGTCTGACTTACTAAAGCGTCCAAGTAAAGTCATATTACCTTGTGACACGCCAATTAATAAGTTTTCTTCCTCCACCTCCACTAGAATTAAACGCTGTTTCGTAGACAAGTTTAGAGTCTCAACAAGTCTAACTTTTTTCCCTGTCTTATTTTGAAGATTTGAGCCGTATCGTTTTATCAGATATAAAGTAAGACCCAAAAGAGCTAAAACAAAGAAAAAACTCAACAAAGACCAAGCAATTTTCCCTAATGAAAATTCTACCATTATAGGCTCAGAGGTTTTTTACCCTATCAGCAGCAGGAATTACACTGGTTAATCGAACACCATAACGCTCGTTAACAAGTACAATTTCTCCTTGAGCTACTAGCGTATCATTCACAAGTAAATCCAAAGGTTCTCCAGCAATTCGGTCTAACTCAACCACACTTCCCTGGGTAAGACGCATGAGGTCCCTTATTTTTAAAGTAGTACGCCCAACTTCTACCGAGATCGTTACTGGAATATTCTGCAAAACGTCGCTGTTTATCTGACCAGAATGAGAAGACATTACATTGTCAGAATTCTGATTTTCTTCTGAAGAATCTTTTTCCACTTCAGGGGAGGGTTCATTATCAACTTGATTTGACTCTTCGTTTTCTGTTTCTGTTTCAGCCATTATTAATTTCCCTTTTTAATTAATTTAATCATTATGGTTAGCAGGAGGCTCTAACGCGTCCACCAGTTTAATTGCAACTTGTGTTCCGCTGGAACCCACGTCAGCAGTGAATACTGGCATATCATTGACCATAACCCTCGCATGCTCCGGCTTTTTGAAATCAATGGTATCTCCTACTCTTAAATTTTTTAAAACTGATAGAGTTGTTTCTATCTCACCAAGCTCAACGGCAACAGGCATTCCAGCATCTAAGGATGCATTTTTCAACTCAGAGCTCCATTCCTTATCCGAAGCCTCATCACCATCCCCAGTTTGAACTCGGCTTCTCAATAAATCCCTGATAGGTTTCAAGGAACTATATGGATAAACAAGGTCAATATTTCCTTTTACTTCTTGCCCAAGCTCAGATACAAATCTGCTAACTATAACTAGGTCATTCTCATCTGCAATTTGGGCAAATTGCGGATTGATTTCAGAACTAACATGCTCACATTTAATTCCAATAATAGGTGACCAAGCGTCTTGTAAGGAGCCAAAAAAAACGTCCAACATTATATTGATGATGCTATTTTCCGTAGGTGTAAAAAGACGACCAGGTGGCAACTCACCAATACCTCTTCCGAAACCTCCAAAAAAGTTATCTAAAGAAGCAAATACCAAAGAAGGGTCGATAACCACCATCGAAAACCCTCTTAAAGGATTTAGCCTAATCGTGTTTACTGCCAGAGGTGGCTTCAAATCACTCAAATAATCGCTAAACTTAACAATTTCTACGTCTTTCATTTGGATTCGCGGGCTAGTTCTCAAAACATCTAACAGCCCAAGTCTAAACTGCCTAACAAAACGCTCGTTAATCATGTCCAAAGCGCCAACATTTACTCCAAGTGAGGAGTCTTCATTTGTTAAGTCGTGCTTTACAACCTTGACTTGCATGTTAATTCCGGTATCAGTCTTAATTGAACCATCTTCGATCCCTTCGGATAAAGCATCCAGTTCCTCATCACTCAATAAATTTTCGGTCTCAGCCATTTATTCTCTCCAACAGCCCCTATTGCATTACGAAATCAGTAAAAAACACTTCTTCTATGCCGCCAAAATCCTCATACTCTTCCAAAAGACTGTTCATTTCAATTTTAATAATTTGTGCCAGGTTCTTTCTGAAATCAGGATCCGAAGCATCCTCTTCGGTTACTTGACTCATAGCTGCTAGAATTCGATGACGAAGTGCCATTTCATGCGTCTCGACATTGGTAATTACTTTTTCATCATAATGAGTCATTATTCCGATTTGCACCTGCATTACTTTTCTTGAATTTTTGATATTTGAAACAAAGGATTTTTTTATCTCCTTATAAGATTTCTTAAACTTTTGAAGCTCCGGAGTCTCGAGCGGTACCGGAGCAGGCTCACCTTCACCACCCTCACCGTCAACACCCTCTGCCTCTGCCTCGGCCTCGGCCTCAAGTTCTGCTATTTGTTCTTCAACGCTCTCCTTTTCCGCTTTATCAAAGAATCCTGTCGCGAACAATGTTCCAACTACACTGAGGATTACGAGCAAAAGTATCCCGACCACAATCATAATAATCTTTACAAGGGATGATTTTCCTTTTTCGTCATTGTCTGCTTGTTCTTCGGCCATCTATCTTACCTCTTTTTTATTTAACTTTTAGACTAAAAAATCGTACCGTCCGAGGGTTTCACTACTAGCGGAACCGGTACTTGCTTGTTCGTCTTTATTACTATCTGTTTCATCAAATTTTGGTTCGCCCATTTCGGAAAAAGATCGTTCTTTGTCGTTATTACCGTCATTTTTCAATTCTACACTAACTTGAGCATTATTCGTGCCATTATTTTCAAGCATTTCTCGTAATCTCGGCACACTCTCCAAAATCAAATCCCTTGTCAAATTCTGATTCGTAAAGAATTGGGCCTCTAAGTTTCCATTTACCATCTCCATGTGTACAGATACCTTGCCTAATGATCGAGGGTGCATTTCCATTTCGATCCGCCAAGCACCCTTATTTATTTGCGAAGTAAGCCTATTGGCCAAACTATCTGCAAATTTTGCTGTCATATTTTGAAATTGATTAAAACGACTCAAATTATTAGTTTGTTCGTCCATTTTTCCTTTCAACTCGCTCGAAGAATTTTGCGCCAGCTCAGACGGAGCAATAAATTGAGATTGATGGGTAGAGGTTGGTTTACCAACAGGCGATTCAGCCAATGCTGATCTAAAGCTGTCGCTTACACTCTTAAATTTATTATCCTTCTGAAAAAAATCATTACTCAAATCAATAGAATCCAACCTGAGGGGGGGCTTATCATATTTCTTAATAAAATTATTTTTTTCCAAAACTACACTTTTGATCACTACATCTTCCCCCTGAATTCTCAAGTGTCTATTAAGAATAATTTGATCAACATGCCTTTTATCCAGTACTTTTGGTTCCTGTGACTGTTCAATTGAAGTTCCGGCGTTAATCGTATTGACTATGGGAATTTGTTGAAATTGCAACTTTTCATTTTGAGGTATCGAAAGTATTTTCGATTCTAATGGTGAATTTTTACGGCCGATATTTTCCAGTGTTAATTTTCCGTCAAAATTTTGCTTATAACTTTTGGAGGGAGCTTTCCCCTTACCATTTAAAAGACTATCGGCATTTAAACTTCCAAGTTTTGTTGAAGTTTTGAATTCATCCGTACCTATCTGTTCTAAATTTTCAGTGCCTTCTCTAATTTTTATAAAGTTAGAACTATAACCTGATTCATAGGCCCCATTTAGTGTCGATTTAGCTATATTTTTCTCTTCTAATAAATTTATCAGGCTTGATGAAGCAAGTCCTTGTTTGGTTGCAAAGGTCTCAAACTCTTCCCAACTTCCAGTCGATTCGGTAGTTATTATCATTCTGTTGCTTACCAAGGTTTTTTGGACAACATTATTTGACACAAGCGGCATGTCCACAGATTTATTTTCGGTTTTCGGCGCCTTCTTGCCGCTATCCTTTTTATCTGTAGCCGGCCCAGATGAAACAGCTTCATCTAAAATCTGCCGAAAATCGGCTGAATCTTCATTTAACGATGAGCTTTTTTCCCCTATTCCTGCCGATAATGTATCGGTTTTAACGCCTAGCTGTAAATCTATTTTCGTCGACATTTCTATTCTTCCAATTTTTCTTTTTTAGAATAATTGCAATGTGTATGCCAAACTTTTAACCGAGAACTTTATCTATTTATTTTTTAAATTGAATTGCACTGTAGCCTGCTCATTAAAGTGTTTTTCTTCTGACTTAAGTTTAAGCTCTCTTTTTCCGTCCCTTTGAATATCAAGTAAGCTATTAAATTTTAATCGTTCTTTTTCAACCCGACTAAGTTTCTCTCTCGCTTCACTAAGTGCCTTTTTTGAGCTATCGATTTGGTCAATGTTTTTTGATTTAAGCTGATGAACTTGCGAAATAAAGCTTCTTATAGCCTGCACTTGTTGGGTTGACTGAGGACGTTTTTGAATTAATAGTAATTGTGAATGATATTCTTCTATAAGATTGTCCAATCTAGCTCCTCGTGCAATATCAATGTCCAATTGAGATTTAGAAGATTTAACCTTTAAACTCGCTTTGTTCGCTGCAACTTGACTTTTTGATAATAATATATCCCATATCCTTTCTGACATTTTAAATCCCCATTATTCCCATCAACATTTGTTGAGACTGCTCAAAAGAAACATTTTCGTCATCACCCTGAAGCAAAAACCCTTCCATCGCAAGTCTAAGTTTGATGGCTTCATCCAATTCAGGGTTACTTCCTGGCTCATATGCACCTACTTGAATCAAATCAATATTTTGTTGATAAAGGGTCCAAAGTCGCCTGAAGTGATTAGCTTTTTTTAGTCTTTCACCGCTAACAATCGAAGGCATTACTCTTGACACTGATCCTGCTAAATCAATTGCCGGATAATGAGCCATATCAGCAAGTTTTCTTGATAACATTACTTGTCCGTCAAGTGACGCCCGTGCTATATCAACGACTGGATCTGATATATCATCCCCCTCTGCCAAAACGGTATAGATTGAAGTAATAGTCCCATTACCGTTAGCCCCGACTCCTGTCCTTTCAATTAATTTTGGTAATAACGCAAAAACTGAAGGGGGGTAACCTTTTGCCGTGGGAGGCTCTCCAACAGACAAACCAATTTCTCTTTGGGCATGGGCAACTCTCGTAAGGCTATCTAACAGTAGGAGAACATTTTTTCCTTTATCGCGATAGTATTCAGCGATCGAGTGCGTCAGTTTTGTAGCTTTCAGCCGAACGACAGGAGAAATATTAGCAGGCGCCGCAACAACAACTGCTTTTGATAAGCCCTCATTTCCCAAGGTATTACTAATAAACTCTTTTACCTCCCTGCCGCGTTCTCCAATCAAACCGATAACCACAATATCGGCAGAAGTGTTTCGAGTTAACATTCCTAGCAGTACACTCTTACCGACCCCTGAACCGGCAATCAAGCCTAAACGCTGACCTCTTCCGATGGTCAAGCAACTATTAATCGCCTTGATTCCCGTATCCAAAACTTCGTTGATAGGGAGTCTATCTAATGGGTTAATGCTTTTACCTTCATATGGCATTTTTTCGATGTCACCTTTAATTTGCCCCTTACCATCTATCGGCTGGCCTAATCCATCTAAGACTCTACCGGTTAGACCCCTAGAAAGAGATACCTCTGAAGAGTTCGCGATTAGCGTTACTTTAGAGCCTGGACCGACACCCTCAGTTTCCTCGAAAGGCATTAAATATAGTATATCGTTTTGAAAACCAACAACTTCTGCCAGAAACGTTTTATTTTTAACGGTAGAATCAACTTCACAAATCGCGCCTAATGGAGCAGAAACACCCTTAGCTTCAAGTGTCAATCCAACAACTCTGACTAGCCTTCCACTCTTTTTAGGAGTACGCAATTCTTTAAATTTAATCAAAGAGCTTACGTTGTTATTGAATCGATTTACAAAATGGTTATTTATGTACAGCAATCTACTCACCTAGTATTAATTTTAGTGCCTCTTAAAGCTCATTTAGATCAATCTGACAAAACTCAATCAAAATCATTTTCAGTTTCTGTGGCATTTTTTAGCTCATTCTCTTGATTTTTCGGCCCAACTATTTCGGCATCTAAAACATCTAAGTCTGCCTTGTTTATGTCGGAAAGTTGATGATCATTAGCTTGATTGAGATTCAAATCCCTAGCTTCATCAATAACACTGTTAAAAACAAAATCAGAGATCTCAGACAGTCTTGTTTCAATCAAATCCTCAATTATCGAATCCCCCACGGATAACCTAACACTGCCCTTGGATAACTGCGTATCGACCTTTACTTGAGAACTATTAAATCTAACAGAAAATCTTTCAAGTTGATTCTTATCAAATTCACTCACATGAATAGAAATGTTTCTATCATCAGGATCGTCTAATTGGGCCAACCCACCTTTGATTAGACGTTCTATAGCAAGTGAAGAGATTGATAACTCCCCTCTTACCAATTGTACCGCTATAGCCACCGCTAATTTCTTTAAAGGTTCATAAAGCTCATTAGAGGAAATGGCGCTTTCTTCAATGCTCTTTAGCAAATTTTCTAACTCAGATTCAAATTTTTGAATCTCATTTTTTGCACTTTTTACACCATCTTCAAAACCACTATCATAACCATCTTTGAAAGCAGCTTCTTCAATTTGTTTCTTTGCCTCAACTGNTTCTAGAACTTTGGTTGAATTCGCTACAGGCTCGATCTCCTTTTCCAAATCATTAGGCGTGAGGTTATTCTTGTCAGCATCTTTACCCTCAAGCGAACCGTTCACTTCTTTTTTTTGTTCATCGCTAAATTCTGACGAGTTATCAACTTTTTTCAAATCAATATTTTCAGACTCCTCCGCTGGTTCGTCAATGCTTTTATTTTTATANTCAGCCAAGCAAAACTTTTTCTGCTTTTCGGCCATCAAACTATCTTCAGCAAATGATTTTGCTCTTCTAGTTGCTTCAAGCAGATCATTTAACTTCCACGACACTTCAGAGTTATCTTTAGACAAAATCATCACCCCTACCTGCAAGCACCAAGTCACCAGCATCCGATAATTTTCTAGCAATCCGCATNATAGCTTTTTGCGCATCCTCGACATCTGTAATTCGGATTGGACCTTTCGCTTCCATATCATCCAAAAACATTATTTTGGCTCTTTGAGACATATTGCCTAAGAATTTCTCTTTCACCTCCTCATGTGCTCCTTTTAGCGCAGTCATTAGCATATCCGGTTCAACACTCCTCATTAAGGTTTGAACTGCCCTATTATCTACTGCAGAAAGGTTCTCAAAAGTAAACATATTGTCTTGTACCTTCATAGCCAGATCTTCATCAATTTCAGATAAACCTGTGAGTATCTGAGTTTCAAGATCCACTTTGGTAAAGTTCATAATTTTTGCTGCAGCCATTACTCCACCAAAACTCGAAGACTGCGCAGAGGAACTCGAGGAAAATTGCTGTTTCATGATTCCTTCTAGCTCTTGCATCGCTGAAGGCTGCACAGTTTCTAAAGACGCCACTCTTTGAATTATCTCAGGCCTGCTCTCAGCAGGAAGAAAATTAAGCACGTCCGCCGCTACATCATATTCAACAACCGAAAGAATAATCGCAACAACCTGAGGATGTTCTCCAACTATCATTTCAGCAATTGATCTAGCGTCCATCCAGCGTAGTATCTCTAATCCTTTGCTGCTAGATCCCGGCATAATTCTTCCCAATACACTTGAGGCTTTATCTTCGCCAAGGGCTCTCTTCAATACGCTTTCTACATAATCAGTAGTTCCTAACCCTAGATTGGTTTGTTTTTTGATGGTACTTACAAAATCATCAAGAACAATATTTACAGCTTCTTGAGAAAGGTCAGCAACACCAACCATAGCTGCTCCCAGACCCTGCACCTCTTTTGGATCTAGATATCTTATTATATCTGCAGCCTGTTGCTCTCCGAGCAGCAACATTATGACGGCGGCTCTGTCAACGTTCGTGATGTTTTCTAATTCTAACTTTAAAGCTTCGGTCATTGGCGGCTCTTCATTGGCCGCTAGATCCCCCGTTTGTGCTTCTTGAATTGCAGTTTGTTCAGCCATTTTTAACTCCTAATAATCTTTTATTTGTTCTAAGCTGCGGACCTAATCATTTTTTTAAGAACGTTAGCCACGCGACCCGCATCCTCAGCAACAAGCAACCTTACTAAGGCAACCTTATCATCATAAGTGTTTGCTGTATCCAACATATCAGCCGAAATAGTTGATTTTTTCGGCTTCAGCTTCGCTTTAATATCCTCCAGTGATTCTTCGTCCCCTAATTCTATCAACTCAAGTTCTTCATCGGATAATTCTCCATCTTTAAATTTCGTTTTTAAATCGTCGTCCTCGTCATCTCCTTCAAGAGCAGGAAGATACGACTTAACAATCGGTCGGATGATGGCCAATACCACCGCTATAAATGCTAAAACTAAAGCCAAGCTTTTAATTGAATCCATTACTAGTTGATTTTCATACCATTTAAGAGCGTCTTCTTCTCTGATAGGTTCGAATTTAGTTGCAATTACCGTAACGAGGTCACCTCTTTTTTCGTCAAACCCAACAACTCCTTTGACTAACGTGGTCAACCTCTCAACTTCTAACGCCAATCGAGCCTCCCTTTCTTGTTTGTTTAGTTGATTTGATGGACTTTCGTTTTCTATATCACTTCCTCCATCGTCACTAGCTGATGACACAGGTTCAGTTATCTCTTCTTTGATTAGCAAGTCCTCATTTACAACGACCGCAACTGAGATCTTCTCTACTGTTCCCACCTGATTTTTTACATGACGCACAGAGCGATCTATTTCATAATTTCTTGTTGTTTTACTGCTCCTAACATTTAATTCCTCACCTTGATTAGGTAATTTTATCGGTTCATTTTGCCCATCAACCTCGACCTCAGCCGCCGGAGGGGCGGTATTGGTCATGGCTCCTGGAACACCCTTTGCTTCCATTCCAGAATCTCTATTTACCGTCAATGATTCGGACCGTGCTTTAGGTCCTGTATTGTTAGTGTCATATTCCTCAAAGGTTGTCTCAACCTGAGTAAAATCCATCGTTACGTCAACTTCTGCTCTAAGGTTAGACTCACCGACAATAGGTCCTAGCAATGCATCGATGCGACTTCTATAAGTCTCCTCTAAAACACGTTTATGCTCAATTTGAACATTAGACATTTGCATTCCTGGAACCCTATTAGCATCAGTAAGAAGGTTGCCTCGCTGATCAACTACAACTACACTGTCTGCATCTAGATGGGGTACGCTAGACGATACCATGTGGACAATCGCCTCTACTTGACTGCTAGAAACCACCCTACCTGAATGCGGAGTCACTACAACTGAAGCTTTTGCAGGAGTACGATTCCTCACAAAAGCACTCTCCTTTGTTGTAGCCAGATGAACTCGAGCACTTTTAATTGACGCAATTTGACTTATACTCCGAGCTAGCTCCTGCTCCATCGCTGAGACATATTTTACTTGCTCCATAAATTGACTGGTTGTCATTGACGTTTCATCGTTTAAAGAATTAATTCCTCCTCCTGTTGATCCCTGAGGCAAACCACGAGACGCCAAGAAAATTCTCGCTTGATGGTATTTTTTTGTGGGAACTTTTAAATCGCCTGTAGCGGTGTCTATTTTAGCATTAAAGTCGGCAGAAGTTAGAGCTTCAAACGCTGCCTGCCGGTCGGTTTCAGTCATTCCAGGATAAACGCTACGATAACTACCTGAATCCATCCATAAGTAACTTATGGCAAAAACTGCAACGGTTAAAACCACTATTATAATTGGAAATACCTTCCGCACAGCAGGCTGCTGTAAAATTTCTGGCAAGCCAGGAAGAGCACCTCTACCTAGAGATTCTGCTCCAACTGGATTCGCAGGGTTTGCCTGGGGAAGCGCCTGGGCTTCAGTCTGTGGTGCCTCGTTCTCAGTCGATGTTATATTGGTATCTGTCGGGTTTACTGCTATAGCCATTTTTAATCTCTCAATTCAAAGGTTAAACGGGCATATTTAGAATTTCTTCGTATGCTTTAAGAACTTTATTTCTAACTTGTACTGTCGCCTCAAAAGCCAATGATGCTTTTTGCATGCTTAAAACTACATTGGGCAAAGAGTCTGTCTGACCCAGTTCATATGAAACTTTTTGAACTTCTGATGCTTGTTGCAAAGAATTTACTTGATTCAAAGCACCCTTAACGGCCGCTCCGAAACCCACTGTTTCTTTACTAGATGTTTCTGATACAGCATCAGGTTTAAGACTCACGCCTTGTTGAGCCTGGGTTTGATAATCTCTAATTTGACCTAACAAAGAATTTACATTTTTCATGTGTGCTGCGTCTACCATACTAAAACCTCCTAGATCACATATGCGTGAGTCAAATTAAAACCGTCTTCTCTCAATTTCTGTATTTTATGCCGCAACGTTCTCGGACTAATTCCTAGTCGTTTTGCGGCCTCTTTTCGACTCGGCGTGCTATTTATCGCTGCTATTATCGCTTGGCATTCGCTATTTTTTACAGCCTTGTCTAAATTATGAGCTTCCGCAGCAGCGGTTGGTGAGGCTGTTATTTGCTTTGCCAAAGTTTTCCCGGCAACTGTTTCGATGAAATCAGCGTTTACAAGATCCCGCTCTTGAAGCTCATCAAAAGAAATGTGTTCTTCATCAATATCAGTCTGATAAGCAAGAATGATTGCCCGAGAAACTACGTTCTCAAGCTCTCTAACATTACCGGGCCAGTGATAGTTAACGAGTTTTCGCTGTGCATTCAAGGATACTTGTTTAGATATCCTATCCGTATTGTTTCTATCAATAAATTGATGGACCAAAGGCATGATATCCATGGGTCTTTCTCGTAGAGGAGGTATGGAAATCTTAAAAGCACTTAATCTAAAATATAAATCTTCACGAAATGATCTTTCAGCGATACATCTTTTTAAATCACAATTTGTAGCTGCGATTATTCTAATATTTAAGTCTCTTAGCTTCGAACTACCGAGGCGTTGAACCTGCCGTTCTTGGATAACTCTCAGTAGTTTAGATTGCAGAATATATGGCATATCACCTATTTCGTCTAGAAAAATAGTGCCTCCTTCAGCCTGCTCAAAATAACCTGCTTGAGATTTTAAAGCACCCGTAAAAGAACCCTTTTCATATCCGAACAACATTCCTTCAATTAAATTTTCCGGCATAGCTGCGCAATTGACAGCTACGAATGGTTGGTTATATCTGTCTGAGGACTCATGTATTAATCTAGCTATCACTTCTTTACCTGCTCCTGTTGGTCCCGTTAGCAAAACAGAAACATCCGCTTTAGCAACGCGACCAGCTAAAGTAAGAAGATTTTTACTGAGCGGATCAACGAAAACAAACGGCTTCGAATTCTCTGTGTTCTCACCTTTAGCATTAGAACCAATTTTTGAGTCATTGGTTGGAAATATNTCATGTATTAAGTGACATACCCTCTCATGCCAGGCAGATATAGCAAAGTCGTCATCAGCAAAAACTGTATAAACGCCCAAGTCCATAGCTTTAATGACAAGATCAAATTTGTTTCTACTAATTCGGGCAATAATTGGATCGTTTGGAGACAGATTCTTTAAATGTCTGATTTGATCAATATCATTTGTGTTTATAATAAATATTGATTCGCCTAAATTTGGTATATCAGAGGCTACAATCTTTTTAACCAAAAGTAATTCTAACCCTAGTTCTTCTAAGCAACATTTGAGAGCTTCATCAATGGTTTGACTATCATCTATCCAGATTACTTTTTTTATACCCATTATATTTGCCTTACTTAAATTGTTTTGTTTAATTACAAGCAAAGCGCATGCCAACATATTTATTCAATAAAATCAATAACTAAGGATGGGGTGGCAAAAAAATGACATGTTTGCCACATGCGGCTATCATTATGACAGATGGTTGATTTTGGTTTCTTTGGTATGACGAATTAGATTTTATATTTATTTATTTTTTCAATCAGCGTAGTCCGTTGCATATTTAATAATCTTGCNGTCTTGGAAACGTTTCCTCCAGATTTTTTAAGTGCATTTTGAATGAACTTTTTTTCTATTGCTTTCAATTTATCCTTTAGTCCAAAGCCGCCATCAGGAATAGAGTCCCATCCCTGAGCCATCATAATCGCGTCTTCAACATGATTTTCTGCAATATTTGTTAAACTATCATTGGTTTCAATTAGGACCGGACCTACTCCAGAATTCTCACCTTTGGTGGCTAACTTTAACTCGGAAACCTTTGTTTTTAGCTCATCAGGCAGCATACTGGACGCCACTCGCGTCAAATCAACCACCTCGCTTGGGTATAGAGTAGTGAATCTATGTATTAGGTTAGCTAATTCCCTAATATTCCCCGGCCAAGAATACTCAGTAAGAATCTTTAACGAATTTTCTGTGAATTTTATAGGCGCGTCGCCTGAAGCGGCAGCATTAATCGCAAAATGACCGAGTAGTGGTAATATATCCTCATTTCTGTCTCTTAAAGCTGGAATTTCTATCGGGATCACATTCAAACGGTAATAAAGATCCTCTCTAAATTGACCTACCTTGATTTTCTCAACAATATCCTGATGAGTTGCAGCAACGATCCTCACATCAATATTTAATTGACCTACCGAACCAACCGGATCTATCACCCTCTCTTGGAGAACTCTCAAGAGTTTTACTTGCAGATCAAGCGGCATATCTCCGATTTCATCTAAAAAAATAGTTCCGTTGTTGGCGAGTTCGAACCTCCCTTTACGATCCGATATCGCTCCAGTGAAAGCCCCCTTTTTGTGGCCAAAAAGCTCACTTTCCATTAATTCTGCTGGTATCGCACCACAATTAACAGGAACAAATGTTGCTGCAGCTCTGTCAGAGCATGAATGTAATGCCCTTGCAACNAGCTCTTTTCCCGTTCCACTCTCGCCTAAAATCAAAACTGTCGAATTTGAGGGGGCAACCTTTTTAATAAGATCTCTGGTAGAACGTACGGCTTTACTTTTGCCAATGATTGAATTGAGCATAACTGACTATTTCGATAAAAATTCTAATATTAGGAATTTCTATTTTCGCAAATTACACGCTCATTGAAAACTAGAATTTGGGTTGCTAGGACGTCTGAATATAGCCTTTAAGCGTCAAATACACTTCTATATTGTTGATAGAAACATTGAAAGCTGGATCTTTGGAAGGTTTCTTCTCCNCCCCAGAATTATCTTGTTCGCTCTTTGTGTCGGTTTGTGAGGCTTCATTCAGCCAGTTTTGGTTAATCGGTTCAAAAATTGTCGCGAAACGATGTCGCTCCAGTTCTTCGGAGTAGGGCTTTTGCCTGTTCTCCTTGAACATCAATCCATCAGAGCAAATGGCAACCATTTCTAATTGTTCTTCAGAAAATTCCATATTTGAATGTATCGATTAGGCCGCAGCTATATCTTTCTTTTTTAAAAGACTTGGCAACATACTCCATGCCCCGCTAACTTCGTTTACCAAAGACTTTACCTCTAAGACTGCTTCCACGTCATTTCGGGTATGAGCGTGCAATAGTCGCTTAACAGCGTATTCATATAATTCATTTAAGTTCCTAGAGAGTTCTCCACCCTTTTCCATATCAAGTGACATTTGCAAGCCAAAAATAATTTTTTGAGCACGGCCAATTGTTTCATTTTTGTCTTTAAACTCTTTTCTCTGGATATGTCCGACTGCTTTGTCTAGTGATTCTATTAAACCATCAAAAAGCATCTGAATCAGCTGAACTTGGTCGGCATAAGCCGCATTAGAACTTACATTAACGCTGTTATATGCCTTGAGTGCATCTTTTTTTCCCATTCCGTGCTTCTCCTAATAATGTCTCTGCTAACAATAGTTAAATCGGTAGAAAGGAGCGTTTCTTTAGGTAGCGATGGGTTTATTTCGATATTTTTAAAGATAACCAATTTATATTAACAAATATCTTTTACATCTACTTTGGGCAAGTCTTCAAGTTGGAAGCTAAACATTTCTGAACCACCACAGAGACCTTATCAATTTCTTGATCCGTTAGCAGTAATTTAGCAGTATTCGAAATGTCCGAAGCACTAGATTGGCCGTTTTTTTTGGCGATTTCGGCCCATATCAACGCTTTCAACGGAGCGGGGTCTTTAGCTCCCTCACCAGCCTGAAGCATATAAGAATACATAAACTGCGCGGGCCCGTATTTCAAGAGAGCAGATTTTAAAAAATATGTTTTTGCCCTTGAATAATCTAATTTGACTCCTTCTCCTTGGTAAAACGCTAGGCCAAGCATGTAGAGAGAATCCGGCAATTCTTTTGATGCGGCTTTTCTAAACCATTTTACCGCTTCACGCCAATTTTTTTCTAAACCATAGCCCTGTGAGTAAAGCATTCCAATATTATGCTCCGCTTCAGACAAATTCGCGCTTGCTGCTTTCTTGTACCAATCTAACGCCTTAGTATAGTTTTGAGATACGCCTAAACCCTCCTCATACAAATGTCCTATATTATTTTGCGCTTTCGCGTGCCCTTTATCTGCCAACTTAAGCCAAGCTCTCATGGCTGTAGAATAATGCTGCCGCTCAAGAGCTCGCATACCTGCTTCAAACTGAGATGCCTGAGCGAAAGGAACCGATAACCAGTAAATGATCGATATAAAATACAAAAATTTGATTATTAATAACATCATTTACCTCTCTAAATCCCGAGCCATCTTCTGGACTTCAATCACAGCTTGAAATAAGTCACCCTCAGTTATGGTACCTTTCAACTCGTTATTTTCGGAATAAACAATAGGCAAGCTTTCACCAACAAAAGTACTGACCTTTACCATGGCAGATTGAAGGGATTCGTCGGTCAGGAGAACCACTGGATTTTTATCAACAAAATCGGCCACCTGCCCTTCTCCGGCTTCTATTAGGGAATGGATATCTAATTTTCCAACCAGACTCCCTGTTTCAGTGATGACATACGCTTCGGTTTGTTCTGCTTCTTTCAACATTTTAAGCACCTCGTCACCAGTATCCTCTTTTTTTACCTTGATGAAATCATCAGTAGCTAGAGGTCCAACTATCTTTTGTCCTAAAGCAATGGCCTCGCGTCCTTTTCTGAGATCAATTGACCTATCAAGGAGCTGTCGGTCAAAAAACGAGTTTCCAAACAGTCGGAGAGTCAAAAGGCTACAAATAGTAACCGACAACATTGCCGCTACCGCACATTCATAACTACGAGTTAATTCCAAAACTATTAAAATTGCGGAAATTGGCGCCCCGATTACAGAAGATGCAACTGCAGCCATACCCGCGATGCTGAGGACACTCGAAAGATCACTCAGACCAAGCAAAACAGAAAGTTGCCCTGCTAAAGCACCTGCGGCAATCCCAACAAATAAAGCAGGCGAGAAAACTCCACCGAACAAACCAAAACCTATGCAAAGTGAGGTCATCATTATTTTTAATATCAACACAGTTACCAGCAATTCTACAGAAAATTCTCCCGCTATCATGCTATTCATAGCAGAAAGTCCAAGTCCTAGGATTTCGGGCACCCAAACTCCCACGGAACCGCAGATAAAAGCGGCTACAAATGGGCTAACGTTAGGTGAGATTCCGAATGAAGCCGGGAAAGTTGCAGCTTTTCTTAAAGACCACATGAATACTATTGCGACCAACGCGAAAAATGGCGCTAAAACTACCAAAGCTGGGACCATTTTTGCAAGAGCTGGAATGCTAAAAGCAACATCAAAACTTGACGCACCAGGAAATAAACTTGTTCCTAAAGCGCTTGCTGTGACCGATGAAACAATAATCGGCGCAATGGCTCGAAGTGAAAAATGCCTTAGCACCGCCTCATGTGCAAATATAACCCCGGCTATTGGGGCGTTGAATCCAGCAGAAATTGCTGCTGCTACTCCGCACCCCAAATATACATCATGCGAGAATCGACTGGTCATGAATCTCTTTACCCATATTCCTATGGTAGCCCCGAAATGTACTAATGGACCATATTGCCCGACAGAGGCTCCACCACATGCTGAGGTAAATGCGGCTAAAGTNGACCCAAATCCTCTCTTTAGTTCCAATGGCTCCTGAACTTGATGCGCAGCATACATCGCGTCTGCGGGACCGGCCCACTTTTCGATTTTAAGTAAATTTCTAATCGTAACAACAATTGCGGCCGCACAAACTAGAAACATGACTGGCGCAAGATTAAAAGGCTTTTCCGCAATTATAATCTCAAAAAGATCAAAATTACTTCTAATATTACTTAAGAATTCAACACCTTCTACAAATAGATTCGAAACAACCGCCAATACTGACCCTATTAATGCACCCACTACAAAGACAATTAAAACTTCAGTAACTGCTTTTTTTATATCCATACCGCCAAACTTCCAACCAATAATTTTTAAAATTGTACCATCTATCGGTTTTAGAAGGCATTGCTTTCGATTATCCTATTAAGTATGGATAAAAGACTAAAACGTCTCACTCGTGAAATCGAGGAGAAATTAATAGCAAATAACAAAATAGTGCCAGAAAAAGAACTTAATAAGTTGATGCTACATATTAAAGGAGAGCAAAAGCTAAAAAAACTTTTTCTATCCACAAAACATGCCCTTGAAAAAAAAATGTTCAACACTGCTCTACTTCTATCCGCTCACACTGCTGAAAAATACCCTATGAATGCCGATGCTGCAGCTAATCTCGACGCTCTGCTTGAATTATCTCAGCCTCCAGCTTGTGTATGGGTAATACTTGGAAGAATTCTCTCCAATAATCCCGGTAAAAATTTGATTTTGACGCTCTCTAAACACATCCGTGATACTAAACAGGAACACATGATTGAGCATATTCCCGAGGAAATTGTAAATAAAAGCGGCCTACTTCTATCACTCAAGCTAAAAAATAGCCGGAAAAAATCCTCGGAATCATATAATGAACTTATGTTATTGGCTCAACAGAAGTGCAATAACGACGCGTTTCCACCCATTGAAGCAGCTGAATTAGTAATTTATCTCTGTGAAGCTCTTCTTCTGGAAGGTCGGAATCAAGAGATTCAAGAGTTAACCAAGAGTTTTGTTGAAGAAACTGGCGACCTCACGCAAGTTTCTCCAGAAAGACTGCAAATTATAAAGACTTTCAAAGCTACGTCGGAAGCAAATCTAGGTAATCCGTTTGTTGCCATTAAAACACAAATAATACCGTCACTATTAAGCCGAGCAGCGTCTTCTACTAATGCAAAATTGATTTATAATATCGCTCTCCTTATGACAAAAGTTGATTTGAGAGAAACAGCCGCTTTGCTTTATAAAAAAGCGTTCGAAATGGACTCAACCATGAGCGCAGCAGGTTTTCACGCTTTATATCAAACAAGCCACGCCTGCGATTGGGAAGAAAGAGATAGTTTGAGTGCAAACTGTTTATCGTCTTTCTCTAAACCAATAGTTTCAGGAAAAGGTGAGAGAGCTGCTGCCAGAGTAATCGCAAGTTGCGCTTTCACCGCAACAACGCTATTTGATAGTTTGGAATTACAACAACAATTTCTATCGAGAAGCAAGGAAGCATCCGTTGATTTTTCCACGCCCATTACTCGTAAATTTAGTAATAACATAACTCCACAAAAGCTAAAAATTGCCTACGTTTCATCAGATTTCTATTCTCATGCTACGGCCTTTTTACTGTCTGGATTATTCGAGGAACATGATCAAAATAAATTTGATATTCATGTATTTTCTTATGGTTTTAATGACGTAAACGATCCTTTTAGAAGACGTATTCGAGAAGCTGTAGGTCATCGATTTTTAGATGTGAGCAGATGGAGCGACGATGCCATTGCCGCTTCNATCACTAATCAAAATATAGATATCGCAGTAGAACTCAAGGGGTACACTCAAAATAGTAGACCTTTCTTACTTCACAAAAAGCCTGCTCCTATACAGATCAACTATCTGGGATTTCCTGGTTCTATGGGACAATCATATATAGATTATTTTGTTGCAGATAAATATACCGTGACACCCAACAATAGACCGCAATTCAGCGAGAGTATAGTGAAACTACCAATTTTTTATCAGCCACCCGACGCTAATAGAAACGTCTCATCGGGAGGTTCAAGAAAATCAAACGACTTGCCCGAACAAGGCGTAATTCTTGGAGCTTTCAATTCGATTTACAAACTAACGCCTGAATTATTCCATTTTTGGCTAGAATTGCTGGAGAACTATAGCGATACATACCTTTGGCTAATTGAGCCTGTTGGTGGGGCAAGACGAAGATTGTTAGAACTTGTTCAGTCGCGCAACATATCAAGAGATCGCATAATATTGGCTCCTTTCGTTGAACAGAGTGAACATATCGAAAGGCTAAAATTTGTTGATATCTTCATGGACACGTATCCTTGTGTCGGTCATACCACCGCAACAGATGTACTATTCAGAAACGTACCATTGGTAACCATAGCCGGGAAAACTTTTGCTTCCCGGGTAGCAGCTTCAGCTCTTTTTCACATAAATTGCCCAGAATTAATCGCTGATTCGTTTGTTGAATACAAGCAAATTATAAAAAAGCTTGTTGAAAATCCGAAGTTACGGGCGGAATTGAGGGTAAAAATTCAGAAAAATACTCAGGCGAAAGAGTTATTTAATACCAAAAAATATACTTCAATCTGGGAACAAACCCTCCAAATACTGCATAATAGGTGGAAAGAGGGAAAACAACCTGTAGACCTGGAAATTTAGCTATAATGGAAATTCGAAAAAAGGCTGACAAAAACTATCTAGAGCTAATTAAAACGTTAGTTGAGACTGATAATAGTAATATTGCGGAACTTATAATAAGAGAACTTGAAGATAAGGGGCTTAACGTCGAGGAGTTAAAAAATATTTTAAGTAAATGAAATAAATTATTAATTTTTATGCTTTTTTATCAAAAATTATGCCTTTCATGGTCTCTATATTTTGTGCAACTCTTAAAATAGCCTCGCTTGGAACTTCAAATATGATGGCGCCAGATTCTGGTTCCGTTACTCTTACAACGAATCTATTAGAGGCCTCATCAACGGTAAAATTCAAATTAGTAGCGGTATTCAAAGACTGAAGTGCTTGGTCCAGGTCATTTCGGACATTTTCCATCCTCGCCACACCTTCCTCAGCCGTTATAGAGACGCGATCGACAATCTGTTGTGCTGATTGGATATTTATTTCAGGCGGCTTGATCTTAAGCTCTTTGCCTGTATCTTTTTGAGCCTTTATTTGGGGACCGTCAGCTCTGCTAGATGAATTCGCAAAAGAGGCTGAACTAAGTTGATTATCTGCCATAACAATATCCAATACAGTTAAAGTTTTCCTACATCTTTTGTATCGACAGAAGATATACAAAACTTTAGTTTTTTTTATAAAAAAAACTAAAAAAGGCGCAAATCCTAAAATCTACGCCTTTACCCACCAGAAATTATAGTCCAGCACTTTACAAAAGTGCCAAAAATAATAAAATTACTCGCTTTTTAACCACTCAACGAGGTGTCCAGCAATTAATTTGGAATCAGGCTTATAATCACCTTTTTTCCAGGCGTCCCTAATCTTTGCTACTTTGTTTTGATTGATTTCATCATTTTGCAATGAAGAGTGCATTACACGATCTAAATCAAATGACATATCTGACATAAATATTTCCTTTTTTGTATAGTTGATTCGCTGATTTAGGGGGGGGTGATTATCCTAGATAATCACCCTATTTCCCATCTAATTACCCTTGCAAAAGAGCTAATACACTTTGAGGTTGCATATTTGCCTGAGCCAACATAGCTATTCCTGCTTGAGCAATGATCTGAGTTCTTGCAAGTTCGGCAGTTTCAGTTGCATAGTCNGTATCCTGAACTCTCGAACGTGAAGCCTCAACGTTAATCTTAGTATTACTTAGATTATCTACAGCCATACCCAGTCTTGTCAGTGCAGCACCAAACGTGGCACGCTGCTCGTCTACGCCGGCAATAGCAGTATCGATAGCGGTCAGGGCATCAGCAGCTGATGCCGATGTGTCAACAGCGATAGTAGCTGCATCAATTGCGCCGCCAAATACACCAGCAGTCTCTTCAGTTTCAAATTCGCCAAAAGCTACGGTTATAGATTGGCCCGAATTCGCACCAATTTGAAAGGTAACGGTTCCCGTAGTCCCGACATCTCCGTCTAAAATATTCGTGCCATTGAATTGACTATCATCTGCAATTCGCTCTAATTCTGTTTGTAATTGAGTGAATTCGACGTCCATAGCAGCTCGGTCTTCTGTTTTGAAGGTTCCATTTTGCGATGCGACTGCCAATTCACGCATTCTGAGTAAGATATTACTCACTTCGACAGTAGCTCCCTCTGCAGTCTCTACCATTGAAATCGCATGCTGAGCATTAACTAACGCGCCTTCAAGCCCTTGAATTTGAGCAGTCATCCTATTAGCAATTTTATTACCAGCAGCGTCGTCAGCAGACGAATTTATTCTCAAGCCAGTAGATAACCTTTCCATTGCCTGACTCATCCGTAGCTCATTCTGCTTTAACGCATTGATAGTAACTTTTGAATTAATATTTGTATTTACACTTAACATTATATAGCCTCCTTCACAAGGTATTATTTAATATTTATTTTATAATTAACTTTTAAATTATTGTTTAAGCTGATTATTTTATAAAAATATGCAGGTGATTATTGGCGTAATAAACCAACATAAAAATTGATGTGAAGTGGATAGGACGAAGTGACGAAGGGCCCAATAGCCCGAGCTAACTGAAGATAGCATCGCAATTAAATAAGTTAAGTATAGTTTACGAAAAAATAATTCGAGCAGTAGAGCAGTGTCGCGACTACATGCAATAATGCACTAGCACGCCATAAAAATTCTGCACTATGATGCTATAAAAAATTTTTCGATAGTAATATCCAGCTTAAAATAAAAGGCTGATCAATCTCAGTCTTCTCTCAAATTCGTTGCTGCCTCCTTCACAAGGTAACAAAATAAAGAGCTGTTTTATCGTTTATCTATGATTGTTGTTTTACTTTCTCCTTTCTAGTAACGTTTGTTTAGTTTTATTCAAAATAATTTCTTTAATTCGTAAAAAATAGGGGATAGAGCTCTGTTCAGTACAACACTTTATCTATCCAGGACACATATCCCCTAACCCATAATCTTTTCCACCCTTTAACTTAGCCCTGNAGTAAGCTAAGCACATTTTGCGGTTGTGCATTAGCTTGCGATAACATCGCCATTCCAGCTTGAGCGATAATTTGCGTTCTCGCCAATTCAGCCGTTTCGGCTGCATAATCCGTGTCTAATACACGTGATCGAGACGCTTCCGCATTCAGTTTGGCGTCGCTTAAGTTTGCTATTGCCATATTAAGCCGATTCAAAGAGGAACCAAATCCTGCCCGTTGAGAATCTACACCTGCTATAGCCGTATCAATTACAGCCATTGCTGCAGCGGCACTTGCTACTGTGCTAACACCAATAGTTGATGAGTCAATGGCGCCACCGAACACACCAGTCGTTTGTCCAGTCTCAAACTCTCCAAAAGAAATCGTAATCATTTGAGAGGCATTAGCACCAACCTGAAAAGCAACAACGTCACTTGAAAAATATTGATCGTCATTACCCGTTCCAGTCAATGTAATTGCGGTACCACCACTGGTCGCAGCTAATTGNAATGAATCAGCGTCGGTTCTTTTTACAAAATAAGTGGTGCCATCAGTCAATCCAGCTAAAGCCGTTCCGCCGTTAGCTTGATAAGTAATTTTTTGGCCGTCAGTATAACCATGGGCCGTAATATGAATATCATCATCATTGGTAATTACTGTGCTAGTTGCAGCAGTCTGCTGAGATATTTCATGATCCAATATGTTTTGACCATTATATTGCGTGTTATCGGCGATTCTTTCCATCTCAGTTTGTAACTGTTGGAATTCAGTAACCATTGCATTACGATCATTGGTTGTATTTGTGCCATTTTGCGATGCAACTGCTAATTCGCGCATTCTAAGTAACATACTTGATATTTCTACAGTCGCGCCCTCTGCTACTTCGACCATAGAGACCGCCTGTTGAGCATTCTGTATCGCTTGATTTAATCCATTGATCTGCGCCGACATTCGAGACGCTACGGCTAGACCGGCAGCATCATCTTGAGCTGAATTGATACGTTTACCAGTAGATAAACGCTGCATGGCTCTCGACATGTCCAATTCATTTTGTTGTAAAGCTAATATTGAAATCGACGCGTTGACGTTTGTGTTGACTCCTAAACTCATTGTATGGGTATCCTTATATATTATTATTATTATAAGTATTTGCAGGTAGCCGTTTCTGAACTATCTACAATTTAATCCACAGAATTCAGTTATTTAAGTGTATTTTAACCAAATTCCGTTTCACCCAATTCGCTTTTTATGATTTGATCTAATTTTGAGTTTCCTCGAAAAATCTCAAACTAAAAAGTTTAATGACCGCGCCAACGATCCAAATAAATTTAATTTGTTTTTTAATTAAAGTTATTTGTACTAAGTCTATCGACACCACCCAGACCGTCTTTAATAAAAAAGTGTAAATTTTTGCCGTTTCCGGCAAGAATTAGCCTAAGTACATGATTTTTATAGTTAATTTATTTACGATTTTATGTAAAATTTTTAAGATTTAACGCATTTTTTTTACGTTTCTTTTGAAAAAATCAAAAATTTGAAGCCAATCGAGGCAACATTTTTTTCAATTGTGGGATTCACAAACAAAAAAAAGGGCCCAATTGGGCCCTTTCAAGGATGCGAGAGTTTTATGCCTTATGGGCGATAAGCTCTTTTGGAGATTAACATGTTACCTTGTGAAGGAGGCAGCAACTTGTTTTTTTCCTCTAGCGCTATCTTGACAAACCCTCGCTTTTAACCAGTGAATTACGACCAACGCCATCCAGATGAGATATCCTACCGAAGTGACAGTGCGGATTGGATTTCCCGCTCTGGGATAGGATGACGCAATGGCATGCTTATTATTATTATCTAAATTCACTGTAATTTCCATTTGCTCTCATCAATTATTGTTGTAACAGCTGTAGTACAGTTTGTTGCAGAGTATTAGCCTGAGACAACATTGCTGTAGCCGCTTGTTGGATGATCTGTGTCCTGGCTAGCTCTGAAGTCTCTTTAGCATAATCTGCATCCTGTATTCTACTACGCGATTGTTGCTGATTCATCGATACGTTACGTAAATTATCCATCGTGTACTGTAATCGATTCATCACGGCACCATAAACAGCTCGCTGCTCATCGATACCAGTGACAGCCGTATCTAAGGCTGCTAAAGCCTCTGCTGCACTCGCAGTACTGTCAATAGCGATAGTAGTTGCATCGATATTACCACCATAGACACCTACCCTCGTAATAGTCTGGGCATCGTTACCCGCACCAGTAAGCGTAATCTCGGTACCTTCATTGGCATTATCTTCCGATGATGCAAGTTTAAAGGTATTAGCATCTACTTTTATCACAAAATAGGTAGTACCACCTGTGAGTCCGGTAGCATCAGTACCCCCACCGTTAGCATAAATTACCGAATCACTCGTATGATAACCATGTCCGGTGATGGTAAAAGTATCAGCAGAAGTCGTAACATCTGACGCAGCGACTGTATTTGTATCAAAAAACGTCTCGAAATCGCCAAAAGATGCTGTGACACTCTGGCCAGCGTTCGCTCCAGCGTGGAAAGTAACAGTGTCACCTGTCCCCGCAGTCGTTCCAGCATCACCATTTAAGATACTCATGCCGTTCCATTCGGTGTTATCAGCCACTCGCTCAATTTCAGCTTGTAACTGAGAAAACTCTTTATTCAAAAAGCTTATATCTGTATTAGTATTCGAACCGTTTAATGCCTGTATGGCAAGCTCACGCATACGCTGTAACATGTTCGATATCTCAACTACTGCACCGTCAGCCGTTTGCACCATCGAGATACCATCACCCGCATTACGTACCGCCTGATCCAAACCTCTAATTTGAGAGGTCATTCTCTGGGCAATCGCCATACCAGCCGCATCGTCTTTGGCAGAGTTGATTCTTTTACCTGATGCCAATCGCTCAAGCGCAATTGTCATCTCTTGCTCATTCTTCTTTAACGCAGACTGCGTGAGCAACGCATTCAAGTTCGTGTTAATGACAGTCATTCTAGCTATCCCTTCTATGTAACTGTTTTTATNAATAAACTATCTACATGCCTGAGATAGTTTACACCCGCTAATGCTTGAATAATCGACAGGTAAAAAAAAAGCTTTAGAGCTTTTACAAAAAAAAACCGGGTCTCTGAAGAAACCCGGTTAAAAGTGAAGGAGACTTAGGAGAATCTAAGTCAAAACTCTAATTAATGTTACTTAAGAAGAGCAAGTACTGTTTGTGGTAATGCATTTGCTTGTGCAAGCATTGCTGTACCAGCCTGCTGAATGATCTGAGTTCTAGCTAATTCAGAAGTCTCCTGACCATAATTAGCGTCTTGAACTCGGCTCCTAGAAGCTTCAGCATTCAAAGCAACATTGGAAAGGTTGTCAATTGCGTAGCCAAGTCGATTCACAGTAGAACCGAACTCTGCTCTCTTCGCATTTACCTCATTAATAGCAGATGTCAAAGTAGTCAATGCAGTACCAGCATTAGTCTCGTCAGTTATGTCCATAGTACTGATATCAGCCTCATACACACTATCTGTACCACTTGCTGTTTGAAAATCACCAAAGGCGAGAGTCACAGATTGACTTGAGTTAGCACCGATTTGAAAAGTAACGAAAGTATCAGAACCGTCTACCGACCCATCAAGTACGTTTCTACCGTTCCACTGAGTGTTATCAGCAACACGCTCTACTTCCGACAACAAAGCTTGAAACTCTGTATCAAGCGCAGATCTGTCATCGGTTGTATTTGTTCCGTTAAGAGATTGAACCGCTAGTTCTCTCATCCTTTGAAACATATTAGAAATCTCGACGGTTGCTCCATCAGCAGTCTGAATCATTGAAANGGCGTCGTTAGCATTTCTAACCGCTTGATTCAAACCATTGATTTGTGCTGTCATTCGAGATGCGATGGCCATACCAGCCGCATCATCAGCAGCTGTATTTATGCGTAAACCAGTGGACAATCGAGTCATTGAAGTCGACATATCAGCTTCATTTTTTCGAAGAGCTCCCTGGGTCATTAGGCTATTCACGTTTGTGTTAATTGCAGTCATAGTTTTTCCTCTGTAATCAAATAAGTTAAATTGATTACAGCGCTGGAACTGGTAACTACTATACCGATTGATTTTCTACTGAGATTCAGCAGAAACCAAGAATCGGGCTGCAGACCCTAATCCTGATACGCATCGTTGTGGATACGTAAAATTATCCAATCATGTTAAAGGAATAAAGATGTTTGCTTTGACCTTCACGAATCATCGCTATTGAGACACCCATTCCGCACTGTCAATTAGTTAATCGACAAGTTTTATAAAAACTTTAGAGTCTTTATATTCTAATTGGTTATATAGATATAACTAGATCTTGATTGCAACAACCTCCATGCAAGCTCGATATCTTTCGCTTATATTATAATCGACTACTTTAAAGCCTAATTCTTCAAGCAGACCTGAAAGTCTTTCTTTTGAAAAATTGTGAAAATGCTCGATTTCTGCCCAATAAGGATTATTACCACCTATAGAAAGAATATTCCACACAGGAGACTCATAAGCTGGTAGCGATATAAACAGACCTCCTCCCTTGCTAAGTAACTCACGGCTTTTCTCTAAGAATATTTTAGGATATGGCACATGCTCTAAGACGTCGGCCATCGATATCACCGAAAATTCACCACATTCTTTCATTTCGAGAAAATTTTCAGCCCTTACATCTGATATATAGGGACTTAGAGCCTCGATAGCAGACTCCCGGAATTCTAGCCCAGTGACACTGTAGCCAAATTCTTGTGCTGTAAGAATTAACGAACCATTGCCAAAACCGATATCTAACCACCTAGGTTCGCCTTCTGGATATAAAACATTAGATACACGCGCCACCATTCGGCTCGTGATGTGACGATTTTTTTCATAATCTAAAGGTGAAAATCGTTGATGGGAATGGGTAACCTTACCTATTTCAGCCATGCCAGCATCATCGAAATATCCATCGGTAAAACTGTGNCCACAATTATCACATTTTACCCAGCTGATTGTATTTGGTAGATTAGCGCTGTAAGCGGGATGCTTTGAGCAGTCGAAGGTGCCTTCTAATGTAGCTGATGTGGCCCCACACAAAGGGCAGGCGTCGTAAGGTGTTCTTTCAAACATGAATTGCTCGCTTTTCTTAAGCTTAGATTATAAAGGCTGATAGGACCATAAAAAAGGGGCCCGAAGGCCCCCGTATAGCGCGGGTGGGTTCTGAAATACTGCAATTCTGCAGCTTGGCGTATCTGAGGTAGGGATAGAAACCTCTTATTAGACGCCCTTACAGAACCTCCCTGCCCGCTCCACTAACTAAACAATATGGGGGAAGAAGCCATCCAAGGGAGCTAACAAACCGTTTGACAGTGCGGAATAGTTGTCTCCCTAAGGGATAGCAAGATGGCTTTAGCATGTTGTTAAACAGAGAAGCCCCTTGTTTAGTTGAATGATTTAGGTAAGTTGCCCGGCTAAAATCGGGGCCCGAAGGCCCCTTATAGCGCGGGTGGGTTCGGATGACCTGCAAGTATGCAGATGACGCATTAAATGATTTGTTATTTAATTCAACGTCGCGTGAAGCCATTACCCGCAATTGAGGACAGTGACCCTGAGTCATTTGGGATAGTATTATGACTCTTTGGGCATGTTTATTTACTATTTGGTGGGTCACTGTATTCTTACCTTACCTTTATTGACTATATTCTTACTGCTGAAGCAATTGTAATACTGTCTGAGGGACGGTATTCGCTTGCGATAGCATGGCTGTAGCCGCTTGTTGAATAATTTGAGTTCTCGCTAACTCAGATGTTTCCTTAGCATAATCCGCATCAAGGACCCTGCTTTTTGAAGCATTAGCGTTAAGAGACACATTCGTTAGATTATCTAGCGCATATTGAAGGCGATTAATCGCAGCACCATATGATGCACGTTGTGAATCTACACCAGCAATAGCCGTATCAATTGCAGTTAATGCAGCTGACGCACTAGCTACCGAAGCTATACCAATAGTAGTACTATCGATGTCACCACCATAACTTGATGTCTTAGTAAATGTCTGAGCATCGTTACCATCGCCAGTTATCGCTAAAACTGTACCAGCGTCTGCATTAGCTTCTGTAGTGGCTAAACTAAACGTATCGGCGCTTAGCCTGATTACAAAGTATTTTGTATCAGTTGTGAGACCAGTTATTGCCGTTCCGCCACCATGTGCATATACAACCTCATCNCCAGTTGAATAGCCATGGCCAGTAATTTCTATTAAATTACTTGCATTAGTAACATCGGCTGCTGCAACCGTATTTTCAGTCTTCGAAGTTTCAAAATCTCCAAATCTGACTGAGATAGTTTGTGATGCGTTAGCTCCTATTTGATAAGAAACTGTACCGCTAGTTCCTGCAGTACCGTCAAGAATGTTATTACCATTCCATTGAGTATTGTCTGCAATTCGCTCGATTTCATTTTGAAGAGCAATAAACTCTTTTTGGAGATATACCAAATCCGTGTCTGCATCATATGTTCCATTTTGCGCCTGAACTGAAAGTTCTCTCATGCGTTGCAACATATTGCTGATTTCCACACTGGCACCATCAGCAGTTTGAATCATAGATATAGCATCGTTTGAGTTTCTAACAGCCATATCCAGGCCTCTAATCTGCGAATTCATACGTGAAGAAATAGCAAGACCNGCAGCATCATCCTTTGCAGAATTGATCCTGGATCCTGTTGCTAATCTTTCCATCGCTACTGACATATCTCTCTCGTTCGTCTTTAAAGCGCCTTGAGTTAACAAAGCATTAACATTTGTATTAATAACACTCATTTCTAATTTCCACCCTTGCGTTTATTATTATTGTTATACCAATTAGGTTTAGAGTTCGCTGATAAGAACTAAGTTTTTACCCGCTTGGAAATAAGATCGACAGTAGCGGCAAAACCTAAAGTAAAAAACGGCAATTTTTTGCCTTTTTTTTTGAAAAACACATTAATTAATCGTAAGTAATTGATTTAAAATTATTTTTTTTATTGCCATTTAAGGAATTATGTTGCCGTCNCGGTAACCTTTTGCCATATCTTGACGTATCATTCGATTATAGGAAAATTATTTTATGACCAAGAAAAATATGCAATCCGTCTGTGTAGAGGGGACAAAACTTTTAAAAATACCGACAACGGTGGTTTTTGCTGCGTTGCAAGATAGGAAAAGGCTTGAAAAACTTGTTCCCGGTTGCAGATATATTGATAAAACCGAATATAAAAAATCGACCTCAGAGGTTCTGGTTAATTTAGACAATAAGGAATGTCTGTTTTTAAACGAACATTGGACTACTTGTGTAGAACCTAGCTCAAAAATTTCAATTTCTGTAATCGGAAACGGCGGTCCAGCCGGTAGATTTACAGCTGATTTCGATATAATTATAAAGTCAGAAGAGAATACCACTGGGTTTTACTATTCTGTAAATGCTAACTTCTATTGGAAAAGCGTTGTTTTTAGCAAAAAATCTATAGAATCTACCATGACAAAGATTATTGAAATGTTTCTAAACAACCTTCAACAACAATACTTCCGAGAAACTGATGATCCTTTTAACCTTTTTTTAACGATCAAAAAATTGATTAATTAATTTTGAGGTTTAGCAGATCGAGACAAGACCCATCACGTTATTTGTTCTCCTGCGAGAAGTATGCGTGAAGTCGGACCCTATAAATTTTCAATACTATTATTGAAGGGAGAGCCACCAAGAAAGAGAAAATAAAAAACCAACTCCATCCAAAACCTTCTACCAAAAAGCCCGAGGGTGGACCCGAAAACACCCGCCCTAGTGACGCAGCTGCTGTTAAAATCGCAAACTGAGTTGCAGTATAACTTTTATTGCAGATATTCATCAGAAACGCAATAAAAGCAGCCGTACCCATACCACCTGCTAGATTTTCTAGGCCAATAACCGCGACTAAACCAAAATAATTCTTTTCGAATAAACTAAGAATAAAAAAACCTAAATTCGTTATAGCCTGCAGGATACCGAAATACAGCAATGATCTA
The DNA here is from genome assembly GCA_002170535.1 of Methylococcaceae bacterium TMED69. Taxonomy (GTDB): domain Bacteria; phylum Pseudomonadota; class Gammaproteobacteria; genus TMED69. The sequence goes on from NHDW01000007.1 coordinate 66,614, forward strand.
TATAGACCGAATCTGTAAACAATAACCCCACCGTAAATTGCCCCTATTATTGAGGCTGCCAACCCTAGAGCTTTATTGATTGAGCCGACATCTACCAGAGAAAATTCCAAATAGCGCAGTAAAAATGTGGTCGTAAGCCGGCCAGCAAAAGCATCGCCTAATTTATAGCTCAGTACAAGAAACATGATTAGCAAGAACTCTTTTCTGTGAATAAGGTCAAAAAAAGGAGCAGCCAGAGATTTCAGTCCATAACCTTCATTAGAAGGAATGCCTTGAACTTCAGGAAAGACAAAATTTAACAAGGCGCAGAGCACCATTAAAAGACCTAAAATACTATAAACCATGCCAAAGCCAATAGTTTGCGCGGCGATAAGAGCACCTGCACCAGACACGATCATGGCTATTCTATAACCAGTGACAGAAATAGCGGCGGCTAATGCCCTTTCGTCAGGCATGGAGACATCTGCCCTGTACGCGTCTACCACAATGTCTTGACTAGCTGAAAATAAAGCAATTGAAAAGGCAATCGCTCCGAGGATATAAAGCTTGTTTTGCGCAAAATCCATCTGACCCATGAATAATAAACTTGCTGCAACGCACAACTGAAAAACAAAAATCCAATCCTTCCTCCTTCCAAGAAACCCCAAATTTAAACAATCAAGTAATGGAGCCCATATGAATTTAAAAAGATACGGAAAGCCAACCAATGAAAACATGCCAATGGAAGCGATAGAAATATTCTCAACCGTTAGCCAGGCCTGGAGTGTGCTATCGGATAGGGAAAGAGGTAAACCAGACGCGAATCCCATAACACCGATCGCCATTATCCTAGGATTAAAAAATAATTCACGATATCTCACTAAATCGGATTCCTTAAATTCAGAGTATTTATAATACTTACTTTTAAAAAGTAAGTAAAAATCTAACTCTAAATCACAAAAAGTAGTTAAAAAAAGTTTATCTTAACAAAGTTACCTTATAAGATTAACTCATGGAGACTAAAGACAAGCAAAACGGATTAATAGATTCGTTCGGTAGAAGAATTAACTATATCAGGATATCGATTACGGATCGGTGCGATTTTCGTTGTGTGTATTGCATGACCGAGGATATGACTTTTCTACCAAAATCCAGAATTCTTACTTTAGAGGAAATTGAGTTCTTGTGTGGAATATTCGTGGAGCTCGGCATTAATAAAATACGTCTTACAGGTGGAGAGCCTTTGGTGCGCAACAATGTTATCCAATTAATCGAGAACATTGGGCAACTAAAAAGACTAGAAGAGCTCACGATAACGACCAACGGATCACAGCTTGTAAAGTATGCCGATAAAATCAAGAAAGCCGGANTTTCAAGAGTTAACATTAGTTTAGATACTTTGAACAAGCAGAGGTTTAAAGAATTAACAAGAACTGGAAACTTATCAAAAGTTCTAGAGGGCATCAAAGCAGCTAAACGAGCAGGTTTTAATAAAATTAAAATTAATTCAGTGATTTTAAAAAACCGTAATTCAGACGAAGTACTTAGCCTCTCTGAATTTGCCATAGAGAATGGATTTGATATTTCGTTTATCGAAGAGATGCCATTAGGAACGATAATTGAACATGATAGAGCTGAGGCTTTTTATTCTTCTGATCAAATTATTAAGGATTTAAAGAAATCTTTATCACTTAAAAGCTCGGAAGAAAAAACCAATGGTCCTTCAAGATACATGTCAGTANAAGGTACAAATAGTAAAATCGGTTTTATTTCCCCACATTCCAACAAATTCTGTAGTGATTGTAATCGAATTAGACTTACTGCAGAGGGCCAATTGTTACTATGCTTAGGACAAGAAAATTCATTAGATCTTAAGCAACTTATTAGAGACAGCTCAAACGATAAAGAAAAAATCAAGGCTGCAATCGTGCAATCGATGAAAAACAAACCGAAAGAGCATTTTTTTGAACTCGAGGAAAAACCAGTAATTTTACGTTTTATGAGCCACACAGGTGGATAACTCCAACAAAGTTTACCCAGATAATATTACTGTGTGTATTTTGGCAGGTGGTAAAGGCTCTAGGTTGGGCGGCATCGATAAAGGTCTTTTCTTGCTATCAGGGCGACCGTTAATTGAATATTGTATTGAACGAATACAAAAACAAGTAAGCCACATAACTATCAATGCAAATAGAAATTTAGAAAAATATCGAGCCTATGGTTTTGATGTAATAGCAGATCTGTCTTCCGACTCTATTGGCCCATTAGGGGGAATACAGGTCGCTCTTGAGAAAATCCACAGTGATTTTATATGCTTTGTACCTTGTGATTGCCCGTCGATTTCCTCTACCCTAGTTGAAAATCTTTATAAACCTTATGTTAATCATGATTATGATTTATCTATTGCATCAGTCGAGGGAAAATTTCAACCCACGTTCTTCATGGCCAAGAAAAGTGTTGGGAATAGTTTAGGAACATTCATTGAACATGGCGGTCGCAAAATCATGCATTGGGTTAAACAAACTAATTTCACAACAGTTAAATTTACTAACCCCGAAAATTTTATTAACTTAAATTCAGAAAACGAGATACAAGACTTTAAGAAAAACAATTAAAGGAACCAGGCAGATGGTACAAATAATGACTGCAGCTGAAGCAAAAAAATTAATACTTGAGAATACATCCGTGATTGATGCCACTGAGGAGGTTGAATTAAAAAATAGTCTAGGGAGAGCCTGCGCTAAAAATATTATCAGTCCAATTAATGTACCAAACCACATAAATTCTGCAATGGATGGCTATGCCATAAATCTTGATAATGCGCGAGAAAGACAAACCTCAGCATCCCTGTGGGATAGGGTTCCTGAAAAAATTAAAATTATTGGAAAAGCCACTNCCGGAAATCCCTACTCAGGAAACTTTAATCAGAATGCCGCAATCCAAATAATGACCGGCGCTGTCGTACCTAAAGGTTATGACACAGTTGTAATAAATGAAGATGTGTCCGTCTCTAACGGCAACCTTATTATTAAAGAATTTCCCAACAAAGGTGACAATATTAGAGAAGCGGGAGAAGATTTAGAAAAAGGAGAGGCATGTATTAACAAGCACAAAATGTTGACTGCGGCTGATTTGGGTTTATTAGCTTCAATCGGGATATCAAAAATCAATGTTTTTAGAAAACCGAAAGTAGCAATTTTTTCAACGGGTGACGAAATAAAAAACCCTAATGAAAGCTTATCTATAGGGCAAATTTATGATAGTAATCGTTTTAGTTTGGCGGGAATGCTGCAAAAAATTGGGGTGGAAATAATTGACCTTGGTATAATACCTGACGACCCGATAATGCTAAAAGAAAGACTAGGGAACGCAAGCTCTTCCTCAGATGTACTTATTACTACAGGTGGCGTTTCGGTTGGAGAAAGAGATTATATGAAAGCCGTTCTAAACGAAATTGGCAAGATATTCTTTTGGAAAATAAAAATCAAACCCGGAAGGCCTTTCACTTTTGGTAATATAGATGAATGTATGTATTTTGGATTGCCAGGTAATCCCGTGTCCTCAATGGTTACCTTTAGTCAATTCGTAATGCCATCGCTAATTAAGTTATCAGGATCTACGCCGCAAGAAACATTTTTTTTACCAGCTAAAGCAGCCGTTGCGATCAGAAAGATAAAGGGAAGAACAGAATATCAAAGAGGCACTTACGAGAAAAAACAGAATGGTAGTTTTTGGGTCAAACCGACTGCTAATCAAGGTTCTGGCATTCTAAATTCAATGTCTCGTGCTAACTGTATCATTCACCTAACGGACGAATTGAGTGATATTAAAATAGGAGGCTCTGTCTTAATCGAGCCTTTTATGGCAAATAAAGTGCTTAATTAATATTTGGGTGTCTAGAGCGAATTCCCAGTATAGCCTTTCGTATTTTTAGAAACCCAATGTTCCCCGTCGATACGTTGTTCTTTTTTCCAAATCGGAACATCAGATTTTAAAACCTCCATTATATACCGACATGCTTCAAAAGCATCAGCTCTGTGAGTAGACCAAACTCCAATAACGACAATTGTGTCATTTGGATAAACCCTCCCCACTCTATGCAATAATAGAACATCTACTAAATCCCATTTACTTTTCGCTTTCCTAGCAACTCGATTCAACTCTTTTTCAGTCATACCTGGATAATGCTCAAGCAACATTGATTTTATGGTTTGTGACTCGTTTACATCCCTCATATTACCAATGAAATAAGCACTAGCTCCTATCGAGGAACATGAGCTGCGAAGACNCTGGTCATATTTTTCGAGGGCCTTATAAGGCTCTAAGGGCTCAGACGTAAGATCGCAAAACATAAATCGCTCAGCCTCCAGTCATCGGAGGGAAAAAGGCTATTTCGTCGCCCTTCTTTATCTGCTCTGAAAATAAAACATGGCTATGATTAAGTGCACAAAGAGAACCCTCTGGAATTGGTTTATTACTTGATGCTAACTCCCAAACACTTTGTATTGTCGCCCCTTCCGAAATATCTATATCCATCTCAGGTTTTCCAATATAATCGGCTAAGCTTGCAAAGAATTTAACTTTCACTAACATATCTTGTACCCGTGTTATCATCGAAAATCTTTAAACAAGGAGATCACCATTGAATGAGCTCACACATGTAACCGACGAGGGAGATTTATCCATGGTGGATATCTCCTCAAAAAGTATAACTCAAAGAAAAGCTATTGCAAAAGGATCAATATTTCTTAAGGAAAGCACAATAGATTTAATAGAAAAAGCACTAGTTAAAAAAGGGGATGTTTTTACCGTATCAAAAATTGCTGGAATAATGGCAACAAAAAAAACGGCTGATGTGATACCTTTATGCCACCCTATCTCAATTTCGCACGCTGATATCGCTCTAGAATTAGACCGCTCACAAAAATTAATCAAGTGCACCGCCACTGTAAGTACCACTGGTAAGACTGGCGTTGAAATCGAGGCCTTATATGCAGTCCAGGTGACTCTCCTTACAATTTACGACATGTGCAAAGCTCACGATCAATCAATGATAATGACTGATATTACGCTCTCATTGAAGTCAGGAGGGTCAAAAAGCAATTTAAGCAAATAAAATATGGCTAATTATTCTTCAAACATCCGGTTGTTTTCAGGTAGCCCAGTTAGTGCTCCATCTGGAACTTTTGAAGGATCCCACGTAAGCGTTTGGTCAATTTGTTTTGCCACTTCGAAGTCTCGCTCGCTAACTCCATTAATTTCATGGGTCCAAAGATTGACTGTTACTATGTTGAATTCAACTACTAATTTAGGGTGGTGCCAAGCAACTTCACACAAATAAGAAATCATCGAAGTTATCATTAAAGTTGTCCGCCAATTTGCAGTATTGAATTTCTTGCTAATTTTTCCATCTTCAAACGTCCATCCATCTAGCTTTGATAGAAAAATTTTTATCTCGTTATCGGTGAGTTTAACCAATTTTTTTTTCATAAATACTCACATGATTTTTAATGGTCCAAGCAATATTAGCTGCGTGTCTATTCGGTTTGACTTCGTGCACTCTAAAAATNTTTACACCTTTAAGAACACCATAAGTTGTAGTAGCACACGTTGCTCCTAAAATATCTTTTGGGTCCGTCTCTTCAACCGTATCACGAAGAAATTTTTTTCGACTAGCACCAATCATTACATGCCGAAAGTTATTAGCAAATTTTTTCAAATCGTAAAATATTTCGTAATTCTGGCTCAAAGTTTTGCCAAAGCCTATGCCTGGATCAACACAAATTTGAGATTTTAAAATGCCTACTTGCATAGCTTGGCCGATTTGTTTGTCTAAAAATTCTATTATCTCATTAGTTATATGACCATAGGCAGGTGCTCGTTGCATGGTTCTTGGATTTCCCTGCATATGCATAAGCACGAGGCCTGCTTCAAACTCTTTTACTTTTTCCAGAAGCCTTACATCCCTTCCGCCAGTTATATCATTGACGATGTTGATTCCCTCGCTCAATGCTGCATGTGCTACCTCTACTTTGCATGTATCTATACTTAATGTAGCGCTCGGTAGTCCCATTCTTATTTTTTTAATTACCGGAATTACTCGTTCTATTTCCGCTTGAATGCTAATGCTCTCTGAACCTGGTCGCGAAGATTCTCCTCCAATATCTATAATATTAGCACCATCATCATAATCTTTTGAAGCTTTTTCGTATGCTTTATCAACCTTACAGTATAACCCACCATCAGAAAAACTATCTGGGGTAACGTTTACTATAGCCATAATTATTGGCGATTTGGGAAGCTTAGTAAATGTAAACAACCTACAATTTATCCTAAATTAGGGGTCTTCATATCTTCGATTACATCAATCATGGCTTGCCTAATTTTAGGATCACTTGAAAGATGTCCACTTCCATGAATCAATTTGAGAGTCCCATTACGGAAAAAATTTGACAGGGTCCAAGATGCCTCTGGTAGACACATAACATCTCGACTTCCATGAATCAAAGTAGTTGGTATGTTCTTAATCATCTTTGCATTCTCAAGAATTTCTTCAGTTAAGAAGTAGTTATTCTTAGCATAATATAGTTCAATTAAAACGCTAGAAAAAATTTGATCAGGTGATTTTACGAAAAACTCAATTTTTTTTTCAAAAGAAAAATTTAGAACAGCCCAAGACCATTTGGCCCAAGCTATAGTAACTTGATTTTTAATCAAATCATCGTCGGAAATTAATGTATTAAATACTCCATTGATTATCGATTTTGCGTCCGTAGCCTCAGCTATTTTCCCAACTATATTGAGAAATTCCTCGTAATCGCCTGGAATAAGTCTTGCCACACCTTTATCAGACAAAAACCATTCTAAGTCTTGATGTCTCGCGAGAAAGGTCCCTCGTAATATTAGTGCTGAAACGTGTTCAGGGTATTTTTTTGCGTAAAGCAATGCTAGTGTAGCCCCCCAGGATCCACCTATAAACATGGCTTTATCTATTCCAAAATGAACAAGCATTTCCTTAATATCCGTTAACAAATGCTCTGTTGTATTATGCCCTATATCTGCGAGGGGAGTTGAATCGCCACATCCCCTCTGATCATAAATAAAAACGTCATAATATTTTAGATCAAATAGGTTTTTATTTTCCCAATTAGCCCCAGCACCAGGCCCACCATGCAGCAGAAATACCGGTTTGCCAACCGGGTTTCCGCTTCTTTCGATCTTAATTACGTGCCCATCTTCAACTGAAAAATTTATTATTTCCGACATTGGTGCCTCGGACAAACGAAGATTGGATTACCACTTGAGTACCCCACCAACCGAAATAGAGTCCTCTTTGCCATCGTTAGTATTATTTATGCCATATTGTGCCCGATTGTATTCAGCCACGATCTTTAACCAAGAGTTAACGTCATGGTGAACCCCCACAGTCCAGAGTGACTTTTGATAATTACTACGATAAATCTCAAAGCTCTCATTAGAATCATACTCAGTAGGAACATCACCTAGTGTAAAATTTAACCTGGTGTCTTGGTTTACTTCGTATTTTCCTAAAAGTTGATAGCCACCTCTATGGATCTCCTCAAACGAAGCATCACGTTTAAGCACTCCAGATTGAAATTTGTTGAAAGAAAAAACGTTCTTCTTCTTATTTCGATACCGGCCGGTTATAGATAACTTTGTGAAGTCAAATCTCGCTCCCGCACTCCAATCAAAATCATGAGAGTTTTTACAAAATGCAACTGAACAATCTAAATCACCCTGATAAAAACCATCCAACCAAAACGTCGAATTATTTCTGTTAGTTATAGCCTTGTAGCCAAGCTCAAACAAAGATTCTTTTGCCGATTCATTAAAAAATCCTTGATCGAAATTCGTTATATTAATTAAAAGATTGTCGTTGATCAGCTTAATTTTATCTCTTTCGTCACTCAATGAATTTATTTCTAATCCCGATATGGCCGAAGCTTTAATTTTATCTCTAATCAAATCTACATTAAAATTGGTAGTAAACAGCAAGTGGGGGCCGCTATTCAGACCATTAGTATCATTAAAAACAAATGATTCGTCAGCAAAAGTGCCAGCACTATTGGTTTGCGCAAAAAATTGAATAAAAAAAATAATAACGAAATAAATTATTTTCAAAAGTTGCCCCAGAATGAAATATCTAGTTGCTTTAGTATACAATGTTTTTGATATGAGAAAAAGTTTTGGAAAAAAACAATCAGGCGGTTTTTCAATAACACAATACTAATTTTTAATAAAAAATGACAAAATCTATTATAACTACCCTTATCGTATTAATTGTAATGCAGAAAGCAAACGCTGATTTAGTTATTACCATTGGATTTTTTGGTAATTCTGAGTCCAAGGAGTTTAGCGGCGTAAAATTGGGTGTTAGCGAAGCCCAACATCAAGGCAAGTTTGTAGGAATGAACTATAATCTCTTAGTGAATCCGTCAAAACAAAAAGATTCTTATGCCGACTCACTGAATGTTNTAATTACCGATTTAGTCGGTCCAGAACTGAATTTGCTTATCGAGCAGTTCCCTTTCCTACCTGTCTTAAATCTTGCCGACAAATCAAATTCTCTCCGCCAGGAGTGCATCTTCAACGCTTTCCATATCAACCTCAGTATGGCAATGCTGAAGGACGCAAGCGCACTAGCCACCGAAGACGGTCAACTACGAGCTTGGCAACATTCCTTTAAAAAATATGCTGCTATACAGCTAAATAACAGATATCAGGCTAAATATAACCGCAGAATGTCAGAAGAGGCATGGTTTGGATGGGCTGGGGTGAAAATTATTTCAGAAGTCATAATGAGAAAACAAAAACCAGCTGATCTCATAAAAAATTTAAAGGAAGATATTAAATTTGATGGTCAGAAAGGACGTAAATTGTCTTTCCGACATAATGGGCAACTTAGACAACCTATTTTTGTGATAAACGACGACAAAGTCGTTGAAGAAATTCCCGTGCACTCAAATGGTCGATATGGCGGACTAGATCTAATTGGAGAAAACAAATGTTACGAATAAAGCTAACTCTTTCATTAATCATTTTGTTTGGTGTTTATATCTGCCCCCACGCAAGCGAGGTGGAATATGTTTTAGTGACCAATGAAAAAAGTGATAGTGTTTCTATTATTGACATAAAAACTCTTGAGCTTGTAAAAGAAATAAGCGTAGGAGATCGACCTAGAGGATTAGGATTAGCACCTGACAATTCTGAAATTTACATAGCTGTGAGTGGGGAAAATAAAATTAAAGTAATTGAACCCAATAGCTTTCAAGTAACACGAAGCTTTTACAGTGGAGATGATCCAGAATCTTTTGCTGTACACCCAAGCGGTTTGATTTTTATATCTAATGAGGAAATTGCTCAAACGTCGGTAATCGACCCTTCATCAGGCAAAATTATAGCAAAGATTCAAGTTGGGATTGAGCCTGAGGGGGTGTCGGTGTCACCTGACGGTAGTACGATAGTTGTAACTAGTGAGTCCTCTAACATGGCCCATTTTATTTCGGGCTCGGACTATAAAATCACCAAAAATGTCATTGTTGGGGCTAGACCAAGAGCATCTTGTTTTAGTGAGGATGGTAAATTCGTATTTGTAACTTCAGAGATCAGCGGCGAGATATCCAAAATTAGAGTTTCAGATGGTGCTGTGGTGAATAAAATTACCTTGTCAAAAGATATGGCAAAGCCTAAAGACATTTTGCTCGCAAGAGATGGGAAAACCTTATTTGTAGCAGGTGGAAGAGCTAATGAAATTTACGTTGTTGACAGCATTAATATGAATGTAGAAGACTCAATTCAGGTTGGCAGAAGAGTATGGGGGCTTGCTTTATCGAGCTCTGGGAAACTTCTTTTTACAACTGACGGACTAGATCATCAAATCTCTGTAATAGATACTAATAGCCGAACGGTAATTAAAGTCGTCAAAGTCGGGCAATTCCCGTGGGGAGTGATGACATACAAACCCTAGCATTGTTACTTCTGATATTTTTCTTTCCATTCAGTATATGACATACCGTATACAGCTTTTCTAGCTTCCTCATAGTTAATGTCAATACCTTCTTCTTGAGCAGAAGCCATGTACCATTTTGAAATACAATTTCGGCAAAAGCCGGCGAGGTTCATTAGGTCGATGTTTTGAACGTCTTTTGCTTCCCTCAAAAACTGAATTATCTTTCTATAGGTAGCGGCCTCAACTTTTTCAATACTATCATTTTCCATAATCAATCCTTTTTTCGTTGGGGTTAATNTTTTGGTGAAACCATATTCTTGGAAGTAAATTAATGTTCTTAGTCGCAAAATGAAATATAACTGCGCCTATGTGTAGGCTTATAATTATGAGTAACACATATCCACAAATTAAATGCGCTTGGGAGAGCAAGGAGTTTAAAACTTCATTTTTCCAACCCCAATGATACAAATTAATTCCAAACCAGCTTGTTTTATAACCACTAAAGGATGAAGATAAATAGCCCGTTATTGGCATCATAAACAATAATAAATAGGCTAATCGATGAACAAATCGTGAAGCCCTGACGTGGAAAGAATTAAATTCACTCGGAAGTAAAGGTGGCCGGTTTCTTAAGCGCCAAAACAGCCTTAGTAACACTAAAATATACGCTGTAAGTCCGATTGATTTATGCAATCGGTAATAATATCCTTTTTGAGCCCCTTCTAAATCAACCATATACCAACCGAGAGCAAATAGGCCAAAAAGCATCAGGGCTGTTAACCAATGAAATAAAACGGCGATGTTGGTATACTTTTTTTTCACAATTAGAACATCAAATAAAAACTAAATGATAAATTAGTGCAAATTGAAAAACAACGGTCAAATTATCCCAAACTATGAATTACTTTAAAAATGAATCTGACCAAATCCTTAGGTTCATAATTTTTTTTCTTTTAATTCCATTAACAAATTTAATTTCCGCTTCAGAATTTGAAGTTCACGTAAATAAAGGAGCCAATTCGCTATCTGTCATACAAAACAGCAAAATTATCAAAGAGTATTCAATCTCAATTGGCCGCGGGGGGATCGGTGACAAAAGAATGGTTGGAGACAAAAAGACGCCGGTAGGAACATATTATGTCACTAGATTAAAAAATAGCGACAAGTTTCATTATTTTTTTGGCTTAAATTATCCGAACCTAAAGGATGGTTTTTACGGATATAAACGAAAGTTGATTACACGAGATCAATTTAACTCGATAAAAAGAGCGTCGTTAAACAAGATTACGCCCCCTCAAAACACCAAACTAGGCGGTGCGATTGGAATCCATGGCATCGGAAAACAAACCAAACAAAAGTTACTTATTCATAAAAATATTAATTGGACTGAGGGCTGTATCGCGGTAGAAAATCATGAAGTAAGGGAATTAAAAAAGTTTATTAAGCTTGGTACTTTAGTAAAGATCATCGAGTAATCAAACGGAGTAATAAATTTTCCAGTCAAATATAATGTTCTTTAAATAATCATATTTGTTTTCTTGACCCTTAACCGAAACTCCACCTAGTGCTACGAGTTCACCGGACTCATAAATTATCGGAATCAAAGGTCGCTCCCATGGCGGTATTGCTAATTCCTGAAACAACTTTTTAAGCTTCTTTCTACGGCGCCCCTCTAGATTTATTTTCTCACCTTCTTTTCTAAATTTGATTAAAAATTCCCTCGTTTTTTTAATATCTGAATTTAGGCCATGGCCTGAATAGCGTAAGGTTCCCCAAGAGAAATCAACCATATCTGTGCTGTTCCAAAGTTGCTGCTCTGGTTTTTTTTCATAATAAATAAATTTTTTAAGCACAAATAAAGAGCCTTTGTGAATTTTTATTACTCTGTCATCTACATCGATACTTGGCAGTTTCATCCTTTTTGCTTCAACAATCTGTCTTAAAATTTCCTCTAATTTTTTTCGGCCTATCTTATAAACACCAAATCGACGCAAAACCGACTGCAAGACAAAGATTTTCATTTTGTCGTCTATGTCGGTTAGCAAACTTAAAGGTATGTTTTTTCTATCATTTAGTCTGGCAATAATTTTTTTTTCGGTAAGGTCGTCGATATAAGATGCTAAGGTCCTTTGGATTTCGGCCATTTTCTTCAAATTTACTTCAAACTGTGCACCAGTATCTTCTAATTTTGGAATAATTAATTTTCGAATTTTATTTCTTAGAAAACGTGGCTCCTGGTTAGCTGGGTCTTCAAGCCATCGCAAATTATTTGTTTCACAGAAATTTTGTATTTTTTCTCTCGACACGTCTAAGAGAGGTCGAAAAAGCCAACCCTCTCCAATTTTTCGTAAACGAGGCATTCCCGATAACCCATACGGTCCTGACCCACGGATGATATGATGGATCAAAGTCTCTGTTTGATCTCTCGCATGATGTGCTGTTAAAACAAGTGAGGATTTTCTAATAAACCTAGATATAGATTCGTAACGAAAATTTCTTGCCCATTCTTCAATGCTTTTTTCGGGAGTTGATTCAGGTGGAGCCCGGAAGACAATCAAAGGTATATTTTTCTTGATGGCCAAAGTTTTGCAAAATTTTTCCGCATCGCAACCGTGTGAAGACAGATTATGGTTGACGTGAATTATGTTAAGGGACGCTGAATTCAAAGGATGATTAGCAGATAGAATCTCGAGAAGACAAACTGAATCCATACCGCCACTTAGACAGACATAAATGTTCTCAATTGAATGAGACTCGACTAATTCTGCAACTGTGTCTCTGACTTGGGGTACTATTCTATCTTGCACACTTTTAAAATTATTACTATTTATTATTGGTAAAGCGACCAATACTGGCGAACTTATTTTTTCTGTGGCTGACCAAAGCATTTTTATCCATTTCTCTAAGGCCTCTTAATTCCTGAACAATTTTTGCTTTGAGATTTTCGGCCATTTCCTCTAAGTTTCTATGGGCACCTCCTAATGGCTCGTCGATTACGCCGTCGATCACCTGAAGGTCAAATAACTGTTTTGCCGTTATATTCATAGCGTTTGCAGCTTCCTGGGCCGCTTCCTGTTTCTTCCATAATATCGATGCGCAACCCTCAGGTGAAATAACAGAATAAATAGAGTACTGGAGCATGAACACTTTATTACTTAAACCAATCGCCAACGCCCCACCTGAACCACCTTCTCCAGTCACAACGGTAATGATTGGCACTTTCAAACCGGACATCACACATAAATTAGACGCTATGGCTTCACTTTGGCCCCTTTCTTCAGCATCAATCCCTGGATATGCTCCAGGCGTATCAATAAAAGTAACAATAGGCAAATCAAACCTTTCGGCCAACAACATTATTCTCTGGGCTTTTCGATAACCTTCAGGCCTAGGCATACCAAAGTTACGGGCTAGATTAGCTTTTGTGGTTCTACCTTTTTGGTGCCCTATAATTACAACGTTTATATCATCAATCTTGCCAAGCCCCGTAACAATTGCGGCATCATCTGCAAAATGGCGATCACCATGTAACTCTATAAAATCAGGACATAATAGCTTCAAGTAGTCTAGAGTATATGGCCTAAGAGGATGTCTTGCCAATTTTGATATTTGCCACGCATTTAGCTTACTAAAGATGTCTCTTGTTAAACGCTCAGAACTAATTTGTAGTTTTTTTATCTCGTCGGCTAAATCTAATTCAGACCCATCTTCAACCAGTCTCAACTCTTCGATTTTTGAATTTATCTCCTCGATTGGTTTTTCAAAGTCAACCGCTCTATATTTAGAAGCTGAAATATGTTCTTTATCTTGGCCATTCATATTACTATTTATTTTTTCGAATTTTGTTTGTTTTTAAATAGGATAGTTATATTATCGCTTGTAAACAAGGTATTCAAATCTATGATTGCCCTCATGTTTATCTTAACCCCCCATTCTGCACCAAAATCAAATCTTGCTTTGCTTTTTCTAGACATAATTACTAGATTAATTTGAGTTTTTCCTGATTCATTTTTTGCAAGAATCGTCTTTAAACTTCTTATAATGTCGCCATTTAACGACTCCTCATCAACATCAATGATTAGTCTATCAGAGAATTTTTCTAAATAACCATCTATACTTTCAATGTAGTTCGCCCTCAGNGAAACCCCTCGGCCAGCTTGTTCTTTATTGACTGTTCCCTCAATCACCACTACATCATCAACAATTATGCTATCAATATATTTATTAAATTCCTCCTCACTAATAGCCACTTCAATGCTTCCTGTTTTATCATCTAATTCAATTAATGTTAGCCTTCCTCTCCGAGTGTCAATTGTACGAAATGAAGAAATTAAACCAACGATCCGACACTTGCCCGAACTAAGGTTTGAAATTGTATGGCTACTTATACCTCTAACGATTGATAGATTCTCATCTAAAGGATGGCCGGATAGAAAATAGCCAAGGACCTCCTTTTCCGCTTTCAAAATTTCCAAACTAGTCCAATTTTGCGGTGTTAAGTTTGCAGTATCTATCTCTGAAATTAAATCAACGGCAGGATTAATCTCCAGACCAAATAAATCAGTTTGACCTTGCTCTACGTCAACTCTTCCCTGTTCTGCAGTTTTTAGCGCAATTTCGATTTGACTAAGAAGAGCTTCCCGTTTTATCTCGAAACAATCAAGTAATCCGGATTTAACCATAATCTCTAATAATCTCTTATTTAATTTATGTGCAATCATACGTCGGCAAAGATCACTCAAGGAACTAAATTCTTCCTTTCTTCTTTCTTCCGTGATAGCGTCTATAATGCTTCGCCCCATACCTTTAATCGCTCCTATTCCATATCTTATCTTAAGCTCATTCACCGCTATAAATCTGTAATCACTTTTATTAACATCAGGCGGCAACACTTCTATTTTAAGCCGTTGGCATTCTCTTATATTAAGAACAACTTTATCCGTATTATCCATATCAGAAGAAAGTACAGAAGCCATGAATGAAGAAGGATAATTTGATTTTAACCAGGCTGTTTGATACGCGATTAGTGCATAAGCCGCGGAATGAGATTTATTAAATCCATAGCCGGCAAATTTTTCAATAAGTGCAAAAATGTCTAAAGCTGTTTTTTCAGGCACTTTGTAAGAAACAGCGCCTGAAACAAAAGTATTCCTTTGGGAAGCCATTTCCTCAGGTTTCTTTTTCCCCATAGCTCTTCGTAATATATCTGCAGAACCCAAAGTATAGCCAGCTAAAGAGCGTGCTATTTCCATTACCTGTTCTTGATATAAGATGACTCCATAGGTTGGCTTGAGTGTCGACTCCAATTTTGGATGAAGATATTTTACTTGCCGACCTTGTTTAACCGCAATAAAGTCGTCAACCATTCCTGAATCCAACGGTCCGGGTCTAAAAAGCGCAACGAGTGCAATCAAATCCTCAAATTTGTCTGGTTTAAGTCGTAAAATTAGTTCCCTCATCCCTCTCGATTCTAGTTGGAAAATTGAGGTTGTTTCGCCTTCTTGTATCGTTTGGTACGTCTTTGAATCACTGAGCCCAATCTGGTTAATGTCAACAAGATCTATTGCTTTATCAAGGGATTTTATTGAACCTACGGCCCAGTCCACGATCGTCAAGGTTCGCAAACCTAACAAATCGAACTTAACTAAACCGATAGATTCGACATCCCCCATATCAAACTGCGTTACCATTCCCTCAGTATCCTTGTCAGCAAAGAGGGGCATATAATTAACAAGAGGTTTGGGCGCTATTACCAGGCCACCCGCATGTTTTCCAGCATTTCTAATGATCCCTTCCAACTTCAGAGCCAAGTCTATGAGGTTTTTTACTTCAGCATCTTCCTTGCACCGTTTATATAAATCGCTTTTCTTGTCTTTTAAAACATCAGGTAAGGTAATGCCTATATCATTAGGCACTAGTTTAGCAACTTGATCAACTTGCGGGTAAGGCAAGCCCAAGACTCTGCCGACATCTCTTATCACAGCTTTAGCAGCCATTTTTCCAAAAGTTATAATTTGGGCTACTCGATCTAATCCATACCTTTTTCCAACATAGTCAATCACCTCATCCCTTCTATCCATACAAAAATCAATATCAAAATCAGGCATTGAGATTCGCTCAGAATTTAAAAATCTTTCAAACAGCAAATCGTATCGAAGTGGATCAATTTCTGTTATTAGCAAAAGATACGCTATCAATGACCCCGCGCCAGAACCTCTGCCAGGGCCGACCGGTATCTTCTTCCTTTTCGCCCATTTTATAAAATCTGCAACAATCAAGAAGTATCCAGAGAACCCCATATCAACAATCACTCTAAGCTCGTCTTTCATTCTTGCTTCATAAAGTATCAATCGTTCGTTATTCAAACTATCATTCTCTTCAATGTAGTCTTTTAACCTGAAATTAAGCCCCTCCATCGCTTGGCGTTTCAATAAATCGGCTTCACTTAAATTAGATTCAGTGGGAAATAAAGGTAATAGACTTCCCTTACTATCAAAGTCAAAATTGCATTGGGTCGCCACTTTAACCGAATTTAAAACAGCAATCTCCAGCCCTTTAAATTTCTTTTTCATTTGGTTCGATGAGCAAAGAAATTGTTCGTCACTATAAGACTTTATCCGACGCTTATCTTCGAGGGTAACTCCCTGTTGAATACAGACTCGAGCTTCATGAACAACAAAATCCTGTTTTTCTAAAAATCGAGCTTGATTGGTAGCGACGGGACGTATTGGAACCATTGTAGATAATTGGGCTAGGCCATTAAGGTACTGCAACTCATTAGGTTTATTTAGCTTACTTATTTGGCAAAAGAAATTTCCGTCGGTTAGATTTTCCCANTGAGCTGCTTTTTCTTTTGCTTGTACAAAATCTTTTTTTAGAATTGCTTGGCCAATATCGCTATCTTGATCACCTGCAAGAATAATTATACCATCGCATTTTTTACTAATAAGCACTGATTCGGAGATACCGATTTGACCATCTTTTCCTTTTTGGCAAATTGTTAAAATATCGCAGAGATTTCTATAACCAACCTTATTTCTACATAAGAAAATTGCATTATGTTGGTTAGTGTCAGTATCAACTGGAATAATTGTGACTTCAGCTCCTATAATCGGTTTAATACCAGCTTTTTTAGCTTCTCTATTAAATTTTATAGCTGCAAATAGATTATTGAGATCAGTAATAGCTACCGTTGAAAAATTCTGTTTCCTGCATCTTTCGATTAGTTGGGGAATTCTTATTATTCCGTCAACAAGAGAATACTCTGAGTGAACATTCAAATGCACAAATGAGTCTCTCAATTAAATCTCCATTAAATGTAAATCTCTTACTGGACGAAAGGATTGTCTGTGGATAGACAACGCCCCATATCTTTTTAAAGCAGCTAAGTGCTTTTTCGTCGGATAGCCTTTGTGCTTCTCGAACAAGTAATTCGGATAAATCCTCGAGATTCTCGTCATTATATAATCTCTCACTACTTTGGCTACTATAGACGCCGCTGAAATTTGCGTATATTTTTGGTCCCCTTTTATAATAGCCTTCATCCTATAACCCTTGACATCGGGCAAATGACACCCGTCAATTAAAACTAAGCTATCTCGCCAATTAACTTTTTCAATCGCCCTTTTCATAGCGAGCTGTGTTGCTTTTAAAATATTCAGAGCATCGATCTCTTGGGGCGAAGCATAGCCTACCTTTACTGAGAAGGCGCATTTTTTAATCAATTTATAATTATGCAATCGAACGCAGTGACTAAGTGATTTAGAGTCGCGGAAAACATAGTCTGGTAGGGACGGCATTACAACCGCAGCTGCAACAACAGGTCCTGCTAAGCATCCCCTACCAACCTCATCAACCCCAATTATTACTTTATTATTCATTTTTTTATAAATTGTTCTATAAGAAAGTCGAAATACTTATTAATATTATCGTGTGAATCACCGCTTAAAATATCCAAAAAGCTTCTACCGCCCTGTTGGAATAACTCAAGTCGGTGATTATCAATCATCCATAACATTAGTTGGGCTGCAATGGATTGTGCTATCAAGTTATCTTGGATTAATTCTGGGACAACATTAGAACCCATCAGTATATTTGGGAGAGATATGTGATCCGAAATAATTAGCTTCTTAAACAAAAAATAATTTAATTTACTAGTTTTATAACACACAACCATTGGTTTTAAACAAAGGAAAGCTTCCAATGAAACGGTACCCGAAGAAACAATTGCTAAATCTGACTGTTTCAGGCAACCTATGCTGTCGTCTATATAAAACACTCCATCTTCATAGTGCTTTTCTGCGCGCTCTCTCAGAAAGTCAGCCACTTTTTCATTAGCTGCTCCGATTTTGAGATTGACTTTTTTGTTTACTAAATTCTTAAGAAATCCCGCAGAAGCAAAGAAGATATCGGCATGGTATTTAACCTCTTCCCACCGACTCCCTGGTAGCAATGCCAGGTTCAGTTCTTTCATATCTGAAAAATCTGAGGATCTTGTAGTTTTTTGTACGGTTTTTATTTTAGTGGCAGCAGGATGACCGACGAATTGTGATTTCACACCAAGATTTGAAAAATATTCTTGCTCGAAAGGAAACAATACAAAGAGATAATCAACTATTTTTTTAATTTTTTTTATTCTTCCTGGCCTCCACGCCCAAAGTTGTGGCGCCACATACTGAATAACTTTTAATTCTGAGACATTTGATTTAAGTTTAGCTGCAATTGGAAGATTGAATGATGGGGAGTCCACTCCAATAAAAACGTCAATTTTGTATTCGATAAACGCTCTACAAATTGCATTTTTCAGATTGATTAGTCTAGGTAATTGTAGAATCACCTCCTTAAACCCCATTACAGATAAATTCTCTATTGACGCAACTGGAGTACAACCCGCTTCAATCATCTTTGGACCTACCACGCCAAAAAACTCAACATTGTGTTTTTGGCGAATCGAGGTTATTAGATTCGCACCTAGTATATCGCCTGATTTTTCAGCGGCAACTATACCTACCTTCAACGTGCGATAAGACATAAGGTTAAAGCTTCTTCGCTAATTTTCATTCTTCCTTAAACTATAACTAATCAACGGGCAATTCCTCTATCGCTTTCCGTAACAAAATCTCGAAATTTTTGAACCACTTTATGCTTATCGATTTCGGAGTCTATTTTCTGAATTGCTCTTTCCAAAGAATTACTTTGGAGATACAAAATTCTGAAACATTTTCGTAACGAATTCATCTCATCCTGAGAGTAGCCACGTCTTTGTAAGCCTATCTTATTAATACAACGTGGGGTTGCGGGATTTCCTTTAACTGTGATGAAAGGAGGAATATCTTTGGTGATTATCGAGGAGATCGCAGAAAAGCAACCTTCTCCCAAATGACAGAACTGATGAATCCCTGTGAATCCACCCAGAGTAACATGATCTCCGACAATTACATGCCCAGCTAACGTAGTATTATTGGAAAAAACAATGTTATTACCTATTTGGCAATCATGGGCAATGTGACAATATGCCATTATTAGATTATCGTTACCTACACGAGTTATTCCTCCACCATGTTCCGTGCCTCTATTAATACTGCTATATTCCCTTATTGTATTGCGATCACCTATAACTAATCGTGATTCATCAGTTTCCTTAAATTTTTTATCCTGCGGATTAGTTCCTATCGCAGAGAAAGAATGTATCTTATTATCACAGCCAAACGCTGTTGGGCCGTAGATGATACAATTTGAACCAATAACAGTATTCTCTCCAATAACTACATCTCCAGAAATCTGTGACCAAGGCCCAATGGAAACATTAGCACCCAGTCTAACTTTCTCACCCACTAAAGCAGTAGGATGGATCAATTCAGTTCTCCTCAATCTTGCCGGTAGTAGTAACCACTGCGGAGCATACTAAGTCATGTTCTACCCGAGCTTTTGCGTCAAATTTATAAATATCTTTAAGCTTTTTTAGAAGTTTTATCTCTAGAATAAGCTGATCACCTGGATTCACACCCTTCCGGAATCGCGCTTTGTCTATGCCTACTAAGTAAAAGAAACCACTTGCCTGTGGACTTAAAAATGAGCGGAAAATTAATACCCCGCATGCTTGAGCCATTGCTTCAACAATCAACACCCCTGGCATGATCGGGTTATCTGGGAAATGTCCTTCAAAGAAAGGTTCATTATAGCTGACATTTTTTACTGCCGTTATAGATTCATTAGGAATATAACTAATGATTTTATCAATTAACAGGAAAGGGTACCTATGAGGAATGGCACTTTTAATTGACTCACTCACGCGCTTATCATCAGACTAGAGTAATTGTAAATCAGCTACCAGATTTACTCATTCGCTCGATAATTTTTTTAGTCAAATCTACTTTATCGGAATAGTAAACAGCCCCATTCACTAAAACCATATCGAATTTATTCTCTTTCGCGTACGCACGCGTGACATCAGCGATTTTCTTCTGGATTCCCTGCATTTCCTCATTACGACGGAAATTTAAGTCTTCTTGAAATTCTTGGGCCCTTCTTTTAAGGTCACGCTGCCGAGTTTGGATATCTCTTTCTATTTTTGTTCTCTCACCTTCGCTCATTATAGCTCCATCTTTTTTCAACTTCTCAGCTAGTTTTTCAAGAGCCTTATTGTCTTTTGCAATACCCCTGTCACGCGGCCCAAATTCTTTTTCCAGTTTCTTGGTTGCAGCCTCTGTTTGAGGAATCGCTGTTAAAATACTTTGGACATTCACAACACCAATTTTGTATTCTACAGCACTTATAGCTGGAGATATAAAAATAAGCATCAAGATGGTTTTAATTAAATTATTTTTTACATTTCTCATACAACTCACCAGTTTTCCCCTTGTAATTTTTTTAAATTTTCTATCTATATATTACCCGAAATTGTCAATTTTTTATAACCTTAATTTCAAAATTGCGTGCCGAAATTAAATTGAAACTTTTCAATCTCGTCTCCGAACTTATCATTGAAAGGATTTGAATAGCTAACTGATAATAATCCCATTGGAGACATCCATATCCCAGCAACACCAACTGCCATTCGTAGCTCTGAAAGTGAAAACGAGTCATCGGATGCAAATACATTGCCGGCATCATAAAATACCGAAACTCGAGCCGACTTAATATCCTCCAACAATGGGACAGGGACTATAACTTCTGCATTTCCAGTTAAGAGTATATTTCCACCAAGAGCACGACCAAAAATATCCTCTGGACCGAGTGATGACTCCCCGTAGCCACGTACCGTTCTAGGGCCCCCAGCAAAAAAATTCCTGAAAAAGGGCAACTCTTTTGTAGACCCATAGCTATCGCCATATCCAATTTTATTTTTTAGTATTAGTGTCCATTTTTTCCTTAAGGGCAATTTAAAATAATAACGATGATCATAGTCAATCTTCCAATATTTTAAATCACCTATTGGTAATGTGACCTCGGTCGACAGCATTTGCAACCGTCCTGCGTCTGGAAAAATTCTTGAATTTCGAGTATCTCTTCCCACAGAGGTAGTCCATTGAAAATTATCATATTCCGCCCCTTCTCGAATCAAAAATGATAGTATTCTGATATCTAACAAGCTTGGTGTCGTTTTAATCTCTTGCTTTTCCCAAGTTAGTGCTGTATTAAAGAAATTATACTCTGTTATCGGGAGACCGAAATTAACGCCAAAACTTAAGTTCTCCTGGTCATATCTTGAAACGTCACGGCGACCAGAATCAATCTCCTGATAACCCAACGTAAACCCTCTCGCAACGCCATCTATAGTTGCATAAGGGTTATAATACCCGACAGAGAATGATTTGTTTATTTCGCTATTATTGAACGAAAAACTAACCATTTTACCACTTCCTAAGAAGTTATTTTGACTGACCCTAGTATTAAATAGAAGGCCTCCCGACTGAGAAAAACCAGCACCTACCATCAGATTACCCGACGGCATCTCCTTTACTTTAAAATTTACATCGACTTGATCAGCTGTCCCCGGAACCTCAACCGTACCCACCTCAACAGTTTCGAAAAAACCAGTTCTCTGAAGACGAACCTTTGAGCGTTCGACCTTAGTCGTTGAAATCCAGCCACCTTCCATCTGTCTCATTTCACGCCGAAGCACTTCATCTCGCGTCTTGCTGTTGCCAAAAAAATTAACTCGTCTCACGTATACCCTTTGCCCTGGATCAACATAGTAAGTCAGAGTCGCCGTCTTATTAGACTCGTCTAGTTCTGGTATCGGGTTTACATTAGCAAATGCATAACCTTCTTGCCCAAGTAACTCAGTAATTGCTTTGGCTGTTCCCTCCATTGACCGTCTGGAAAAAACATCTCCTTTGCGAGTGAAAATTATGGGGTATATCTCTTCAGGAGTAACTATTAGATCACCAGCCAATTTCACTGAACTTATTCTATATGCATCCCCTTCTGTTATGTTAATAGTTACATACACACTCTCTTTGTCGGGACTAATAGATACTTGAGTAGAATTAATTGTAAAGTTCATGTATCCAAAATTTTGATACCACGATCTTAACGTTTCCAAATCGCCCTGTAGTTTCTGCCTTGAATATTGATTATCTTTTTTGAACCAGCTTAACCAATTCCCTGTAGTTAATTTGAAAGATTCGATAATCTCTTCATCTGAATATATTTGATTACCAATTATCTTAATTTGTTTTATTGTCGCAGCTTCGCCCTCAGTAATTTCAAGAGTCAGCTCAACAGCGTCATTCCCAATAGGATCGAGTTGGTAGTCTATTTCAACACTGTATTTGCCATTGGCATAGTATTGACGCCGTAACTCTTGGAGCACTTTATCGAGTTTACCTTCATTAAATACTTCACCCTCAGAGAAACCCGCTTCCTCCAAACCTTTTTCTAAATCTTCAGTTTTGACTGCTTTATTTCCGACGAAGTTAATAATGGCCATCGTGGGCCTTTCAATAACAGTGATAACTAAAGCATCTCCCTGTCTTTCAAGCCTAACGTCCTCAAAATACCCAGTTTTAAATAAAGCGCGCACTGCTTTTCTTATCTTAACTTCATCTAAAGAGTCACCTATACCGACCGGCAAAAAATTAAATATCATTCCGGGCGTGATCTGCTTTAGCCCACGGATTTTAATATCGTCGACAATAAAGGTTGAGGATGACACATAGCCTGAGACTGCTATAAAGAACAGGGCTAAGAAAATTAATTTGATATACTTTCGCATATTATCAGTTTATGATCCTAAAAATGTCATTAAATATTGCAATTAAAAAAAGACTCAGCAGAATCGCAAGACCTATTTTCTGAGTCGCTATGTAAAACGATGTGGGAAGTTTTCTTCCACTAATAAATTCCAAAATATTATACAACAGATGTCCACCATCAAGCATCGGAATCGGCAATAAATTGATTATTCCAATACTAATGCTAATGAGCGCGAGAAAGGCAAGGAAAGAATCTAAGCCGCTTTCCATAGACTTGCCCGCATAATCTGCTATCGTAATTGGCCCACTAAGATTCCTAAACGAAAGCTCCATAGTCACTAATTTCATTAAAGATCGAAGTGTCATAAGAGTCATATCAAAAGTTCTTTCTAATGACAGCCAGACCGCATCAAGGGCACCATACCGCTGGATCGAATAAAAGGAACTTATATCACCTTGAATTCCTACTCGCCCAAGTCTTCGCTCCCCTTTTTGAACTAACTCAGGCGTTATTAATTTATCAAACGTCTCACCATTCCGATATATTCCAAACAGTAAAGGGGTCTCAGGATTCTTTTGAATAATTTCAACTAATTCGGCCCATCCATCAATTTCAGTATTTTGAACTGAAACAATCGTATCTCCAGCGACAAGTCCTCCCTTATAGGCTGGGGACTCGTTAATTACTTTAGAAATAACGGCTGGAATCTTGATCTGCTTTGGAACTAAACCAATTTGATCGAATGGTCCTTTTTTATCTAATTCATTTAAATTGAATTTATCAACCGAGATAATATGATTTGCACGTTCACCATTGGAGTTGGCTACTTCAAATTCTAAATTTCTCCCTTTTAGGATTTCCATGATCATTTCACGATGAACAGCCT
The DNA here is from genome assembly GCA_002170535.1 of Methylococcaceae bacterium TMED69. GTDB lineage: Bacteria > Pseudomonadota > Gammaproteobacteria > TMED69. The sequence goes on from NHDW01000007.1 coordinate 90,649, forward strand.
CCCAAGTTTCAACTCTTTTTTTATTAAGCTTTATAATTCGGTCGTCCATACTAAGTCCACTTTCAGAAGCTACAGAATTAACTGGGATCTCTCCTACATATGGAATAGGACCTGCAATCCCTTTAATAAAAATTATCCAATAAACAACACAGGCTAAAATAAAGTTTGCCATTGGGCCCGCAGCGATTATAAAAGACCTAGCAAATAATGATTTACCCTCAAAACAATCCTCAATGCTATCCTTTTCTGTCCTATCCTTCACTTCTAGCATTTGAACATAACCACCCAAAGGTATGGCTGAAAAAGAAAAAACGGTACCCCCTTTTTTTAAGCTAAATAACTTTCTCCCAAATCCGATCGAAAAGGCAAGAACTCTCACTCTGCATATCTTCGCTGCACTGAAATGCCCTCCCTCATGGACAACTACAATCAAAGTAATAACGACAAAAAAAGAAACAATACTAGTTGCTATATCGGCCATTTTTTTATACCTATTTGTTTTCTTAGGGACTTGCGACATTCAAAATCTGCTCGCAGTATAGAATCAATCGTCAAATCGTATTCATAAGTGCAAGAGTCCAGCGCATGCTCAATGATTTCCGGTATATTGGAGAATTTTACTTTATTTTCAATAAAAGATTGAACGGCAACTTCATTTGCAGCGTTTAAAATTGCCGGGTAGACACCACCCTGCTTAAATGCTTCCTTCGCGTAAGTCAAACATTTAAATTTATCATAATCTGGTTTTTCAAAGCTTAATGATCTTAGTTGATAAAAATCGAGAAAATCTGCTCCAGAAAATATTCTTTCAGGCCAGCCTAATCCGTAGGCGATTGGAATTTTCATATCAGGAGTACCTAATTGAGCCATAACAGAACCGTCAATGTATTCTACCATGGAATGTATTATGCTTTGAGGATGGACAACTATCTCAACTTTGTCTAAAGGCATATCATATAAATGGCAGGCTTCAATTATTTCCAAACCTTTATTCATCATAGTAGCAGAATCTATTGAAATCTTTTGTCCCATTATCCAATTTGGATGATTGCAGGCCTGCTCCACTGAAATTTCAGAAAACTTTTCGATTGGGGTATTAAGAAAAGGTCCGCCTGATGCTGTTAAAATCAACCTTTTTATGGAAGCGCGACTAGAGGATATTGACGAAGCATAATCAAAAGGCAAACATTGAAAAATCGCATTATGTTCGCTATCTATCGGAAGCAATTGAGCGCCAGAGTTTTTGACCTCATTCATAAAAAGCTCGCCAGACATTACCAACGACTCCTTGTTTGCGAGCAAAATTCTTTTCCCATGCCTCGCTGCACTCATCGTAGAAAGAAGACCAGCGCCGCCCACGATTGCAGCCATAACATAATCAGTTTCCTCGTGCGCAGCTACAAACTCCAACGATTCTGGACCACCGAGCACCTCTGTCGTTATATCGGAATGTTCTCTCAGGTTATCAGATAAAATTTTTGCTGAGTCCACACAGGAGAGCACGGCGTATCTGGGTTTCCACTCAAGAACCTGGCGCTGCATCTTGTGTATATTTCTATTGGCAGTAAGGGCGAACACTTTAAATTTTCCAGGAAAACTAGCGACTACTTGCAGAGTGTTTTCTCCAATTGTACCGGTTGAACCTAATATGGAAATATTTTTCATAGTATTATTCTAAAACTACTTAAAGCTATAAAGAAACACGGGGCAGCAAAAAGGATGCTGTCAATTCTGTCCAAGATACCGCCATGCCCTGGAAAGATTCGCCCAGTATTTTTTTTTCCACTTTTTCTCTTCATGATGCTTACATTCAGGTCTCCTAATACTGCGCCTAAAAAGATAAGAAGGTAAGCCCCGTTAATCGCAAATATATCCAAAACAAACACATTGAATGAAAAATTGAGTAGATAAAAAACTAGGAAGCTAACTATAAACCCTACCAGCAAACCTTCAATAGTTTTATTGGGACTAATTATGGGAACAAATTGGGTTTTCCCCAAAAGTTTACCTCCTGCGTAACAAAATGTATCAATACTACCAACAACTATTAAAAGATAGGCTACATACTTAGGAGCGATTTGAAAAATGGTTAGCAACATTACGCTACATATGGGAATAATAACTAATCCTCCAGCTTGCCACAGAGTTTGTAAATTCAAATTTAGTTGCGAACCTCTCTCTTCAAGCAATAGAATGAGGGCGCACAATGAAATATAGACTAACGCCAGACTGGATAACAGAACAGCCATCAGATCGTTTATTAAAACAAACAAACTAGTTGTGATAAATATGGTGATTAAAGAATAGGTAAGCCTGCTTATAAAATTTTCGCAACCCACTGTTTGACTCCATTCATATGAAGCCAAGCTAGCAATAGAAATCAAGAACATCGGAAAGAGTAAACTGTTTTCTCGAGTTAGTACAAAAACAATAACTAAAGTTAATCCGATTCCCGTAAGAATACGCTGAATTGGATTAGATAACGTTATTGGGTTAGTCTTAATTACCATAGCTGAAAAAAATTAGTTTGAGTATTCAACACCAGCTTTTTGAGGCACTCCGCCATAACGCCTCTCTACAGCTAAAAAATAATGTAAAGCCTTGTCGAATTCGGCTATTGAAAAATCCGGCCACTTCGTGTCACAAAAATATAATTCTGTGTAAGCCAATTGCCATAGCAAATAATTGCTTAACCTTTTCTCCCCTCCTGTCCTAATCAATAAATCAGGTTCAGGCAACGTTGCAAGACAAAGATTTTTTGAAATCAGATCGAGCTCAATGTCTTTCGCATTTATGATCCCTGACTCTATCTTTCTACATATCTTTTGAACTGCACGTTGAATGTCCCAACGTCCTCCGTAATTGGCGGCGACGTTAAGTAAGATACTAGTATTATTTTTCGTTGATTCTTCAGCTGTTTTCATTTTGGTTTGGATGTCATCCGGGAAGGCATCTATTTGTCCAATAAAGGACAGCTTTACCCCATTTTCGTGTAAGGTATGAAATTCATTTTCCAATGCGCCAAGAAATAAGTTTAATAGACTATTTACTTCTGACTTTGGTCGTTCCCAGTTTTCCGAGCTAAAGGCAAAAATTGTTAAAATTTCAATGCCCACCTGAATGGATCTGTTGACGATGGTTTTTAGCGACTCTAACCCAGCCTGATGGCCGGCTGTTCTGCTCAGTCCTTTCTCTGTTGCCCATCGGCCATTACCGTCCATTATAATTGCAACATGTTTCGGGAGTGACTCGACCTCGGATAGCGTCATTTTTTACTCATTTTTTTACGTCGACAACGTTTAAAACTAAATTTCTAATATCTCTGACTCTTTTAACTTTATCATTTCATCAATATTGTTGACATTTTTATCTGTAATCTTCTGAACAATTTCGGAATTTTTCCTCTCATCATCTTCAGTAATATTTTTACTCTTTTGCTCTTCTTTTATTAAAGCAAGAAGATCTCTACGTATGTTTCTCACAGCGACTTTCGCTTGTTCGGCCTCGTTTTTTAACTGCTTAATCAACTCTTTTCGTCTTTCCTGAGTCATTGCCGGGACAGGAATCTTCAAATTAGTACCGGTAACCTTGGGGGTTAGACCTAGATTTCCTTCTAGGATTGCTTTCTCTACAATTTTCAACGCAGATTTATCCCAAACTGCAATATTGAGCGTTCGAGCGTCCTCAGTCGTGATTGTAGCCATTTGAGAAATAGGGGTTTTTGTACCGTAGTAATCAATCAATAGGTGATCTATTAAAGCGGGATGAGCTCTTCCCGTCCTTAGTCTTTTAAGCGATTTAGCAAGAGACTCTAGACTCTTGGACATGCGAGCTTCTGTTTTTTCAGTTAAATTTTCTATCATCTATATCACCCGACACAAACGTCCCAATGTCTTTACCACAAACCGCGTCTAAAAACGCGTTTTTTTTCATCATATTTAAAACCCGTAATGGCATATTATTATCTCTGCACAAAACGATAGCCGTCGCGTCCATGACTTTTAGTTTTCTAGATAAAACGTCATCATAACTGATTTTTTCAATTAATTTTGCTTGAGCAGATAACTTTGGATCCAAATTATATATTCCGTCCACCTTTGTTGCTTTAATCAAGAGTTCAGCGTCGATTTCAATCGACCTGAGACTGGCTGCTGAATCAGTGGTGAAAAAGGGGTTACCCGTTCCCGCAGCAAGCACAACTATCCTCCCTTTTTCTAAATGCCTCACTGCCCTTCTTCTTATAAAATCTTCACATACCTCATTAATTTTGATAGCTGACATCACTCTAGCAAACATGCCATTTCTCTCTAATGCATCTTGGATGGCTAAAGCATTGATGACCGTGGCAAGCATGCCCATCTGGTCTGCTGTCACTCGCTGCATTCCATCTTGAGCAAGGCCTTGACCTCTAATAATATTACCCCCTCCGATAACCAAAGCGATTTCGACTCCCGACTCTTTCAAATTCTTTATTTCATTGGCAATCCATTCTAAAGTAGCTTGATTGATTCCGAAGTCATCCTCCCCAAGTAAAACCTCGCCGCTTAGTTTTATTAGAATTCTCTTATACTTTATTGCTGGATTCCTACTCATCAGCTTCTAATTCTTCTTACCTACCTGTTTTGCAACTTCCTCTGCAAAATCTTCGGTTTTTTTCTCGATACCATCTCCAACTGCCATCCTGATGAAGCTTACAAGCTTTAAATTCTTTGATTTCGCAAAGTCTCCGACTGTTTGATCTTGGTTCTTTACAAACATTTGACCTACTAACGTGTTCTCTTTAATAAATTTTTTTAACTTGCCAACAACCATTTTCTCAACTATGTCTGCTGGCTTTCCAGAGCTTTCAGCTTGTCCCATGAAAACATTTTGTTCGCGCTGTAGCAAATCTAAAGGGATTTTGGTTTCATCCAATGCTGCCGGTGCGGTTGCCGCAACATGCATTGCAATATCTCGAGCTGCCTCTCCGTCCGAACCTTCAAATGTAACCGCCGCTCCAATCTTTCCGCCATGAAGATAGTATGAAACCGAATCTACACCGCTCATGAGCACTTCAATCCGTCTTAGATCAATTTTCTCACCAACTTTTACCGACAGTTCATTAGCCGCTTCTTTTAGAGTTTTATCGTTTACTTTGACGGCTAACAAGTTATCGATAGATGACACATCTTGCTCTAATGCGATTTGTGAAACTTTTTCAACAAATAGTTTAAAGTTTTCGTCATTGGCGACGAAATCAGTCTCACAATTAACTTCAATTAAAACTGTTTTATTTGAGTTTTGTTGGATGCCTATCGCTCCCTCTGCAGCGACTCTTCCCAATTTTTTTTCAGCTTTTGAGACACCAGTCTTTCTCAAATATTCTATAGCTTTATCAAAATCACCGGAATTTTCGACTAATGCTTTCTTGCAATCCATCATTCCAGCACCAGTTCGTTCTCTCAACTCTTTAACCATACTGGCCGAGATCGTCATAAAATAGCCTCCTAAATAAACTAGTTTTATATACTATTTTTCTAAATTCTCAATGTCTGACTGCTCTTGCTCGACGACACCATTAGATTCAGAGTCGTTTGACAGACCATTGGTCGGTTCTTCGGACGCCGTGCTGCTTCCTTTGTTTTTTGACTGATTATTGCTCTCATCCGAAGGCCCCTCGACCTCAACAAATTCCTCCACTATTTCTCCCATTTTTTGGGTATGAACCGCTTTTGCATCCAAGATAGCATCNGTGACTGAAGACGTATAAAGGTCAATAGATCTAGTTGCATCATCATTACCGGGAATCACATAGTCAATACCGACTGGCGAGTTATTGGTATCTACAATTCCTACTACCGGGATACCCAATTTACTCGCTTCTGAAACTGCGATTCGTTCAAAACCAACGTCAATGACAAATAAAGCATCGGGCAATTTTTCCATATTTTTTATGCCACCCAGACCTAAATTCAACTTATTTAGCTCTCTAGTCAAAATTAGGCCTTCTTTTTTTGAAAGGTTCTCCAAACCACCTTCATCGATAATTTTTTCAAGCTCATGCAATCTTTTAATTGATTGTTTTACAGTCTTGAAGTTTGTTAACATGCCTCCTAGCCATCTTTTGCTGACATATGGCATCCCGGCCCGGGACGCCTCGCGCGCAACAGATTGCTGCGCAGAGCGTTTTGTACCAACATAAAGAATCTGNCCGCCAGAAGCGGCAACTGAAGATAGGAAATTGATTGCATCTCTAAAAGATTTAAGAGTGTAATCTAAATTAATTATATGTATTTTATTACGTTGACCGTAAATAAATGGCGCCATTTTGGGGTGCCAAAATCTCGTTTGATGTCCGAAATGAACTCCTGCTTCCAGCAGTTGACGCATGTTAATGCTAGCCATGATTGTCTCCATATGGGTTGTGCAACCAGAAATCCCAATCGGTAATTTAAGCTTGAGCTTAAACACCCACCGATCGTGACGACTTCTGTGAGTTTTGTTAAAATAATTGCGTATATCCGGTATGATTTATATCATATATTGTTTATAACAACAAATTAAAAACTTTCAAGGTTATGTCTACATGCCTGTATCAATAAAAAATAAAGAGTCAATTGAAAAAATGCGGGTCGCTTGTAAACTTGCTGCTGAAGTTTTAGAGTTCATCTCACCAAGTGTTGTCTCGGGCGTTACAACCGAAGAGCTAGACCAATTATGCCACGAGTACATTGTATCAAAACAGCAAGCTATTCCTGCACCTCTTAATTACAGAGGTTTTCCAAAGTCTATTTGCACTTCCTTGAATCATGTAGTCTGTCATGGTATTCCCTCAAACACAGAATTGAAGACCGGTGATATTTTAAATATTGATATCACAGTGATTAAAGATGGTTTTCATGGTGACACATCTAAAATGTTTTGTATTGGAGAGGTAACGCAAAAAGCAAAAAATCTTGTGCAAACAGCTTATGAATGTCTTCAGGAAGGAATTGAGATGGTTGAGCCCGGCCAAAGACTGGGAACTATTGGAAGCCGTATTCAAGAAATTGCCGAATCTAAACGCTATTCAGTAGTGAGGGAATACTGTGGGCATGGAATAGGAGAAATTTTTCATGAAGAACCGCAAGTTCTTCATTATGGGATACCTAATACTGGATTGGCTTTAGTTCCAGGAATGACATTTACAATAGAACCAATGGTCAATATGGGTAAAAGACATGTAAGACTTTTATCAGACCATTGGACAGTAATCACAAAAGATCGAAGCCTGTCTGCACAGTGGGAACATACCATATTGGTGACAGATAATGGACACGAGGTATTGACTATGCGCTCTGACGAAACTTTCTAAATATTCGATTAAATATGGAGTCTCACGATAATACCTACATAAATTTTAGTAAATGGGCTTTATGTCTTGCGCCTATGATGAAAAAGACAGATAGACATTTCAGGTTCCTTGCTAAATTAATTTCTCCAAATATTCGATTATTTACTGAGATGATTCCGATACAAACGATATTAAACGGCAACAGGGAACGACATTTGGGATTTTCGACTGAAGAAAAACCGCTGGCTCTCCAGCTTGGCACCGGAAGTCCGGCAGATATTCGTCAAACGAGAAAAATACCAGAAATTTTGGACTTCGACGAAATTAATCTGAACTGCGGCTGCCCTAGTCCGACCGTCCAAAGTGGTAATTTTGGAGTCAAATTGATGTTGGACCCCGAGGCAACTCGCGAATGCGTAACAACACTGAGGCAACAAATTCCGCGCCATATACCTATAAGCNTCAAGATTAGATTAGGGGTTGATAGCCTTTACTCCTATGCTTATCTTTCTGATTATGTAGGGATGGCTGTTCAATCAGGCGCGTCTATTATATTTGTTCATGCCCGCAAGGCGCTGTTAAATATAAACCCTAAAAAAAACAGAGAAGTTCCAAATTTGAACTATGACTGGGTGTATAGACTTAAGAACGATTTCAAAGATACACAGATAGTAATAAATGGTGGAATTACACACGCGAGAGAGAGTGACATTCATTTATCTAAGGTGGACGGTATAATGCTCGGTAGGATAGCTTATCAAAATCCCATGGCACTTTCTGATTTTGAAAATAAAATCTTTAAAAAAAATTCGCCGAAATTGCGACTTAATGTTGTAGAAAAGTATCTAGGTTACGCTGAAAATCAACTGAATTTAGGTCAAAAGCAACAAAAATTAGTTTTAAATCTCCTTAATATCTTTTCCGGACAAAAAAGAGCGAAAGAATGGAGAGTGCTTCTAAATAAACAATCAAAAGCTAAACGTATCAGTCTGGAACAAATCTGCAATAAAGCCGATGAAATTCAAATGACTAACAATTAATAAACTTGTACTATAATAATAAAGAAGATATTCAACGTCAGGATAAAAAATGAATAGTGAGCTAGCACAACGAAACATGATTGATAGTCAAATAAAAACATGGAACGTCTTCGGTACAAGAATAATTGAGATATTTGAACAAATTAATCGCCAAAATTTTGTACCCTCAAAATATAAAGATTTAGCCTTTGCTGATTGTGAATTAGACATTGGTAACAATTTTAAAATGAATTCCCCTAAATTGGACGCTAGAATTCTTCAAGCCGTGGATCCCAAAAATACCGATAAAGTCCTAGAAATTGGAACCGGCACCGGTTATCTAACCGCACTTCTATCCAAACTATGCGATAAGATTTACAGTATTGAGATAAATAAATCACTTCATTCAGCTGCCCAGCAAAATTTGAAAAAGGAAAAGATTTCAAATGCTCAACTTGTTTGCGGCGATGGTATTGATGGTTATGCCAAAAAAGCACCTTTTGACGTTATTGTTGTGTCAGCATCAACACCGGATAGGCTAGATTTGCTTGAAAAGCAGCTAGCAGACGGCGGGCGGATGTTAGTTTTTTTAAACGTAAATGGCATAACTATTACTAAATTAATCACGAAGCATAATGGTGACAACTGGCAGATTGAAGATCTATTCGAAACCACCATTACTCCTTTAATCGGACTTGAAGTCAAGCCTACGTTTAAATTTTGAATAGTATAATTAAACTAAACCTATTATCTCTGATGCTCGCTCCAATGATTGCATTCGGGAGTGACTTTCTATCAGTTTACTCAGAAGCAAAAAAAAGCGATCCAATTTACAGACAAAAACAACTCGAACTAAAAGAAGAAAAATACTCCGTGTCTAGAGCCAGAGCCAACATATTTTTACCCAAAGTCGCTATTGCCGCTAGTAAAAAGAAGGTAGGTCAGGATATCAATCTTCAATCCGGATTTGGCTCTGGAGGGAACACCAATTTTGTAACAACCCGGTATATAGTCACACTGAATCAATCGATCTTTGATGCGACAAAATTTCTTAATTTAACCCAAGCGAAAAAAAAAGCTAAGAAAAAAGAAATTGCATTTACGAACAGCGGCCAAGAGTTAATTTTTCGAGTCATTGAAAGTTATCTTAAAGTCTTATCTTCTGAAAATAAACTCACCTTTGCAAACAGTGAAGCTCAATCTTTGGAGAGTCAGCTTCAAAGAATCAATCAAAGATTTGAAGTTGGATTGATTGCTTTAACTGACGTCCAAGAGGCTAAAGCAGGATTTGATAGAGCGAACGCAGAAAGATTAAAAGCTGAGAACGAGTTAGACATAGCAATCGACAATCTTAGAAAAATAACTGGAATTCGTTACGGAGAGCTAAAGAAAATCGACATCAATATTCCTCTGATAGAACCGAGACCGGCCAAGGTGGAACAATGGGTGGAGAATGCAATGAATAGTAATTTAAGAATAGCAGAAGCTAGAATTGACGAGTTAATCCAAAAAGATCAATTAAGGAAAAGTCAAGCACGCTACACGCCTAAACTCGAAATCGTAGGGTCTCACGGAACGAGTGAGCAAGGCGGAAGATTCGGAGGTTCTGAGGTGGATAATACAGAGATAGGCCTTCAGTTAAATATACCAATTTTTCACGGAGGAGACGCTTATTTTGAATCAAAAAAGGAGGCGGCGAATTATTCAGTGAAAAAAATAATCACTGAAAATCAAATGAGGATAGTAGAAAATGAAACTAGGGAATCATTTCTTGGAGTCAAGACTCACATCGGACTCGTGCAAGCTTTTAAGCAGTCAGTTAAGTCGATGCAGCTATCCTTAGACTCCATAAAAGCCGGTTATGAAGTAGGCACAAGAACAACCATAGACATCGTTGATGCCGAAAGTAAATTATCAGAATCCAAAAGAAATTTCTATGAAGCAATATATGGATATATATTAAATGTCATTAAACTACAGCATCAAGTAGGAACGCTTTCTATTAAAGACATTGAATATCTAAATCAATGGCTTGAAAACGACACAGAAGCAGGTTAGGTAGCCAAGGGATCTTAAAGTTTTTTGCAAGCCGCCTTGTTCGGAACTTATGAATGCCTCACACTTTTTCTTGAACTCAATCCCTTGATCACTTCCACGTAAAATAGCAGAAAGTTTATCCTTTAAACTTAAAGCCGTCGTTTCTATAGAGAGTATTTCGCTATGCTCCATCCTAAGAATTTCATATTCAAAATTTTCAATATGAGGCCCCACAATAACTGGCACGCCGAAAAAAGCTGGTTCGATGACATTATGACATCCTCTTTTCTCAAAACTTCCACCAACGATCGCCACTGTTGCTTTAGAGTAAAAATAATTGAGTACGCCTAATCGATCGACTATCAAAACATGACAATCGGACGAACTGTCTGAGAATTCATCTAAAGTTATAGTCATCAATCCATCTCGAAGGTATTTCGCTTTAATAGCCTTTACTCTTTTTTTATAGCGAGGAACATGCACGATCAATAAATCATCAAATTGATCCCTCAGACTGCAAACAGCTTCTTTCAAAAAGTGCTCTTCCTTCGAATGTGTGCTGCCTAAGACAATAATTTTTCTTTTATAAAAAAGCTGATCCAGCTTCTTTTCTAGATGACTACCAATGTCATGACTGGGTCTGACTTCAAGCTTTAGATTACCAGAAACACTGAGCGACGATTCTCTAAAACCTAATTCTTTAAATCTTTTTGCATAAAGTTGATTTTGGCATATTATGTTGTCAAACGACATTAATATTGGCCTAAAGACTTTGATTAGTTTAGTATAAATCTTAAATGTTCTTGCTGAAAGCCTCCCATTTATCAATGATATAGTTACTTCATTACTCCGACAAAAAAGCATGAGGTTTGGCCATAATTCTGTCTCGGCGACTAAAACAGCTTTAGGCTTAAAATGATAAAAAAATTTTTTTATGACGAAATGCAAATCTATAGGAAAAAAAACATGTGTAACTAGATTATCAAACGTGCGTTTACAGGTTTCAAATCCGCTAATTGTGCCTGTGGTTATTACGATGTTTTCGCCTCTTGATCGCAACTGATTAACCAGTGGTGCTATTGCGTTAATTTCTCCAACTGAAACAGCATGCAACCATATGCAGGAGAAATCTTTATCGACTTCTTGACTATAAAAGCCAAATCTCTCGAAAACTTTAATTCCCTCTTTACGAAGCAATCCTTTAATAAGAACGAACGGAATTAGAATGAAATAAATAAGCGAATAAAGTTTAATTAACATTAAGCCAATTCATATAATGATTTACACCTTCTTCCAAGGTCTTAAAAGAATTTTTATAGCCCAATGAATTAATCTTACTCAAATCCGCGCATGTAAAAGGTTGGTAATAAGGTAGCAAAACACTGGGGAAGTCAATATATTCAATTTTACCTTTCTTATGCCAATTAATAACTAATTGCCCAACATCGTTAAATGAACGGGCCACTCCTGTTCCGCAATTATATATTCCAGAGTCATAATAGCCTCTATTCGATAACCAAATTGTCAAATCTACAGCATCACCAACCTCAATAAAGTCTCGGAGGTGGCCTCCGTCTTCAAAGCTATGAGAACCCCGAAAGATTTTTATTACTCCATTGGATAAGAGTTGATTATTAAAGTGATAGATTACGCTCGCCATCCCTTTTTTATGACTTTCGTTCGGACCGAAGACGTTAAAATATCTCACCCCACATACCAAAGACTCAAAGGCAGATAATTGGGAGCGAACAAAATTATCGAATAGCAACTTAGAGAAACCATAGATATTTAAAGGCTTCTCATTATCGGGATTTTCATTAGACTGCTCAATAAGACCATATACCGAAGCACTAGACGCATAGACAAATGGAATTTTTTTTAAAGTGCATGTGTTCAGAAGACGTTTCGAAAAACTAAAATTCCTTTCCATCATATATTCCCCGTTCCACTCCGTAGTATCACTACACGCGCCCAAATGAAATACTTTATCTACATGATTATTTCTGATGAACTCACATAAATTATCTGGAGAAACAAAATCATTAATTTTTAAGTGATTAACATTAGAAACTTGTTTACCGTTAACAAAGTAATCAGACAAAATTATATTAGTGTATCCGATTCGATTAAGATTACTGATTAAATTGGAGCCAATGAATCCTGCCCCGCCGGTCACCAAAATAGTGTCTTTCATATTATTCACTGTGATTCTTAATTTTATTTATTATTTTTGAGCTAGAATTATTGTCATAATAATTTAACGATTTCACTTGACCTCCTGTTCTTTTAACTTCATTATAACCAACGATTTCTGATTCAACATAATCTCCACCCTTAACAAGGACATCTGGCTCAATTGCCTTAATCAATTCCAGTGGATCATCCTCTTCAAACTCTATAATAAAATCAACAACTGATAATCCACATAAAACCTCTGCACGATCGATAAAGGTATTGACCGGTCGTCCAGGTCCTTTTTGTCGATTTACGGATGAATCTGAATTAAGTCCAACTATCAACACATCCCCTAGCTCACTTGCTTCTTTGAGATACTTTATATGGCCGGCATGGATGAGATCAAAACAACCATTAGTAAATACAATTTTTTTATTCTGGGTTTTCAGTACCCTACAAAATTTTCCTGGGCAAACAGCATTGCGAAAAATCTTAGAAGAATGTTTTCCGAGAGCCCATTCAAGTTCAAAGGGTTCAACTGCTGCTGCCCCCATTTTTTTTACGACAATACCTGCAGCAGTATTAGCAAGAGCCGCTGCCTCTTCAAAAGAGTAATTGGAGGATGAAAGCGCGACCCCCATAACAGCACAAACAGTATCTCCTGCGCCTGTCACATCGAAAACATCTTCGGCCTGAGTTTTAAAGTGATGACATGCTCCTTCAGAATCAAATAAAGACATTCCCTCGGGACCTTTAGTTACCAATAAATACTGTATTTTAAGATTTTTAACTAACTCGCAAGCCCTAATCTCAAGTTCTTCTAAAGTCGAACATTGGCCAACGATTGTTTCAAACTCTTTTTTATTAGGCGTTATCAAAGTAGACCCAGTATATTTTTCAAAATCATTCCCCTTTGGATCGACTAAAATAGGAATATTAAAATCCTTACATATCTTTATCAACTCTGGAACTGATGACAGAGCACCTTTGCCATAGTCAGAGGCAATAACTAGATCATGACTTTTGGCGATCTCCTTAAATTTTGAGACTATACTAATACCTGCTTGCTTTACCGCAGGTCTTTCCAAGTCAAATCGTAATAACTGCTGGCCTCGAGAAAGAACTCTACTTTTTACAATCGTAGGATTTTGACTTTCAAGAAAGACCGCGTCTATCCCCTCCCGCTGTGTTAAATCATAAATAACTTCTGATTCCTTGTCGTTACCAATCAAACCGAGCAAGGTTATCTTTGAGCCTAAATGAACAGCGTTCCTAGCAACATTTCCTGCTCCACCTAGCTTCTCAACTTCTTCCTTGACATTCACCACCGGAACAGGAGCTTCAGGTGAAATCCTGTCAATTTCGCCAAACAAATATTTATCTAGGATAACATCTCCCACTACCAGTATTCGTGTCTCTTTAAACAAATTGTTCATAATTAACCACGCACTTTTTAAGTTGTCAGGATTTTTCTCGTAGAAGCATCCTTTCTATATCCTTTGCTTCAATAAACCCACCAAGTTCGGTACCACTGTCACTGAAAACAGCCGGAGTACCTTTTAGTTCGATTTCCAATCCCAGTTTAAAATGCCCGCTGATTGGATTATTGCATTTTTTCACGGGTATCTTTCGTCCTTTTTTTGCGACGGACAAAGCTTCATTCCTATTACTTGAGCACCAGACTGAGACCATTTTCTCGTATGTACTGCCTTCTTGCCCTGCTCTTGGGAAAGCTAAATAGTAGACATTTATTCCCTTATTATTCAGTCGAACGACTTCCTTGTGGAATTTTCTACAATATCCACAATCAACGTCTGTAAAAACATAAATATTTTTTTTTGTATTTTTTGAATCAGTAGCCAAAAAAGAAATCATTGTCGAGTGGTCTAACGACTCAAAAGCTAGTGCCCTCAGTTTCTTTTTAGCTTCTATCGTAATGTTTTGCCCAGTAGCGGTATCATAAAGATCTCCCTTAAAGACAAATTTCAAATCACCTGATATATAAACCACTTGCATGCCAAATGAAGCGATATAAACCCCCGGAATTCCAGTCTCCTCTACCATAAAATTATGTTCTGGCCCAATTGACTCTTTAAGAAAAGACATAATTCTTTTTTTGATTCCCTCATCATTTATTTCATATCTTTGCAAACCCTCCGCTCCAAACCCCTTACTTGGCATTCCTGATAAAAATAAAAAACTTATCGCAAGCAAGTATTTCACTTGATCTCTAACCCCTCGGATGATGATAGCTATGAATTTTTTTTAATCTAGTAGTTGCAACATGAGTATAGATTTGAGTGGTCGAAATGCTACTATGACCAAGTAGTGANTGGACCACCCTTAGATCTGCATTATGATTTAACAAGTGAGTAGCGAAACTATGTCTAATGGAGTGAGGAGATATTGTTGCATCAATGCCAACAAGCTTTGCATATTTTTTTACAATATACCAGAAATTTTGGCGGGTCATTTGTTTGCCTCTAGAAGAAACAAAGACTAAGTCGCTTGAAGAATTCTTCAAAAGCTCCTGTCTTGATTCTTCGTAGTATTTCTTTAACCAAACACAAGCTTCAATTCCTAGAGGAACAAGTCGTTCCTTAGCACCTTTACCAAAAACCTTAACGACAGACTGTTGAAGATTTACCTCAGAATATCTGAGGCTCAATAACTCTGAAGTTCGCAACCCAGAAGCATACAACACCTCCAACATCGTTCGATCGCGAATGCCAATTGCAGTAGACGAGTTTGGAGCAGTGATAAGTTTTTCTGTTTCAGGTTCGCTCAATATTCTAGGCAAGTATCTTGATTTTTTAAAGTTTTGTATGTTTGCTGTAGGATCTTTTGTAATCTCTTCTTCTCTGCATAGATAGCTATAGAAGCGCCTAATGGAGGCCATTTTTCTAGCTATGGTTTGCGGAGAATCTTTGTCAAGGGTTGATAGGTAACCGACCAAATTAGCCTGATGCGCTTTTTTTAAATCAAGTTTAATCGAGGCTAAATAAGACGAAAGACTTTTAATATCACTTTTGTATGCCGATAAGGTATTTTTGGCAAGGCCAGATTGCAGCCACAGGTCTTCAATAAAGTTATCGATCAGATTTTGGTCGAGTAGAATACCATTCATTAGCTTGCTCTTGGTTTGCATCCATACTTGATAATTTCCGTCAACCTCTTAAAAGGTTTTAAGAAACACCAATCTATTTACTACTCCCAAACGAGGAATTATTTTTTTAATTTTTCTTTTATCCGAGCCGATTTTCCACTTCGTTCTCTCATATAGTATAGTTTTGCCCTGCGAACTGCACCCTTTCTTTTAACTTCTATATTATCGATAAGTGGACTATGAGTTTGGAAAACTCTTTCAACTCCCTCCCCATGCGAAATCTTTCGAACAGTAAATGAAGAGTTTAGTCCTCTTTTTCTAACTGCGATTACTACACCCTCAAAAGACTGCAAACGTTCTCGATTACCTTCCTTTACTTTAACTTGCACAATCACGGTGTCCCCGCTCGAAATAACAGGCAAATCGGTTTTCAATTGATTTTTTTCAATTTCGTCGATAATTAGGCTCATGATACTCTCTGCATTAACTTTTGCATGAACTATACCATAAATTTAGCAGCTCACCAGCCGTTTAAGAAGTTTTTAGTTATTTATTTGTAAAAAGTATCTGTGAAGAGTTGCTCTGTCAACTTCTGAAAGCTCATCTAATACAAGTAAATCGGGTCGCTTCAGAAAAGTTTGTATTAACCTTTGTTTTCTACGCCACTCTTCAACCGCTGAATGATCGCCGGAGGTTAAAACTTCCGGAACATTTATTCCAATCCATGACCTTGGTTTAGTATAGTGAGGGTGGTCTAATAATCCATCGCAAAAAGACTCTGAAGTTAAAGACTCGGCGTCTCCTAAAACCCCTGGCACACATCTCACTATCCCTTCGATTAGTGCTAGGGCGGGAATCTCTCCACCGTTAGTAACAAAATCACATAAAGATACTTCTTCATCAACTAAATGACTTATACGCTCATCAAATCCCTCGTATCTTCCAGAAATCAGTACCAGATTATCACACTCAACAAATGATTTAATTCGTTTATCATTTAACTTTCTTCCTTGGGGCGAGACAAGAAGCACTTTGTTTTTTTTCGCTTCGTTTAGATGAATGGATTCAATCGCCAACCTAACCGGATCCGCTTTTATTACCATCCCGGGGCCACCACCATAGGAAGTATCATCTACCTGTCCATTACTACAGAAGTCTCTTAAGCTTATTGCTTTTATCCCTACTAAATTTTCAATTATCGATTTTTTTATTATCCCGAAATGAGTAAAATTATTAATTAGTTCGGGGAACAACGTNAAAACGAAGATTTGCATAATTACCAATCTTGCTCCCAATCCACGATAATTGTTCTGTCTTTATCATCAACCTGTAAGATATAGTGATTCCAAACAAAAGGAATAAAAATCTCTTTAGAACCCAAAATTCTCATCACGTCTTTACTTCCCGTCTCGATAAAATCCACGACCTTACCAAGCTCAAAATTATTCTCATTTATAACCTTAAAACCTGTCAAATCAGCCCAATAAAACTCACCCTCTGGTATAGAGGGCAAAGATTCTTTTTTTATAAAAACAGATTTATTTGTGTACATAGATGCTATTGAGCGATTATCAATATTTGAAAAATCGACTAAAAAATTATTTCTATAGTTCTTATATCCACAAATTTTTAAATTCACTAAGCGACCCTTTTCCTCAACGAAAAGGCTTGTGAATCCAAAGACATTTTCCTTTGGACTGGTAAAAGATTTGAACCGTAACAGCCCCCGTATACCAAAGGGCGATAGGATTTTTCCAACACATATATAAGAGCCTTTAGACCTCAAACGCTCCAGCCCAGTACAATTGTAATAGATATTACTCGGATAATTTTGAAACGATTTTTTTTACGCGATCCGAAGGCTGTGCGCCTACAGACAACCAATAATTATACCGCTCATCATCGTATTCAACCGCAGTCTCGTTTGTAGCGGCAAAGGGGTTATAAAACCCTATCCGTTCTATATGCTTACCATCGCGTGCCCGCCTGTGGTCTGCGACAACAATATGATAAAAAGGTTTTTTNCGAGCACCACCTCTAGATAATCTTATCGTAACCATTTTTTTATTCCTGTACTGCCTTCATACTTAGTCTAATTCGCCCCTGTTTATCGACTTCTAAGACTTTGACTTTAACCATCTCACCTTCTGAGAGCTTATCACTGACATTCTCTACGCGTTCTTCGGAAATCTGCGAAATATGAACCAAGCCATCTTTACCCGGGAGCACGTTAACAAACGCACCAAAATCCATAAGCTTTTGAACTTTACCCTCATAAATAGCTCCAACTTCTACTTCTGCGGTGATTAGTTCAATTCTACTTCTCGCTAACTCACCAGCTGAGAAGTCAACTGACGCTATTTTCACGGTTCCATCATCATCAATGTCTATTGTTGCCCCAGTTTCCTCGGTAAGCTGTCTTATTGTTGCGCCACCTTTACCGATTACATCTCTTATTTTATCGGTCGGAACCTTGAAGGAAATAATTCTGGGAGCATGCTTCGACATTTCGGTTCGAGGGACCGTTATAGAATTCGCCATTTCATTTAATATGTGCATTCTTCCACCATTAGCCTGCGCCAATGCTTCGGCCATTATTTCAGACGTAATGCCATTAATCTTTATGTCCATTTGAAGAGCCGTGATTCCATCTGAAGTCCCAGCCACTTTGAAGTCCATATCGCCTAAATGGTCCTCATCACCCATAATATCGGACAGTATTATAAATTGATCTTTTTCCTTAATTAATCCCATGGCAATCCCCGCGACTGGGTTTTTTATGGGCACACCGGCATCCATAAGCGATAAACTTGTTCCACAAACAGATGCCATTGAACTGGAACCATTTGATTCTGTTATCTCTGATACAACCCGGATAACATAAGGGAATTCATCAAGCGAGGGCATCACCGCTGCGACACCTCTTTTCGCTAACTTTCCGTGACCTATTTCACGTCTTTTTGGCGAACCTACCCGCCCTGTCTCACCGACGCAATAAGGAGGAAAATTATAATGCAACATAAATGGCTCGCGGTATTCTCCCTCCAACGCATCAATAATTTGTGAATCTCTCTCTGCTCCCAATGAGGTCACGACCAATGCTTGTGTCTCTCCACGTGTGAATAGAGCAGAACCATGGGTTCTGGGTAATAAGCCTATCTCACTAGAAATTGGCCTGACATCTGCTGCTCCTCTTCCATCAATCCTTTCCTTTTTGGTCAAGGTCATTTCTCTTACAAGTTCGCGCTCCAAACTATGAATTACGGACATCACTTCACTAGTGCCAAGCTCTTCATATTTACTCTCAATCCCCTGTAAGATTTCAGCTTTTATGGCATTAATCACTTCTTTTCTTTCTGCCTTTTCTTTTACTTGATAGGCATCACGAATTTTGGAAGCATAGTTATCAGATATGTACGCTTCAAGCTCAACATTTTTTTCTCCAGGGGTCCAAGCAAAACTCTTCGAAGGCGTTAGGGTTTTTAATTCTTCAATTGCTGCTATTGCGTCTTTGCAATGCTCATGGCCAAAGTTAACAGCCCCTAGCATTACTTCTTCCGATAAACAGTCTGCTTCCGACTCAACCATAAGAACGGATGACTTTGTTCCTGCTACCACAAGATCCAGTTTAGAGTCATCCAAGTCACTGAAACTCGGATTAAGGGTGTATTCACCATTCCTATAGCCAACTCTAGCTGCCCCTATGGGTCCCTCAAAAGGCAGTCCAGATATCGATAACGCCGCCGACGCACTTAATAAAGCCGGAATATCAGGGTCGACATTTGGATCTAGAGATATAACTGTACAAATCACTTGGACTTCATTCATGAAGCCTTTGGGGAAAAGTGGTCTAATAGGCCTATCGATGAGCCTGGAAACTAACGTTTCCTTCTCACTTGGACGTCCTTCCCTTTTAAAAAAACCACCGGGAATCTTACCAGCGGCGTATGTTTTTTCTTGATAATCCACAGTCAATGGAAAAAAATCTCTCCCCAATGAGTCGCCAGCTTGCCCAACAACAGTTGTCAATACCATCGTGTCGCCCATTGATATTAGAACTGAACCTGAAGCTTGTCTAGCAATCCGCCCAGTTTCCATTGTTACTTTCCAATCACCGTAATCAAAATTTACAGTTAATGCAGACATATTTTATACCTATCTATTAAAATTATTTTTTTTGGGAATTGCTAAAAATTTAACTAGTTCAAGCTACCGCCTCAAACCAAGCTTTTCAATCAGACTAGAGTAACGCTGCACATCATTCTTCTTAACGTAATCAAGCAACTTACGTCTTTGATTCACCATGCGCAGTAACCCTTGCCTAGAATGTTGGTCTCGCGCATGAAGCTTAAAATGTTCAGTCAATGACTTAATTCTTTCTGAAAGGAGTGCAACTTGCACTTCTGGCGAGCCAGTGTCCGACTCAGACCGTTTGTGCTCTTTAATGATTTGAACCTTATTTTCGCTAGAGAGTCCCATTCTGCATTTACCCTGCTTATAAACTTACCCTACTATTTTACCTTCCTATCTACTTCGTAACAAGGCGTTCTTTTATTTTACTAGCCCGAAACAAGAAAATTTATATGTTTAATATTCTTTTAGTTTTCAAACAACCGTCTTCTAGCGCCTCACCAACAGCAAAAAAACTGCAACGATGATTATACAATCTAATTAATCCAGGTTTTATATGATTTTTTAAATATAATCTCTGCCCTTGATTTAATTTAGAGGTATTTTCTTCTGACAAGTTTAGCGATGGTAGTCCAGATAGTGCCTTTTCAGGCTCAAGCAATAGCTCAGCAAGCGCTGAGTAGTTATTTTTAGCTATAGCCCTCAAGCTTTTCAATTTAATAGCATTTTCAATATGAAAAGGACCTGAAGACAACCGTCTTAGGCGATATAAGCAAGCCTTTGAATTCAAAGCGAATCCTAAATCTTCAGCGAATTGCCTAATATAAGTACCTTTAGAACATTCAACTATAATTTTTACTATTGGGTAATCGCATTCTACGAGACAAGTTTTGAAAATTATTACCTGCCTAGGTTTCCTTGCTACCTTCTTTCCTTCTTTTGCTAATTTATAAAGAGGGGAACCTTTGATTTTAATCGCTGAATACATTGGCGGAATTTGGTAGTATTCTCCTTTAAATCCTGTTAGCGCGCTAAGTAATTCAAAAACGGAAAATTTTCTTTCCTCTGCAACCTTAATAATTCTTCCATTCAGGTCCCCGGTTACACTTTGATATCCAAACAAAATCTCAGCGTAATATGATTTATTGCTATTTAAAATAAATTGGCTTACCTTTGTCGCCTCACCAAAGCAAATTGGCAGCAGCCCCGAAGCTAAGAAGTCGAGAGTACCCATATGTCCTGCTTTCTTCGCTTTATACAAATTTTTCGTGATTTGCAAAGCAGTATTCGAAGTCATGTCTGCCCCCTTATCAAGGAGTAAGATGCCATTTACAGGAGTTTTTTCTTTTGCTTTAGACCTTTGCATTTCAAATAAATTGGGCAAAATCACAGGGGCTGTGTTTTGAAAAAACTAAGAACTGGAGTCCTCTTCAATTTAAGCGACGAACTGAGTAAACTTTGAAATCTATACGCATTATCGTTAATTGCGTCGATTACGAGTTGCGAGTCTTTTTTAGTACCATAAAAACTAAGGTAAACTTTCGCCTGCTTTCTATCACTCGATAAAACTACGTTTGTAATAGTGAGCATTCCTTCATCAAATGTCCTGATAAACTCCGTGAGCTCTACTGCCAAGCATTTTTTTATCTGAGTTGCTATTCTTTCTGTTCTACTGAATCGTTCAACCGCATCAAACATTTTATACTGATCTAGCAACCTCTATTCTCTCGTACACTTCGATCTGATCCCCCGGCTGAACATCATTATAATTTTTTACGCCTATCCCGCATTCAGTGCCAGACTGAACACTCTGGACATCTTCTTTAAATCTACGTAAAGATTCAAGCTCACCCTCGTAAATCACAACACTTTGCCGCAGCACTCTTATGGGACAGCTTCTCTTTATCACCCCTTCTGCAACAATACAACCAGCTATCGAACCAAACTTAGAAGATCTGAAGACATCCCTTACTTCAGCAGTACCCAGAATATTTTCCCTTACTTCTGGCGCAAGTAAGCCACTCACTGCCGTTCTAACATCATCGATCAACTCATAAATAACGCTATAATAACGTAACTCAATCCCTTCTTCCTCTAATAATTTTTTGGCTGAAGACTCAGCTCTTACATTAAAGGCTAACACAATGGCTTCAGAGGCAAACGCTAAATTCACATCGGACTCAGTAATCGCTCCGACACCATCACTTACCACTTCTACCCTCACCTCTGAATTCTCAATCTTAAGTAATGCATCTACGATAGCTTCGCATGAACCCTGGACGTCTGCCTTCAACAACACCCTAAAGATGTTCTGCCTATTCTCCTGCATATTGGCAAACATGTTTTCCATTTGAAACGACTGTCTACGCGATAGTCTCGTCTCTCGTTCCTTTTCAAATCTGTAGGTTGCAATCTCCCTAGCCCTACGCTCGTCTTCAACGACTACCGCCTCTTCCCCAGCTTTTGGTGTTCCAGATAGCCCTATAATTTCTACAGCATCCGAAGGCCTTGCCTTATCCAAATTCCTTTTAGTAGCATCGGACATCGCGCGGACCCTTCCAAACTCTCCTCCCGCTACAAGAATGTCACCCTTAGTCAACGTACCAGCCTGCACAAGAATTGTAGCAATCGGACCACGTCCTTTTTCCAACCGCGACTCAACAACGACCCCACGCGCACTTCCCTTTTCAGGAGATTTTAGTTCAAGTACTTCTGATTGCAAAATAACAGCTTCAAGAAGTTTATCTATGCCATCTCCGGTCTTAGCAGACACATTAACGAATTGGGTATCTCCCCCCCACTCTTCTGGCACTACCTCTCTAGACGACAGCTCTTGCTTAACTTTATCAGGCTGAGCCTCTTCTTTATCGATTTTATTAACAGCAACCACAACAGGAACTTCGCCAGACTTCGCATGTTTTATAGCTTCTTCAGTTTGAGGCATTACGCCATCATCGGCCGCCACAACTAATATTACAATATCTGTTACACTTGCTCCGCGAGCCCTCATCGAAGCAAAAGCCTCGTGGCCTGGTGTATCGAGAAATGTAATATCCCCCCCTGAGGTAGCAACTCTATAAGCTCCTATATGTTGAGTAATACCTCCTGCCTCACCTGCTGCCACTTTAGACTCTCTTATGTAATCTAAAAGGGATGTTTTTCCGTGATCGACATGACCCATGATAGTGACAATCGGGGCGCGTGGAAGTGGTTCGCCCAGATCTCTGGACTCAAGTTCAACTGGATTGTCTAATACGTCGACGGTAACCGGCTTTGGCTTATGACCAAGCTCCTCGACAACGATTGTAGCAGTATCTTGATCTAATATTTGATTGATTGTAGCCATAGTACCCAAGTTCATTAGTACCTTAATCACTTCACCCGCTTTAACTGACATTCGAGAAGCTAGTTCACCTACGTTTATGTTATCAGGAATCTCAACATCTTTAACAACGGGAGAGGTTGGCTTCTCAAATCCATGTTTCGTTGTATTTGTAGATACGACTTTGCTTACTGCAGATTTTTTCCTCCTTTTTCCCGATTTTTCAATTGCAACATGAAGTTCTTCTCTATCCTCTTTTTGATAACTCTTCTTGTCTTTGTTCTTTGATCCTTTTCTAATATTTGAAGTATCTTTCAGTGGGGCTTTTTCGGCCTCACCAACTGGTGACCTGTCGTTGACTTTAACATCGCCAGGATCTCCTTGTTCCGCCCTCTTTGAATCAGAGAATTTCTCCGAATTGGTGCTCGGACCTTTCGGTTGATATTCCTCCCGAGCTCCAACAGACTCCTCATTAGTTTCAGTTTCTTCACCAATCTGATCGTTTGTGTCCCCCACACTTGGCCTATCACCAGTTGGTGACCCGTCATCAATTGAATCTTCAGCTCGTCTTGGTTGCTCAGGTTTATCTTTTTGCATATCAGCGGACAAGTTTTCGTTGTCGACTGTGACTTCGGTTGGCGCCGCAACTTCAGTTTCCAGTTTATCCTGATGAACGATAGATTCAGGTAGTTCTTCATCACTGGGAAGCTTGCGTTTTACATAGGTCCTTTTTTTTCTTACCTCGATACTAACTGTTTTAGAAGAGCTTGGTGGTTTAGCACCACGAACACGAAGTGGGCGCCTTTCAGTCGACACTTTAATTTCACTGACTGTCTTTCGTCTAAGAGTAATTTTATCGGGTTCTGAAGCGGACTCGTTCTTACCATGTATCTTCCTAAGATAGGTAAGTAGTTGTGTCTTTTCCGAATCAGTAAGTGAGTCGGAAGGTTCCTTAGAAGAAATTCCGGCCTCGTTCAACTGTTCCTGTAATCGAACAACAGAAATCCCCACGCTTTTTGCAAACCTTGCAACCGTTACATCAGCCATCGGATTCGGTCCCTTGACGATTTTCTTCTTGTGCGAACCAGGGCTTTCTAGCTTCCATTATTAGATCAGCAGCTCGCTTTTCGTCATCGCTTCCTGATTTCTCGAGAAGCTCATCGATGGACAATTCAGCAAGATCTTCCATGGTCCTTATTCCCTGTGATGCCAACTTAAACGCAAGAACTTCATCCATACCCTCAAGGGTAAGCAAGTCGTCTGCTGGAGAATCATCATTTAACATTTCTTCACTAGCAATCGCTCGCGTCAACAAAAGGTCTTTCGCTCTCGTTCTCAGCTCTTCTACGAGCTGATTGTCGAATTCCTCTATTTCCAGCATTTCTTTTTCAGGTACATAAGCAATTTCCTCGATTGAATTAAAACCCTCTTGCACTAGAATTGACGCTACCTCTTCATCTACATCCAGCAATTCCATGAATATTTTTAAACCTGCCGCACTTTCTTCCTCATTTTTCGCCGCTGCTTCAGCTTCGGACATGCAGTTTAGTTCCCAACCAGTTAAGCTCGAGGCCAACCGGACGTTTTGGCCATTTCTCCCGATGGCTTGGGATAACTGCTCCTCCACAACGGCTACGTCCATTGTTTTTTTATCCTCTTCAACGAGTATAGAGACTACCTCGGCTGGTGACATCGCATTTATAACGAATTGCGCGGGGTTCTCGTCCCACATTATTATATCTACCCTTTCTCCAGACAGTTCATTTGAAACAGCTTGAACGCGGGATCCTCTCATCCCCACACAAGCGCCAACGGGATCAATCCTTTGATCTCGGCTTTTTACTGCAATTTTTGCCCTTAAACCTGGATCACGAGCTGCGTTCAACAAATCGATAGTACCCTCACCAATTTCCGGAACTTCCAATTTGAAAAGCTCAATCAATAACTCGTTCGCTGTCCGGCTTACGAATAATTGTGGCCCCCTCTTCTCTGGTCTCACGTCATAGAGATAGCCTCTAACTCTGTCGCCAGAACGCACCACTTCCCTAGGAATCATGTGCTCTTTATAAATAACGGCTTCCGCATTACCGCCCAAGTCAACAATGACACTACCCCTATCGACCCTCTTTACAATCCCCATAACTAACTCCCCAATTCGGGGCTTGTACGCTTCTACGATTTTAGCTCTTTCGGCTTCCCTAACTTTTTGCACAATGACCTGTTTAGCTGCTTGAGCAGCAATTCTTCCGAATTCAGCGGGTTCTAATTCTTCCTCTAGAAATTCATCAACCGTTTTTAGTTGACTTTTCGAGTCCAACGCTTCTACGCTGACTTGCATTTCTGGAAATGGTACTACGCCCTTCTCGAGGTCAGCATTTATTCGAACTAATTCATCTTCTGAACAATCGAGGTCATCATCAATCTTATAGTTCTTTAAATCTATTATTTCCCACCGCCTAAACGCCCTATAACTGCCATCCTCTCTGTTTATAGAAACTCTGCAATCTATCTCTTCGGAAAATCTTTTTTTCGTCGCACTAGCAATAGCTGACTCCAACGCTTGGAAAATAATTTCTCTCTCCACACCTTTTTCGTTCGAAACGACTTCAACAACTGTCAAAATTTCCTTATTCATCTTACCTCTAGCTTTAGTTATGCTTAAAAGTTCATTAAATTGATAACTCTCCAACCAACCGGGCTTTGTCTATGTTATCAAAACTGATTTTTATATCGTCTCCTTCGCTAGCCAAGTATAGGGTATCGTTGGTAGCATCCTTAATTATCGCCTTAATATTACGGGAACCATCAATAATGTTCTTCAATCTTATCTGAACCAGCGAACCAACAAATCTCTTGTATTGTTGAGAATAATAAAATTTTCTATTTATTCCGGGAGAAGAGACTTCTAGTGAGAAATCTTCTCTTAATGAACCATCTACGCGAAGCACGTCGTTAATTTGACGCCAAACCAGCTCGCAATCCTCTATTTTAATTCCTTTAGGTTGATCTATAAATATTCTAATTTGAAACTCACTCCTCATTCTACTCGATTCTAGACCCCATAATTCAAAGCCAAGGCCTTCAATTGTCTTCCTAATCGTAAAATCAAAATCTTCCAAACCTTTTTTATCCTTCTACAAACTCGAAAAAAAAAAGCCCCATTACCGGGGCTCACCTGTCGCTCTGGTAGCGGGGGCAGGATTTGAACCTGCGACCTTCGGGTTATGAGCCCGACGAGCTGCCAGACTGCTCCACCCCGCAATACTTAGGCCTATATGATAGTTTTTGTATGATAATTGTTCAAGCTGTTATTAACGATAATCAACGAATTATGAAGAGTTTAAATTCGAATTAAAAATTTTCCTAGAAAAAGCCTTTGAGCCACTCTATAAGGGTTGACTCACTTTTCTCGGTTTCTATCTTTCTGCGATTCATTGATTGTGACCCAACTGAGTTCTTTATATTTTTTTCGCATGAAACCGTTTTCTTAGGAAAACTATTCGTGGCGAACGGCATCATAATACCTGACTTACAGAATTTAGGCGTGACTGATCGGGTTTCAAGATTAACTTTTTCATAAACAATACCTCGCGATATCATTGGTCTCAAAGATTTGACTCCCAATGTGTTCATCATTTCTGACCAGACTTGCAAAGCTCCTGAACTTCCGGAAAGCCCTGTTGTTCTATTATCGTCGTGCCCAATCCAAACGGTAGCCAGATAATTGGAACTCAAACCGATGAACCAACTATCCCTAAAATTATCGCTGGTACCCGTCTTTCCTGCCAATTTCTTATCTGGAAATTGAGTGGCAATTGCTTTTGCAGTTCCATTTTGAGCGACTTGAACCAGAGCATAGTGTATAAGCGCTGCGGTTTGCGGTGATAGACTTGTTCTTAATTCAGCAGGATATTGTCGAATTAAATTATAATTTTGATCTCTAACACTATTAATAGTTTTTATGGGAAGTTTAAAGCCATCATTGAGAAAAGTAGTATAAAGAGAGGTGAGTTGAAGTGGAGTCAACTCCGTCGCCCCCAAAAGTATTGAGGGGTAGGCAGAAATCGTATAAGGAAAACCAATTTTTTTTAAATTCTCTACAACGTTTTCAACACCTAGTTTTGAACCTAAATCTACAGTAGCAAGGTTAAGAGAGCGCACTAGACCATCCAGCAAAGTAACACGTCCATTAACTTCATTATTGTAATTGGACGGCTCCCAAGTATTACCGCTAGGAAGCCTCCACGATATCTCAGTATCATCGATTTCTGTAAGCAGATTGAATTTTTCAGGGGAATCTAACGCCATAGAGTAAATAAAAGGTTTAATCATTGAGCCTATTTGACGCTTTGAGTGAATGGCTCGATTAAACTTACCACCCCCTTTTGCCACATCACCTATCATAGCGAGAAGTTCACCAGTAAAAGGTTTTATCACAATCACGGCGGATTGCGCGTCTTTTGATAATGGGAAACGTTTGTCTAAATTACCTAACGTGTTATTCAAACTATCCCTTATTGATTTTTGTACAAATGAATCAAAAGTGGTATAGACATTGAGACCACCAGTTTTTAAAATGTTGTCGCTATATTCATCTTTCAACTGAATTCTTACTAAGTCAATAAAAGCCTCGCTATCTTTACTTCTACTAATGGGTTTTTCAGTAACAATAATTTTTTGGTTCAAGCTATTTGCAATAGAAGTGTTTTTAATAACCCCATTTTTCACCATCGTTTTAAGAACAATATTTCGTCGAGCCCTTAATTTTTCGGGATGTCTACGTGGATTATAAATAGATGGTCCCTTTACAAGTGCTACTAAACTAGCGATCTCTGTCACCTTTAATTCATTTAGTGGTTTGCCAAAATAAAAAAAAGAGGCCAGTCCAAAACCATGAATCGCCCTATTACCGTCTTGACCCAGAAAAACCTCATTACAGTAGGCTTCGAGAATCTTATCTTTGGAGTATCTTAATTCTAATGAAATTGACATAAGCAATTCCGTAAACTTTCTTTTCAAAGTTCTTTCTCGCGTAAGAAAAAAGTTCTTTACTAACTGCTGGGTCAAGGTGCTTCCGCCTTGGCTTACCCCTTGGCTGGAAAAATTAGCAATCATCGCCCTCAAAACAGCTTTCATATCAAATCCCATGTGGGTTTCAAAGTTTTTATCTTCAACGGCAATTAAGGTATCAATTAGAATAGTTGGGATTTCGTCTATTCTAAGGAGTTTCCTGTCCTCAAAGCTCTTTGTATTAATCAACCCGATCAAAATAGGTTCTAACTCGACTGATAAAAGCTCTTTTTTTGGATCAAGCGTGAAAACACTAGTCACTCGTGAGTTGGAAAAACGAACGATAGTTTTTTTACCTTCATTAGTGGAATATTTCGAAGGATTTTTAAGGGGGAGAAACACGACTTGATCATCATAAACGGCAAACTCACCCGGTTTTTTTACACTTGAGCTTCTAAAGTAACCTAAATGTTCAAGTTCAAAGATTAGCCGGGTTTTATCAATCTCAGATCCTGAGTAAAGCTCTAAGCTTTTTCCAAAGACTCTGGTAGGCATGGTCCACGACAGTTTTTCAAAGCCATCATAAACTAGTTTGTCAAGCCAAATCCAGTAGCCTAAGAAAACTAAAAGAGCCCAAAAAGATGCATGTTTGATTAGACTGATAAACAAATTTCTTACAATAGCCTTGCTAGCCGGTGACTGAACAAAGTGGATTTAGGGCAATAAAATGAACGAGAAAGAAGTGCAGAGCGATTACTACTTTTTGAATCTACGCTCTGCAGCCTCTTTTCTGGCAAGTAGTTTGATTCTAACGTTCTTCGCAATCCTAGATAGTCTAACTTCTTTGGATTCAAGAACGCCTGACGCTACTTTTTTTTCTTGGCAACTTTTTTCTTAGCAACCTTTTTCTTGGCAACTTTTTTCTTAGCTACCTTTTTCTTGGCTACCTTTTTCTTAGCTACCTTTTTCTTGGCTACCTTTTTCTTGGCTACTTTCTTTTTTGCTACCTTTTTCTTGGCTACCTTTTTCTTGGCTACCTTTTTCTTGGCTACCTT
>NHDW01000008.1 GCA_002170535.1 Methylococcaceae bacterium TMED69
GTATACCGTGCATTCGGCCCGCCGTTCGAGATGATTTACAATCGAGTGCGTTTTCTAATGGGGCAATAAAGGTGCCAAAAAAATCAAAAATAAATGGAGAACACTTAGATATTATTGTTAGTATTTCTGGCTCGGTTATCGTGCTGAAGATTATAGGCGGTACTGTTGTTTCTTGAATATTACTTTTAATTTTTTCAACAGCTCTGGCCGCTGAGGGTTTATCTGACACAAAAGGTATGAATGTTCTGTCAAAATTTATCTTGGGAAATTGCGTTAACAGGCTATTACCAAGTGTCTCGGCAGTTATTCCGGTTCTGTCAGAGATAAAAAAGACCTGTCTTTTTTGTTTAATCATTTAATAAATATTTAAATCGTTATCTGATTTTGCTTTTTTTGATTATACTATGGTGACAAATAAAAAAATATCATAAGATTGGTTGAACATGAAGAATGAATTTATATGCAGACTGGATAAGGTTAGTCTATCCGACATTGGTTTAGTTGGTGGGAAAAACGCTTCAATTGGTGAAATGATTCAAAATCTCTCAGCTGCGAATGTTCTTGTTCCAGGAGGGTTTGCTGTTACTTCTACAGCCTTTGATCTTTTTTTAAGAGAGAATAGGCTCGAGCATACAATTTATGAAAGAATCGAAAAACTAGATGTAGATGATGTTGAGCAATTGAAAGATTGTGGTAGTTTCATAAGAGGTCTGATTCTTAATAGTCCTGTCCCTGACATATTGGGAGATGCGATTGATCAAGCCTACAATCAAATGTCGGAACAAATTAGCGGAGAGTTTTCGGTTGCAGTAAGATCGTCTGCAACGGCAGAAGATTTACCTGACGCTTCGTTTGCTGGTCAACAGGAAACCTACTTAAATGTCGTGGGCCTAAGCAGCATCAAAGATAGAATAAAAGATGTTTTTTCTTCCTTGTATAACGATAGGGCAATTTCATACCGATCTCATCAAGGCTTCGATAGTCGAGACGTTTCTATTTCTGTTGGAGTTCAACAAATGGTAAGGAGTGATCTTGCAGCTAGTGGAGTTATGTTCACACTTGATACAGAATCTGGTTATAGAGATGTAGTTTTCATTACTTCAAGTTATGGGCTTGGGGAACAAGTCGTACAGGGAGCAGTTAACCCAGATGAATTTTATGTCTGTAAAAAAGCGCTAAAGCGGGGTGACAAATCTACTATAATGAAATCTGTTGGCACAAAAGAAACTCACATGGTCTTTTCAGATGTAAATAAGAATGATTCAGATACAGAGGTATCGGTTTTAGATGTTCCTTTGGATAAAAGAGGGGTTTTTAGCATTGCGGAAAAAGATGTGGAAGAATTAGCTAAGCTGGCGATTTCAATCGAAAATCATTACGGCCGACCTATGGATATAGAATGGGCAAAAGACGGAAATGATGGCAAACTCTATATAGTACAAGCCCGGCCAGAGACAGTTCAGAGCAACCAGAAAAGCCTAAGCTTGGAAAACTACGTTTTAGAGGAATCCGGTGAATTGATCGCAGAAGGAAGAAGCATAGGAAGTAAAATAGGTGTTGGCAAGGCCTTAATTATCCCCTCAGCCGATGATATGGACATCTTGAAAGAGGGGGACATCTTGGTCACTGATATGACAGATCCTGATTGGGAGCCCGTCATGAAAAGAGCAGCGGCTATTGTAACTAATAGGGGAGGCCGTACATGCCATGCTGCGATTATAGCAAGAGAGCTTGGAGTTCCCGCAATTGTTGGTTGTGGCGACGCTACGACTAAAATAGTGTCTGGAACTGAGGTAACGGTAGATTGTTCTCAGGGAGATACAGGGAGGGTTTTAAAAGGACTACTTAAATACACTAAATCAAACACAGAATTAGCAGAGATGCCGGAGATTAAAACTAAGTTGATGTTGAACGTCGGTAATCCTGAGAGAGCTTTCTCTTTCGCTCGACTGCCTAATGATGGAGTCGGTCTAGCAAGATTAGAATTCATAATCAATCAATTCATAGGAATACATCCGAAAGCATTGCTTAATTTTGATCAATTAGATGGCAACTTGAAAACTACTATCGCTCAGAAGATTAAAGCTTACAGGGATCCCAAGGAGTATTTTATAAAAAGGCTTGCTGAAGGGGTTTCTACTATTGCGGCCGCTTTCGATCCAAAACCGGTAATCGTTAGGCTATCTGATTTCAAATCGAACGAATATTCTAACCTGCTGGGTGGTTCGATGTATGAACCTCGTGAGGAGAATCCGATGATCGGATTTAGAGGCGCCTCTCGTTATATCTCAAATAGTTTTCGACCCTGTTTTGATATGGAATGTGAGGCGATAAAGTATGTGAGGGGAGAAATGGGATTAAAAAATCTTGAGATTATGGTCCCGTTTGTTAGAACTGTAAATGAGGCAGCTGNAGTTATTCAATTGCTAAAAGCAAATGGTTTGGAAAGGGGAGTTGATGGACTCAAAATAATCATGATGTGTGAGTTACCCTCGAATGCTATTCTTGCTGAGCAATTTTTGAAATATTTTGATGGTTTCTCCATTGGGTCAAATGATATGACCCAGCTTGCGCTTGGTTTAGATCGTGATTCTGAACTAATATCTCACCTGTTTGATGAAAGAGATGAGGCTGTAAAAGTGCTTATGGAAAGGTCAATTGAGGCGTGCATAAAAGAAAAAAAATACGTTGGGATATGTGGCCAAGCTCCTTCGGATCACCCTGATCTCGCGGCTTGGTTGCTTAATAAAAATATATCGAGTATTTCACTTAACCCCGATACCGTAATACCGACTTGGCTAGAACTGGCAAAGTACTAACAATAAGTTTAATCCGCACTATCAATAATCATGGAAAAATCAATTGCCCTTACGTTTTTTGTAAGGGCGCCGATAGAAATATAATCAATTTCAAGTTTTATTAATCTGGGAATATCTTCAGCGCTTATATTTCCCGAAATTTCGATTTTTGTTCTTTTATCGATTAGTTTAACTGCAAGGGAAATCTCATCTATTGAAAAGTTGTCAAGAAGAATAATATCGGCTTTAGACTCAATAGCCTGGTGTAATTCATCTAAATCCTCTACTTCAATTTCTAGTATTTTTTTCGGAAAGCGTTTTCTCAATTCAGCTAGGGTTTTCTCTATACTTCCCTTAGCAGCTATGTGATTTTCTTTGATAAGNATTTCATCGAATAGACCAAGCCGATGATTTTTTCCTCCTCCGCACTTCACTGCATATTTTTGGGCTAGACGCAAACCCGGTATTGTTTTACGAGTGTCTAAAATATTTATCCGACTGCCTGATAGCAATTCAACCAGTTTCGAGGTGCTCGTTGCTGTGCCAGAAAAAGTCTGGATGAAATTTAAAGCCGTTCGTTCACCGGCTAAAATAGCCCAGACAGGCCCGCTAATGTCGCATATTAAACTTCCAGGTTGTATTTTTTTACCATCTGTAACAATCCAGTTGATTTGAATTTCCTTGCAAAGTAATTTAAACACTTTTTCGAACCATAATTTACCACAGAAAATAGCATCTTCTCTTCCGATTACTTTAGCGGTGCCAGTTTTCTCTCGTTCGATTATTGAACCAGTTAAATCAATAGATTCAAATTTCTTGTTGTCGGTTAGAAACATCGGGAAGGTTGGGCCCAGATCTTCGGTTAATGCTTCCCTTACATTGCGTAGAACTTCATTTTCAAATTCGTGGTTTTTGGCTGCAGGTGATTTGTTATTCATCTATTTTTTGATTGAATTGTTGAAGACGACTGGACTCAGAAGAATTATCGCAATCAGGTTTGGAGCTGCCATTAAACCATTGAAAATATCCGCGACGCTCCAAATTAGGTTAAATTGGACAGTTGAGCCAATAAAGACTGCGGTTACCCAAAGCACCCTAAACATAATTATGCTGTTCTCTCCAAATAAAAACTCTGTGCATTTTTCGCCATAGTAGCTCCAGCCTAGAATTGTAGTAAATGCAAAAACTACTATCGCTATTGTAAGTACAATTTCGCCTGCATGACCGAAATGGTATGAGAAAGCCGCTGTAGAAATTAACGCTCCATTTTCGAGAGAGAAATCCAGTCCAGCTAGAAGCAAGACTAACGCGGTTAAGGTACAGATAATAATCGTATCGATAAACGTCCCAATCATGGCGATCGAGCCTTGTTTTACTGGGTCGTTGGCATTTGAGGCGCCATGGGCGATTGCAGCACTACCTAGTCCTGCTTCATTGGAAAATATTCCTCTAGCGAAGCCCCATTTGATCGCTAGCCACATGCCTGCGCCAGAACCAGATTTAAAATTGAAAGCTTCTGTAAAAATTAGTCTGAATATTTCATGTATTGAATCAATATTTTTTAAAATAACGAATATACAAAGCAGAACGTACACGATTACCATCAACGGAACTAACCTAGAAGCAATAAATCCAATCCTTTTAACTCCCCCCAGGATGACAAGCCCTACTGCAATACTAATTATGAAGCCGGAAATGTTTTTCTCGACTGTAAACACTTCAAAAACCGTTGATGCTATAGCATTGGCTTGTACTGTGTTTCCGATTCCAAAGGACGCAACCATTCCGAAAAAAGCAAAAAGATATGCTAACCAATGCCAACTTTTCCCTAGACCATTTTTGATGTAATACATAGGCCCGCCAACTTTTGCCCCTCTTCGATTTTTTTCGCTATACATTATTGCCAGAAATGCTTCACAGTATTTTGTTGACATCCCTAATATCGCAATTATCCACATCCAGAAAACTGCTCCAGGGCCGCCTAGGGCTATCGCAGCAGCAACTCCAATGATATTTCCTGTTCCGACTGTTGCGGCTTGTGCTGTCATCAAAGCTTGGAAGGGGCTTATGCTATTTTTTTCAGGTATATTTTTTTCTACTATGAGGATGAACGCATTTTTCAAGTTAAAAATGGTGAAACCTCTTAGGCCTATGGTGAGATAAAGTCCAGTTATGCCAAGAAGCGGTATTAAAAAAAATTCGCTCCAAATGAAGTTGCTAAGGGTTACGATGTTCAAGTTTTAACCTTTCAAATAATTAATTATGATAATTCCCTGTTGTTTTATTACCCCATCCAGTTACAATTGTAGGGGATAGTAATCATAAACCGCAATATTAATAATATTTTCTGGCTGACAGTCGTTTAAAACTATAGTAAACAGGATAAAACTTGATGGAGCTAGATTTAATTAATTCGCCGATTGTAGAAGATTTTAAGCGCGGAATGTTGCAAGGACGAAAGTCAATACCGCCTAAATATTTCTATGATGACGTTGGTTCAAGATTGTTTGATCAAATATGTGATCTTCCGGAATATTACCCAACTCGTGTCGAATCCGGTTTACTTAAAAATATTTCGGCTGAATTAATTAATTTCGTAAAACCTGATTGTATTACAGAATTGGGTAGTGGATCATCTAGGAAGACCAGGCACCTATTTGATGCTTGTCAAAAGCTTAACTATGGCTTGTTGTATGAGCCAGTCGACGTTTGTCAGGAGATGCTTAATTGGTCGTCAAGTAATCTTGAAAAAAAATATGATTGGTTGTCAGTCAACCCAATTGTTGCTGATTACAACGAGGAGATCAAATGGAAGGTAAACGATAGCAGACGAAGGTTGTTTGTTTTTCTAGGAGGCACTATTGGAAACTTTGACGCAGCTTTGGCTCTGCAGTTCTTGAAAAAGTTGAAAAATGAAATGGGGTCGGATGACTATCTTCTTATTGGCGCAGATAGAGTCAAACGTCCGGATTTATTACATGCCGCATATAATGATAGAGCGGGATATACCGCCAAATTTAACCTGAATGTTTTATCTGTTTTCAATAAGAAACTTAAAACCAAGTTTTTAAAAGAGAACTTCCATCATTATGCTTTTTATAATCCGATTGAGTCGCAGATTGAAATGCATCTAGTAAGCTCCAGTGAGCAATATGTGGAAGTTTCAGCACTCAATGAAAAATTATATTTTCACCAGGGCGAATCGATTTTAACTGAAATTAGCAGAAAATTTACAAAAAAAAGTTTTGAAAAACTTTTGAAAGAAGCAGGATTTCAGGTTGAGAGGCACTTCGAAAGTGATCAATTGAAATTTTCGCTCATATTAGCCCACCCCTCAAGCTAATGAAAAATAACTTTAAGTTTGGTTGGCTTGCAAATTTGAATAGAATATTTACAGAAAATTTTGACCTGCGTCCGCCAAACATAGATGTCAACCTAATTGTTATCCATTGTATTAGTCTCCCCCCCGGTCAGTATGGCGGTAACTTTGTCTCTCAATTTTTTACTAATCGCCTAGAATTTGAAGCAGATAACTATTTCGACGGCTTGAGGGAGACCAAAGTCTCTCCCCACATTTATATCGATCGATTGGGGGAAGCGACTCAATTTGTGAGTCTTAATAATCGTGCTTGGCATGCTGGCGAATCTTTATGGAATGGTTGTCGGGATTGCAATAATTTTTCGATTGGAATTGAACTTGAGGGAACTGACGATACGCCTTTTGAAGACGCTCAATATGATTGTCTGTCTCAAGTCATCACAAAAATAAAGGCCAGCAAAATGAGGGGGGATAAAAATTTAGAAGTTGTAGCCCACTCAGATGTTGCCCCACTTCGAAAAACAGACCCTGGCTCTTATTTTTCGTGGGATAGGGTATGCTGATTTTTGCTTATTTTTGTAAGAATTTTAGGAGCTACTATTTATTAAAGTGTGTGCGGTGATAAGTTGCTCTCTATTTTCCTCGATAATTAAAATGGAGCAACATCCATCCCAGTCACCCAATACAATTCTTGTTAATTTTTGGTTGCGATCACTGAAGTTGTGAATTCCGGCATGATGAGTGTGTCCGTGAATTAAACATGTTGCTTTGTATTCCGACATGAGGTCTAAAACAGCCTGTCGGTCGACATCCATTATATCCATCTCTTTTTTATTTACTGATTTTCTAGTCCGCTTTTTGGTCTGAGAGACCAACGTACTTCTCAATTTAAGAGGCAGCGACAAGAATAACCATTTGACAAAAAAATTACGTACGATTTTTCTGAATATTTGGTAGGAAACATCTTTAGTGCAAAGCAAGTCTCCATGGGTTAATAAGTATTTATTGTCATTAATGGTTAACGGACACAATTCGGGAAGAATCTGCACCCCGGTTTGTATTGAGAACTCATTGCTAATTAGAAAATCTCGATTACCCGTTATTAAAAAAATTTTTGCACCGGCTTCTACGGCATTTTTTAAGGCCAGAAGCACATCTTTTTGCGGGTATTTAAGATCATCACCTCCAGCCCAGAAGTCAAAAATATCCCCTAATAAATATATAGCCCCTTGTTTCTTTGCCAAAAGTTTTACAGTGGCTATAAAAAGTTCCACTTTTTCCTTACTATTATCGGATAAATGAGTATCTGATATAAAAGCGTACAAATTTGCTCCTGAGCCCGCAATGGGGTCTGTTTAACTTGTCGATTTAATTAATTTGAAAATTTTTATTTGAACATGGCCATAAGACTGATATCATCGCGAGTCTGAGAAATTAAGTCAAGATTCGGGGCATGGCGCAGTTTGGTAGCGCACCTGCTTTGGGAGCAGGGGGTCGGGGGTTCAAATCCCTCTGCCCCGATCATTTAAAAGTTTTAATTGTTGCGAGTTGGAGGCACTGTTATAAAATAAAGGAAAATGATTTGTTAGCGCCTGTAGCTCATCTGGATAGAGCATCTGCCTTCTAAGCAGAGGGTAGCAGGTTCGAATCCTGCCAGGCGCGCCATAAAAATCCAAGTTAATGGTGGGCGTAGCTCAGTTGGTAGAGCGCAGGTTTGTGGCACCTGAGGCCGTGGGTTCAATCCCCATCGTCCACCCAAGTTTATGTGATGCCACTTAGAAACTGGGCCATTAGCTCAATTGGTAGAGCAGTTGACTCTTAATCAATTGGTTCAAGGTTCGAGTCCTTGATGGCCCACCAAAAAGCTAAACTACCCTTGTTCTTAGAATTTATTTGTGAAGGAAACAGATGATCCAATTGATAAATTTTAACGTACTTTTTGCTTTAATTATTTATTATGAATCAGATCTCTCTAGCGTCTAACCTCATTAGGTCTATTTCATCGCTCATAGAAAATGATACAGATTTTTCGACTGGTTGGGCCCGTATACGTGAAAACAAAGGTGTAATAGATTTGATCACCAGCATTGTTCAATCACCTTTCCATGAAGCCTCTTTAGATGAATTGGCTTTTAAGAAAAATATATTGAGAATTTTACCAGTGTTACGTCGGCTTAGGGCTTGCTACTCCCAGCCTATTACAATCTTTACCGGCTGTTTGGTCGAGCTAGCCGAAATTTTAGAGCCTACCCTTTGTAAATCTTTGGTTCATTTTAACAATAAAGCATTGATAGATATCCAGGGCAAAAGAAGCTTATCTAGAATCTTGATTGATGGGCCATTCGGCGCGGAATTGTTAGCATTCTCTGATTTGTTGGAAAGGACCAATCCACATGCTTTATTTCCCACGTCCTCTTACCGGGAGAGCACAGGGAGCGTCATAAGTGAGAATGACGACCAGACGGTTGAAGCAGTTATGTCGCACCATACATTCACCTCGATCCGGATTGAAGAGGATATATTTAATAATAAAAACAACACACTCAAAAATATTTATAGGCCACTAGGAAGGTGTATTTGTTTGATTGATAGTAACGTTGAACTACACTATCGAGATAGAATTGAATCATACTTTAAAACCCACGATATACCTATTTATCTAAACGCCTACAGAGCAATGGAAGTAGATAAAACTTTAGCTGTGGTTGAGAGGATGTTGAATGACTTTAAGCAGCATGCGGTCGCAAGAAACGAACCGGTTTTGATCATAGGTGGTGGAGTTTTAGCGGACACAGGGGGCCTAGCTTGCGCACTATTTAACAGAAACACACCTTATATTATGATAGGTTCATCGATCGTTTCTGCGATAGATGCTGGCCCTTCGCCAAGAACATGTTGTGATGGGTTAGGCTATAAAAATCTATCGGGCGCTTATCACGCCCCCGTATTGACGATAGCAGATAGACTGTTCTTTAAAACTCTCAAAATAGGATGGTTGCGCCATGGTGTAGCAGAAATAATAAAAATGGCAGTAGTTAAAGATCATACTTTATTTGAACAGCTCGAGGCCGTGGGCCCCGAACTTTTTCTTACCAAATTTGCTACCATTAATTCACATAGCTCTGAACGCATCCGAGAATTGGCTAACAAAATTCTCGGTGGTGCAATGAGAAGCTACGTAGAGGCAGAATACGATAACCTGTTTGAGACCCATCAATGTCGTCCTCACGCATATGGCCACACTTGGTCGCCCGGTTTTGAACTGCAAGCGGGCTTATTACACGGCCACGCTGTGTCAATAGGAATGGGGCTCGGTGCTTTTCTTAGTCACAAAATGGGCTGGCTTGACGAGAAATCGCTTTTACGTATTCTTCAGTTAATCAGTGACTTCGAATTAAGTTTGTGGCACGATATTTTGCTAGATGAGGAGCTCTTATGGAGCGCTCAAAAAAGCATAATTGATAAACGAGGAGGGAATTTAGCTGCTCCTGTTCCAAAGGATAGGATAGGACAATGTGGCTACATCAACGAACTAAGTAAAACCCAATTGAGGGAGGGAATATTGGATTATCAGTTAGCCTGTAAAAAATTTACTAGGGATGGAATTGGGATTGAGCCATATTGTAAGGACGTAGGTTTAGAGGATCCTTCGGAAGTTCTGGCCGAATCGCACCAAATCCACAAACATCAGAAATAAACGAAATTATGACAAAATTGAAACCAGTCACACCTTTATCCATCATTGCTTCGAACTTAGAGAAGGCTTTGATTAGCATAGAATCCAAGGACTTGATCGACGCGGAGACCAAGGAATTATTAAAAACGACAAAGGAGTTGGCAACTAGACTTGAACCTTATTTAATCGAGAACGCCACCCCAGAGGAAAACATTTTGAGAAATTTAGCCAAGGTGACACTTGAACACGATTGGCGTGGTAGTGACTCTTCTCAAATGAACTCGTTAGAACCAGAAATGTTATCGGGACATGTTGAAGGAATGTTTTTGAGACAAATCGTTGCTTTATCTAATTGCAAGAATATATTGGAAATAGGGTTATTTTCAGGTTATTCGGCATTAGCCATGGCCCAAGCTTTGCCAAAAGAAGGAAGACTCGTGGCATGTGAAATCGACGCTCATGCTGCAAAATTTGCCCGCAGCCAGTTTGCTAAATCTGACCACGGTAGTAAAATTGAGGTAATTGTAGGCGATGCTTCAGAGACACTGAAAACATTAAGGCAAGATAAGCACGTTTTTGATTTAGTTTTTCTTGACGCTGATAAGGTTGGGTATAAAGGTTACTTCGAATTTCTCCTAGAAAACAATATGGTTAAGCAAGGTGGAATTTTTCTTGTTGACAATACTTTATTACAAGGAGAACCATACTTGAACGAAGAGCATCGAAGCCAGGGAGGAGAGGCAATTAGATTATTTAATGAATACCTTTCCAGGGAGCCTCGAATAGAACAGGTTCTTATCCCTATCCGCGATGGAGTAACACTTGCTAGACTAATTGCTTGAAAATAAATCCCAGTTTCAAAAAAGGTTGTCCTTCTTAATGGAATTACGAACTCAAGGCCCTGCGGCCACCGCCTTCACGATTCTGGCTCTACAGCTTTTGCTTCCCCTGACCATCTTTATTACTATAATTTCTATTTTCAAAAATATTTCCTGTAATAAAAAAAAAAATAAAAAGCCCGATTTTAAAGGTACGATTTTGCTAACTGGAGGGAAGATGACGAAGGCCCTCCAATTAGCTAGATTGTTGAAAAGAAGTGGTTACAAAATTATCCTTGCAGAAGATAAAAAATATCGGGCGTCAGGTCATGCATGGTCGAATTGTGTTGATTCTTTTTATTTGCTCCCGTCACTTTCAGAAGGATATTTTGTTTATGAAAAAACCTTATTACGAATTATTGAGGAGGAACAGATTGATTTAATGATTCCGGTCGCCAGCCCTGTCTCAGTTTATGTGGACGCAAAATTTAAAAAAAATATAGGTAGTAGACTCAAAATCTTTCACTTTACGGAAGATGAACTTTTATGCCTAGACCATAAGTATAATTTATGTGCTAAGGCCCGTGAATTAGGCTTAGCCAGCCCTGACGTGCACTTGATAAAATCAAGGCGGGAGCTTGAACTGTTTGACTTTGACGATACAAAAAAAAGGTATGTATTGAAAAGCTTAGTTTATGCGCCAATTGAAAGACTTAAGCGCCCATTACTGCCATTTGACGAACAAAACGAATATTTCAGTAGTTTAACAATATCGCCTGACCGGCCCTGGGTGTTGCAGGAGTTTGTTTCTGGACGAGAATTTTGCACTCATTCAACAGTGCACGAAGGAAAAATCTTATTACACTGCTGTTGTGAATCATCTGAATTTCAACTTCGTTATAAACATGTAGACAACAAGGATATTTATAATTGGGTAGAGACATTTGTCAAGGCGATGAACCTCACTGGTCAAATATCCTTTGATTTTATTGTGAATGAGAGGGGCGAGGTAATGCCTATTGAATGTAACCCTAGAACTCATTCGGCTATTACTGCATTCTATAATTCTGAATGTGTTGCTGACTCTTATATCAAACCAGAAATAACTCAGCTTTCACTACTAGAGCCGTGCTTCCCAAACAAGGAAGCTAAAGAAACCTATTGGCTATATCATGAACTGTGGGAACTTTTTAAATGTCGTTCGTTTGGCCAGATCAAAAATCAATTGAAATTAATTTTTTTTGGTAAAGAAGCAATTTTAGATTCACTCGACCCTTTGCCATTTATTATGGTCTATCATTGGCAAATCCCATCCTTGTTGATACAAGCGTTGAAGTCTAAGGCTTCTTGGATTCGAATTGATTTTAATATTGGGAAGTTGGTCGAAGTTGATGGAGATTAATAAGGCGACCAAGTCTAAAAAGGTATATC
This sequence comes from Methylococcaceae bacterium TMED69, assembly GCA_002170535.1. Classification (GTDB taxonomy): domain Bacteria; phylum Pseudomonadota; class Gammaproteobacteria; genus TMED69. The sequence goes on from NHDW01000008.1 coordinate 12,043, forward strand.
ACATATGTGGTTCTCCTACATCGGATTTTTTCTTCGAGCTCTCAATGATTTATTCTAGAGGAGTCATATGTCCCTCAGGGTGGAGGCAAAGCTTCATAGTGATTAAGCCGGACAATAAATGGTTTTGCGGTGAAAACCTTGACTTACTAACATCTAGAGAGGTGACTCAAATATTAGCTTCGTTGGAAAAGGATGCCTTGATAGTACCACATATGTTTTGTAAATCAGGTATGACGCTATATAGGTATTTTTTCCATGAACAGCTTGGGTTTCCTATGGTTGGTTCTTCAGCAGAAACTATGAAAATATCTATGGATAAAAACTTGACTCGAAATTTAGTTTCTCAAAACGGAGTAACGGTGGCGCCTGGTGAGTTATTACGTTATGGTGAACGGCCATCCATTTCTTATCCCTTTATGGTAAAGCCTAATAGTGAAGATAACTCTTCTGGAGTGTCTTTGGTAGAAGATGAAAAAACGCTAGATCATGCTATGGAAGTTGCTTTTAATCTGGACTCAGAAGTTTTGGTCGAAGCATTTATACCCGGGCGTGAACTAAGAATTGCTGTGATAGAGTTGAATAATGGTTTCTACGTGCCATCGATTATTGAGTATCCCGTTTCAGAAAAGCATCCTATCCGTCGGATAGAAGATAAACTAGAAATTGACGAAAAAGGCTTACCAAATAGGCAAGCATCAATATCGCAAGTCGGCCCTATTTGCCCAGCTAAAATTGAGGAGCAAATATTTGGTGATCTTTCTGCACAGGCGATAAGGGCTCACAAGTCTTTGAATGCGCGTCATTTTTCATTATTTGATTTTCGTCTAGATAATAGAAATGGCCAAGTTGTTTTTTTGGAGGCGGGTTTGTTTTGGTCGTTTAGTGAGGCAAGTATGATTTCGAAAATGATTAAATGTAGTGAAAATTCTTTAACGGATATTATTGATCAGATTTGGAATAGTGCTAAGTGTTAGAAAACGGATAATTATAAATAGATGACAGTTTAAATGGGGTTTAGTATACTGCTCTGAGAACGTGCCATAGTTTTATTGTCCGATTAAACAGAACTTGTCGTTTTCGCTGGGAGAAAAGGATGGATAAGAGGTTAATGAGCTGTGATAACAGAGAAATTTTTTACGACGTCACTACAATTCTGTTTGGCTCTATTGGTTCTATTGCGGAGACTTCTGAACTCCAATTGAAAGCTTTTAATAAAGCTTTCAAAAAATTTGGTTTAGAATGGGAATGGACACCTTCTCAGTACAAACCGATGCTTCTTCAGGCTGGTGGGAGAAGAAGAATAACTGAATTTTCAAAGTCAACAGATTCGTCTCTCTCCGAAGAGGATATTGAAAAAATCTACACTATGAAGGGTGATTTCTTTGTAGATTTTTTGGAATCATCGAGGGTGAGACCACGAAATGGAGTAAAAGAATTGATGGAGCAATGCGCTTCTCAACAAATTAAATTAGGTTGGGTCACAACAACTTCAGAGAAAAATATTTCAGCAATCAAGGTAGCGTTAGGGGAAGAAATTGATTTTGATTTGTTCGAAGTGACTATGTCAATGGAACAATGCTCGGAGCCAAAACCTTCTCCCGTTGTTTATGAAAAGGCTTTAGAATTTTTGGCAGTAGGGACTGAAACGACTGTAACGATCGAGGACAGTACTAGCGGAGTGTCTTCTTCAAAACAAGCGGGCATCTTTACGATAGCTTTTCCAGGAGATTATCTTAAAGAACACGACTTCTCTCGCGCAGACATAAGTCTTGAGGATCTAAACAAAATCTCAGTAAGTTCCTAGCTAATCCTTCACCTGGCTCTGTTTCGCCTATCTAGGCCCCAAGTTTTTAAAGTAAATATTCATTTGTTTAAGCACAACTGGGGCAAGAAGGATAATCGAAATCAGATTTGGGATTGTCATCAATGCGAAAGCGATATCTATAATTCCAATCGCCGTAATTGGCGACCAATACGGTGAAATGAAAATTAGTAACAAATAAAAATAAATATAGTATTGCCCAATTTTTTCGCCAAAGAAATATTTTGCGCAAGCAGTACTGTAATAAGCATAAGTAATCATTGTTGATAGCGCAAATAAAGAAAATATTGCTGTTAGAAGTGAGGCTCCTATTCCGGGTAGACTTTGCTCTATGGCTTCTGCTACCAGTAATATCCCCATTGATTCTGTATTACCTAACAAATCGGTTGATAGAATAATCAGTGCTGTAGCGGTACAAATCACGTGAGTATCAAGAATCGGACCGATCATGGCAACAAGCCCCTCTCTGATTGGATACTCTGTCTTTGCGGTACTGTGGGCTAGGGTTTCCGTTCCCACTCCTGCCTCATTCGAAAAAATTGCTCTTTTGACGCCGGTTATTATTGTGTCTCTTATTGATAGTCCGAGAACGCCACCTATCGCGGCGTTTGGATCAAAAGCGCCCAAAAATATTGAGCGGCTGATATCGCCCAAGCGATCCAAATTTATAATAATTATAGTTAAACAGATAATTAGATAGCATCCACCCATTATCGGTAGGAAAACACTAGAAAAGGAACCTAGACGCTTCACTCCTCCTTTGAGGGTTAGAAAAATTAATCCGATGATAATAATGCTAGGAATAAAGGAAGGTAACTGAGATTTTGCAAGAAGCACAGCAGACAGTTGGTTTGCTTGAAATATTCCAAGGCATCCTATCATTCCGAAAAATGAAAATGTGTAAGAAAGCCAGCGAAAATTATTCCCTAAACCCAAGATTATTGTATACATTGAACCACCAACATAACCAGATTTGCCAACGTTTTGCCGATAAACACAAGACAGAGAACAACTAAAAAACTTTATGATCATTCCGAATGCTGCTGTTATCCACATCCAAAAAATTGCGCCGGATCCGCCAATCTGAAGTGCTATGGCTACTCCGGCAATGTTACCCATTCCGATTGTTCCTCCTAATGCGGTTGTAAGGGCGCCCCAGTGGGAGTTTGTACCTAAGCCTCTATTTTCTTTTCTAATAAAAAGTAGTTTAAAAGCATGTTTCAGATAAAAGTAAGGTTTTAATCGTGTGGCGAAAAGAAGATAAGCACTTGTGGCAACTACACACGCAACTAAAGGGATGCCCCAGACAACTGTAACTAAATAGTCTACAAATGATTCGAAATTGTTCACAAAAGTTACGATATAAGAAATTTTTGTCTCAAGCAATCGCAGGTTGCTCTTTAAAAATCATAATATTAATAGAATAACGGTAATGACATGCGTTATTATTAGTGCTTCGAACTTTGTATATTTTTTAAATTAAAGTAATAATGCGAAAGTGGCGGAATTGGTAGACGCGCTGGTTTTAGGTACCAGTGGGGTAACCCGTGAGAGTTCGAGTCTCTCCTTTCGCACATTAAAAAGTTTGAATTAAATTTAAATTTACTGATATTGGAAAGGTGCAAGTGGAAATTGTATTAGAAAAAAATACGGAATTAGAGCGCTCATTAAAAGTCGTAGTCTCATCAAAAGATTTCACTCAAAAGATTGTTGAGCAATTAGCAAAAATACAAAGAAACGCAAAAATTGATGGTTTCAGAAAAGGCAAAGTTCCTATAGGTATTGTAAGAAAGAAATTTGGACAAGAGGCCAAAAATGAGGTCATTAATGATTTAATTCAAACCTCTTTTCAAAAAGCAATAGCGTCCGAAAAGATTTCACCTGTTGCTCCACCTCAAGTTAATGTTACAAATGCGACTGAAGGAGAAGATCTGATATATGTGGCGATTTTTGAAGTTTTTCCCGATATAAACACCCTGCCATTCGAAGAATTGAAAATTCAACGCGCCAAAGTAAGCATAGTAGACTCTGATGTANATAAAATTATCTCTAAGCTTCAAGAACAGCATAAAAACTGGAAGGAAAAGAACGGGCCATCAATAGTCGGGGATAAAGTCNTGATATCTTTCAAAGGGTCAATCAAAGGCAAATCTTTTGAAGGAGGCGATGCGGAAGATTTTGATTTTATCNTTGGTTCTGGTCAAATGCTGAAGGATTTCGATGAAGGTCTGGTAGGAGTAGTGAAAGATGAGGAAAAGAAAATAAAGGTAAAATTTCCTAAAGAATATCCTAGCGAAGAAGTTGCGAACCAAACCGCCGTCTTTGATGTGAATGTAAAATCAATTGAGTCCCCTATCTTGCCAGATATAAACGAGGATTTTGTAAAGAAACTCGGATTTGATAGTGGTTCGATTGTCGAAATGAAGCAGGAAATTAAAAAGAAGATAGAGGCTGAATCCGAACAAATGGTAGGAAAAAAAATTTTTGAACAGATTTTAGATAAAAACCTTAAAAAAGCTAACTTTTTATTGCCAAAGATTCTATTACAAAAAGAGGTTGAAAATTCCAAAGCTCAAATTCAACAACAATGGATAGCGCAAGGCAAAAAGGTGGATGAAAAATCTAAGAAGTTTACAGAACAAGTTGATGAAGAAGCCGAAAAAAGACTAAAAACCGCTTTAGTCGTATCAGATTTAGTAAAATCTAGCTCAGTTTCGGTATCACAAGAAGAAGTAAAAGAGAAGATCGAAACTTTTGCTAGATCTTATAAGGATCCAAGTGAGGTGATCAAATGGTATTCGGAAAACCCTCAGCAGATTCAAGCCCTTGAGTCAACAATTTTAGAACAAAAATTAGTGGATTATGCTATTGCTAATTGTGTCATAGAGGATGTAGAAACAACATTTGACGATTTATCTAATCCGATGCAGACTAATGATTCGTAATAACCNAAAGATGCATAAAACGAGATAATATTTATATGAAAGCTTTAAATCTAGTGCCTATGGTAGTGGAACAGTCAGCTCGAGGGGAGAGGGCTTTCGACATTTATTCAAGGTTACTGAAAGAAAGAGTCATTTTCCTTGTAGGCCCAGTGGACGACGCTGTGGCTAACGTCATAGTTGCACAGTTCCTGTTTCTAGAATCAGAAAATCCGGATAAAGATATTAATTTATACATTAACTCCCCCGGAGGATCCGTCTCTGCCGGTCTAGCAATCTACGATACATTGAGATACATTAAACCAAACGTCAGCACTACTTGCATCGGTCAAGCTGCGAGTATGGGAGCCCTTCTCCTGGCAGGCGGGACCAGTGGGAAGCGTTTTTGTCTTCCTCATTCTCGGATAATGATACATCAACCACTTGGAGGTTATTCAGGCCAAGCCAGTGATATTGATATCCATGCAAAAGAAATTCTGAAAGCAAGAGATAAATTAAATAAAATATTGTCAAAGCATACCGGTAAGACTCTGAAATCTATCGAGAAGGATACCGATAGGGATAGATTTATGAGTGCGGAGGAAGCCAAAGAATACGGTATAATTGATCAAGTTTTAAATGAAAGAAAGTAAGAATTATTAAAATCAGGGAATTTTAAAATGACTGATTCAACAAATAGCACAGAAGAAAACCGCACTCTACATTGTTCTTTTTGCGGAAAAAACCAACACGAAGTTCGAAAGTTAATTGCAGGTCCCTCTGTCTTCATTTGCGATGAATGCGTTGAGCTTTGTAACGATATTATCAGGGAAGAAATTGAAGAGTCGGATTCGGAAGNCAACGGTAACTTACCGGTCCCTGCTGAAATAAACCAGAGTCTAGATGATTACGTGATAGGTCAGGAAAGAGCAAAGAGGATTCTTTCGGTCGCTGTATATAATCATTATAAGCGCCTCAACAACAGAACAGGTAAGGAGGATATCGAGTTAGCTAAGAGCAATGTTCTTCTTATCGGCCCAACAGGAAGCGGTAAAACACTCCTTGCCGAAACACTTGCGAGATTGCTTAATGTTCCCTTCACCATGGCCGACGCAACAACTTTGACAGAAGCTGGCTATGTGGGGGAAGACGTTGAAAATATAATCCAAAAATTACTTCAGAAATGTGATTATGACGTGGAAAGAGCTCAGAATGGGATTGTTTATATCGATGAAATTGATAAGATTTCTAGGAAGTCTGACAATCCTTCAATAACTAGAGACGTTTCTGGGGAAGGAGTGCAACAAGCGCTGCTAAAATTAATCGAAGGAACAGTAGCTTCAGTACCTCCTCAAGGAGGCCGAAAGCACCCGCAACAGGAATTTTTACAAGTCGATACTAGCAATATTTTATTTATATGTGGGGGAGCCTTCGCCGGCCTAGACAAAATTGTTCGAGAGAGATCAGAGAAGGGTGGAATCGGATTTTCGGCGGAAGTTAAAACAAAAAACGAGAAAATCTCAAGTTCAGAGGTGTTACACAGCGTCGAACCGGAAGATTTAATCAGGTATGGTTTAATTCCTGAATTTGTCGGGCGACTTCCAGTTATGGCCGTTTTGAATGAGTTGGATCAAGCACAGCTTGTTGAAATATTATTAGAGCCTAAAAATGCTCTTACAAAACAATATAATAGACTCTTTGAAATGGAATCGTGCAGTTTAGAATTCAGAGACGAGGCTTTGGAAGCTGTTGCAAAGAAAGCTGTTGAAAGAAAGACGGGTGCACGAGGTTTACGTTCTATTTTAGAAGAATCTCTTTTGGACACAATGTACGAACTACCTTCGCTAAACAATGTCTCTAAAGTCGTTGTAGACGAAGCCTCCGTATCAGGTGAATCAAAACCTTTGATCATATTTGAAAATTCAAGCCCTGCAAAAGCTGCCTCCGATTAAATCCTCTCAACGCGACTAGGGCGGGATTTATTTTTGAATGAACATATTGATAATCTACAGGAGATTTAAATGAGCGAACAGAATAAAGAATTTCCGGTCCTTCCTCTTAGAGACGTCGTAATTTATCCCCATATGGTGATTCCACTGTTTGTAGGTCGTCAGAAGTCGATTGCGGCCTTAGAACATGCTATGGAAACAGGAAAACAAATATTATTAGTAGCGCAAAAAAATGCAGCGGAAAATGAACCAAGTCTGGATGACATTTACTCAATAGGTACGGTTTCAAACATACTACAACTTTTAAAGTTGCCAGACGGTACTATTAAAGTCTTGGTTGAGGGTACCAAACGAGCCACAGTTGAAAAGTTTTCCAGTGGAAAAGAGTTCTATTTATCCGAAATTACATTTTTAGAAAATGATAATTTTAGTGAGAGAGAAAATCAAAGTTTATCTAGGACCTTGATGAATCAATTCGATAGGTACGTAAAGCTAAATAAGAAAGTCCCCCCAGAAATCATAGCTTCTTTAGCAGGCATAGATGATGTATCTAGACTTATCGATACGATCGCTGCTCACATATCAATCAAGCTCGATCAAAAACAAAAGATTCTGGAGACAGTAAATACTCGTGAAAGACTTCAATTGTTAATTACACTAATGGACGGTGAAATAGAGTTGCTGGAGGTAGAGAAGAGTCTGCGTAACAGGGTAAAGACCCAAATGGAGAAAAGCCAGAGGGAATATTACTTGAATGAGCAAATGAAAGCCATCCAAACTGAGCTTGGAGAGGGTGAAGAAACTGCCAACGAATTCGACGAACTAGCGAAGTCTATCGACGATTCAGGGATGAGCAAAGAAGCTTTGAAAAAGTCAAACTCAGAGTTAAAAAAATTAAAAATGATGTCCCCAATGTCCGCAGAAGCAACAGTCGTGAGGAACTATATTGATTGGATTGTTTCATTACCCTGGAAAAAACGCTCAAAAATATCTAAGGATTTAAACAAAGCAGAGAAGATATTGGACAATGATCATCACGGGTTAGAGAAAGTGAAGGAGAGGATCCTAGAATATTTGGCAGTTCAGCAGAGGGTAAAGAAAATAAAAGGCCCCATCCTATGCTTAGTTGGACCTCCTGGAGTGGGAAAAACCTCTTTAGGTAAATCTATCGCAAAAGCTACAAATAGAAAATTTGTAAGAATGTCTTTAGGCGGTGTTAGAGATGAAGCTGAAATAAGGGGTCATAGAAGGACATATGTTGGCTCGTTACCAGGTAAAATAATTCAAAACATGGCCAAGGTCGGTACAAAAAACCCCCTGATATTACTGGACGAAATCGACAAAATGGCGATGGACTTTCGAGGAGATCCGGCATCCGCACTACTTGAAGTGTTAGATCCTGAGCAGAACAACAGTTTTAACGATCATTACTTAGAAGTGGATTTTGATTTATCAGAAGCGATGTTTGTGACAACTGCTAATACACTTGATATTCCCGGGCCTCTTAAAGATAGAATGGAAATTATAAGGCTGTCAGGATATACAGAAATTGAAAAAACAAATATTGCTAAAAACTTTCTTATGCCGAAAGCAATTCAAAATGCAGGACTTGATAATGATGAAATCAATATAAATGATAAGTCCATCGTAGAAATAATAAGATACTATACAAGGGAGGCGGGAGTTCGTAGCTTAGAGAGGGAGTTGTCGGCTATTTGCCGTAAAGTTGTTCGTGCCATTATCCAAAAGCCAATTGATAAAGCAATAAAGGTAACCCCTCGGTCAATTGAGCAGTATCTAGGAGTCAAAAAATTTCGGTATGGTCTAGCGGGTGACGCTGATAGAATCGGTCAAGTTACTGGTCTGGCTTGGACTCAGACAGGCGGAGACCTGCTGACGATAGAAGCGGCGGTCGTTCCCGGCAAAGGTAGAGAAATATCTACGGGTAGTTTGGGAGACGTTATGCAAGAATCAATAAAAGCGGCGATGACGGTGCTTAGAAGTAGAAGTGACTCATTAGGGATAAAAGCAGACTTTTATGGAAAAAAAGATTTTCATTTTCATGTCCCCGAGGGGGCTACCCCCAAGGATGGACCAAGCGCCGGTATTGGGATGTGCTTGGCTATGGCCTCGGCGTTAACAGGTATAAGAGTGAAAAGAAGTGTTGCTATGACAGGAGAAATCACTTTGCGAGGCGAGGTGCTGCCGATTGGTGGTCTTAAAGAAAAACTCTTGGCCGCTCAAAGGGGTGGCATTAAAACCGTGTTAATTCCAGATGATAATAAAAGGGATCTCAAGGAGATACCAGGCGCCGTAAAAACTGGTCTTGAAATTGTCCCTGTTAAATGGATTGACGAAGTTCTTCCAATTGCTCTACAGTCCCTACCGGAACCTTTGGAATCCGCACAGTCGGATGTAGATGTCTCAAAGAAAAAACCGAAAGAATCCGATGATTCAGATTTATTACGACGGCACTAGAGTTTTAGCTAAGTTTATACGATAATTGCCGTGGGGTGGGGTTTTGCCTTTTTAAAAGATTTGTCCCTGCAGCCTGATAGTTGGGTGCTTAGCTCAGCTGGGAGAGCGACGCCCTTACAAGGCGTAGGTCGGGGGTTCGATCCCCTCAGCACCCACCAGAATCAAATCGGAGCGGTAGTTCAGTTGGTTAGAATGCCGGCCTGTCACGCCGGAGGTCGCGGGTTCGAATCCCGTCCGCTCCGCCAGTCTTGGTTGTTAGCGTCAGGCCAACCATAGTTTAGATAAATTGCGAAAGTCTGAATAATGATTTTGTACATAGAAACAAGAGGGGAATGACATGAAAATGGGCGAGGATTTTTTAGATAGATGGGTCAAAGCTATAAATAGTGATGATGGTTGCGCATTGAATGGTAGAGGGTTCAGTGAACCTATTACATTTGAAATTGGTAGCGTGCGAAATACGTTGACAATAGTAAATGGTAAGATCGACAATATCACCGTAGACAGCGGTCCGTTGGTAAGAAGTGTTCTAACTCTTAGCGCGTCGGAGGACGTTTGGTCTAAGCTTTTGGATCCGAAACCGCCGGCCCTTTATAACGATTTTTTTGCCTTGATCGCAATTGGTGACATGAAATTTGATGGGGATATTAAAATAGTTTTTCAGCAATGGTTTACATTTTCAAATTGGGTAAGAGTTGGGCGAGAGTTGCAAGGACCACTGGTAACAGCATCTGACCCCGAATTTTTTGACGAATGGCAGGCGGTCGGAAGATACACGAACGTTACGATAGATGGAGCCCGTCATAAAGTATTTTATTTTGAGGCTGGTGAGGGTATTCCTTTGATCTGTCAACATACAGCTGGAAATGAGAATAGGCAATGGCGTCATCTTCTTGAAGACAGAGAATTGACAAAAAAATTTAGAGTCATTGCTTATGATCTTCCCTCGCATGGTAAGTCAGATCCATCTTGTGATAAGGATTTGTATTCAGAGGACCAATTATTGCGTTCGGAATGGGTTACTAAATTTGTGATGAGTTTTATAGATTCTTTAGGAATCAAAGAAAAACCAGTCTTCATAGGGTGTAGTATAGGCGCGGTTATTGGGCTTCATTTAGCTGCTAAATATGCCGATAAATTTAGAGGCATTATCTCTTTGGCAGGTACTACGCCAACATATGGTTTTTTTCATGACTGGTGGATAGATCCAGATATAAATACCCAAATGAATATGCCTGGTTTGATGGATTCGGTAATGGCCCCCGATATATCTAAGGTTGACCGGCAAATCAATAGAACCATACAAAGCTCTTCTCCGAGGGTTATCAGAAACGACCTCCACCTTTGGGGTGTTGACAACGGTGATGAGCATATCGCTAAATCAATAGATGGTACAAAACTTCCTGTCTTTGTTTATGCTGGTGAATATGACTTTACCTGCCCCCCTGATCACGTTGAAGAATCTGTTAAAAAAATAAAGGGCGCAAACTATAAAACTCTTAAAGGTCTTGGTCATTTTCCAATGAGTGAATGTTACGAGAGATTTCGGCCGACATTACTAGAGACTCTTGAAGAAATCGTATCCTCGAAATCTTAGTTTGAAAAATGCTCCAATTAATACGGGATAAATCACAAGGGTTAATTGTAGGGATCATTGTTTTCTTGATCTCTTTGACATTTGCGTTGTTTGGAATCCAAAGTTACTTTACCGGTCAAGGTGATGTTACGGTTGCTGAAGTAGATTCTCATAAGATTACACTTACCGATTTGATTGATAGAATAAAAATTATCAGGCAACAAACTGAGGATAATTTGCAGACCCAGACTGACCCTGATTTATGGTCAAGTGATTTTATAAAATTACAAACACTTAACCTTATGATAGATGAAATAGTCTTAGATCAAGTGATCGCTGACGCAGGAATCAAAATTAGCGATGATTCATTGGTTAAAAAATTAAAAGATGTTGATGCTTTCTATGATGAGGATGGTTTTTCAAGAGAAAGATATGAGTCGCTTCTTGCGAGAACAGGAACTACTACAAAGGAATTTGAGGCAAGTGTTGCTTCGGACGTCCTTAGATCACACATTAAATTGGGCATACTTGGATCGGAATTTTCGACTGATTCAGAAAACTCTTTTCTTTTTCAGTTGAGGAACCAAAAACGAGATATCAGTTTAGCGTTGATAAAAATATTCCCAAAATCCGAAGATATTATCTTAACAAAACAAGAGTTAGAAGAATTTTATCAGCAAAACAGAGAGTCTTATAAAACCAAAGAAAAACTTGCCTTAGAATATTTGAAACTAAGTCGTGAATCGATAAAGGGGTCTTTGCCTAAAATTGAGGAAGTAATTTTGCGGAACATCTATACATCTAATATAGGATCTTACACTACGCCCGAAACTAGAAGCATTGAGTACCTGCTAATTAAGGAGAACCCGACGTTAGAGGATAAGGCCAGAAGCGAAATAATTGGTAAAATCTTCAGTCTGTTGTCAGATGGTAAGAATTTATACGAAATATCCCAAACTATTGATGGCAAAATTGAAATTGAACTAGACTCAGTCGAAAATCTAAATCGTGGTGATTTACCTGGGCCCCTAGACGATGCGGTCTTTGCTTTAACTGAAGCGGGGGTGGTTTCTAAGCCCATAGATACTGAATTTGGTACGCATGTTGTAAAATTGAATGTGATTAATCCAGCTAAGACGTTATCTTTTGATGATGTTAAGTCTCAGATAATGGAGGATGAATTTGATCGTAGAACTGAGCAGGTTTACGTTGAAAGTGCTGAACTGATGGCTGAGTTGGCTTTTGAAAATCCTGATAGTCTTGATCTGGTTTCGTCAACGTTAGGACTACAGCGACAGGAAACAGGATTAATTACTAAAGAGCGATTCATTGTTGACTTCGGCGCCTCGTCGGTTCCAAAAGTCTTCAATGATGATGTATTGGATAATAAGTATAATAGTGAGCCTGTCGAAACAGCGGGGGATATCCTATTTTTGTTCAGAGTAAAGAAATATGAAAAAGCAATTACCCCTGAATTAAAGGATGTACGGGATAAGGTAGAAAAAGATTTAACCGACGCTAAATTAAAAGATGAAACCATGAAATTTGTAGATTCAATCATAACAGAATTAAGGGAGTCCGGGGGGCAATCCGAAACGTTTCAGAAGGAAAAATTAAGCTGGAAGTTAAACAAAAGTATTGACCGTTATTCTGAGAAGATTCCACTTAATGTAAGAAATAAAGCTTTTGCCGTTGAATTACAAAACAATAATCCTCATTACCTCAAAATCGAATACGATGAAAGCACAATTGCTATCATTAGGGTCCATAATCAGCAAGCGCCAGCTGTTGCGGAAGCAGGTGGAGATGCGTTGGATAAGACGCGCGATTTTATTATAAGACCACGCTCTGCTGTCATGTGGAAGGACTACTTGACAACTCTTAGACGCGATAAAAAAATTAAAATCTATAGTTCTAACCTCAGCCCTTAATTTTGTTCTTTTGCTGCGTCATTTGCTCTACAACTGCCGCACCTACGCTATCACCCCAAACATTAATAGTGGTCCTAAATCGATCTAAAAACCAATCTACTGCAAGCAATAGCCCCACTCCTTCTAATGGAAGATTAACAGCGGTTAATACTAGCACCATTGTTACCAACCCTGCTTGTGGAATTCCTGCGGCACCGATCGCCGCTAAGGTTGCTGTTATAAAAACGATAACTTGTTGTCCAATACTTAACTCAATTCCATAAGCCTGGGCAATAAACATCACTGCCACTGCTTCATATAGAGCAGTTCCGTCCATATTTATGGTTGCGCCAAGAGGAAGAACAAACTTAGAAGTGGATGGGTTAACTCCTGCCTCATTAGTACATGCAAGACTTGTTGGGAGTGTAGCCGAGGAGCTCGCTGTTCCAAAAGCTGTTAGTAAAGCGCGGAGGAGAAATTTGATATATAAAATTCCATAAGTGGTGATTTTTTTTAAAACAAGGAATAAAAAAAAGAAATGAATCGCTAGTCCAAATATTACACAAGCAACATACTGGCCAACTGCTTTAATTTCATCCGAGAAGCCTTCCAAGCCACCGGCTTCAGCAACGCGTGACGACACAAGAGCAAAAACGCCAATTGGTGTCAATAGCATTATCCAGCTTACGATTTGCATCATCACGGTGTTTATGTCGCCAAAAAAGATTATTAGTCTTTCGGCTTTGCCATCAACTTTTAACAGAGCAACGGCAAATAACACTCCGAAAATAATAATTGGTAGCAATTCTCCGTTCGTCGCTGACTTAAAGAGATTATCGGTAACCATTGATAAAGGAATGTCTGAAAATGAAAGTACTTCGTTGTTACCATTATACTGATTTGACTCGTTAATATTTAATTTCAAGCCTCTCCCTGGTTCTAATAAATTCACGCATATCAAACCAATCAATACAGCAATTGATGTGGTTACTGTGTAGTAGGTGACCGTAATAAAACCGGTAATCCCGAAATTAGAGTTTCTGTTTAAATTACAGATTCCGCTTACAACTGCAGAAAAAATTAACGGGATGATTGTCATTTTTAATGCGTTTAAAAAAAGTTGACCAATCCACTGAATTTTAAGAGATGTTTCTATGAAAAAGCCTCCGCTCAAGAGTCCTAAAATAACACTTAAAAATGTTCCCCATAGAATAAATGTGTGTTGGGATCTTTTCATTTTTTAGGATGTAACACCGATGATGTTATATCCACAATCTACATAGGTTATCTCTCCTGTAATCGCGGATGCTAGATCTGAGCATAAAAACGCCGCGGTATTTCCAACTTCTTCGATAGATACATTGCGGCGTAGGGGAGAAGCCTCTTCGACAAACGTTAAAAATTTCTTTAGATCTTTCACGCCTGAAGCGGCAAGTGTTTTGATGGGCCCAGCTGAGATTCCATTGACCCTAACCCCATTTGGTCCTAGGTTAGCTGCCATATACTTAATGTTACTTTCGAGACTTGCTTTAGCAACACCCATCACATTATAACTCGGCATCGCCTTCACCGCTCCTATGTAGGAAAGTGTTAGAAGTGCAGAATTTGGTGAGAGTAAAGGTATTGCCGCTTTACCTATTGCAGCAAAGCTATAAGAGCTTGTTTCATGAGCTATTCTGAAGCCATCTCTGGTTAAGTTATCGAGGTAATTACCTTGTAACATTTCCCTAGGTGCAAAGGCGATTGAGTGTACAATTATATCGATTTTATCCCAATATTTATTTACCCCTTCGAATAGATTTTTGATATCATTATCTTCATCTACGTCACATTTGAGAAAAAATGGTGATGAGAGTTCAGTTGCAAAGTTTTTTGCCCTTTCCTCAAGTCGCTCGTTTTGAAAGGTTATTGCTACTTCGGCTCCTTGATGATGTATCGCTTTTGCAATTCCATAGGCTATAGACTTTTTACTTGCTATCCCCAATACAAGCGCTTTTTTGTTGGCTAGAAATCCCATTTGTTTCCCCTGATTTATTTAAATTTGTTATAGCGTCTATTTCAGATTTGGATATTCCTATTGTATATTAGACAAACTAACTATAAAAGGAATCGTCCGAACTGACGCTCTCAAATGTACCAATATAAGTTTATTATTCTTTTTCTTCTTCTGATTGTAGGTTGTTCTGAACCATGGAATAACCCTTATCCAACTGAAAAAGAGGGCTCTTCTATTAATTACTCGTCCTTTGCAGAGCGACCAAAGCACCTTGATCCGGTCTCTTCTTATAGTGAGAATGAAGCTCGATTTATCTCTCAAATTTATGAGCCGTTAGTGCAGTACCACTATCTAGATAGGCCATATAGGCTAGAGGCACTCACCGCTTTAAAATTGCCTGAGCCAGTACTAATTCAAGAGGAATCAATGAATTATTCGATTTATAAAATTAGAATAAAACCAGGTATCCTATTTCAGCCGCACCCCTGTTTTGCAAAAGATTCTCAGGGTAATTTCGTTTATCATGATTTAACATATGATCAAATCTCCCAAATAAAAACTTTTTCTTTTTTCACTTCAACAGGAACACGAGAGTTAACCGCCTACGATTATGCTTTTCAAATAAAAAGGTTAGCTCATCCACAGAAACATTCTCCAATATCAGGTTTGATGTCAAAACATATAGTCGGTTTGAAGGAGTTGAAAGAGAAGCTAGTAGCTTCAAATAAGAAAGGACATGTAATTGATTTGAAAAAATTTAACATAGCGGGAGTTAAGGTAGTTAATGATTATGAATTTGAGATAAAAATTTATGGAAAATATCCTCAATTTAAATACTGGCTTGCAATGAATTTCTTTGCACCTATACCATGGGAAGCTGAAGCTTTTTTTTCACAGACTGGCTTCAAAGAAAAAAACCTCAGTCTTGATTGGTATCCAATTGGCACTGGTCCTTATATGTTGACGGAAAATAACCCAAATAGACGAATAATTTTAAAAAAAAATCCAAACTACAATCCAAAATTGAGGCCGTTAATTGAGCATAATAATCAGAGAATTGACTTAAATTTCGATCGAGGTGTAGATGAGGCTCATTTTATTCTTGAAAAAGAGGCTATCCCCGAATGGTCAAAATTTTTACAAGGTTATTATGACGCGTCAGGTATTTTATCAGATAGTTTTGATCAGGTTATCAGTATAAATTCGAGAGGTGATGCAAATTTGTCGACTGATATAGAAGCGAAAGGTGTTAATTTAGTTAAAGCGGTTAAGCCATCAATTGCATATATGGGATTTAATATGACAGATTCAATAATTGGCGGATACTCTCAAAAGCAAAAATTTTTACGGCGGGCTATCTCGATCGCGATAAATTATGAGGAACTCCTATCAATTTTTGCGAACGGTCGAGGGTTAGTTGCTCAAGGTCCTATTCCTCCCGGTATTTTTGGCTATTTAGATGGTTCGTCCGGAGTTAATGAACATGTTTACTATTGGACTGAAAAAGGACCAAGGCGAAAATCTATTGAACTTGCACAAGATTTAATGAATCAGGCAGGTTATCCCGAGGGAATTGACAAGGAAACTGGTAAGCGCCTAACTTTGTTTTATGATACCGTTTTGGGAGGACCTTCAGGAAAAGCTGTATTAAACTGGTATAGAAAGCAGTTCAAAAAGTTGGGAATCGAATTAATTGTTCGCGCTACAGACTATAACAGGTTTCAAGAAAAAATTCGTAAGGGAACAGCTCAGATTTTTAGTTGGGGATGGAATGCGGATTACCCTGACCCAGAAAATTTCTTATTTTTGCTTTATGGACCTAATTCGAAAGTTGAAACGCAAGGTGAAAATGCAACAAATTATCAAAATCCTGAATTCGATATCTTGTTCCCGAAAATGATGGAAACTCCAAATGGAGCAAATCGCCAGAAAATAATTAATGAAATGGTTGAGTTGGTTAGGGAAGATTCACCCTGGGTCTGGGGATACCATCCGACGACATATACCCTCTATCATAAATGGATGAAAGGCGTTGTACCTAATTTAATGGCTAGAAATACACTAAAATATAAAACGATTAATCAGAAGGAGAGAAAGGAATACAGGGCCGATGCAAACCAACCAGTATTGTGGCCATTAGTATTCGCAGTTATTTCCATTTTGGCGGTATTCTTTACTTGTCTATTTAGAGCAAAAAAGGACAAAATTACAAGTGTTTAATTATTTATTAAAAAGGATGCTTTATGCTATTCCAATTTTAATTGCTGTTAATATTTTTACATTTTTTTTGTTTTTTATCGTTAACACTCCTGATGACATGGCCAGACTACATTTAGGAAATAAACATGTGACGCAAGAAGCGATTGATAATTGGAAGTTTGAGAGGGGATATAATAAACCTTTGCTGTGGGCCTCTGAACTAGATGGTGTAAAAAAAATATCAGAAACAATTTTTTTTGAAAATAGCTTGAAACTTTTCCTTTTTGAATTTGGTCAATCGGATAGCGGCCGAGATATTTCGTTCGATATTTCAAAAAGAATGTGGCCAAGTTTAGCTATAGCACTGCCCGTTTTGATAGTCGGTGTTTGTCTTACATTAACGATAGCGCTATTTGTTGCATTCTTTAGAGCTACCTATATCGACTCCACCGGAGTCTTAATCTGTGTTTTTATGATGTCAATTTCTGGCTTATTTTATATTATCGGGGGTCAATATTTGATCGGAAAGATGCTGAAGCTTGTTCCAATATCAGGTTATTCAGAGGGTCTGTCGGCTATTAAATTTTTAATATTGCCAGTAGCTATTGGTGTCATATCCGGTTTAGGAAATGGCACGAGATGGTATAGAACAATTTTTTTGGAAGAAGTAAATAAGGATTACGTAAGAACAGCTCGGTCAAAAGGCTTTAAGGAAAGTCGAATCATGTTATCACATGTTTTGCGAAATGCATTGATCCCGATAATGACTGGCGTAGTTGTAGTTTTGCCGTCATTGTTTTTAGGCAGCCTGATTACAGAGTCTTTTTTTGGAGTCCCCGGTTTGGGTAGTTATACCATAGAAGCGATTAGGGCTCAGGACTTTGCGATTGTAAGATCGATGGTTTTTCTCGGTTCTCTTCTTTATATTGTGGGCCTAATTTTAACTGATATCTCTTATACTTTGGTTGATCCTAGGGTTAGATTAAATTGATGCCCAGTGTTTCTATGCAAATTGTAATACTAAAAACCGATTTCTTATTCTTTCTTTTGTTAGCTGGAATTTTTTTATATTCGTTGTTCGTGTTTAAGGATAAGCAGCTGCTTGACGTTTGGCGGCAGGTTTTTCGGAAACCATTCGCAATAGCTTCCGGGATGGTGTTGTGTTTTTATCTTGCCGTATGTCTACTGGATAGCATACACTTTAAAAATCTAGAAAATAATAAAAAATCTCAAGAAATAACAAGTGTTTTAGATTATTTATTTGAGCCAATATCAAAACAAGTTGAAACAACGTATTCCGCCCCCTTCGCTTATTCGTCGTTTGTGAAGGAAACACTTTTAAATGACGATGGAAGTATTGCGAGAGAATTTCCTAGATTAAAATTCGGTGGTGCTCATCTAATTGACCCCGAAATAGATTATTGGCCCGATATATGGATTTCTCTTATTTGCATTTTGTGTATGGGCTTTATATTTTGGTTAGTTCTACTATTCACCTATTATTTTTTTAGTTATCGTAGTAAACCTGAATCGGTTATGTCGTTTGTAAGCTTTGTTCGGATTTCCTCGATTTCTTTTAGAGTTTTTTGGGTTGCCCTTTTGGGTTTTTGTTTGTTGTTTTCGTTTCTATTTGTTTTTGCTGGTCATTACCATATCCTTGGGACTGATAAGGTCGGCAATGATGTTTTGTATCAAAGTTTTAAGAGTATAAGAACGGGGGTATTAATTGGGACACTTACGACGTTGTTAGCTCTGCCATTTGCTTTAATTTTTGGAGTTACTGCTGGTTATTTTGGTGGATGGATAGATGATGTTATACAGTTTTTGTATACTACATTGTCTTCTATACCAGGAGTTTTATTAATCGCAGCAGCGGCATTAATGCTGGAGATATATATGTCAAAGCACTCTGATATTTATATGAGTGTTGTTGCTAGAGCTGATTTAAGGTTACTGGCTCTTTGTATGATTATCGGCATCACTTCATGGACCACCCTTTGTCGCTATGTGAGAGCCGAGACTTTAAAGCTTAGAGAAATGGATTTCGTTGCGGCTGCCACAGCTTTAGGTGCTTCAAAATTAAGAGTTCTTTTCAGACACGTTACTCCTAATCTTATGCATTTGGTAATGATCACATTGGTATTAGATTTTAGCGGTTTAGTGTTGGCAGAGGCAGCACTCTCCTATATTGATATTGGCGTAGATCCAAGTATGGAGTCATGGGGCAATATGATAAATAGTGCGAGATTAGAATTAGCCCGTGAACCTGTCGTTTGGTGGTCTTTGGGTTCTGCATTTTT
This sequence comes from Methylococcaceae bacterium TMED69, assembly GCA_002170535.1. Lineage (GTDB taxonomy): Bacteria > Pseudomonadota > Gammaproteobacteria > TMED69. The sequence goes on from NHDW01000008.1 coordinate 31,194, forward strand.
CTTCATGTTATTTCTTGTATTAGCTGCTAATATTTTTGCGGACTCCACCAGGGATGCATTTGATCCTAAAACCAATGATTAAGTAATAAAATGTCTAAATTTCAAGAAAGCAACTATAGACAAAAGATTCTAGAAGTTAATGGATTAACTATAAAGGCCATTCATCCAGTTAAAAAAAATATTGTGCGTAATATAAGTTTTGAAATTGGTGTATCGGAAACGATAGCTTTGGTTGGAGAATCTGGAAGTGGAAAATCATTAACTGCTCTTTCATTATTCGGCTTACAGCCCAACGATATACAAATTAGCGCTGGAAAAGTGAAATTTGATAACCAGTTGATATACCCAAGTACCGAATCGGATTTAAGAGCATTACGTAGATATTCGGTTGGTTTTGTTTTTCAAGAAGCTCAGTCGTCCTTGAACCCTGTCATATCTATTGGGCAGCAAATCCTTGAGGTATTGAAAAATTCCGGAACGGCTGGGGTAAGTACCAGTGAGCAAAAACAAAAAGCTATGGATCTTATAAATGAGGTAGAGATAGATGATCCCCAGAGAGTGTTTAAATCTTATCCTCATCAATTATCTGGTGGCATGAAACAAAGAGTAATGATTGCTATTGCTCTCGCAAAAAATCCTAGGCTTCTAATAGCAGATGAGCCTACTACCGCTCTGGATGTGAGTGTTCAATCTAAGATTCTAGAGTTGATTAAGAGTATTCAAAAGCGCACAAAAATGAGTATACTCTTTATAACCCACGATCTAGCGGTTGCTTTTCAAATTTCGGATAGGGTGATGGTTATGAGGGATGGCTGCATAACCGATAAAAGTTCAACAGGGTCTTTGCACTTCGAGGCCCCAAGTTCCTATTCTAAAGAATTAATGAAGGCTTTGCCGTCTTGGACGAAAAGAGAAAAAGAACAAAAAAATGTATCACAGGTGTTGAGCGATCCCATTGTGAAAGTTAACGAATTGAATACTTCTTTCAAGCTGAAGAAAGATAAAATTTTCAGTCGGCGTAAATATTTCAAAGCATTAGATAATGTTTCATTTGCGTTGCGCAAAAGTTCAACACTGGCTGTTGTGGGGGAGTCTGGCTCGGGGAAGACCACATTAGCTAGAACGATTTTAGGATTATGTTCGGCTGAGATATCAGGAAAAGTGATTTTTCATGATACCGATATTCTCAACTGCGGTCGGAAGTTATTAAGAAAGATAAGAGCAAATCTTCAAGTCGTCTTCCAAGATCCGATTTCGTCTTTAAATCCAAGAATGCGGGTAGGAGAAATAATCGAGGAAGGGATAAAAATTCATCGACCAAGTTTGGCGAAAAATGATATTGATAAAAAGATTAGAGGTATTCTTAATGACGTTGGTTTATCACCTGACTGTGTTTCACGGTTTCCCCATGAATTTTCGGGAGGACAACGTCAAAGAATATGTATCGCTAGGGCGCTTGCGGTAGAGCCAAAGGTCATTATTTGCGATGAGCCTACGAGTTCTCTTGATGTATTGATTCAAGCCCAAATAATTGAATTGTTGAAGCAACTTCAAATTAACAAGGGGATAAGCTATTTATTTATTACTCATGATATCAATTTAGTATCATATTTTGCTGATGATGTATTGGTCCTAAGGAAGGGTAAAGTTGTCGAGTTTGGCCCAGTTGAAAAGATAATCATTAATGCCTCCAATCCGTATACCCAAGCCTTGATTTCTGCGGCACCAAAGATTCCAAAATATATTTCTAGAATTTTTGAATGAGACTGCGATTTTATAATTATGTCGTTTGACTTTCTAAATCGTATGATTCAGGACTATAAAAAAATTTTGCTAGTGGGCCTGCCTTTAGTTTTTAATAATCTCTCAAGCATTGCAATTAACGTTGGCGATACTTTAATGGTTGCCAGGTTTTCAGAAACTCATCTTGCAGCTATTGCGATAGGATCGAGCGTTTGGATTTCATTATTTTTGTTTGGCTTAGGTTTAATAATGGCTATTGGTCCTATGGTTGCCCAATTTTTTGGAGGCAACAATTTTGCAGCTATTAAACCGATCACATCGCAAGGTTTTATACTCGCCTCAATAATTGCTCTAATTATTTTTATTGTAATGAGAAACTTTTTACCGATTTATTTAATTGTTGGAATAGATTCAACAACTGCAGAGTTAGCACAAGATTACCTGAAAGGTTTAAGTATTGGGGTGTTCCCAGCTTTTTATTACCATGTTCTCAAACAAGTAAGCGAAGGTATGGGCCGAACTATCCCTATCCTAATAGTGATGGTATGCTGCCTTCCAATTAATTTAACCTTAAATTATTTATTTATTTATGGGGGACTCGGTATCCCGTCCTTTGGCGTCGAGGGATGCGGATTTGGGAGTGGAATAGTTTTCTGGATAATGTTTGGTCTTTTGTTAACTTATAGTAAGTTTATTTCGGCGCATCGTGGTTTTTATGGAGACTATATTCCTTCTACTTTTGATAGAACCAGATTACGAACTATTTTAAAACTTGGATATCCTATAGGTCTTTCTCTCTGTCTTCAGACTGGACTCTTCTCTGTTCTGACCCTAATAGTTGGTCGGTTGGGAACAATTCAAGCCTCTGCCCATCAAATTGTTCTTAATTATTCTGGTTTTGTTTTTATGGTGCCACTTGGTCTGAGTATGGCGATTACAGTTTGTGTTGGACAGTTGGCAGGAAAAGGAGAATTAAACTCTTCAAAGCGGCTAGCTTTTCACGGTATCTTGTTATGCCTGATCATATCAATAGTAGGTTCTTATATTTCTTTTTTCTATCCAAGTTTGATTTGCTCAATTTATACGGATGTGCCCGATGTGCAAAAATTAGCTATTCCTTTATTACAAATTGCAGCATTTGTACAAATTGGCGATGCAATGCAAACTGCGGCGTCGTTTGCTTTGCGGGGGATGAAGGACACAAAAATTCCCATGATAATGAACTTTATAAGCTATTGGGTGGTTGGTTTTAGTACGTCTTATATTTTAGGCGTTGTGCTTGGTTATGGTACTGAAGGAGTTTGGCTTGGACTAGTCGTAGCTCTCTTTTGTGCAGGATTTTGTCAGATACTAAGGCTTATATATCTCACAAATTAATTTAATTATCTACATCAATTTATCGAGTATTTCAATTAGCTGTTTGCCAGCGTTTAGAGGGTTTACTTTTTTTTCGATATGAGCAATTGTACCGTCAGGTTTTATTATAAATGTAGTACGCGAAGCAAATAGTCCTGCCATCAAAACCTTGTAAGCTTTGGCAGCTTTTTTATCAGCGTCGCTTAGAATAGGAAAGGTAGCATTATTTTTTTCCGCAAATTTTTTTATAGTATCAAAGGTATCTGTGCTGGCCATAAATAGTTTGATATTTTTTTTGGTTAGAACAATTTCGCTTTCACGAAGCGATTTACATTCAGCCGTTCATCCGCCTGTGAAAGCCTTAGGAAACCAAGCTAATACCACCCATTGACCCTTCAAGTTAGACAATGAGTGTGTGTTGCCGTCTGACCCCGGTAGCAGAAAGTTTGGTGCTTGTTCTCCAATCTCNAGCGCATTTACTGTTTTATTAAATATTAAGAATAGGATGCTTAAAATTATTGTAAAACTTACGATGAAAGGCATTTTTTCTAGCATGATCTTTCCTCTCGCATAGTCACCCATTCCTCTGCACTCGTCGGATGAATACCAATTGTTTGGTCAAAATCTTCTTTTGTGGCTCCACTTTGAATGGCGATAGCAATGCCTTGGATTTGTTCTCCAGCATCGGCTCCCACCATATGTGCCCCGATTATTTTATTATCTTCTGAATTTACAATGAGTTTCATGAAACACCTTTCGCCAGAACTCGTTAATGTGTGCTTCAGTTGTTTAAAGTTTGCTGTATATACTTTAATTGTCAATCCCATTTCATTAGCCAAATCCTCCGATACACCTACTGTAGCAAAGTTTGGTAGAGTAAAAATTGCGCTAGGAACGTTTTCGTAATTAACGGTTTTATTTTTGTCCCCATACAAAAAATCTGTCAATGCCATCGCCTCATTAATTGCTACTGGTGTCAAATTTATCCGGTTAGTAATATCTCCAATTGCGAAGATGTTATCGATACTTGTCTTGTAATTAGTGTCTACTACAACAGCGTTTTCAGAATCTAATTTTAAATCTAATTCTTCTAGGCCTAACCCGTCTATATTTGGCCTCCTACCAGTTGCAAACATAATTAGTTCGCTTTCTATTTTTTTTGAGTCAGAGGTGGTTAGTTCTAATTCATTAGTTCTACTTTCGATATTTTTAACGTCACAATTAAAAATTAGATTTATTCCTTTATCCTTCATTTGGTTTGCTAGAAATTCCCTGCACTCGCTGTCAAATCCTCGAAGGAATAATGGCCCCCTGTACAGTAGGTTTGTTGTACAACCAAGTCCGTTAAAAATGGAAGCGAATTCTAAAGCAATATAGCCTCCCCCAACTAAACTGATGGTTGAAGGTAACTTTTTTAAATGGAACGCTTCATCNGATGTAATGATTCTCTCGTCAGATAGAAAGTTTGGCTTTACTGGTGTTCCGCCGGTGGCAATGAGAATATTTTCGCTAGTAAGGTTAATTGAGCCAGCTTTTATAGTATTGCGATTAACGAACGACGCTTTTTCCCTTATAATTGAGACCCCTGAGTTTTCAAGCAGCTTTTGATAGATTTCATTAAGCCTAGCAATCTCTTTATTTTTATTTTGAATTAATTCGGTCCAACTAAAATTCAAATTTTCATGTTTCCATCCAAAGCCGACTGACTCTTCAAAATTCTCTTTACAATGAGCGGCATAAGAAAAAAGTTTTTTTGGAATGCAGCCCAAGTTCACGCATGTCCCCCCCAAATCTTTGCTCTCTATTAGTGCAACTTTTTTACCGTACATAGCAGCCATTCTAGCTGCTCTTACGCCTCCCGAGCCTCCCCCTATAACAACTAAGTCCAACTTACTGCTTTTCATTGCGTTTTAAAATAGATTTGTACATGTTCGCTATTGCTTTACGCCACACTTTTGCGGGCTTTATCGGCATGCCTGCATAAATTCCGGGTTCGGTAATGCTTTTGGTCACCCCCCCTTTACCTAACACGGTAGTATCACTACAAATTGAAATATGGCCGACAGTACCGGCCTGACCTGCTAACGTGACTCTGTCTCCTAATGTAGTGCTACCTGAAATACCTACTTGAGATACGATCAAACAATCATTCCCGATTTTCACATTGTGGCCTATCATNACAAGATTGTCGATTTTTGAACCTTTTCCTATAATTGTTGAACTGAATCTGCCTCTATCAATAGTGGTATTACTGCCAATTTCAACATCATCCTCGATCACAACATTTCCAAGTTGGGGAATTTTTATGTGTTTGCTTTTGTGTTTGGTAAAGCCGAATCCATCTGACCCAATACATACTCCCGCCTGGATGATCACGTTATTTTTTATGTGTGTATCTTCTCTTATGGTGCAGTTAGGATAGATAGTGCAGTTGGCTCCGATTTTACACCTATCGCCTATAACTGTATTTGGATAAATAGTAGTATCTGACCCTATAACTATATTTCTACCTAAAACTACATTTTTCATAATTGTTGCGGTCTTGTCGATAGTGTTATGTGAATGATTCTTTGCGTGTTTTTCTATGGTTAAGCTGCTTCTTTTGAACAAATTGGCAATTAACGTAAAAATAAAATCGGGCTCTTCGTGTATAAGTGCAGTTTTATTTTTTAATTTCAATTTATTATTGCAGACGAATACTGGTATTTCAGATTTTTCCGCGTTCTGAATCATAGCCTCATTAGTGATAAAAGAGATGTGGTTTGGGAGGTTGTCAGATATGCCGCAGACCCCATGTATTTCTATAGTTGAATCTCCCTTAAGGTTAATATCAAATTTATTTGCAATGTCTCTAGCAGTATACATAATTTACTTTCCTATCGAAGGCGATCAACCGTGGTATAATCGTCTCACAGAATACATTATGGTAATCGTGTATATCAACAAAAATAAAAATGAATAGTCTCGAAAAGCCGCATTGGCGTTTATTACTTGATCCTGGCCACTTTTTATCGTTGGGATTTGGCAGTGGTTTAAGTCCCTTCGCCCCGGGAACTATCGGGAGCATTCCTGCCATTCCAATAGCCTTATTAATGAACCACACTTTTATTGGTCATCGATTAATCTTGCTAGGTTTTCTTATTGTGCTTGGGATTTATTTATGCGGAAGGAGTGCTAGCTTATTTAAAAATCACGATCATTCGTCAATCGTCTTTGATGAAATAGTCGGGATGCTAGTTCCTTTATTTTTCATATCATTTACTTTTCTGAACGTTTTAGTTTGTTTTTGTCTCTTTAGATTTTTTGATATTTTGAAACCTTGGCCCATCTCTTTTTTTGATAGGTCATTCAGAGGTGGTTTTGGAATAATGATTGATGATTTAATTGCTGGACTATTTACCTTATTGGTATTCTTTTTTTGCTCAAGGTGGCTGCATGTTCTTGCTTAGGGTAAGCGCAACTTTGCTAATTTCTTTCGTTTGCATGGGGGACAGCACCCTACCAGATTTAACTAAATGGCGTGAAATTGACAATGCAATTGCCGAAAGTCAGAGACAAAAAAATTTGGTTTATAAAAAAAAGGAGCAGGTGTTTTTTGATAAAGTAACAAATTCTTCATCAAAGTTAAAAAAGTTTAAAATTTATAAATATGTTGACCGTTCTGGTAAATTTAATTTTGGCGATAAAAGAAAACACTCCGGTTTCAAAAAATTCTCTCTCCAGAAATATCGACCTCAGGGTAGGCCGAGGGCGAGGAGCTTGGCGAAAGGAAANGTTTTAGGATATGAAAAAGGTAAGCGTGTCTATGGAGCTATAATTAGAAACATATCCAGTAAATTTGGAGTTTCTGCGAATCTAGTTCACGCGGTAATAAACACAGAATCCTCTTATAATTCACAAGCTGTTTCTTCTGCTGGTGCTGTTGGATTAATGCAACTTATGCCTGCTACCGCTAAGCGCTACGGGGTAACAAATCGCCGTGACCCTATTCAAAATATAAAAGGAGGTACTCAATACTTAAGAGACCTTCTGAATCTATTTGACGGAGATTTAAGATTGACTGCTGCTGCTTATAACGCTGGTGAAAATGCAGTGCTGAAATATAATCGTAGTATCCCTCCGTATAAAGAAACTCAAAACTATGTTGTAAAGGTTATTAATTTTTATAATAAAATCGAAAAAAACTGACAATTATTCATTGTCAGTCACGCAACCAAGTGAAGCGTTACTGACACTTTTTATATATTTATACAAAGTACCTTGTGTTACTGGCAGGGGAGGGGCTTTCCATTTTTGTTTTCTACGTTTGAGTTCTTCGTTAGTCATGTCAACAGAGAGTTTATTAGTTTTCGCATCTATCGTTATTAAATCTCCATCTTTCAATAGTGCAATTGGCCCCCCTTCTTGGGCTTCTGGGACGATATGGCCGACAATAAAACCGTGCGAGCCTCCTGAGAATCTACCATCCGTTATCAAAGCTACCTCGGAGCCCAAACCCGCTCCCACAATTGCTGATGTGGGTGTAAGCATCTCGGGCATGCCTGGCCCTCCCTTCGGACCTTCATAGCGGATTACAACGACATCTTTTGGTTTGATCAAGCCGTTTTTTAAACCACCAAGCATCTGTTCCTCTGAGTCAAAAACTCTAGCGTTACCCTTAAATATTAAACCTTCTTTACCCGTGATTTTTGCGACAGAACCTAACGGCGCTAGGTTTCCATAGAGAATTTGAATGTGCCCAGTTTTTTTTATGGGCGAAGATAAAGGAAAGATTATTTTTTGATCATTTGGGAGCCCGGGAACTTTCTCAAGATTGTCGCCTAATGAGCTCCCTGTCACAGTAATAGTTTCTCCATTTATTAGCTTGTTTTCCAGCAAATATTTTAATATGGCTGGCGTACCCCCAATAGAATGTAGATCTTCCATAAGATAGGTCCCACTCGGCTTGAGGTCTGCAAGAAATGGCACGCGATTACTCACCTCTTGGAAGTCATTAAGGTTGATTTTTATATCAACCGATTTGGCGATTGCAATTAAGTGCAGAACGGCGTTAGTAGAGCCGCCTAATGCTGAGACGACTGTCATAGCATTGAAGAATGATTCTTCAGTCATTATGTCTTTCGGTTTAATATTCTTTTCAATTAGTTTGGAAATCGCGGCGCCAATGATTCGGCATTCTTCCTTTTTTTGTTCAGAGGTAGCGGGGGATGAAGAGCTATAAGGGAGACTCATGCCCAAAGCCTCGGCAGCTACTGCCATTGTATTGGCCGTATACATTCCTCCGCACGCTCCTGCCCCAGGGCAAGCTTTCTGAACTATCTCAGCTCTTTGTTCTTCATTAATATCCCCGGACAAGTAAGCACCATAACTTTGAAATGCTGAAACAATGTCCAAAGGCTCTCCATTTTGATTTTTACCTGAGCGAATTGTTCCCCCGTACACCATTATGGAGGGTCGATTGAACCTTCCCATGGCCATGAGNCAGCCCGGCATATTTTTATCACAACCTGGTATAGATATATTTGCATCGTACCATTGTCCACCCATAACGGTTTCAATTGAATCAGCTATAAGGTCTCTTGACTGCAGTGAGTAGCTCATGCCGCTTGTTCCCATAGAGATGCCATCACTGACCCCAATAGTGTTGAATCGAAAGCCAATTAAACCAGAATTTCTAACTGATTCTTTTATAATGTTTGCGAAGTCAAGGAGATGCATATTGCAAGGATTACCCTCGTACCACATGCTAGATATACCAACTTGTGGCTTTGACATATCCTCTTTTGATAGACCGGTAGCGTGGAGCATGGCTTGCGAAGCTCCCTGAGACTTTGGCTGGGTAATTTTCGAGCTAAACAGATTGAATTTTTTTTTACTCATGTTGATGGCTTTTCGTCGTCAACTCCAAACCCTTTGAATGGAATCAACATTGTCCGTTCAAATTTACATACTGTTTTACCGTTTTGATTGATTCCCGAAGTCTCTATTGAGACTATACCTTGATGCTTTCTAGATTTCGACGCTCTCTTTGAAATAACTAACGATTCGGAATAAAGGGTATCTCCGACAAAAACAGGGTTAGGTAACTTGATTTCTTTCCATCCCAAATTTGCTATGGCTTTTTGACTTACCTCGCTGACGCTCATACCAACTACGATTGATAATGTTAAAGTGCTATTTACTAAGATTTTTCCAAATTCCGATTTTTTTGCATATTCTTTATCAAAGTGTAATGGATGGGTATTCATGGTAAGCAGGGTGAACCAGGTATTATCAGTTTCATTAATTGTTCTTCCCGGCCTATGCTCGTAGATGTGGCCAGCTTCAAAATCTTCGAAATATCTTCCGAAGTTTTCTCTAAATCGTTTTGAATTATTAATCATTAATTAAGCTTTCTGAAACTTCTACAACCAATCCATCTTTTGAGCTAGATACCGTAACATGTCCGCCATTTTGAAGTGATCCAAACAAAAGCTCATCCGCGATCGACCTCTTTATATTATCTTGTATTAAGCGTCTCATTGGTCTTGCACCCATTTTTGGATCATATCCTTTTTTGGCCAGCCACTGGCGCGCCTTTTTATCAACTAAAATCGATACCTTCTTACAATCTAATTGGGTTTCTAGTTCAAAAAGAAATTTGTCGACGACGTGCTGTATATTTTCAGGAGAAAGTGATGAAAAGTGAATAATAGCGTCAAGTCTATTACGAAACTCCGGAGTAAACATTTTTAAGATCTCTTGATTTGAATCTGTGGAGTTATCTTGCTCAATAAATCCGACTGAGCTTCGGTTTAATTGATGGGCTCCTGCGTTTGTGGTCATAACCAAAATAACATTCTTGAAATCTGTTTTCCTTCCATTAGCATCTGTCAAAGCACCATGGTCCATAAGTTGAAGTAATACATTTATCACTTCAGGGTGTGCTTTCTCTATTTCATCAAGAAGTAAAACGGAGTGAGGATTTTTATTTATAGCCTCTGTTAATAATCCGCCACTCTCGTAGCCGACATATCCAGGTGGAGCGCCTATTAATCTGGATACAGTATGCCTTTCCATATATTCCGACATATCGAATCTTGTTAATTCGAGGTTTAACATTTTTGCAATTTGTATAGTTACCTCGGTTTTCCCCACGCCGGTCGGACCAGCGAATAAGTATGAACCTATCGGCCGATCGTTGTTCCCTAAGCCAGAGCGCGACATTTTAATACAATTTGATAGCATTTCAATCGCACTATCTTGGCCGAATACAACCATCTTTAAGTCCCTTTCGAGCGTTTTTAGGACGGTTTTGTCTGACGAGGAAACAGTTTTCGGAGGTATTCTAGCGGCTTTTGCAACTATTTCTTCGATTTCATTTATCCCGACTATTTTGCGTCTTCTCGAATTTGGAAGAAGTCGTTGCTTAGCGCCTGCTTCATCTATGACGTCGATCGCTTTGTCTGGAAGGCATCTATCGTTTATATGTCTGCTGGTTAAATCAACTGCTGATTTTATTGCTTGATTTGAAAATTTTATACCATGATGTGATTCGAATTTTTCCTTAATACCCTGGAGAATTTTTATGGCTTCCTCGTTACTAGGCTCTGGTATGTCTATTTTCTGAAATCGTCTTGCAAGGGCTCTGTCTTTTTCGAAGATGCTTCTATACTCCTGATAGGTAGTGCTACCAATACATCGAATTGCGCCCGATGTTAGGGCAGGTTTAATTAAATTTGACGCATCCATTACGCCGCCTGAGGCAGACCCTGCACCTATAACGGTATGTATTTCATCTATAAATAATATACTGTTTTCTTGGTTCTCTAGCTCAGAAATGACGGCCTTCAACCTAGCTTCAAAGTCACCTCTATATTTAGTTCCGGCAATAAGTGTACCTAAATCTAATGAATATACAGTGGAGGTAGATAGAATTTCAGGAATCTGGCCGTCAAAGATTTTTTTAGCCAACCCTTCTGCAATAGCTGTTTTGCCTACACCAGCTTCTCCCACAAATAACGGATTGTTTTTCCTCCGCCTGCAAAGAATTTGCGTGGTCCTTTCGATTTCATCCTTACGCCCGATCAAGGGGTCTATTTTTCCTGCCGCTGCGACCTCGTTTAAATTGGTAGTGTACAAGCTTAGTGCTGACTCTTTCTTCTCAGTTGATATCTCCTCGTCACCTCCACTAGTTTCTTCATTTGTGGGCTCGTCGCTCATCTCTTTCGGTGGGCCATGAGAAATGCAATTTACGACATCTAACCTTGCTATATTTTGTTGATTAAGAAGAAAAACGGCATGTGATTCACGTTCACTGAAGATAGCCACTAATACATTTGCCCCTGATACTTCTTTCTTACCGGAAGACTGAACGTGGAAGACTGCCCTTTGAAGTACTCTTTGGAATCCTATGGTTGGCTGGGTGTCTTTTGATTCGCAGGATTCTATAATGGGAGCGCTATCGGAAATAAAATTTGCTAACTGGCGCTTTAAGGCTCTTATTTCGCCGCCACATGCTGTGAGAACTCTCGCAGCACTTGCGTTATCAAGAAGTGCGAGAAGCAGGTGTTCTACTGTCATAAACTCGTGTTTCTTTTCCCGAGCGTTTTCGAAGGCTTTATTTAATGTTTCCTCGAGTTCTTTACTAAGCACTTAATTGATCCTCATTTTATGGTCTTTAGTCTGGTTCTACGGTACAAATCAAAGGATGTCCGTTTTCCCGAGCGTAGTTTACCACTTGGGCGCATTTAGTTTCGGCTAGCTCATAAGTGAATATACCACAAGTGCCTTTACCAGAGGTATGTACTTCTAACATTACTTGAGTGGCTTGTGACCTATCCATCTTAAAGAAATATTCGAGCACGTGAACGACGAACTCCATCGGTGTGTAGTCGTCGTTTACCATTATCACTTTAAAAAGTCGGGGCTGTTTAGTTTGCGGTGGCTTTTCTTTGACGGCCACATCGTTGTTTTCATTTTCTTTAACTTTTTTACTCATAATGGATGTCATTAACCAGTAAAGTGCCGATTTCAAATTTTAATTTCTTAGTCTACAAAATCAAAGTCAAAAAGCCACTAATTTTGAATCAATTTTAAAAAAAAGTTGCTTGTCTGATTTCCGTAATTGACAAAACCTGCGCTGCAACGTAAATTGCGCAAGATGCTAAGAACCTCTACAATTAAATACGTGCGCAAGGTTTAACCAGTTTGCACGCAAAATTTAAACAAGTTCGGAATGAGTCCTAACATGCTGAAAATTATAGGAAACACAGAGGATTATACTAACATACTGAGTCAAGATGCGGTTCGATTTATAGAACTCCTCTGCGAAAGATTTCGGGATGAGATCGAGCAATTGCTTGAGGATCGAAAAAGGAGACAAACTGATTTTGATAATGGAAATTTCCCAGATTTTCTTAAGCAAACGGAAGAAATACGGAAAGGAAGTTGGAAGGTAGCCGAGATACCGGAAGTTTTACTCGATAGAAGAGTAGAAATAACTGGTCCTGTAGACCGCAAAATGATTATTAATGCCCTAAATTCTGATGCTAAAATATTCATGGCGGATTTTGAAGATTCATCCAGCCCGTCCTGGAGAGTTATGATGGACGGGCAGAAAAACCTGTTTGATGCAATAAACGGCTCTATCTCGTTTGAAAATGAGAATGGCAAACAGTATGTCCTTAAGGACGATCCAGCAACTCTTATGGTCAGGCCACGCGGCATACATTTGAAAGAAAAGAATCTAAATTTTTTGGATCAATCTGTCCCAGCTTGTTTGGTTGACTTCGGTTTATTTTTTTTCCATAACGTCGAGATCCTGGTAAAGTCGAAACGTGGCCCCTTTTTTTATATTCCCAAATTAGAGCACTACAAAGAGGCCGCTTTATGGAGCAAAATTTTCAAATTTTCTGAACAACAATTTGATTTGAAAATTGGAACTATTAAAGCAACGGTTTTGATCGAAACTTTGCCTGCAGCCTTTCAGATGGATGAGATTCTTTGGGAGTTGCAGGAGCATATTGTTGGATTAAATTGCGGAAGATGGGACTATATTTTTAGTTTCATCAAATGCTTCCAGAAACATAAAGACTTTGTGCTACCTGATAAATTACAGATTGGGATGGATACGCATTTTCTTTCAAGTTACTCAAAATTATTGGTTCAGACCTGCCACAGAAGGGGAGCTTATGCCATGGGAGGCATGGCAGCCCAAATTCCAATTAAAGGTAACAAAGAAGCAAACCAAAAGGCTATGGACAAAGTAGAAAATGACAAGTTGCGAGAAGCGAAAAACGGACATGATGGTACCTGGGTTGCTCATCCTGGTCTAATTCCGGTTGCTATGGATATATTTACCAAGCATATGGCCGGGGTAAATCAACTTGATAAAACTTTAGATGACCTAGTGGTCACTCAAAAAGATTTATTGATGGTGCCCGACGGAAAGATAACGGAAGAAGGCTTCAGACTTAACGTCGAAACTGCCCTGCAATATACTCAAGAGTGGCTATGTGAAAGCGGGTGTGTACCTCTAAACAATTTAATGGAAGACGCGGCAACTGCAGAAATTTCACGGGCTCAAATCTGGCAATGGATCAAACATAAAGCCATAACTGATGATACCAGCAGGGAAATCAATTTTGATTTTTTCGAATCCGAACTAGCGGTGATAGCTAAAACTATTTTGAAACAAATTGGCGAAGAACAGTTTTTAGCGCAGAAATACGATGAAGCAATTGACCTATTGCGTTCACTTACCTTAGAGGATACGATGCCCCTATTTCTAACCACAAAAGCTTACGAACTAATTTAAGACAAAGGGACTAATATTATGCCAGATGCTAAAAGCCGAGCAAAAGAATTAAAGGAAAGGTGGAATTCAGATTCGCGGTGGAAAGATGTCTTACGTCCTTACGAAGCCGAAGATGTAGTGAAGCTAATGGGTAGTGTTCAAATTGAACATACACTAGCGAGGCGAGGGTCTGAAAAGCTTTGGGGTCTTTTGAATACTGAGGACTTTGTCCCTTGTTTAGGGGCTTTGACTGGTGGGCAAGCAGTGCAACAAGTTAAGGCTGGCATAAAGGCAATTTATTTGTCTGGTTGGCAGGTTGCAGCGGATGGAAATACTTCTGAAACTATGTATCCTGATCAATCTCTTTATGCGGTAAACTCAGTACCAACTATGGTCGCTAGGATTAATAATGCTTTTCAGCGGGCAGACCAGATACAGTGGCAAAAAGGCGGCACTGAAACCGACTTTTTTGCTCCAATAGTTGCGGACGCCGAGGCAGGTTTCGGGGGCGTATTAAATGCATTCGAGTTAATGAAGGGTATGATAAAAGCAGGGGCTTCAGGGGTGCATTTTGAGGATCAACTTGCCTCTGTAAAAAAATGTGGTCATATGGGTGGAAAAGTTTTGGTTCCAACAGAGGAGGCTATCCAAAAACTAGTAGCAGCCAGGCTGGCCGCTGATACTATGAACACGCCTACTGTTTTGATGGCGAGAACTGATGCGAATGCAGCAGCTCTTTTAACAAATGATTTTGATGATAGGGACGCTCCGTTTGTTACTGGAGAAAGGACTCCAGAGGGTTTTTTCGTTACCAAGCCGGGTATCGACCAGGCCATATCTAGAGGTATCGCTTATGCCCCTTACGCCGATTTAGTCTGGTGCGAGACTGCGGTGCCAGATTTAGATGAGGCCAAAAAATTCGCGGAAGCATTAAAAAAACTTTACCCAAACCAACTCCTAGCCTATAACTGCTCACCTTCTTTTAATTGGAAGAAAAACTTGGATGATATGACAATAGGAAAATTTCAGAAAGAACTAGCCGCGATGGGTTATAAATATCAATTTATTACCTTGGCTGGTATTCACAACATGTGGTACAACATGTTCGACCTGACTCAAAACTATTTAAAAGATGGAATGACCGCTTACGTCAATCTTGTTCAGGAAAAAGAGTTCCAAGCGCTTTCGAGAGGATATACTTTCTCAAGTCACCAACAAGAAGTCGGTGCAGGTTATTTTGACGAAGTTACTACGGTAATTCAGGGAGGTTCTTCTTCTGTTACCGCTTTAAAGGGTTCCACCGAAGAAAAACAATTCAAGTAAAATAGCCAAATTTAATCAGGTGTGCTGGCATCTATGCTTATCGCATGTATATCTGTGTCGAGTAAGTCGCCTAGTGCTTTGAATACCATTTTATGCCTTTTGATCTGAGGTACGCCCCTGAAAAGCTCGGAACTGATTAAGACCCTGTAATGTCCTTTTCCTGACTTTGCCCCATGGTGCCCAGTGTGTAGGTGACTTTCATCAAATATCTCTAGCTTTTGTGGTTTGAAATTTTGCATTAGTGCGGTTCTTATTTTTTCAATTCTACTCATAATTTATTTGCTATCTTTGGGAAATACTAATCAATTTTGTATAAAATTTGTTACACTTAATTGTGGTTGACTTTAAAATTTCTTAAAATTATCCAGTTATAATGGAAGACTAACGCTAAATGATAATGAACTCAAAGAAATAATAATTTATAACTAATAAGAAAAAGGCTTGAGTGAAATTGCATCACAACGAAAGTAATATAGTACCCATTGGGCATTTGCAAGGCAAACCTATTAGTAATTTGCCAAAAGGGTTGTTCATACCTGAAGAGGCACTTGAGGTTGAGTTGAATCAATTCGAGGGCCCTTTGGACCTACTTTTGTTTATGATAAGAAAACAAAATTTAGATATCTCAAAATTGACCATACTNCCCATAGCTGAGCAGTATCTAGCCTATATTTCGAGGATGAAACGACTTAATATTGATCTGGCAAGTGACTATTTATTGATGGCAGCGACTTTAGCAGAAATTAAATCATTTATATTGATTCCAGTTCAACCTGACGAACAGGATGGAGAGGACCCTCGCGCAGAACTTGTTGAAAAATTGAGGGTCTATCAAAAGATCAAGAGCGCTTCGGATAAATTGGACGAGATCCCGAGGCTCTACAGAGAATGGCATGAAGTGGTTATATCTGTTAGCAAGCCACCGAATACTGTAGAGGCTCATACAAATATTAGGGAAATTCAAAATGTATATTTGACCATTTTGAAGTATTTTTCCCTTAGAGACACTTACAAAATTATTGGGGAGCGCTTATCGGTAAAGGATCGCATGGAAAAGATAATGCGGTTAATAGCGTCTTCAGATTTAGTTCCATTTCAAAAACTATTTTCAAAGGAAGAAGCGACTCAAGGTGTGGTTGTTTCATTCGTTTCGGTTTTAGAGCTAGCTAAAGCCCGTGTTGTTAAACTTATGCAATCAAAACGTGGGGATGAGCTATTCATTTCAAAATTTAACCAGTCATGACCATTAAGTTCTCTCTAAAAGCGGCAATCGAAGCGTTAATTCTTGCCTCCCCAGAGCCATTATCAACGAGCAAAATCTTAAGTTATGCTGTAAAAAGTAAAGAAGATGTTGATAAGAAACAAATTTTATCAATCCTTAGGGAGTTAGAGCGCGACTACACTGATAGAGGAATAAAGCTTATCGAAGCAGCCAGCGGTTGGAAGTTTAATACTAATCCAGCCTATAGCGACTTTATCGCTTGTTTGTGGCCGGAAAAACATCCAAAATTCTCTAGGGCCTTTTTAGAGACGATTGCAATCATTGCCTATAAACAACCAGTAACCAGGGGAGACATTGAAGATATCAGAGGAGTGGTCGTAAGCACTAATATCATGCGNCAATTGCTTGACCGAGGATGGATAAAAAAAGACGGTAGACGTGAGGTGCCTGGCCGTCCTTCTCTATATAGAACCACTGATCATTTTTTAGATTATTTCGGCTTAAAAAGCATTAACGAATTACCTAGTGCATCTGACTTTAATAAAGCTATCAATGACGGTTCTCCAGCCCAAAATTCAGAAAAATACCTATGAAAGTAAAAACAAAGAATAGTTCATCTTATCCCGTGAGTAACTGTGGGGTAAGGTTGCAGAAATATTTATCTAGTATTGGNTTTAGCTCTCGCCGTTCAGCCGAAAATTTAATTCAGAAAAATAGGGTGATTGTAAATGGGAGTTTAGCTAAATTGGGCCTGAGGGTGAAAGATGGTGATCTGATAAAAATAGCGGACAATTTCCGATGTAAAGTCGAATTAAAGCAAAAAAAAACTCGAGTACTGATATTTAATAAACCAGTTGGTAAAGTTTGTTCGAAAGTCGGGGACGAAAAATTTGAATCAGTTTATAATTACGTTCCACCCATAAAAGGGGCAAAGTGGATTAGTGTGGGGCGACTAGATGTTAATACCAGTGGATTGCTCCTGTTTACAAATGACGGTGATTTCGCAAGCAGATTAACCCATCCCTCAAGTAATGTAGACAGAGAATACCTTGTAAGGGTTTTTGGACGTAATCAGGACGTCGCAATTAATCACTTAAGAAAAGGTGTTTCTGTTGATGGAGTGAGGCACAAATTTCTAGATATTCACAAAGGTAGAGCCTCAGGTCAAAATCGCTGGTATACCTGCGTTTTGCAGTCGGGAAAATATAGGGAGGTTCGGCAGGCTTGGGAGAGCCAGGGTTTACAAGTAAACCGACTAAAGCGAGTTCGATATGGGAATATCTTGTTGCCAGTTGATTTGTCTCAAGGAAAATCCGTAGAAATTGGTGGCCGGCTTCTTTCTGAGCTGTTTGATTTGGTGGACTATCCAACTCTAAAAATTTAGATTAAAAAGGCATCAGAAAATGAAAACTGTTATTGCAAACTGGAAAATGAATGGCTCAAAAGAACTAGTAGGAGAATATAAACGACACCTTGATGATTTTGAATCTTTTGAATGCAATGTAGTGTTATGCCCACCTTTTGTCTATTTAGAGGATATTGTAAGTTGTTTCCATAACTCCTCTGTAAAAATCGGCGCACAGAATTGTGGTTACAAAAAAAACGGAGCTTTAACAGGAGAGATATCTTGTGAAATTCTAACAGAGATAGGGTGCAGTCATGTGATTATTGCTCACTCTGAGCGGAGACAGTTTTTTCATGAAAAAAATGATGAAATTGCTAAAAAGATCCAAATGGCTCAAGACCATAAAATGACTCCTGTTTTGTGCGTCGGTGAAAACGCTGAGCAACGTAGCGCCAATGAGGTTGAAGATGTTTTAAGATCGCAATTGGAGGTATTAAAAGTAATCAAAAATGTTATCTCAACAGATAATAGTGCAAATTTAATAATTGCCTACGAGCCGGTTTGGGCGATTGGGACCGGTATTATACCGACATTGCAACAAATAATAGATGCNCATGCATTTATTAAAAGTATTTTGCAAGGTTACTTTAATGAGCAAGGCCATAAGATTAAAATCCTGTACGGCGGTAGTGTAAATCCTTCTAATGCAGAGCAAATATTTAAATTGGAGTTAGTTGACGGTGGTTTAATAGGTGGCGCCTCTTTGGATGTGAAGTCGTTTAGGGATCTGTGTGCTATTGGAAGTTTTGGTTCAAAATAAAAGTCGAGGGAGTTTAGAATGTCGATGATATTTATTGTTATGCTTGGAGTACAGATAGTTGTCGCAATACTGCTGGTGGGTTTGATTTTGCTTCAGCAAGGTAAAGGAGCAACTGCTGGCGCTTCATTTGGAGGCGGAGCATCAGAAACAGTGTTTGGGGCCAGGGGTTCTGCTAATTTTCTGTCTAGGACAACTGCTGTATTTGCCACGATCTTTCTTTTTAATAGTCTTTTTTTAGGTTATCTTTTTAGCAATCAAAATAGAGATAGCAGCATTTTAGATAAAACGCCAATTACTGAAGCAGTCGAGAAAGTAAATCCAGCAGATGAAAAAGACACTGATATTCCACTTTTACCGAATTAAACTAAACCATATGAGTCAATTAGACGTATTGCCGATGTGGTGGAATTGGTAGACACGCTGTCTTGAGGGGGCAGTGCTTAACAGCGTGCCGGTTCGAATCCGGCCATCGGCACCAAAATTAGGAACTTAAAAAAATGAGTAGCAGCCGGTCGACCCATTATTATATAATTTACGNTGTATGAATTCATTTTAACCCTAAATAGATAAAGGATTTGATTTGCTCGAATTATATTTCCCGGTTGTCCTGTTTATAGCTATAGGAATCTTTATCGGTGTGGCAGCTTTAACAGCTAGCTTCGGTATTGGTCAAATTTTAAAGACTTACAGCCCAGATTCAGAAAAAAATTCACCTTTTGAATGTGGTTTCGAGGCTTTTGAAGACGCTAGAATGAAATTCGACATAAGATATTATTTAGTGGCTATTTTGTTCATAATTTTTGACCTGGAAATCGCATTTTTTTTCCCTTGGGCCGTGGTTTTAGATGATATTGGGACTACAGGCTTCTGGGCGATGATGATTTTTCTTGGAATTCTTGTGGTCGGCTTTATTTATGAGTGGAAAAAAGGAGCACTTGAATGGGAATGAGTGAAATAGAAAATCAAGGTTTTATTACAACTACCGTTGACTCTCTAGTAAACTGGGCACGAACAGGCTCGATGTGGCCAATGACTTTTGGGCTTGCTTGTTGTGCGGTTGAAATGATGCATGCTGGCGCTTCAAGATATGATCTTGATCGTTTCGGTGTTGTCTTTAGGCCTAGCCCTCGTCAATCAGATGTTATGATTGTCGCAGGTACTTTAGTTAACAAAATGGCCCCTGCTTTAAGAAAAGTATATGACCAAATGTCAGAACCCAAATGGGTTATTTCTATGGGTTCATGTGCTAATGGTGGTGGTTATTATCACTATTCTTATTCAGTCACACGTGGATGCGATAGAATCGTTCCGGTAGATATTTATGTTCCCGGATGTCCACCTACAGCTGAAGCTTTGCTTTTTGGAATACAACAGTTACAAAAAAAGATTAAAAAGTCTACTACCTTTAACAGGGTTTGAGGAAGAGAATCTTGATCCAAGAAAAGTTAANCACTC
Organism: Methylococcaceae bacterium TMED69; assembly: GCA_002170535.1. Classification (GTDB taxonomy): domain Bacteria; phylum Pseudomonadota; class Gammaproteobacteria; genus TMED69. Next base: position 51,235 of record NHDW01000008.1, read on the forward strand.
TTGATGCAAAATTGGAACGTTTACCTTCAAATTACGTGAAAGAGCTCATTAATGATCGGGGAGAGATTTCTATTGAAGTTGATCCTGACGATTTAATGAAAACCATGAAAATCTTGAAAGAAGACCCTGATTTTTCGTTCGGGCAACTTATTGACATTGCTACGGTTGATTACCTCCAGTATGGGGTATCTGATTGGAAGACCAATGAAGCCTCGGGTCAGGGGTTCAGTCGGGCGATCACATCCACTGAAAGTTCACGAAATGAAGGCGAGAGACGCTTTGCGGTGGTATATCACCTTTTATCTTTAAAAAATAACTGGAGAATCAGAGTTAAGACTTTTCCGAGGCAAGACTTAAAATTGGAAAGTGTAATCGATATTTGGCCATCAGCTGATTGGTTTGAAAGGGAGTCTTTCGATTTATTTGGTATCCTGTTTATAGGACATCCAGATTTGAGACGTTTGTTGACCGATTATGGTTTTAGTGGCCATCCGTTCAGAAAAGACTTTCCTTTGGAAGGGTACACGGAGGTAAGATATGATCCTGACGAAAAAAGAGTTATTAGCGAGCCTGTTTCTATTGAACCGCGTACTTTAGTGCCGAAGGTAATTAGAGACTCTTAAAAATTAAAGATGAATTGCTTAATGGATCCAAAATGCCTGAAATAAAAAATATAACAATGAACTTCGGACCACAACACCCTGCAGCTCATGGTGTTTTAAGACTTATTCTTGAAATGGACGGAGAAGTAATTGAACGCGCTGATCCTCATATCGGTCTACTTCACAGAGCAACCGAGAAATTAGCAGAGAACAAGCCTTTTAACCAGAGTATCGGTTACATGGATCGCCTGGATTACGTTTCAATGATGTGTAACGAGCATGCCTATGTTTTGGCCATAGAAAAATTGCTTGGAATCGAGCCCCCGGTTAGAGCAAAATATATCAGAGTAATGTTCGATGAGATTACTAGAATCCTTAATCATCTAATGTGGTTAGGGGCCCACGGACTGGATATAGGTGCCATGTCCATGTTTCTTTACTGTTTTAGAGAAAGAGAAGATTTGATGGATTGTTATGAGGCCGTATCTGGAACGCGTATGCACGCGACCTATTACAGGCCAGGAGGTGTTTATAGAGATCTTCCTACCGTAATGCCTCAATACAAGGAAACTAGTTGGCGTACTGAAAAAGAAGTCGCAAAGTTAAACGAAAATAGACAAGGTTCTATGCTCGATTTTCTAAGAGACTTTGTCGTTCGTTTCCCCAAATGCATCGATGAATACGAAACGCTGCTAACTGATAATAGAATTTGGAAACAGAGAACGGTCGGCATCGGTATTGTATCTCCAGAGCGTGCCGAGGCATTAGGGTTTACCGGGCCGATGTTGAGGGGTTCAGGAGTAGCGTGGGATTTACGTCGAAAACAGCCTTACGAGGTTTATCCAGACTTGAAGTTTGAGATACCGGTAGGGGTAAATGGTGATTGTTACGATCGATATTTAGTTAGGGTTGAGGAAATGAGGCAGTCGACAAAAATTATTGATCAGTGCATCAGTTGGCTTAATCAAAATCCAGGACCAATTCATCTCGATGATCCGAAATTAGTCCCTCCGAAAAGATCTGACATGAAAAATGATATGGAGTCTTTAATTCACCATTTTAAGTTGTTTACCGAAGGGTATTGTGTCCCGGCAGGGGAAGTTTACAGTGCGATTGAGCACCCTAAAGGAGAATTTGGAGTCTACCTTATCTCCGACGGTGCTAACAAGCCGTATAGGCTAAAAATCCGAGCTGCTGGTTTCCCTCACTTGAGTTCAATGAATGAAATGGTAAAGGGGCATTTGCTGGCGGATGTCGTTGCAGTTATTGGAACTATGGATGTTGTTTTTGGGGAAATAGATCGTTGATCGATTTATAACAGGAATCTAATAATGTTAAGTAGTAAGATTATAAAAAAAATCCAGGAAGAGACTAAAAAATATCCAGAGAATAGACAGCAATCAGCTATTCTTTATGCATTAAACCTTGTGCAGCATGAAAATAACGGGTTCCTTACAACGGGATTAATGGATGAAATATCCGATTTATTGGAAATGCCCAAAGTTTCCGTCTACGAAGTAGCGACGTTTTATTCAATGCTCGAAACAAGTCCGTGCGGTAGAAACAATGTCGCAATTTGCACCAATATCTCGTGTATGCTTCGAGGTAGCGATGATATTGTAAAACATGTGGAAGGGAGACTGGGAATTAAGATGGGTGAATCTACCACCGATGGTAGAATTTATCTAAAAAAAGAAGAGGAATGCTTGGCCGCGTGTTGTGGGGCTCCTATGATGCAGGTTAATCACGTCTATCATGAGAACCTAACAGTAAAAAAAGTTGACGAAATTTTGGATAATTTAAAATGAAAAGCGATGAATTGAACCTAAATTGTTACGCTACGTTAAATCTTAACCAGCCATGGTCATTAAACACATACAAGTCGACGGGCGGCTATGAGGCGTGGAAGACCATCATTGAAAATAAACCGTCCCCTGACTCCATTATTAACTTGGTCAAAGAGTCAGGACTGAGGGGGCGCGGGGGCGCGGGATTCCCCTCGGGAGTGAAATGGAGCTTTATGCCAAAAGATGCCGAAACAAAGTATCTCGTATGTAACTCTGATGAATCGGAGCCCGGAACTTGTAAGGATCGAGATATTTTGAGATTCAACCCCCACTCTCTCATAGAAGGAATGGCGATAGCTTCGTACGCAATGGGAGTGAAGGTAGCTTATAATTACATGCGTGGCGAGTTTATGGATGAACCGGCAATTCGTTTCAAAAATGCTCTTAAAGAAGCGAGGGACGAGGGTTTAATCGGAGCTAACATTCGCGGCTCGGGTATCGACTTCGAGTTATATGATCACGTGGGAGCTGGCGCTTATATCTGTGGAGAGGAAACAGCTCTACTGGAATCTTTGGAGGGGAAAAAAGGTCTTCCAAGATTTAAGCCGCCTTTTCCGGCAAGCTACGGGCTGTATGGACAGCCGACAACTATTAATAATACTGAATCGCTCGCTTCTGTTCCAAAAATTGTCAAAAATGGTGTCGATTGGTTCCAATCGATTGGGAAGCCAAATAATTACGGAACAAAGATTTTTTCCGTTAGCGGCCATGTGGTGCGACCTGGAAACTACGAGATTCCCTTAGGCACACCTTTTTCTGAATTGTTAGATTTGGCAGGTGGAGTTTCTGAGGGACGAAAACTAAAAGCAGTAATACCGGGAGGTTCATCTGTTCCTGTCGTTCCAGGCGACATAATGATGGATATTAATATGGACTACGACTCGATAGCCAAAGCTGGCTCAATGTTAGGTTCGGGCGCGGTGGTGGTAATGGACGAGACAACGGACATGGTTAAAGTCCTGAATAGAATCTCGAGATTTTATTTTGCAGAATCTTGTGGGCAGTGTACTCCTTGCAGAGAGGGCACAGGTTGGTTGTACAGGATGTTAAATAGAATCATTGCAGGAGAGGGGAGTGACGCAGATCTTGATAGATTGCACGACGTAGCGTCTAAAATAGGCGGTACCACAATTTGCGCTTTAGGCGATGCTGCTGCGATGCCAGTGCTCAGTTTTATAAAACATTTCAAACAAGATTTTGAGTTTTATGTGAAGGGTTATAACCAAAAGCAAGTTGCCGGCGGATAAAATTAAGGTCTGAACTAATGGAAAAAGAAAAAGAAGTCTCTTTGGAAATAAACGGCGCAATCAAACTAGCAAAGCAGGGCAGTATGATTATCGAAGTTACGGATTCCCTTGGAGAATACGTACCGCGATTTTGCTATCACAAGGAACTTAGCATTGCGGCGAATTGTCGAATGTGCTTAGTGGAAGTCGAAGGCGCCCCTAAGCCTTTGCCAGCTTGCGCAACTCCTGTCGCTGACGGTATGAAAATTTGGACAAATTCCGATAAAGCACGAAAAGCGCAACACGGCACCATGGAATTCTTATTGATTAATCATCCATTGGACTGCCCAATTTGCGATCAGGGTGGGGAGTGTGAATTGCANGACTTAGCTGTAGGTTATGGTAGTGGGGTGTCTCAATACACAGAGTCTAAAAGAGTTGTTGAAGATAAAAATATTGGTCCTTTGATAAAGACTGAGATGACTCGTTGTATCCATTGTACAAGATGCGTGCGGTTTGGAGAAGAAATTGCCGGTATCAAAGAAATGGGCGCTATTGGTAGAGGAGAAAATGTCGAAATAGGTACCTACATTGAATCTAGTGTTGAATCAGAGCTTTCAGGAAATATGATCGATGTCTGTCCAGTTGGCGCTTTGACTAGTAAGCCGTACAGATACTCCGCTCGTTCTTGGGAAATGCGTCAAGCCAAGGGGATTGCACCTCACGATAATCTAGGCTCCAATATTAACTTCCACATAAAGGGGCAGATGGTCAAAAGAGTTGTTCCCCGAGAGAACGGAGATATTAATGATATTTGGATATCTGACCGCGATCGGTTCAGCTATGAAGGATTATCCAGTTCTAACAGAACTAAAGCTCCAAAACAGAAAGTTGATGGAAGGTGGGTTGATATCGATTGGGATAGCGCAGTTGATTTAGTAATTAATAACTTAAAAGTACCGTTAATTAAAAACAACTTGCGAGCTTTCATATCGCCTAGCTCAACAAATGAAGAGTTCTTTCTGCTTCAGTCACTTGTTAGAGGAATTGGAAGCAACTTTATTGATCATAGATTGAGACAGATTGATTTCAGTGATGATCAAGCAGGCCCCCTTTTTCCTCGAATCCCTGATAAGGATAAAGTTGAGAACAATGACTTAATCATTTTATTAGGAGCATTTCCCCGCACTGACGTGCCAATTGTAAATATCTTACTGCGTAACGCTATCAAAAAAGGCTCTAAAGCAATAGTTATTGATTCGTATGACCGAGAATACAACCACAACGTAGAAAGAAAAAAAATAATAGCCCCTTCGAAATTTGCATACGAGCTAGAGGGAATGCTTGCAAACCTTAATGATGACCAAAATAAACGTGATGAAATCATAAATTTAATTCAATCGGCAAAATCACCAGTTATATTGTTTGGGTCAGGCATTGATCATCATCCAGACAGAAGCTATCTATTGGCTTTAATTGAGGGCATTGCGAATAAAATTGGGGCCAGTGTAGGACACTTAACCCAGGGTTGCAATGCAGCAGGTGCATGGTTATCTGGTGCAGTTCCACACAGAGGGCCTTGCGGAACTAGGATAGATGAAAAAATTGATTACAGTTCCTTTTTAACTAATCATGAGGATAGTGTTTATTTCCTATTTGGTGTTGACCCAGCCTTGGACTTTGCTAACTCACCTAAGGTTCAATCTTCTTTGAAAAATTCAAAATTCGTTGTTGGTTTTAGCGCATTTGATAGCGAGGCACTATTAGAATGTTGCGATTTAATCCTACCAATCGCAACGTACGCCGAAAATGAGGGGAGCTTTATAAATTGCTTTGGGATGGCCCAAAAATTTGAGTGTGCTGTAAAACCGATCAAAGACGCAAAACCAGGTTGGAAAATTCTTCGAAGGCTCGGTTCGGAGATGGGTCTCAAGAACTTCGAGGCCATTACCGTTGATGATGTTTTTGATCCATTTATTCAAAAGATAGCTTTTGAATCTATGAGTGTGACGCGGCGAGATTCGTCAATTTGTAATAATAATGGGAAGGACGAGCGAGGTGAGGTTGAAGTAATAACGGAGATTCCGCCTTATTCAACTGACCAACTTTTAAGGAACGCAGTGAGCTTGCAACAAATGCGGCAGAGTGGTGATGACAGCATAAGGCTAAATCAATCTTGTGCCGACCGGTTGGATTTATCTGATGGAGATAAAATAGGAATTGAGGTGGCGAAGGCAAGGGCTATTGCTAGACTAAAAATTGATAATGCTGTTCCTGATGAGACCTGTATGATTTTCGGTGCTAGGGAAGTACTCACTAACGTGGCTCTTAATGGCGCGCGCGCTCGTTTGTTTAGTATCCAAGGTGATACATAAAGGTGTCATATTGATCAAAGATTTCTTTTTTCAAGCTTTTGGTTTCTTGCCAGATGAAATCATTTTTACATTGTGGACTATAACCAAAATTGCGGCAATTTGTGTCCCTTTAATGGCTTCAGTCGCTTACATAACTTTCGCTGAAAGGAAAATTATTGGCTATATTCAAGCAAGAGTCGGACCCAACAGGGTTGGACCAAAAGGTTGGCTTCAACCAATAGCCGATGCGTTAAAGTTGTTAACTAAAGAAGTTATTATCCCGAATGGTGCTAATAAGTTTTTATTTTTATCTGCTCCAGTATTAGCTTTAGCCCCATCATTAGCGGCTTGGGCAGCAATCCCTTTCGATGACCAGTTAGTTTTAGCAGATATTAACGCGGGACTTCTGTACGTATTGGCTTTGACGTCGTTGGGCGTTTATGGAATTATAATTGCTGGGTGGGCTTCAAATTCGAAATATGCATTTCTGGGAGCTATGAGATCGGCGGCCCAGATTGTTTCTTATGAAATCGCAATGGGATTTGCGCTAGTTGGCGTCCTCATAGCGGCAGGGAGTTTAAGTCTGGGAGAAATAATTTCTAGTCAAGATAGCAACTTAGGTTTCTTTGGTTGGTATTGGGCTCCTTTGTTTCCTTTATTTGTGATTTACTTTATTTCGGGCGTTGCTGAGACTAATCGAGCGCCATTTGATGTAAGTGAAGGCGAATCAGAGATCGTTGCCGGATTTCATGTAGAGTATGCGGGGATGGCATTCGCGCTATTTTTCTTAGCTGAGTACGCTAACATGATCCTGATATCTGCATTGACTGCCGTTCTTTTTATGGGCGGCTGGCTGTCCCCAATTCCGTCGATTCCCGACGGAATTCATTGGTTATTGTTAAAAGTTTCCTTCTTTCTTTTCTTGTTTTTGTGGTTTAGGGCTACGTTTCCTAGATATAGATATGATCAAATCATGAGATTAGGCTGGAAAATATTTTTACCCATCACGATTCTATGGATTGTGGTAATATCAGCAGCGGTGGTATATAAAATTCCACCTTGGTTTTCATCTTAGGGATAGGAGCATCCTCAGTGTTTAATTTTTTGAAAAAACTTAAAAGTCTTACATTATGGGAACTATTAAAAGGTCTTAAACTCACCGGTAGTTATTTGGTTTCGAAAAAAGTAACNGTCCAATATCCAGAAGAAAAAACCCCTCAATCACCCAGATTTAGAGGTTTGCACGCTCTTAGAAGATATCCAAATGGGGAAGAGAGATGTATTGGATGCAAACTTTGTGAGGCGGTATGTCCTGCCTTGGCGATCTCGATAGAAACTGAGCCTCGATCTGATGGAACCCGTCGAACCACTAAATATGATATTGATCTGACTAAATGTATTTTTTGCGGATTCTGCGAAGAATCATGTCCCGTTGACTCAATTGTTGAGACTAGACACTTTGAATATCACGGAGAAAAACGAGGCGATCTTTTGATGACAAAAGCTGACCTTTTGGCGGTTGGTGATAGAATGGAAGAACAAATCGCTCTAGACAAAAAATCTGAAGCGAGTTTTAGATGACATTCGAGCAGCTCGTTTTTTATGGGTTCGCCGGACTAACCCTTGTTGCAGGTTTGTCGGTTGTCTCACTAAGAAATCCCGTTCATGCGGCACTTGCTTTAATCCTCTGTTTCTTCTCTACAGCGGGATTGTGGTTGCTAATGGAAGCAGAATTTTTAGCAATAGCTCTAGTTTTGGTTTACGTGGGTGCAGTAATGGTTTTGTTCATGTTTGTTGTGATGATGCTTGATATCAATATTGAAGAGACCAAGAAAGGCTTTGGTAAAATTTTACTAGTTGCAATGATATTAACTATTCCAATGGTAGTAGCTGTTGGTACCGTTATGAATTCTAATTTTTTTAAAACCAGTAGCTTTTCTTATATCGCCAGGGAGGATGTCAATTATAATAACACGAGGGAGATTGGCCTTAAGCTATTTACGGACTACATTCTTTTGTTTGAAATAGCATCTCTGATATTGTTGGTGGCTATAATAGCCGCTATAGCTCTTACCTTGCGTACCTCGAGACAGACTAAAGCGCCAAATGTCGATGATCAGGTTAGTGTTAGGCGTGATGATAGGGTGAAATTAATAGATGTTAAAGAGTAATTAGCGATGAATGATGGGGGAATAACAGCACTTACTCTTAATGGGTACCTTTTAGTCAGTGCCTCTTTATTTATTATCAGTATAGTCGGAATCCTATTAAATCGGAAGAACGTAATTATGCTTTTAATGTGTATTGAGTTGATGCTTCTAGCTGTTAATACTAATTTTATTGCTTTCTCTTTTTTCTTAGACGATATAACTGGTCAGGTAGTGGTATTCTTCGTTTTGACCGTGGCCGCAGCAGAGGCAGCGATTGGCTTGGCCATTTTAGTTGTATTATTTAGGAATCGAGATTCAATTGATGTTAAAGAACTCGACATGTTGCGAGGATAAGAATGTTTTTTGAAACAGCATGCTTGATAACTGTTACTGCTCCCTTAACCAGTGCGGTTTTGGTTGGATTTTTCGGTAAAAAAGTTGGAAAGAACTTTACAAATTTTTTAGCAATTGGCGGCGTCGTTATAAGTATGCTGCTCAGTTTTTATCTTGTTTACGAATTAGTTTTTAATAATCGGCCCGTGTTAAATAAGAATTTGTACACCTGGATTGCTTCTGGAGATTTTCGTTTTCAAATAGGATTTTTGATAGATCGACTGACAGTTGTCATGATGACTGTAGTCACGTTTGTTTCTTGTATGGTGCACGTTTACACAATAGGCTACATGAAGGATGATCCCGGTTATCACAGATTTTTTTCTTATATATCCCTCTTTACTTTTAGTATGTTAACTCTGGTGATGTCAAATAATTTTCTTCAGCTATTTTTTGGTTGGGAAGCAGTAGGTTTGGTTTCATATCTGTTGATTGGATTTTGGTTCAAAAAGCCTACAGCGATTCACGCAAATCTCAAAGCTTTTCTTGTAAATCGGGTTGGTGATTTTGGTTTCCTGCTAGGTATTTGCGGTGTTTTCTTAGTTTTTGGAACCCTTGACTATTCTTCGATATTTTCCAATATTGACAAGCTAAGTAACGTGACATTGCCAATTCTTCCTTCATTAGATTTCGATCCAATAACCATTATTTGCATACTAATGTTCGTTGGAGCTATGGGAAAATCAGCTCAAATACCACTCCATGTCTGGCTTCCTGACTCAATGGAAGGGCCTACCCCAATTTCAGCTTTAATCCATGCCGCCACTATGGTCACCGCTGGAATTTTCATGGTAGCTAGAATGTCCCCACTCTATGAATTATCTAGCACTGCTTTGCTCTTTATTGTTGTTATTGGTGCTTTAACAGCTTTCTTCATGGGGATTCTTGGCCTTGTACAAAATGATATCAAAAGGGTAGTTGCCTACTCTACATTGTCGCAGTTAGGATATATGACAGTCGCTTTAGGAGTATCTGCTTACTCGGTTGCGATTTTTCATCTAGTTACCCATGCTTTTTTCAAAGCATTACTTTTTCTGGCAGCAGGTTCGGTGATAATCGGGTTGCATCATGAACAAAACATGAACAAAATGGGCGGGTTAAAAAAATATATGCCTATTACTTATTGGACGAGTTTAATTGGTAGTTTAGCCTTAATAGGTTTCCCCGGATTCTCGGGGTTTTTTTCTAAAGAAATGATAATCGAAGCTGTACATTTCTCTAACTCCAGCTATGCCAACCTGATATATTATTTCTTATTGGCTGGAGTTTTTATAACGTCTTTATATTCATTCCGAATGTTTTTTCTCGTTTTTCACGGAAAATCAAGAATTAATCAATCTGATGCAACGCACATACATGAATCTCCCGCTGTAGTTACTTTTCCTCTAATCGTTCTCGCAATACCCTCATTGTTTTTAGGTGGCTTGATTGTTAATGAGTTTTTATTCAATAATTTTTTTCAGGATGCGATTTATAACCATCCGGAGCACGATCCCTTGCTTGCATTAAGTAAGGTTTTTCACGGCCCACTCGCGATGATAACTCATTCTGTCTTTACTTCGGCATTNTGGTGTGCGGTAGCTGGTGTTTTTGTGGCTTGGTTTTGTTATTTAAAGAATCCTTCGATTCCTTCAGCTGTAGCCCGGCGGCTGGCAATATTTCACAATGTTTTAAAAAATAATTATGGTTTTGACGATTTCAACTCATTGATCTTTGCTAACGGTTCTATTCGACTTGGTAAAGTGCTGTGGTCAAAANTTGATATTCTTATTATAGACAAATCGTTGGTTAATGGTTCAGCAAAATTGGTTAAAGTTTTTTCTTTATTTATCAGAAAAATTCAAACAGGATATCTTTATGATTATGCGATTGCGATGATCTTCGGTTTGATTATTTTTCTATTTGCTTTCGTTTATTTATAAAATATTAGGTTTAATTTTTATGAATTTTGATTTCCCAATTTTGTCTTTCATGATTTGGCTTCCAGTGTTAGGCGGAATATATATCGCAACTCAAAAACGTACTAGTGCTAATATAAAAATTGAAGCGCTTGGTATTTCCATTATTTGTTTTATTTTATCCTTACTAGCGCTAATGTATTTTGACAGTGATAAGGCTACCATGCAGTTTGTCGAAAGATATTCCTGGATTCCGGTTTTTAATATTGAGTATTTCCTTGGGGTTGATGGTATATCCCTTCCACTTATAATGCTTACTACTTTTACCACGATCTTGGTTATTTGTTCTGGCTGGGACGTAATTTCTGACCGGCCTCATTTGTATTTGGGTAGTTTTTTAATTTTAGAAGGGATCATGATCGGGGTTTTCGCGGCTTTGGATGCCGCGTTGTTTTATGTATTTTGGGAAGCTATGCTAATTCCGATGTTCCTAATTATTGGAATTTGGGGAGGTGAGAACAGAGTATACGCAACTATAAAATTTTTCTTGTATACCCTATTAGGTTCTTTGTTAATGTTAGTTGCTTTGCTATATCTTTATGGTGAGACGGGTGTTTTTTCAATAGATTCAATGCATAATGCACAGCTTGGCATGGTTGAGCAAAAATTGATATTTTTGGCATTTTTATTTGCTTTTGCCGTTAAAGTGCCAATGTGGCCGGTTCATACTTGGTTGCCAGACGCGCATGTCGAGGCTCCAACTGGTGGTTCAGTAATCTTGGCTGCGATAATGCTGAAGATGGGAGGNTACGGTTTTGTTAGACTTTCTTTACCAATAGCACCGGATGCAGCAAATTCCTTTACCATGCTGATGGTAGTGCTTTCATTAATAGCCATAGTATATATTGGTTTTGTGGCATTGGTTCAAACTGATATGAAAAAACTGATTGCCTATTCTTCTATTTCTCATATGGGGTTTGTTACTCTCGGCTTCTTTACTGTTTTTTGGGTTCAAAACTCTACTGGTAGTTGGGGTGATGCTGTACTGGGTATTGAAGGGGCGATGGTGCAGATGGTATCCCATGGTTTTATTTCAGGTGCTCTTTTTTTATGTGTTGGGGTTTTGTACGACAGATTACACACCCGAAATATTGACGACTATGGAGGTGTTGCCGAACCGATGCCATATTTTGCAAGTTTCATGATGTTATTTGCGATGGCCAATGCTGGGCTTCCGGGTACTTCGGGTTTTGTTGGGGAATTCTTGGTTATACTGACCGTTTTTAAGGCTAATTTTTGGATTGCGTTCTTGGCAGCCTTGACTTTGATATTGGGTGCTGCGTACACATTGTGGATGTACAAAAGAGTTGTTTTCGGTCCTGTTATCCTGCAGTCAGTGAAGGGACTAGATGATCTATCATTTAGAGAGACCTTGATATTATCAGCTTTAGCGGTGATGGTTATTTTGTTTGGTTTGTGGCCTGCACCGTTAATAGATATGATGCATCCTAGTATTAATAGTTTGGTAGAACACCTTTCGAGATCTAAATTATGAGCTTAGTTGCTGAAATCCTTATTATTCTACCTGAAATAACACTTGTTGGTTTAACATGTGCTGTTTTGTTGGTAGATGTAATACGAAAGGATATTACTTTGACTTGTAGCGTTGCAGTCCTCGCTTTGCTGGTTACTTTAGGTCAGTTAGTTGCGTTTTTTCCAAAAGAAACTAACTTGGTTTTTTTTGATACTTTTGTCTCGGACCCAGTTGGTTCCTACCTGAAGATATTTGTTTGTCTATCGTCTATAGTTGCATTGATTTATGCGTACCATGGGTATCAAAAAACTGAATCTAAGTCGTCTGAATATTTCTTGCTAGCTTTATTTGCAGTTATCGGAATGCTCTTTTTGATTAGTGCATCAAATTTATTGACAGTCTACTTGGGACTTGAATTATTGTCTCTTAGTTTGTATGCAATGGTGGCAATGGATAAAAACTCGAATCTGGCAGCCGAGGCGGCAATGAAGTATTTTGTGCTTGGGGCTTTGGCTTCCGGGGTATTATTGTTCGGTATGTCGATGTTGTATGGTGCTTCCGGTTCTCTATCTCTAGAATCCATTGGTGCAAATGCTTCAGTTGGTGACAGTAGAGAGCTAGTTCAAACATTCGGANTAGTTTTTATATTGGTTGCTATCGGCTTTAAGCTTGGAGTCGTGCCGTTTCATATGTGGGTTCCAGATGTTTATCAAGGTGCGCGAACTCCAGTTACTTTGTTTTTAAGTGCTGCCCCAAAAATAGCTGCTTTCGCGATGGCATTCCGTCTTCTGGCTAAGGGCTTGGCGGATTTTAGTAACGACTGGTCGTTGATGCTTATAATGCTAGCAGTATCTTCATTGGCTTTGGGTAATATCGTTGCAATTGCACAAATTAACTATAAAAGGATGCTCGCTTATTCAACGATCGCCCATATGGGCTTTCTGGTTGTAGGTTTAGTTCCAGCAAGTAGCGGAGGGTATGCTGCATCAATCTTTTATGTATCGGTTTATTCTTTGATGGGTATGGCTGCCTTTGCAGCATTATTACTTCTTCCAAATAGTGAAGTAGCTTCTATTGAGCGATTTAAAGGCTTGGCAAAAAGCAACCCACTAATTTCATTTTTTATTTTAATTTTGATGTTTTCAATGGCAGGCATTCCTCCATTCGCAGGATTTTGGGCTAAGTGGTTCATCCTCAAAGAGGTGATTGCGGCCGGTGATTTATGGTTAGCAGTATTTGCAGTTTTCTGTTCCCTAATTGGCGCGTTTTATTATCTGAGAATTATTAAATTTATGTACTTCGATGAGCCTGAAAATAGTGGTCTAGATAATATAGGGAATTCTGTTGCCTCAACATTGTTTAATTTGAATTGTCTATCTATTTTACTGCTTGGCCTGTTCCCAGGATTACTCATGGCTTTTTGTACCAAGATCATTTTGATAAGTGGTTTTTGACAAGTTTAAAGAATTTAAAAAGAATAACAGTAAACTTATCGTGCTTTTATCTTAATAGTGGTTTAAAATATCGTTTTGATTATTTAAAAGGTTGTTAAAGTGAATATATATGTAGGAAACCTGCCGTTTAGCGTACGTGATAACGAATTGTCGGAGCTTTTTAGTGAGTACGGTGAGGTTAAGAGTTCTAATGTCATAATGGATAGAAGTTCGGGTCTGTCGAAAGGTTATGGCTTTGTTGAAATGGATGATAAAAACGCGGCTGAGGAAGCCATTCAATATCTTAATGGTAAGGAAGTGAAAGGGCGAGAGCTACGCGTCAATGAGGCTCGGCCTAGGCCAGACAAAAGAAGATAAAAGCCAAATTGAGATAGCACTAAGCTACCGAATAGCCTATTGCTTGACCAACTTTTATTTTGAGGTCCTCTTTCAAATATTCTTTGAAGTTCAAAGACTGTTCACTTGCTACGCAAATAACTGTAGAACCAAAGTTAAATAACCCAACTTCATCAAGTTGACTTAGATGGACAGGGTCAACTGACACGGTCGTGTTCTTCGGGTAGTTTTGATGAACAGTCTTAACCACGCTCTCGTAAGAAAGAGCTATGCTTCCAACTAAAAGTGCTCCGACTAATATTAGAGCAAACACGTGACCTCTTTCGCTCTNAAAATAAAGTACAACCCTCTCGTTTTTACAGTACAAGTTCTCGAGTCTCTGGCTGTTTTTTTTTGAAACTGAATAAAGGTTGCCTTTGATGTAACGTATTTTAGTTAATGTCCCGTCCCTCGGCACATGGACTCTGTGATAATTATTGGGTGCTAGGTAAATAGTAAAAAACTTCCCGGATATAAACTGATTACTCAATTCATAATCGCCCCCAAACAACTCGACCAAATCAAAATACTTGCCTTTAGCTTGCACTAGCGTTGAATTATTTATGGCTCCGTATTGCGAAATGACACCTTCAGCAGGAGAACAAAAAGATTTCTGATTCTTAAGAAGTGAGATGTCAACTATTTTCTTTCTCGAAAAGAAATCATTTAAAGAGCGATGCCTTTCTGGGTCGATAGGATCTTTTATTTTGAAAATAATTTTAAAAATTTTTGTTAGAAAAATTGAAAACCATTTTAACCTCAGTCTTGCAACTTTTCCGATGAATCGTGATAAAATAATTCTCATATAAATTTTTTTATTTTGCTATTATTGAGTCAGTTTAGATTATTATAGTAAAAATCGGTAATCTTTTTGTATTTTTCGACAATATCTTCAGAGCTAAATGGCTGAGTCAAGACTCCAAGAAGTTCGTTTTCAGGGGAAAGAAAAAATAGACTTGACGAATGATCTATAAATATTTGCTTATCATTAGTTTCATCCTTATAAAAAACCGCTCCCAGGGAATCTCCAAAATTTTTTAATTCGCTTTCTTTTCCTGTGAGTCCTATAAAGGACTTTGAGAAATTACCTAAATACCGCTTTAGTAACTGAGGGTTGTCACGGTTTGTGTCTACTGACACAAATATAATGTTACTTTCATTGAAAATATTTTGTTTCAGTAACGTTTTCTCAGCTATCTTTAATGTTGATAATGTTGCTGGGCATATATCGGGGCAGTGAGTGAACCCAAAAAAAACTAGATTCCAGGTTCCTATTAAAAATTTTTCAGTTACTTCTCTTTTGTCGAAATCGAACATAGTGAATTCTGAAGCCTTAGGTGGGTTAGGCCAAATAATTCCTGTGTACTTTGGCCTTTCGTTTGGGGTTTGATTAATTGATATAAATAGCCCCAACACAAAACTTACAGAGATTATAGTGACCAAGGTAAAAGGCTTTTTATTAAAAAAATTTTTATTGTCCATTTGATTTTATAAACATTGATATTAATTTTTCGGTTGAAGGATCATGAGGTGATATCTTTTTGTTTTTTATGTCAGACGTAATCCTCTTGGCAAGTAACTTGCCATCCTCGACACCCCACTGATCAAACGCATTTATTGAGAAAAGGAGGCTAAGAAAAAAGGTTTTATGTTCGTAAATAGCCAGCAGGGAGCCAAGAGAAAAGGGGTCTAATTTCTTGATAATGATTGTATTACTTGGAACGTTTCCACTCAAGAATTTATGAGGTTCTTTCATTTTGTTTACACGTTTTTTGTTTCCAATCATTAGTGCCTCAGACTGGGCGATGCAATTGGCAATTTGATTTCTTTGGAGGTCTGGATACGCAGTCGAGGAATCCATGGCAACTATGAAGTCAACTGGAATCTTATGGGTGCTTTGATGCAAAAATTGAAAAACGGCATGTTGACTGCTCGTTCCAATTCCACCCCAAGTTAGGGGAGCTGAGTTGCCCAAGATATCTTGCCCATCGCTATTGATGCTTTTGCCATTACTTTCCATTTCTAGCTGTTGGAGATACTGTGGTAGCAGCTTTAATCTGGCGTCATATGGCATTACCGCATAAGACGATTTACCTAAACAGCGACTATTCCAAAAAGCTATCAGTGCTAAAATCTTCGGAATATTATTTTTAATATCATTATTCAGAAATATTTGATCTATGTTGGCCGCACCATCAAGTAATTTTATAAAATTATCGAACCCTATCTGCAAAGCTATGGGTAAACCGACACTTGACCAAAGGGAATAACGACCACCAACCCAATCACCAAATGAAAGCATTTTAAATGGTTTTATGCCAACGCTATCTAATGTCTTATTATTACTAACGGTAATCACATGGTTTCCAATATCAATATTTTTAATTCCTTGACTCATGAACCATTCTTTTATTGCTTTAAGGTTAAGGATCGTTTCGTCGGTTGCCATTGATTTACTGATAACAATTACCAGTGTTTTTTTTGCATTTAATTTCTCAATCGTAGTTCTAAATTCGGTAGGATCAGCATTTACCAGAAACTTCATATTAAAAGGTTCGACATGGTAATCTAGTAGGGCTTCGCTCACTAGTTCTGGCCCTAGATGCGATCCACCAATTCCGATGACGAGTATGTTAGAAAAGAGCTTTCTATCACGATTTAATGCATTTCTGCTTCTAATTTCGGAGACTAGGTCGCTCATTTGGGCTAGTTGTTTCTTTATAAGCCGCTTTTCAGTCTCAACATGTGCAGAAAGTTGTTTCTCGTGGCTACGTAGAAGATAGTGAAGCACTTTTCGATTTTCTGTATGGTTTATTTTTTCACCGTCATACATTTTCCTTATACTGTTTTTAAAATAACTGTCGTCGCAGAGGCTAATTAATTTGTTATATGTATTGAAAGTAAGTTGATTTTTCGAATAATCAAGATAGATCTCCTTACTGTCAATTGAAAAATTGTCTATCCTATTTGGTTCGGTTCCGAATAAGTCTATTATGTTGTTTTGTTTTTCTTCTTCTGCGATCTCAAGCAGTTGTTTTATTTCAATTTTAGTCATTGTAACCCTGTAACTTCTTGCATTTGTTGCAAAGGGTCCATTCTTCCGCCGATTCAAACCTAAGGTTTAGTCTAATCATTTTTTTGCATCCATAGCATTGTTGGTAATTAGCAGGCTCAAAATCTTTGTTAATAGCTAATCGTTTGTCAAACACGAAGCAGTCGCCAAACCATAGAGATTTCTTTTCTTTGTTATTTTTAAAATAATTCAATATCCCTCCATTTAATTTGTATACTGACGAAAAACCTTTTGAATTTAAAAAGTCTGCAGCTTTTTCACATCGGATTCCTCCAGTGCAAAATATGCCTATTGGCTTGTTTTTTGGATGGTGCGCGAGCTGATTAATTATAACTTTTTTAAATTCTTTAAAATTACGAGTCTTTGGTTTTATTGCATTAAGAAAAGAACCTATCTTGCTTTCATAGAAGTTTCTTACGTCAATGATTGTCATATTTTGACGTATTATTTCTTCGTCCCACTTTTGTGGATCGATGTAGTTATTTTTTTTGCTTTTCGCGACATTAAATTCGCTAGTAACAATCTCTTTTTTTATTTTAATTACAAACCTATCGAAANCCTCGCTTTTTGCAACGTATCTATTTGTAATTAAATTGTTAAAACTTAGACTTTTGAGGGTATCAAGTAAAAACTGGGTGTCACTAATTGTGCCTGTTACAGAACCGTTAATTCCTTCTTTTGCTAGTATCAAGGTACCAAGGAGTTTTTTTTGAAATTCTTGTTTTACCAAGTACTGTCGAAGTTCTTCGGGATCCACACGGTCTTTGAATTCATAAAAAGCCAAAAATTGCTTCTGTCCCTCTAAATGTTGATGAAATAGTTTCATTTTATTGCGAGAATGCCATCAAAACAAAGCGTTTTATGGATAATAGTGGAGTTAGAAAACCCTGATTTTTTGAGAAGATCAAGATTTTGCCCTGTAGAGAGAGGCTCTAAAACCCCTTTTAAACTGCGAGCTTTGGCAACTATTTCGTTGCCTGTATACCCATTTTTTAGTTTAAAATCGGTATAAAGTTGATTCAAAATATCATTTGCCCTTGGGTTATTCTGGCGCGTTTTTTCAAATATCAGTAAGCCTCCACCTGCGTTAAGGGATTTATAGAGGTTGGTCAGAAGACTTGCTCTTTTGCCTATGTCTATAAATTGAAGGGTGTAATACAGTANTCCTAAATCATATGCTTTGTACACATAGTCAATGGCGTTTTCTTTTTGGAATTTTAAATTTGTGATACCACGATAACAGGATTGAGCAGCTGTTATAAAGTTTTCTTCACAGTCAATACCCACTGCTTGAGCTTTTTTTCCTTTGTATTTTTGAGCTAATTGACGGGTTAGGTCCCCGCTTGAGCAACCGATATCGTAAATTATTGAATTCTGTTTTACGAAAAATTCTGAAATTTCTAGTATCAAGGAATGCCCTTTTTCATATTGCGGTATTGACTTTCTCATGTGGTTACTAAGTATTAGTGGGTCATTCGCCGCAAAGTTCCAATTCCCATTTTCCGCATCTATAACATCATCTACTTTTGGCATATAAACTTTCCATTTTAATTTTTTAAATTTATCTTTAATATTAAAGCATCTTTTTCAGGAGATCTAATATTGCGAATAAGTAATTTAAAAAAGTTGGCTATTGAAAAGGTATACGATAGATATGAAAGTGATGTAGCTCCAGAGCTAAATCAATGGCTTAAATCATGTATTGGTGGTACCAAACAAATAATTATAAAAAATAAAAAAAATATCCAAAGATATGAAGATTTTTTCGACTCACTCCCAATTATTTCCGGATCGGTTAATGTTAAAGATGGCACTATAATATTCGATCGATCTCCGGAGAAAAATTCTGATTTTAAACAGCAATCTTCAATTAAGAATTTAGTAAATCAACTAATACCTTGGAGAAAAGGGCCATATAATGTGATCGGTGTTCCTATCGAAAGTGAGTGGAATTGTTCTTTAAAATGGGACCGACTTGCTTCGAAAATTCCTTCCCTGGAAAACAATGTCATTATGGACGTGGGGAGCGGAAATGGTTATTTCGCATGGCGAATGCGCGAGGCTGGCGCGAGGCTCGTAGTTTGTTTGGAGCCAAATTTTGCGTCATTTATTCAATTTCATTTTTTAAATCAATTTGCGGATGACCCTAAAATACGATTCCTTCCAATGACCTTAGAAGAATCATCAAAAAGCCAGTATTTATTTGATAAAATTTTTATCATGGGAACTTTGTATCACACTAAAGCTCCATTTGAGCATATTAAAAGTGCAACTTGTTTTCTTAAAAAAGGTGGATTTCTTATTTTAGAAACATTGATATTTAAGTCTGATGAATGCACTTTATTTGTGCCAAAAGAAAGATATGCTCGGATGTCAAACGTTTGGCAGATACCTTCTTTTTTGGCAGTTAAATCATGGTTAATTGCCTTGGGTTTTTCCGACATTGAATTGGTTAGCGTTGAGATTACAACTACTGCCGAACAGAGGGCGACTCAGCATATGCCTTTTAAATCTCTAAATGACGGCCTTAGCCAAGAAGATGATAAAGTAACCGTAGAGTCTTACCCTAGGCCGCAACGAGGGATTATCGTTGCTCAGAGAACGAGCGATGTGATTGGTTTAAAATGATGTCGATTTTCTTGCGGTTATTTTTTCGTACCATTGAGAGATGGGTGTTTGCTGTTCTGAGAATGGTAGACCAACCCTTTTGCCGAAATCAATTACGCATAAAGTTGTTATGTCTGCTGCGGTGAAACGTTCTCCTGCAATAAATTCCGTTTCCATCAATCGCATGTTAATTTGTGCGTAAAACCATTCAGCCCTTTTTTTTCCTCTCGAAATCAATTCAGGAATCTGTGGAAGGTCTGAAAAACCTGGTAAACCTCNGTTTTTTAAAGGTTCTGCTTGATTTCTGAAGAATTCGCCGATAGCCTGTCCTCCTTGCATTTCAGAAAAACGTTCCCATTTGCCAATTTCAGCTGTTTCAATAGGGGTTTTTCCGAGCAAATTAGGTTCCGGATATATATGTTCAATATATCGAAAAATACATGGCGCTTCTGATAGGCAAGTGCCGTCTTCTAGCTCAAGAGCAGGGACAAACCCCCATCGATTAATCGCCAAATATTCATCTGAAAGATTTTCGCCCTCAAGAATATTAATCTGTCTCACTTCTACTTCGACTTTTTTTTCGGCTAAGAATATCCTAACTCTTCGTGGATTTGGTGCCATGGCACAGTCATATAGTTTCATTTTTTTTATTACCTATTTCTTTATTATTAGCTAATTGTTCGTCTTCGTCAATCACAATACTTACAGTTTGTAAGGCTTGTCTAGACGCCCCTTTCCCTAAATTATCAAACTGAGCGATTAGCGCAATATTTTTTTTGTCATCATCCGCTGTTAAATATAGATTCATATTGTTGCTGTGATTGAGTTCTTGAGGGCTAATTTCATTAATTCTTGTTTGCCCACTATTATCGATGACTTTTACGAATTTTTCTTGCTCATAATGTTTTGACAAGCGTTCATAGATATCTTCGAATCTCGAATGTTTTTTATAGCAGGAGTGAGGCAGTAAAATTCTTACCAGCATCCCACGGAAGTAGTTTCCGACACAAGGAACAAAAACAGGATTATTAGCAAGTGGCGCCCACTTTTTTATTTCTGGCAAGTGTTTGTGGTCAAGGTTTAATGCATAGTCGTAAATCCGTTGGCTGCTGTTTGGGTTTTTTTCAAATTTTTCGATTAACGCTTTGCCGCCACCAGAGTATCCGGACAAGCCTGTAATCGTGATCCCGTGTTCTTCGCTCAGAAGTTTGCCGTTTAATAGTGGGTGCAATAAGGCTATAGCGCCTACGGCGTAACACCCTGGATTAGTTATCCTTGTACTGTTTCTTATTTTTTCTCGTTGGTCTTGGCTATATTCAGGAAATCCATAACACCAACCATCTGCTACACGGTGGGCTGTTGAGGTATCGATTATTACAGTTTTTTTACTTTCAACCATTTTCACTGCTTCTCTAGCGGCATCGTCTGGTAGACAGAGGATACAAATATCAGCTTCGTTGAGGCACTTAGCTCTTTCAATTATTGATTTCCTGCTTTCTTCACTAATCTTTATTAATTGTATATCTTTGCGAGACTGCAGGTGGCTTCTTATTTCCAGACCGGTTGTTCCTGATTCTCCGTCTATAAAAATTTTTATTTTATTTTCCATTTTTGGCGTACACTAAGTTTTCTAAAGGGTTTTGGAATTCTGTATAATAGAGGATTGCATCAAAATAACAAAGGTCTAATGATAAGTTTTAATAATAAATATTTTTACTCTTTACTGCCATTCTTAGCTATTGTCATAACAGTGGCATTATACAAGAATTATAGACTAAGTTTCCCAAAAACTGATGACGCTTACTTGAAGGCTCATATTGTCAATATCGCTCCAAGATTGACTGCCCCAGTAGCGGTTATCAATATTAAAGAAAATCAGTTTGTTAAGAAAGCAACGACTCTTATTCAATTAGATCAATCTGTCTACATTACGCAGTTAAGAGCAGCAGAGGCAGCTTTTGAAACTAGCCTTCAGATCTCAAAAGCGAACGAGGCAGCATTAAATCGTTCAATAAAAGATCTGGAGAGGGTTAAAAGTCTCCATTTAGAGGGTTTGATATCTGATTCAAAATATTTATCTGCAAAAACTTTAAACCGAGAAATGGAAGCTGCTATGCAGTCCGCTAACTCTCGAGGACGCTTGGCAAAAGCAAATCTTGATGAAGCCCAATTACGGTTATCCTTCACTAAATTAGTCTCTCCTGCCGATGGCTGGATCTCAAATTTTGACTTAAGAGTCGGAATGATTGTCCAAGCAGATAAGCCGATTTTTGCAATAATTGAGGATAAAAAATGGTGGGTAGAAGCAAACTTCAAGGAAACTCAAATGAGGAATATTCGTGTAGGCCAGCCTGTTAAACTATCTATAGATATGTTTCCTAACCTCAAACTGAACGGTATGGTTGAAAGTTTGGGTGCCGGATCGGGCGTTACTTTTTCTTTGTTGCCTCCGCAGAATTCAACCGGAAATTGGGTAAAAATAACTCAACGTTTTCCCGTCAAGGTATCACTAAATAATGCACCAGAAACTGCGTCTAACGGCTGGAGCCCATTAAAAGTGGGTTCAAGTGCCGTGGTAACTATTGATGCGCGGAACCAATAAGCTCAAAGAGTCTGAAGGAGCACCTCGTTTTGGCTTTGTGTTAGGTCTGATGCTTCTAGTTACCTTGGAAGTAGTTGACACAACTGTAGTAAATATCATTTTGCCTCATCTTAAAGGAAGTTTCGGAGCAACATCGGATCAAATCACTTGGAGTATTTCTTCGTATATGGTGGCGACCGCTATTGTAATGCCGCTGACGGGATATCTTGTTCGAAGGTTTGGGCAGAGTCAGGTTCTTTTAGCTGGCTCGATTGGATTTATTATTTCTTCTGTTCTATGTGGTTTCTCTTCTAGTCTGGGGCTGATGGTTTTTTTTCGTTTGTTGCAAGGTGGATTTGGTGCAGTGTTGATTCCGATTTCTCAAGCTTTACTTTTGGATAAATTTTCGAGAACTATGAGGGCCCAAATAATGGCTATTTGGGGTATAGCGCTGATGGTAGGGCCACTAATTGGACCGATTTTAGGGGGGATTATAACCGAATCGCTGTCGTGGAGATGGGTTTTTTTTATTAATCTACCAATCGGAGTTTTCGCAATTCTTCTGATTTTTCGAGATCTTGAGTTTAATATTAAAATTGAGTCATTCAAAACGGATTGGTATGGCATGATATTTTTAGCTGTATTTTTGGGTTGCCTGCAAATGGCTTTAGATCTCGGGCATTCAAAAGATTGGTTTGATTCTGGCAAGGTAGTAATATTAATTTGTTTTTCTGTAGTCGCAGGTTTAATTTTAATTCATCATTGTTTTAACGAAGCTGAGCCAATAATTAGGATTCATTTATTTAAAGATTTAAATTTTTTGATCGGGAATCTAATTATGGCTGGCTATGGAATGGCAATGTACGCAGTCATTGTCCTATTGCCTATAGCAGTTCAGGAAGTATTTAATTATCCTGTTTTGACTGCTGGATTTATTTTAACACCAAGAGCAATTGTAAGTGCTTTTTTATTGTGGTTTTTGACTAAAGTGCTTGTCGTCCACATCGATAGCAGATGGGCGATAATACTAGGACTTTTCTTTTCGATGCTAGGTTGTTATCAAATGTCAAAGTTTTCATTAAACACAGATACAGAAGGGTTTGTGATTCCTGGCATGATAATGGGTGTGGGAATGGCTTTTGTTTGGTCGAGGCTTTCGGTGGTTAGTTTTGAGACGATAGGAGAAAAAGCGTCTTCGGATGCAACCGGTTTGTTTAACTTGATGAGAACAATGGGCGGTTCTATTGGCGTGTCAATCTGTAGTAGTTATTTAGTAGTAAGGGAACAAGTCCACTGGAATTATTTGAGTCAATTTATAAATAACCAAAACCCTAGTTTTAAAGGACTATCTTTGCCCAATCAAATTTCTCCAAATACTTCAGAGGGGATAACAATACTTGGTAGTCAATACGAGAAACAAATACAAATCGCAGCGTACAATGATACCTTTTTGTTTATTTGTATAATTTTTATTTTGATGATTCCTTTATCTTTTTTGTTAAAGGACTAAACTAAAAAGCTAGAGCGTAGAGTAAAAATGAAACGAAACAGTGTAATAATAGACGAAGAAAAGATTTCATCATATTTTTTTGACGGGATGACATTGGCAATCGGCGAACCGGCGCCAATGTCTATTGTAAGATTATGTCTGCAAAAAAAAATAAAGAAACTAACGCTGATAGCGTCAGGGATCGCATTAGATGTTTTGATTGCATCCGGGCAAGTTGATAAAGTTATAAGTTATATTGCCGCAGGTGTTCCCGGAACACCGATACTTCCTTTTTACAGAAGAGCGGCTGAAAACAACGAGATTGAAATATGGGAGTGTGATGAGGGAATACTGACTAGCGGATTAGAAGCCTCAGGTAAGGGGCTCCCATTTTTGCCTTGGCGAGGGGGGATTGGCACCTCAATACCGGAATTAAATAAGGATCTTAAAATTTTCAATGATCCCATAACAAATGAAAAGTTGATTGCAGTGCCCGCAATCATACCAGATCTTGCCGTTCTGCATGCTGATAAAAGTGACATGTATGGCAATATTCAACATAGCAGGGGACCAGGATGGNTGGATTTATTTTTATGGCGGGCTTCTCGTAACTCCGTGGTTCAGGTAGAAAAAATTGTTTCAAATGAGGAGATTCGATCAAATCCTTGGGCGACAACCATTTCGGGGCCTACTGGAATTATTCAACAATTATGGGGGGCTCATCCATTGTATAGTCGTGGAAACTATATAATAGATAAAAAAATCCTTGAAAAATATTTTGAATTAGCCCTCGCTGCAATAAAAAATGATGATCGCCGCGAATATGATCAATTTATAAACAATGTTTTTTTGAACGCGAAAAACCATAGTGATTATCTTAATAAGATTGGAATTAAACGTTTTTTAGAATTATCTGAATACCCAACATGATTACTTCTTATTCAACAAGAGAATTAATGGCTTGTGTGATTGCACGCGACTTAAAAGACGGGGAAGACTTGCAAGTTGGATTTGGATTGCCAGTTCCGGAAGTCGCCACGAGGCTCGCTCATTTGAATCACGGCCCCAATATGAATTTGATTTTTCTAGGGGCGAAAATGAATGTTTGGGAGAATCAAACTTCACCATTACCATCATTTTCTTGGGATAATCGTGTGGTCCGTTGGTCTGAGTCTTATAGCGATAGAGGACATCGGTTTGACGCGATTCGAAAGTGGGGTAATAGGGTTTTCTTTATAAGTGGATTACAAATAGATCAATTTGGAAACACTAATTTAATCGGTTTGAAGCAAAATAATGAGTCAACGAGGTTTAAATTAAGGGGCCCTGGTTCCATAGGCGTCCCTACTCTTACGAGTCATGTGGGCAGGTATTACATCGTGGCAAATCGGCACGATACAAAGACTTTTGTTAAGAAATGTGATTTCATAAGTGCTGTTGGTTGGGGGGATGGTGGGCAAGACGCGAGAATACGCCTGGCCTTACCTGGGGGAGGCCCAAAGTTTTGCATAACGCCTTTGGCTGTTTTGGATTTTGAGGAAAGATCAAAAGCTATGCGAATTCATTCCATACATCCAGGTGCTTCACTGCAACAGGTNCTAGCTAGAACAGGTTTCGAATTAATTGTTCCTAGATTCATTAAACAGACGGAACCACCAACAGAGAAAGAGATATTGACGATAAGGACCAAAATAGATCTAAAGGGAAGCTTAAGAGACTGAGACATGGATTTCGATAAATTCTATAGTTCAAAGAGGTCACCTGTTTTTGCTGAAAATATTGTGGCTTCCTCGCAGCCTCTTGCGACGCAGGCTGGAATAAACATTTTACAGAACGGAGGAAACGCAGTTGATGCAGCGCTTGTGACAGCTATTGTTCTAACTGTCGTTGAGCCTACCGGCAATGGTTTGGGTTCAGATGCAGTTGTGCTATTGGCTGATGAAGAGAATATCATTGCAATTAATGGAACAGGTTGCTCTCCATCTGGCTGGACACGAGAGAGATTCGAGAATAATACAACTATGCCCCTTTTTGGCTGGGATTCAGTTACGATTCCAGGAGCTGTAAAAATGTGGTGGCGATTATCCGAACGATACGGACGACTATCTTTTCCTCAACTTTTTACTAGTGCTATAAGTTATGCTAAAAAAGGTTTTTTGGTGGGCAATAAGGTAGCGCTTGAGTGGAAGCATTACTATGGCCTTATAAAAAATCCGAATCAAGCTTTTCGACAAGAGTTTTTACCAGCGCCAAATATTGGCGATTGGTTAACTAGAGAAAAAATGAGTTGTACTCTGGAAGAAATCGCGGAAACTGGATATTCATCTTTTTACGAGGGAGAAATTGCCTTAACAATTATTAAGCAATCTAACAACGAAGGTGGAGTTATTACAGCTGACGATCTAGCGGCTTATGAACCTAATTTTGTAGAGCCTATAAAGATTCGTTTTCGTGATGTAGAGATAGCAGAATTGCCCCCAAATACACAGGGACTTTATGCTATTGTTGCTCTTGGGATATTAAATTATCTTCCAATTGCTAAATTAGATTCAACGGAATTCTTTCATTATCAGATTGAAGCAATGAAACTTAGTTTGGAAATTTGCCAAAACATGATTGCCGATCCNAACTTTTATGAATTTGAATTTCGCGACATTTTTGATGAGGAACTATTTGCTAATCAAGCTTCTTCAATCTGTAGTATTGCNAAACCTCCATCTTTTAGTTTGATAGATGCATCTCAAGATACNGTTTATCTTGCAACAGCGGATGCTTCGGGTTTGATGGTTTCTTTCATACAGTCGAATTATTTAGGTTTTGGTTCAGGTGTTGTAGTTAACGGAAAAGGTATAGCATTACATAATCGAGGTGCTGGTTTTTCTCTTGATTCAAGCCATCCTAATATCGTTGGTCCAAGAAAAAAACCTTTTCACACTATAATCCCTGGAATGGTTTTTAAGTCTGGCCAACCATTGATGGCTTTCGGTATGATGGGAGGTCCNATGCAGCCGCAAGGCCATNTACAGTTATTGGACCGNATTATTACCCATAAACTAAATCCTCAAGCAGCTTGTGATGCTCCTCGATGGCAGATAATCGGAAAAGGNAAGGTAATAGTCGAACCATCCTTCCCAAAAAAAATTGTTCAAGAACTTTCCGATCTAGGCCACGATATTTCCTTTGANGAAAATGAAATTTTATTTGGAGGAGCTCAAGTTATTCAAAAGATAAAGGGAGGGTTTGTTGCCGGATCCGACCCAAGAAAAGAGGGCTGTGCAGCGGGGTTTTAATTTTTGAAAGGAGTTATGGATGAGACCTATTGATTATTTTTTAAGAAGCGCCGCGTTGTCTCCTGACAAAATATTCCTCAGGGATAACTTTACCGAATATAGCTATAAATCNGCAGAAGTTAAAATCCGTCAAATTGCCCAAGCGCTCCAAGCAAAGGGTTTGAAGCAGAATGATTCAGTTGCTGTATATTCTCCAAACAAAGCCGAGGCGGTCATTTGCATTTTCGGTTCNATTCTAGCGGGAGCCAGTTGGGTTCCCGTTAACATCAGGAATAGTGTGGGAAGCAACATTGAGTATATGGAATATGTCTATACAAAATGGTTATTCTTTGATTCTTCTCTTGAGCTGGAGATTAGAAACCATCTTGATAAACTAAGTTTCCTAAACCAATTAATTTGCGTAGACAAAACCCTTGAAGATTATTCGAGCATTGAAGAATTTACCTGCGACAGCGTTGATTATCATATTAATGATTTAATCGATCCATTTAGTTTGCCTGANTCAATTTTTTCCCGATGGCCTACCGGAGGAACTACCGGGCCCTCGAAAGGGGTGGAAATGAAAAACTCGAATATTGTTNCTATGTTTGAATTAGGAATAAAACATTATATTGGAATTGAAGAAACAGATGTAGTGCATTTGGCTGTAGCTCCTATTACACATGCAGCCGGTTTGTTAATAGGAATATTTTCGGCTTGTAAAGGATCGAATATAATTCATGAAAATTTTGATGCGAGACAAGTTCTCCTAGAAATTGAACGAAGTAAAGTCACACATATCTTCCTGCCACCCACGGCTTTTTATGACTTGATTGATCATGCTCAGCGGTTTAAATTTGATACTTCCTCACTAAGGCAAATATTGATTGCCGCGGCACCTGTGGCGACAGCTAAATTAAAGCAAGGTGTTGAAATTTTTGGCCCAGTTGTGGCGCAGTGCTACGGTCAAGCTGAAGCACCAATGTTGATATCAATGTTGTCAGCTAAAGATATTGCAGACTCTGCTAGGGGTATAAATTCGAATCGGCTTGCAAGTTGTGGACAGGTCACTAGTTGCACAGAAGTTGCAATACTTGATGATTCAGGTAAATCACAACCAAACTATGAAAAAGGTGAAATATGTGTAAGAGGCCCACTGGTGACCTCTGGTTATTTTAATAAGCCTAATGAGACGAAGGAAGTCAGGTCATTTGGTTGGCACCATACCGGTGATATAGGTTATCTAGACGATGAAAATTATCTTTATATTGTCGACAGGAAAAAGGATATGATTATTACGGGTGGCTTTAATGTTTTTGCAACTGAAGTAGAAGGCCCAATTCTTGAATTACCTGAAGTCTTAGAGTGCGCAGTGATTGGCTTGCCCGATGATAAGTGGGGAGAAGCGGTTACCGCTGTCGTAAGATTAAAAGAAAGTTCTAAAATTAATGAAAATGAAATTTTAAGGGCGGTTAAGCCTAAGCTTGGTAGTTATAAAGCCCCAAAAAATATTTTTATTTGGTCCTCCATTCCCAAAACGGCTGTTGGGAAAGTTGATAAAAAGTTGATAAGGCAGAAACTAACTAGTGAATCTTAAACCCTAGATGGAATTAATTATTTCTTTTGCAATTATTATCTTTTGAATTTCACTCGTGCCCTCGTAAATTGTTGTAACCCTTGCGTCTCTCGTCATTTTTTCTATAGGCGTATCTTCCGTATAGCCAATACCACCCATTAACTGTAATGCGGTATAACAGGCACGATTGGCCCACTCAGTAGCATAAAATTTCGCCATAGAGGCAGATTTAGTGTACTCGACGTTATTCTCTTTCTCCCAAGCTGCTTTAAGGGTAAGAAGGTATGCAGCTTCCATCTCAGTAAATCTTTCGGCAATATAAAATTGAGGTCCTTGAAAGTTGGCTATTGCGTTGCCGAATTGTTTTCTATCTTTAATGTATTTGGTGGCATATTCAAGAGCTGCTTGGCCTATCCCTAGAGCAAGGGAAGCAATGCCGATTCTTCCTCCAACCAATTCTTTCATAGCAATGCCATAACCATTATTTTCTATACCTAATAATGCACTCTCTTCAACATGACAATTATCAAAGTAAACTGAATTTGTGCTTGAGGCATTTTGCCCCATTTTTTTTTCACTTTTGCCAATTTTTACACCAGGATTATCTTTTTCAACTATAAAACAAGATATTCCTTTTCCTTTTGGTGCATCTTTTAAAGTTTTTGCCCAAACGATGAACACACCGGCGCAATCAGCATTGGAAATCCACATTTTTTCGCCGTTGATTACCCATTTTGAATTACGATTTTCCGCAGAAGTTTCCATCATTGAAGGATCGGAACCTGCATTAGACTCAGATAAACAGAAAGCTCCGCTTAGATATTCTCCGGAACACAAAGAAGGAATATGGTTAGTCTTTTGTTCATGGTTACCTATAAGTTGCAGAACCTCTGCGACTAAATTGTTTACGGACATTGCAACGGCAACAGATGCACATGACTTTGCTATTTCGGTTACAGCGACACTGAAAGCCAGAACTCCTGAATTGCTTCCACCAAATTTTTCGTCTACATTCATTCCCATAAAACCTAATTCGGCAAGATCTTTCAAGATTTTATAAAATAATCTTCGATTTTTTGGTTGCTCTAGATCCCTTGCGATTGGTGAAATAGTTTCTTCAGCGAAACGTTTCGCGGTCTCTTTCACTAAATTTTGTTCATTTGTTAAAGCAAAATGCATAAGGTTTATCTAGTAATTGTACTTGAGGTATTAGCCGATGGTTCAAGAACGTAGGTTCCACTTAAAGTGAATACAGGTTGGGTTGCACTTGTAACTGCGGTATCAGCACTGACAGCACCTCCAAAACCGTCTCCAAATTGCCCCAGCACCACAGTATCTGTTACACCAGCAATGTTACAGCTTACTGAACAAGTTACACCGTTTGAGCCTGAAATTCCTGCACTTTGGACTGTCCCTGTCAGAGCTATGGACGTGAAAGCCGTGGCTGCTGACCCTGAAAAATTATTAGAAGCAGAACCAGTTAACCCCCATTGACCCGCTGAACCGTTTGCTGTAGTAAAGGTTCCATTAAAATCAATATCGACGGTGCCTGAAGAAAAATTGACGTTCGCTTGTAGTTGGGTTGAGCTAGATAAGATTTCGGATTGAAGGGCTCCATTCTGAGTATAGAGATGAGTAAAATGAGTACCTCCAACTACCTCGTCGTAACTTACTGGGCTTGCAGCTAAGAATGACGGGAGGTCTGGTCCCACGGGAGTAATATCTCTAAATGCGATGGTGTGTGCGCTACCCTGTGTCCCCGAGATATTGTCTGTAGTAAGTGTATAATTACCTGCAAACCGAGCCCAATTTGAGCGTAATAATGTATTTGCTATATGCCCACTTTCGGTTGTTAACTCAAAATGATCAAACGCACCAGGCCCAGTGGCGTCAATCGTTCTTGATGAGGTATTCTGATCAAAAGTACAGGACCCTGCACAACGGTCGGTTGGGCTAGTTGTGGAAAAAGCTGTGACTATGTTTCCAGTAGTCGTCGCTGTATCAGTTGATGGTACTAAATTGAATAAAAATGAATCTGCGACCTGTAATCCTGAACCACTATCGAGACCGACCCCTGCTGTTCCTACAAATCCAAAATTAGACGTGCTCGAATGATCAGTTCGATTCACGCTTCCGACGGTTCCCTGATTGAAAATCGCTGTACCAGATATGGGATCTTGAGTAAGTATCCCATAACTTAAACCAATCCCAGAAGGCAATCCATTAATATCTCCGGATAAAAATCCTTCAAAGCGGGCTTCATGTGAATTCCCTGCAGAGTTTACGGCTAGCCCTACACCTCCTCCAAAAATTGCTCCTGATAGGTCGAGGTCACCAGTTAATGTATGTATAGTTTCCCCATGAGATAATGAGGCATCCAGCGCACCGTACCGCAACCCAAAATCAAACAAAATTGAACCCGATGTAATACCATTTCCTACTGATGCACCACTTGTGGAACTTGATGCGGCGGCAAGATCATATTTCACTAGCTGTGAAGTAGGTACAGTCGTTAAATCGTTACTGAAAATAAAATGAGCACTTTTGCTGCCGGTTAAAGATAAGAGATCGGCGTTCACTTGGCCGCTACTCTCGTCAAGGTTGGCGATGGCTAGGAATCCATTGCTAAATCTGCCAAAAGATATAGTATCGACTGTAGTTAGTCTACTAAACGAAGCAGGATTGCTTCTCAAATTTGCACTATCACTAGACGAAAAACGAGATATGATCGTTTGAAAATTAGTTCTTGCAGTTGTGTCGGTAATAGAGTTGATCGATGTTTCTAACAATGTAAGGTCTGAAACAAATGCAGTTGTGGTAGAGGCGGTGGCGCCACTGGTAGAGACACTTGCAGATACACCTGCGAATAAAACCGAGTCGTTCAAAAGCAATGTATTTTTATTATCGCTAGTTGCAACCGCAAAATCTACTCTGTCGATGGCATTTCTGGTTCTCGTAACGGCAAACCCTGCGCCGAGTGACTGTAATGATGAAGCTGTTATTCCATCTGCAGAGGTACGAAATGTCTCGTTTCCGGTAGCGTCTCTTTGCTCACCGCTACGGAAGTTAGTTTTATTTCCCTCTTCTGTGACATTATCACTATTATTTTTTATGTTCGTTTGGAAAAACGAAACCTCGCCGTCGTCACTAGGTATGGCCTGCTGCCCGCCTTCTGATACGGCTTCGAAGAAGCCTTCAGGTTCCCCCGCATCCTCTACATTATTAAATTTGCCCTCGCTCTTCGGTTTGAGACTGTCCGTCGCTTTTATTTCGGCTACTTTCTCTTCTTTTGTTTCAGCGATTTTTTCTTCTTTTGTTTCAGCGATTTTTTCTTCTTTTTCCTCGGCTACTTTCTCCTCTGCTTCTTTATTATCTTCTTCTTTACCTTCTTCCTTATTCTTTTCCTCTTTTTCCGCTTTTTCCTCCTCTTCTTCCTCTTCTTTTTCCTCCTCTTCCTCCTCTTCTTCCTCTTCTTCCTCTTCTTCTGCCTCTTGGCTGGCCTCTTGTCTTTGACCAAAACCTGCTACTTCTGCACAGCTTAGCCCATTACAACTATATGCTTGTCCTGGTTCAACTGGTCCATTAAACGCTCCTGAGGTTAGATCCCAAATTCCTCCGTATCCTGCAAGCAGTGTACCAGTGGCCTCTGTATGTACGACTTTACCAGAGGTACCTCTTATACCAATTGTTGCGACAGGTGTTTGCAGCTTAAAAGTTTCTTTATTTTTTCTTCCGATGAGGCCCGTTACTAATCTGATTCCGCCTTCAACTAAATAAAATGAGCTTTTCTCATTCCCGTCTGCTTCCCCTTCAAACTCGTATTCATCGAGGCGATAGATTGTGTCTGGCTGAAGGGCAACAAATCCACCATCTGAAAATCGGATTTGTATTCGCCCATTGTTTGTATTGATAGAGTCACCCTCGTCTACCGTTCCTCCTCGAAGTAATTGTCTTGTTTGTCCTGTATTAGCTGTAGCTTGTACATCGCCGTATGAGTAGACGACTCTTCCAGCGATGGCATAGATGTCAGAACAAATGATTAATAACGTGATAAAAATTATTGTATATGATGTTTTCGTTAGAACGTTCATAGGTCAAGTCTCGCCGTTACCATAAATTCAAATCTATCAAAATCATTCAACAATATATTTGATGAATTATTATTGTACACTGCGGTTGGTGTAATGCTAAGATTTTTGTTTACCTGCAACCGGTAGGTGAGATTAAAATCAAAAAAACTATCTCGCCTATGTACCAAAAAAGTAGGGTCTATTGAACCGTAGAGACTGCGCTGGTAGGTTAGCGCAACTGACATAGTTTGTTTTTTACTAAGTTGAAACCCTACGCCAACCTTTGAGCCAAACATGTTTCGTCCAAAATGATCAGCCCCTGAGTTAGCTCGTTCATTTTCTAAACCGCCGAAAANACTTGAGATCAAGACGGGGGTAAATTTGAAGCNCGAAAATAGATGTCCGTATGTAATTCCAGTCATGTATTTGTCCACATCACGGATGCTTTGTTCAGGATATCTAATTAAGCTAGTTTGTAAAAATGTACTNACCTGATCGTTTTCTGATANATTATATTGAAACTCACTGGTAATTCCAGCAGAGATTCTGTCACCAGCTGTCGCACCGCTCCCTTCAATTTTAAAAGCGTTAGTATCTGCGGCTACTGAGAGGCTATATTTTTGCTTTTGGATCCTGCCACCNGCTCTTCCAGAAATTGAGGTACCTCTGAATTCATTATGCTCAAGTGTGATCCTGTCATTGAGTTCGAAACTACCAAATAAACTTGTACCTTTTTCTTTGCTGAGGGGTTTAGAAACACTCAGACCCGCACCAAGATTTAAAATTGAACTGTTTTCAGTACCGCTCAATGAAAATGGTATATTTGGCAAGGCTGGGATGAATAAAGTTTTTTCATTCGTTGCACCATTTATATTGGTATCAATCCCCAAGCCAAACTTGAGCCAAGGTCTGAAGGTGAGACGGGTTCTATCATGAAATAACTCAATACTACTTAGATANCTTTCTATTGTTTGCTGGGCTTCAGGTGGAATATCGGGAAGTTCTTTTACCTTTTCGAATTGTTTTTTAGCGTCNTCGGTTTCCCCCAAAGCTAAGTAAGCTCTGGCCAACTCGGCTCTTGCAGGNCCATGGTCGGGGATAGTATCAACTACCCNTTCAAGGGCAAAGATTGCTTCGACATTTCTNCCGGTATCTACACACGCAAGGCCAAATACATAGTCAAAAGCTGGAATACCTTCATATTTTGGTTGCAACTTTCTTAATAAAGTAATTGCATTTTCTGATTTGCCTTGATCGATTAATTGTTTTGCCTGGTCAATTGGATTAAGTTCCTGCGAACCCACCAACTGAGTTCCTGTAACACCAATCATGTATATTGTGATTATTATTAATTGTTTTATTTGCATTAATTTAGAACTTTATATATTGCTATTTGCCTAAAGAGAGCCCGAGAACTCCGGGTTTTTTTTGTCAAAGAATGCTTTTACTCCTTCTTTAAAATCTGGCTCAATTGCGCATTCAGAAAAACTTGTAGCCTCATTTTGTAATTGGCTTTGTAGCTCGTTTTTTAGAGAACCATATAATAATCTTTTAGTTCTAGCATAAACGCGTGTAGGTCCATTTGCTAACCTAGATGAGAGAGTGCCTGTTTCAGACCTAAGCTCTCCATCTTTTGCTATATAATTGACTATGCCAATTTGTTGTGCTGTTGATGCCCCTACTTTGTCTCCCAGCAGACTTAATTCCATAGCCTTTTTTATCCCAACACATTGGGTTAAATTATAGGTTGCGCCTCCGTCAGGTGTGGTCCCAATCTTACAATAACCCAACATGAAGTAAGACGACTGTTCGGCTACAATTAGGTCGCACGCGAGCGCCATGCTTACTCCGGCTCCGGCTGCCGCGCCCGAAACGCTCGCGATTACGGGTTTCGGCATTTGCTGAAGGCACGTAATAATTGGATTTAAATCATATATTCTTTTAAGAAAGTAATCTTTTATTTCCTCTTTTCGCAGATTAAGAGTTTTTTTCATAGTGTTTAGGTCCCCNCCTGCCATAAAATGTTGACCTTTTCCAGTAAGAACAACTACTTTCACTGTATCATCCTGAGCAATCCTATGCAGGGCTGAACTGAGAGAATCTTTCATGTCCTTGGTGAGTGCATTTCTAATGTCAGGTCGATTGAAAACCAGTGTTGTAATTGGGCCGTTTTTCTCTTCTAATAAATCCATCAGATAAATGCTCGCAAATACTGTAATCTTTAAATTAGAGTATAAACGTTGTCTTTATCAAATTAAATCGGTGGGATACACAAATTATGAATAAATACACAAATTACGAAAACNTGAGAGTTAAACTCGATGCTAAAGGAATACTACAGATAACTTTTGATAATGTTGAATCTTATAATTCGCTTAACTTGAATGCTCATAATGAATTGACCTATATCTGGCAAACTATAGATAGGGATGATGATGTGAAAGTCGTTATTCTGACAGGAGAGGGGAAGGCTTTTTCAGCGGGGGGCGATTTTGAAATGATTGAAGATATAATAAAAAGCGATAAAATCCGGAGCCAGNCGTGGAAAGAGGCTAAAGATCTTGTCTACAACGTAATAAATTGTTCCAAGCCTTTGGTTTCAGCGATAAACGGACCTGCNGTTGGGGCAGGNCTAGTAGCTGCGTTGCTAGCAGATGTATCTGTTGCAGGAAGGTCTGCTAAAATTTTAGACGGTCATACCAGGCTGGGGGTTGCAGCCGGCGATGCGGCAGTAATTAATTGGCCGCTCCTGTGTGGTATGGCTAAAGCAAAATATCATTTGCTACTTAATAAACCGATTGATGGGACCGAGGCGGAGAGGATAGGGTTGGTATCTTTGTGTGTCGAAGACGATGTACTGCTCGATACAGCCTTAGAAATTGCTAATAAATTAGCTGTTTCCTCACAACCAGCGATTCGCTGGACAAAGTATGCCTTAAACAACTGGTACAGGATGGCAGGGCCTAGTTTTGACGTTTCTACGGCGCTTGAGATGCTCGGTTTTACTATGAGCGACGCACAGGAAGGGCTGACTTCTCTAAAGGAAAAGCGGGAACCTAATTTTGGGGGTGAGTTGTGACTAAAAACAAGTTACATTATATGGGAGGTTATAAAAAGGAAGGGAAAATGAATATATCGAAAAATTTTAAGGTCCTATTAGCTGTGGGTTTGCTCAGCTTTTTGGTCGCCTGTAATAAAACAGAGGAGCAAGCGGAAAAACTTTCTATTTCTGCCGTTACAAACGAGACGCTTCTTAATAGTTCGGCAAAAACCGATGGCTGGTATATGTATGGAGGATCTTATGAGAACTGGAGACACAGCGGTCTCAAACAAATAAATCGGAGGAATGTTAGTTCTTTAGTCCCTAAGTGGGTTTTTCAGCCCGGGATCAAAGGTCAACTGTCCGGATCTCCGCTGGTTATCGATGGAATCATGTATTTAAGCGCAGCATATAATAATTTATGGGCGCTAAATGCAGAAACTGGCGAACCAATTTGGCATTACGAGCGAGATTTACCCACAGACCTGAGAATATGTTGCGGACCAGCAAACAGGGGTGTATCAGTCGCCGGAAGTAAGCTATTTATGGCGACATTAGATGCGTATCTAATCGCCATGGACAGAGAAACTGGGGAGGTTCTCTGGGAAGTACAGTTGGAAGATCATCAAAAAGGTTATTCAGGAACGAGCGCTCCGCTAATTGTTGATGATTTGGTAATCACAGGGATAGCCGGCGGTGAGTTTGGGGCTAGGGGGTTTATAGATGCATATGAAGCCTCTACAGGAAAAAGAGTTTGGAGAACGTACTCCGTACCTTCCGCTGGTGAAAAAGGGGTAGAAACGTGGGACGGGGAATCTTGGAAAACGGGTGGTTCACCGACTTGGGCAGTAGGCACATACGACAAAGAAACACACACGCTTTACTGGCCTACGGGAAACCCTTCCCCAGACTGGAACGGAGATGCGAGAAAAGGAGATAATTTATTCTCAAACTCTCTTCTTGCGCTTGATCCAGAAACTGGAGAGATGAAGTGGTATTTTCAATTCACCCCACACGATGTTTGGGATTTTGATGCTACAAATCCCGTTGTTCTTACTGATATGAAAATTGATGGAGTTGAGAAAAGGGTTTTGGTACAACCTAATAGAAATGGCTATGTGTATGTGATTGATGCTAGCGATGGCGCTTTCCTAAAGGGTTTTCAATATGTGGATCAACTTAATTGGTCAAAGGGGTTGGATGAAAACGGACGTCCAATAGTAGATTATGATTTCGTACCAACCTCAGAGTCTAAAACAGCTAATAATAGTTGTCCTGGAGCAATTGGCGGTCATAATGGCGCTTGGTCTTGGGCTTTCAACCCCAACCAGAAAATCATGTATGTTGCGAGTATAGAAGCCTGCAATAGAATGGTAAAGCGGGTTGACACCTATAATGCAGGTGATCCTTTTTGGGGCGGCGGTCCGGTTGAAACAGATAAAGATAGTGGGAACAACTACGGGAATTTCTTGGCAATTGACCCAGTGTCGCAGTCAATTAAATGGAAATACAAAGACAAATACCCAATGGTGTCTGGCGCATTATCTACTGACGGGGATGTGGTGTTTACTGCTAACCAAGAGGGTTATGCGATGGGTTTTGATGCTTTGAATGGAGATTTATTATGGAAGTTTCAAATGGGTACATCTGCAAGAGGGCAGCCTATTACTTGGGAGCAGGGCGGTAAACAATATGTGGCGATTACTAGCGGCGGTGGGGGCTTAGCCGTAGAAATAGTAGGCGAACCGCCAATGGTAACTAGGGGTAATGCCCTTATGGTGTTTGCTTTACCAAAATAAAAAACCGGCCGATTGGAAACATGCCAATCGGCCTTTTTATATAGCTAGAGGATTTAGTTGTGAATGTTGAAAAATTAGGGGTATTTACTTTTACCGATGTCATGAATAGCGATGATCTCAAGACCTTTGCTTGTCGTGCAGAGCAACTCGGATATTCAAGAATATGGTATCCTGAGGCGTTCTCCTATGAAAGCTTCTGTCTTGGCGGTTACTTGCTTAATTGCACGAAGACGATAGGAGTAGCAAGTGGGATAGCAAATATCTATGCTCGTGATGCGAGCGCCTCGGCGATGGGTTATGTTAGTCTTAATAAGTTATATCAAGGTAGGTTCACATTGGGACTAGGCGTCT
Organism: Methylococcaceae bacterium TMED69; assembly: GCA_002170535.1. Taxonomy (GTDB): domain Bacteria; phylum Pseudomonadota; class Gammaproteobacteria; genus TMED69. Next base: position 88,923 of record NHDW01000008.1, read on the forward strand.
CTCATGCGCCTTTTGTTGAACAAAGGGGACACACATACGGCTCACCAGTAAAAGAGATGAGCGATTACATTAAAAATATGAAACTTACTTTTCAAAGTTTAGAATATAAAGATGAAAGAAATATCTTTATTGCCGCATTAGGGCCAAAAATGAGCGCCTTGGCTTCAGCTGAAGTGACAGGTGTTTTTCCGTATAATATAACTAGTGCTCAAGTAGAGCTATCAAGAAAATCCATGGGCTCAACTGGTGCGATCTGTTGCGAACAAAAGATTTGTTTAACTAGTGACAAGAATAAGGCTAGAGAAATAGCTAGAACTAATTTAGAATTTTATCTTTCGCTTCCGAACTATCAAAATAACTGGCTGAGATTAGGTTTCGATAGTAGCGATTTTAAAAATGGAGGTTCGGAAAGATTTTTAGACAGCATGGTGATATCCGGTGATAGAATTGAGATCAGAGACAAACTGAATGAATATTTTGAGAAGGGCGCAGATGAATTGGTGATTCAGCCATTAAAAGCAAACGGTCAGCCAGGACCAGACTTGGATGCTCTTGAACAAATTATACAGTGATATTTAACATTTATTATGTTTAGCTACGTTGATCCAAGTGTTGCAGAAAAGCTTATCAGCGACGGGAAACTAAGGACCGTTGATTTCAATGGTGAGTTAGTTTCTAGAGAAGATGATAAAGCATATCTTTCTGTACTAGGTCCAGTCCCGATGCCAAGAAAATTCGAAGTTGATAATACGCTCAAAGAGATTAAATTAAACTGGTATTGTTTTGTGAGAAGAACTGAGTTATCCCACGTGGTCGAGACCGGTTTAAAGGTAAGTTCGAGTGATAGTGAAGAGTTTCGTCAATTAGTAACCAGCTCAATGTGTGTGAATTCAGTATTGGCTTTTCCTGGGTTCGAAACCGTAGAAACTCCGTTGGTTCGGGTACACTCGAACTGTTTGACGGGAGATGTTTTTGGTTCTTTAAGATGTGACTGTAGACCGCAGTTGGTGAAGGCTTTTGATCAGATTTCTGAATCAGATGGCGGCGCTATTGTCTATATGAGCGGTCATGAGGGTAGGGGTATTGGTCTTTGGGCGAAGGCTGCGACCTATTTGCTTCAAGACGAAGGTCAAAACACTTACCAAGCAAATCGCAGTTTAGGGTTGCCAGAGGATTCACGTGATTTCAGCGATGCGGCGGTTGTCCTGAAATTTCTAACCAAAGGCAAATCGATTAATCTCATTTCTAATAACCCTGAGAAAAAAAGACAGCTAGAGGCATCAGGGCAACGTGTAGCCTCAACGGTACCGATAATGACTGGTAAAAATGAATATAACAAAAAATATTTGTCGTCGAAAAAAGAAAAAGGTCATTTTATTTCAGATGAGTATTTAGGCACTGAATAAATGTTTGAATTCAGATTAATCTCTATTGTAGACTGCATGAAGAATTTAGGAGTTTTCAAGTATGCTATCGAACCGTAATTGCCATTTAGCAACCTTGCTATTATTATTTTTTACCGTGAACTTTAGCTCATTTGCATTTGCAAAGGACGTTAAACTTTACCAAGTGTCTAGTGGTGTTCTCAAATTTGACAAAGGTTGGTTAACTGCAATGAAAGACGTTGGAAAAATATTAGAGTTTCCTGTAGCTATGTATATTATCGACCATCCCCGAGGTCTTGTTGTTTACGATACAGGAATGAATGTTGCAGTTTCTGATGGAAAATGTGATAGCTATTGGGGAAGCGGACTATGTTCGGCATTCCTGCCCATTCAACGAAGGGATGAGGTTATAGATAAATGGCTCGAAAAATTTGGTTACAAGGTTTCTGATGTAAAGTATGTTATTTATTCCCACATGCACTTAGATCATGCTGGAAATATGGAGATGTTCCCTGATGCGATACACGTTCTTCAGAAAGCAGAATTAAAAGCGGCATGGTGGCCAGAGAAGTTTCAAAGAGCTGCTTTCGTACTTAAAGACTTTGATGGGACTAGGAACTTTAATTTTCTAGAGATTGAAGGAGATTTTGATCTTTTCAATGATGGTAAAATTAAAATTATAGAAACTATAGGGCACACCCAGGGTCATCAATCTCTAATGGTTAAATTAAAAAATACGGGTACATTGTTTCTTGCTGGAGATGCAATCTATACATCTGATAATGAGGCTGGAGTAATACCAGGCATCACATGGAATACATATGAGTCGATGAAGTCTATTGATCGGTTGAAAATGTTACGTGACTCTCATCAGGGTGAGATTTGGTACTCTCACGGGATTGACCAATATAACCAACACAAACATGACGCTGCTTATGATTAGTCAATGAAACGGCCAAACCCAAAGACTATTTGTTAAAAAACTCTTTCATGACGCCCGTTCTTCTTGATATTGCGAATGTAAGTAAATATTTCCACAAAAATCAGATACTTCATAGTGTCAGTCTATCTGTCTCGAAAAATGAGGTAGTTGGTCTAGTCGGCCCAAATGGCGTTGGTAAGACTACAATGATGAGGTTGGCGCTAGGCACTTTGAAGCCAGATGCGGGAGTTATTACACGCTTTGAGCATGCAAAAGACCAAAAAAGTGCTTTGCAACTTGGTTATATGCCAGAGGCAAGCCCGTTGTTTGAAACCTATAAAGTTGAATCATACCTGAAATTAATATCAAAAATAAAAAAAAATTCTGATAGTTATGATTATGAAGAAATAGAGAGCATCATAAGTCAATTCGACTTGCGTGACATCAGGGATCGGACGCTTGGAAATCTATCAAAGGGTACAAAGCAAAGGGTTGGTTTAGCCCAAGCTTTTCTCGGTAGCCCTGATTTGCTACTTCTTGATGAGCCATTTAGTGGCTTGGATCCTATCCAAAATAAAGAAATAAAAGATATAGTACTTGGTGCGTCCAAGAAAGCTGGTATTTTATTATCGACTCACTTAATTCACGATGTAGTTACATTATGTGACCGGGCATTTCTACTAAATCAAGGAAAAATTTTCGAATTAGATATCGCTAATTGTAATGAGGACGAATTAACGTCACGAATAATAGAGCTTATAAAAGGAAGAAGAGAATGATTAAAATTCTTTTTTTAAAAGATTTAAATCTTTTTTTTCAATCACCAATGGGATTTCTGATTATTTCAAGTTACTGGTTGCTTACAGGGTTTTTTTTTAGTTTTAATACTGTTTTCGTGTCAGCGGTTGATATGGTAAGTGGATTCCATAATATGTGTATTTTACTCTTATTTTTCACTCCTATAATTACTATGCGATGTTTTTCGGAAGAATATCGAAACGGAACTTTAGAGTTATTCCTAGCTTATGGTGTACATGAATTTGATATTGTTATGGCAAAGTTTCTATTCCTTACCTGTATACTTTTTATTTTGATCGCGGGTAGCCTGCCATCAGTTGGTATCTTGATACTGTTTTCTGAGCCTGATTTGGGACCTATTTTTGGGGGATATCTCGGCTTATTACTTCTTGGCTTATCTTTCTTTTCGATCGGTTTACTCTCGTCCACTCTGTCAGTATTTCAAATAGTATCGGCTGTTATTGCTTGGTTTATATTATTATTCCTTTGGTTTATCGACTATTTCAGCGTATTTGTGGAGGGTGTTTCAAAGGAGTTTTTAATGTTTATTAGTTTTTCTAATAATTATATTGATCTTATTAGAGGCGTCTTTGATCTTTCCTCTAGCTTATACTTTCTAAGTGTTTGTGTCTTTTGCTTATTTTTAAGCTTCAAGTTATTACTCTATAGAAAAAGCCATGGAAGGGTGACTGTGTGACGACGCACTTCGCGGATTTTGTTAAATCTTTTCTTTTTTTGTGCTTTCTTATAATTTTTAATTTATTTGTGAGTACTCTTAATTACCGCTATGACTTCACCGATCAAAAAATTTTTAGTTTATCTGCTAAAACTAAAGAATTTATTAAATCTATTGATCAACCTGTATCTATATACTATGCCTACGATATAAGAAACCGAGTTTTAAAAGATGCTGCCAATACTTTACGTCTTTTTGCAAATGAATCTGAAAAGTTAAGGCTGGAAATATTCGATCCGGTAATTGAACCTTCACTAGCTGAAAAGCACGGAATTAGATTTGCGGGTACTGCGGTGGTCCGTTCAGGTGATCGCAGGGTCGAAATAAACTTATTTGATGAAGTGTCCTTTGTTAATGGTTTGATACAGGTTGTATCTAATAGTCGTGGTAAAATTTGTTTTACTACAGGCCACCTAGAAAGCGATCCGTTCAGTATGCAAACCCATGACCATTATGAAGGAGGCAGTCATAATCATACTTTCGGTGGCAAGCCTCTTACAATCCATGAGAAACATGGCATGGGAGAGGCCTATAATTCTCTGATTACATTGGGGTTTGCTATCGAAAAGTTATTTTTAGCAAAGCAATCGGATTCAATTAATGATTGTTTAGTGATGGTAATTGCATCTCCACAAAGAGAGTTTATGCAAACCGAGGTTGAGACGATTAAAAAGTATCTAACTGATGGAGGTAATCTATTGTTGATGCTCGAGCCTGGTGTAGATACCGGATTAAAAAGAATTTTAACGGAATATGGGGTTTCCTGGAAATTGGATTTTATTTATGATGAATACAGTCACCTTCGAGCGGACAAATATGCTATTGCAGTTACGCGGTATCCTAAACATAAAATCACAAGAGATCTTGCCTTGACAGTATTTCCAGGAGCGGTTGCCCTCGAACCTGAAATTATAAATGGCAATGCTGAAATCAAGCCCAGTTTTATTCCATTAATACAAACTTCAGGCAGGGCTGGCTCCGAAAGGGTTAAAGATTTAAATGACCAGAAATTAATTGGATTAATCGTAAAAAGTAAGGCTAATAGTTCAACCATAGCCATTTTGGGAGACGGGGACTTCGCCACAAATTCTTTTTATGATGTGGGCGACAATGGTAGATTGTTCACCCGTCTTATAAATGAATTGGCGGAGATAGAAAATGTTTTACAATTGGAACCAAAAAGTTACAAGCAAGATGTCCTTAGTTTAACTAGTAAACAAGCCTCGGTGCTATTTCTAACAGCCACACTAGCCTTGCCAATTATATTTTTAATGCTAGGAATATATGTTTTTTTCCGTTCTCGTGTATAGCAACATAATTAAGAGCAACGTGCTAAGGTTAATTTTGTTAATTTTTTTAGCTTCCTGTGAATCGGAATACAAGGCTCACTCCCATCAATTACTAGATCAATTTTTATTTAATTGCTCAAAAATAACCTCGGCTACCGTTGAAATTAACAGAGTGCTTCCAAGTGGGGGGAAGGAATCGATAAAAAAGTTGTTCGAATTTTCTGAATTAACGAGTCCGAAATCAGTTTTGAAAACAATGTGTGTCGCAAAAGTGGAGAGGAATTTTAAAGTGAGGGCAAATCGGCTTGAGATGTATAATTTGGGCAAGACTTATAATGCAAAGATAAAGCTGAATTTTTCTGATAGTCAGTCTATAAAATTATATTTTGGTAGGACGACGCCTGATAGTTTTGGGCAGTATGTAAAAATAGAGAAGACACTAAGTTTTACGAGTTTATATAGACCGACCATCGAAGTTTTGATTGTCCCTGCTTATCATTTGAATGCTGTAGCAGCAGAGGTTATAGAATAAAAAGTGAATTAGTGTTATTTTTAAAGCTCCCCAAAGAGAACGCAGAATGGAACATTTACTTGAAGAAATTTTATTTAGTTATGATGCTAATCTTAGAGGGTTTGTGTTCGGCTTTGTTCATGTTGGTATAATGCTGTTGGGCTATTATACTGGATGGAGTATTAATAGATTCTTAAATTTTGCTTCTAATGGTTATGCGGCAGGTATCATAGGAGCTGGATTGTCTCATGTGATAGCCGACTTGCTCGCTAGCCTAATAGATCCCCATCTTAGAGAAATGGTCGCCGGTATTGTTGTAGGAGGGGTTGTTCCGCTTTTTGCTGTACCTTTCTTTGAGCGATATATTCAAAATCATGAAAAGACAGAAGCTCATGACGACAAAAAAAAGAATTACAGACCTCAGTAATTAAATTTAACCGCCTTCAATAGCGGGTATAAATCTTACAGACTTAACATCTTTTATATCTTCGTCAAACCAGTCATGAATAATCTCGTTTTCAAGTGCACAGGCGAAGCCCTCTGATAAAGCGTTCTTGATACCCGGATATTGGTCATCTAACGACCTAATGACCTGGTCCAGCTTCTCGCCTTCAGCATTTAGTTCATGCAGGCCGTTTGTATAGCCATTGGCTATCTGGCTAGGTATAAAAACTTTCATTACAATTTATCTAGCCAATTTCAGACAAAATTTTGATCGGGTTTAACGGTAAATCGGTCATTCGTCTACCAATAGCATTAGAAACTGCATTTGCGACCGCTCCTAAAGGAGGTACAATCGGCGTCTCCCCTACACCACGTACTCCGAACGGGTGCCCTGGATTTGGAACTTCAACTAAAATTGTTTCGATCATAGGTAGGTCTGAAGCAACTGGGATTCTATAGTCTAAAAATCCAGTGTTCATAAGATTACCGTCTTTACTATAGACATATTCTTCGTTCAATGCCCATCCGATACCCTGTGCAGCCCCACCCTGGAGTTGGCCTTCTACATAACTGGGATGTATTGCTTTACCAACATCTTGGATCGCTGTGTATTTTAATACGGTGACCCTGCCCGTTTCTGGGTCAACTTCGACATCGCAAATATGCAGACCAAAGCCGGGCCCTGCGCCCTTTTTTACATTTATATTGGCTTTGCCGCTTATTGCTCCACCTGTTTTAAATGCTATCTTTGCAATTTGTTTCATAGACATAGGTTCGATATCCGTTCTTTCTATACAAATCGCCTTTCCATTTTTCCACTCAACCTGAGCCGGATCTACTTTCCAAAACTTGGCAGCTCGTTTACACATTTCCGTAATCATATCCTCCGCCGCTTCAATTACTGCTTTCCCAGTCGCAAATGTAACCCTGCTTCCGCCTGTGAGATCAGAATAAGGAATTGACTCAGTGTCAGCTACGATTGGTTTGACATTCTCCATATTTATACCTAAAGTCTCAGCCGCCATCATTGCCATAGATGCTCTCGATCCACCAATATCCGGATTACCCGTAGCAACGGTCACATTTCCGTCTTCATTAATCATTATCTCTGCACTTGAATTGCCACCGATGTTGAACCAGAACCCAGACGCAATTCCTCGCCCTTGATATGGTTTTAGTTTTTTTCGGTAGTGGTTAGAATTTAATGCAGCTTCTAAGCATTCTTTGTGCCCTATTTTATCAAAGGTTACACCGTAGGGAGCGGTGGTTCCCTCTGTAGCGCAATTCTTTAGTCGGAGATGGATTGGATCCATTTGAAGTTTTGAGGCCAATTCGTCTATTGCCGATTCGACCGCAAAAGCGGCAACCGGTGCACCTGGCGCCCTATAGGCAGCTGCTTTTGGCCTATTTACCAAAACATCCCATCCAGTACATTTTACATGTTTTAAATTATAGGGGGCAAAAGCGGTCATACATCCCAAGCCGACCGGAGAGCCGGCAAAAGCACCAGCCTCATATTTTAACTCGATGAGACCAGCGATAAAATTTCCTTTTTTATCGGCGCCCAATTTTACGTGTGCAGTTCCTCCTGATGTCGGACCAGTAGCTCTCATCACTTCTGTTCTATTCATTACAATTTTCACGGGACGGCCTGTTTTCTCTGAAAGTTTTACAGCGAGCGGCTCGAGATAAATTGTAGTTTTGCCCCCAAACCCGCCTCCTATTTCTGCTGGAATGACTTTTATTTTAGATGTTTCTAGGCCGCACAATTTGGCGGTGTAAGCTCGAACCATAAAAGCACCTTGACTAGAGCACCAAATTGTTGCCTGATTATCTTTGGTATAACTCGCCGCGCAAGCATGCGGTTCAATATAACCTTGATGCACAGTTTGGGTACTGTATTTTCTGTCAACCACTATCTCTGCTTGTTCGAAGGTCTTGTCAGGATCTCCAAGTAGAAATTCAACTTTCTTTGCTATGTTTGATGGCTTTTTAGCTGGTTCTTTAAGTCCTTCAGTGAAAATATTTTTATCGATAATTGGGGTGTTCTTCTTTTCAGCCGTTTTTATATTCATTACTGGTTTTAGTATTTTGTATTCTACTTCAATCAACCTTGCTGCCTCATTAGCAATGGTTTGAGATATAGCGGCGACAGCAGCAATAGCATGGCCGTCATAAAGTACTTTATCTTTTGCAAGAACGTTTCTAGCAAGGTCAAAAAAATTAACATTCGAGTTTTTATCAGTAGGCTTAAGAGTAGCAAGGTCGGAGTGCGTAATTATGCTTTTGACACCCTCTAATTTTAATGCTTTTGAGACATCGACTTTTTTAATTAGTGCATGGGCGTGCTTGCTTCGGTGAATAGCTCCATAAAGCATTCCATTTAATACAATATCGGCTCCAAAGTTGGCCTTCCCAGTAACCTTGTCTATTCCATCAGGACGTACTGGCCGGGTTCCGATGACCTTGAATTTATTTTCTTCTTCTGTAGCCTTCCGGTTAGGTCTAGTTAGCTCTTCGGTTCGTACGCTGCTCATTTTCTTCCCTCATTATTTTTGCGGCTTTGATTACTGCTTTTATGATCTTATCATAGCCTGTACATCGGCAGAGATTACCGGCTAGCCAGTATCTTATTTCTTCCTCGGAAGGGTTTGGTTTCTCATCAAGTAGCGACTTCGCTGCTACAATGAATCCTGGAGTACAGACGCCGCATTGCAATGCAGCTTCCTCAAGAAATGTTTTTTGTAGTGGATGTAATGTTTTTTCGCTCCCAATTCCTTCTATGGTTTGAACATCGCAACCATTTGCCTCAACACCTAAAACCAAACAAGAACAGACTAATCTCCCGTTTAGAGTGACACTGCATGCGCCACAGTCTCCAGTAGAACAACCTTCTTTTGTGCCCGTTAAATAAAGTTCATCCCTCAGACAGTCTAGAAGTGTTTGTTGGGTTTCACAGAGGATCTCTACGGGGTCGCCGTTTACACTCATTGAAACATGATGCTTGTTCATAAATTTGCCTTTTCTAAAATTCTTGTATGTGCGATTTGTACAGCACGTTTAGCCAATACCCCAGCTACCTTGGTTCTGTATGCTATCGTTCCCCTAGTATCGTTAATCGGATCACAGGTGTCCTCGCAAGCCATACCCAAGGTTGCTAGCGAGTCATTATTGATCTTTTTACCGACTAATATTTTCTTTGCTGTTTTTACAACGGTTGCTTTAGGTGCGACTGCACCTAAACAGATTATTGCATCCAAGCATTTATTGTTTTCATCAAGAGTCAGAGATGCAGCCACCCCTACAACAGCTATATCCATTTCAGTTCTGGGTATTAGCCTTAAATAGGCTGACGATGATTTGTTCGGTTTATCAGGCAAAAAAAGACTTGTCAGTATTTCATCTCTTTTTAAAATAGTTTTACTAGGACTTTTTACAAAATTTTGAACTTTGATATCTCTTTTCCCGTTCGGTCCTGCAATTCTACATATAGCTTCGTTAGCTATAAGAGCGGGCACGCTGTCTGCGGCCGGGGAACCATTGCACAAATTGCCCCCAAGGCTCGCTCTGCCCTGAATCTGGGTTGAACCAATTAACTCCAACGCTTCAACGACTCCAGGCCAATTTCTTTTTATAGACTCGTGTTCTCCTACGACCGCACCGGAAACAGCTGCCCCTATTCTGACTCCATTTTTCTCTATAGTTATTTGGTTGGCTTCTTTAATATTTTTTATATCGATTATAATTCCAGGTTTAATTTTTCCCATCCTCAGTTGCACCAGAAGGTCGGTGCCTCCAGCGATAACTTTAGATCTTCCTTTATTTTGAACCAACAGCTTAACTGCTCCGGCCACTGTCTTTGGAGCTGCAAAATTCATCTGATGCATATGAATTCCTTTCAAATTTTTCTTTAATATTATCTTAAACTGAAAAAAATCTACAGTATCTCGATGAATTCGGTTTTATTTTGATTTTCGGTGTCTTGTCAGGACGGTAAAGAAAGCACATTTTTTGAAATGATATTCCTTTGAATTTCATTTGAACCGCCATAAATAGTGGCGGGTCTTGCGTTATAAAATTGACTCAAAACATCAACTTTTGAATTTCCAAATGACACATCGCCTAATTTTGATCCTTGGGATTGAGCCAAATCTATTAGTAATTCGGTCAGTTCTGCAAAAGTTTCTGTGGCCCAGATTTTAAGAATAGAAACATCTGGTCCTAACTCTTCTCCTTTCCTCACAATATCCGCGAATTTTTGATAAATCGATTCTAAATCTAATACATCTAATTTCAATCTGGTGAATCTATCTTGATAGGAAGATGATATTTCGGCCTGATTTTGGGTGAAAATTTCTTCTATTCGTTGTAGGACATATTGCGATTGCCTAGGACTGCCTAAGAATATTCGTTCGAACCCTAACAATGCTTTGGCGATAGACCAACCTTTATTGATACCACCAATCATGCTATCGAAAGGTACTCGAACATCATCTAAAAAAACTTCACAAAATTCCTCGTGTCCGGCAATATTTTTTATTGGTCTTACAGTTACACCAGGTTGATTTAGATTGATGAGAAAAAAACTTATGCTTTCTTGTGGTTTCTTATTAGAGGAGGTTTTGGCTAAGCAAAACATGTGGGTCGCATCCTGTGCCATCGTCGTCCATGTTTTTTGTCCATTTATTACAAACTCATCTCCATCTTTCACGGCTTTAGTTTGTAGACTAGCTAGATCAGAACCCGCATTTGGCTCAGAATAGCCTTGGCACCATATTGTTTTTCCTGACAAAATATCGGGAAGGTATTGAGCCCGTTGAGCTTCTGTCCCATGTTTAATTAGGAGCGGGCCAACCATGACGATTCCCATGTCAGGCGCCCTTCCTACACCATGACGCTCTAATTCCTCTATGTGGATCAATTGTTGTGATGGGGTGAGACCCATTCCACCGTATTGTTCTGGCCAAGCAGGTGCTACCCAACCATATTTGGACTGTTTGACATACCAACCTTTAACCTCTGCCCAGCGAAATCTCTTGGTAGGATATCTCATTGACTCTGGATACTCAGATTTAAGAAAAGAACGGGAAATTTTTCTAAACTCCTCGTCAGATAAAGATGACCAACCTTTTTCTGGTTTGGATTTCCAACTGGTGCTAAAACACTTATCTGGTTCATGATTATTAGGCATGAGTTTTTCCAGCTTTTGAAAATTTTCGCTATGCTCCGTGCAATTCCCGAGCCGAGACGTAAGGACTAAGGCCTTGTTGACGAATAAACCCACGTCACACTCATCTGTGTATCCCATGCCACCATGCATCTGGATCGCTTCCCTTGTAATAATCTTTGCGGTTTGATTGGATCGATATTTTGCTCTTGATAAAAGTTTCTCGATCACAAAGGCGTCTGTTTCCTCGGATAGGCTTTCGAGAGCGTCTTCTAAGACTGCACCCGATATTCGCAGTTGCATATACATATCAACAGCACGATGTTGCAAAGCTTGAAAACTACCAATTTTTTTTCCAAACTGGGTCCTCGTTTTTAAGTATTCAATCGTGATTTTCAAAAGCTCTTCGCTCATTCCATTTAAATATGCGGAGTGGGCAATTAAATTAAGGTTTTTTGATCTCTGAATATTAGCTTCTGCTTTTTTGCCTGAAGCTATTATTTGTTCGTCCTTTAATTTATATTTTGAAAATCTAATTTTAAGACAGTTACTGCCATCTGCTAAATTCGTCTCGCTAATTGTAAGATCTGGATCGTCTAGTTTGATTTTTAGAATATAGGATTCGCTAGAGTTTAGAAGACCGAGTATTACAAAATCAGCTTGAGCTGGAATTTGTAGCCCAATAATTTCTCCATCAATTACAGATTCTTTTTTATAAAATTCTATTTCGTTAGAAGAACTAATATGGTGTCCTGCTAGCGTGTTACAGCTTGCCAAAGAATCGGTAAATTCTAAATTCTTTGCCGATCCATTTAGCAAGCTTAACGGCCCGATACCACATTCCATAAAAGGTTCAGGCGCTCCTTTGGTTCCCATGTAATATGCAATCAACTTAACTGCGCGCGCTATAAAGTTGATTTCGTTTTCGTCTGTAGATAGTAAATCTAGCCATCCTAGTGCGCCTATTTTTCTCCAGATTTCTAAATCAAAATTGACTTGATTATCCCTGATCTTCCTTAATCTAGATCTGTCGAGCTCGGCATTTGTGAAACTAACTGCTGAATTTTCGAGCAAATCTAGGATTTCTTGTTTTTCGTCTTGCCCTACTCGTTGTGAAGCTGTTCGCATTAAATTATGTCCTTTGTTATAACGATTATTCTACACTTTTTATACGATAATTAGAAAAAACCTTCAACCGCATCTTTTCATTAGATACTCTTGTGTATTTTTATCCTAGTTTTTAATCCTGTTCTGTATTTATAATAGTTCTAATTACGTTAGAAATATATTATGAAAACTAATTTAAAAAAAATAATCTCGTCAATCCCGTCTATAGATCAGTTATTAAGAGACGAAGAAGGCGATAGATTGCAAGATAAATTTGGCCGAAAGACTGTTAAATCTAGTTTAAGGCTCCTTATTTCTGAAATGAAACAGGAGATTCAAACCGGTGAGCTAAAATCAGTTAGTAAGGGAGATATATACCAAAGACTTGAGCTAATCTGTGAAAGCACTAACCCCGAGATCAAAGAAGTTTTAAATTTAACAGGAATAGTTGTGCACACGAATTTAGGAAGATCTTTGTTTCCTGAGGAAGCTGTAAGATCAGCAGTAAAAGTGATGGAGAATTTTACTAACTTAGAGTTTGATTTATCGTCAGGGAAAAGAGGGGAGAGAGAGCGATTTTTGATTGCAAATATAAAAGAGTTAACGGGTGCCGAGGATGCGACATTTGTCAATAATAATGCGGCTGCTGTTTTCTTAATCTTAAATACATTCGGAATGACAAAAGAAGTTATTATTTCTCGCGGAGAACTGGTTGAAATAGGTGGTCATTTCAGAATACCTGAGATTATGAGAAAAGCTGGCGCTCAAATAGTGGAGGTTGGCACTACAAATCGAACCCACTTATCAGATTTTTCTGCTGTTATTAATGTTAATACTGGATTGATCATGAAGGTCTATACCAGTAATTATGAAATTGTTGGGTTTACTAGTAGTGTTGATGAAAAACAATTGGCTGAACTTGCAAAAAAAAACAATGTACCATTTATAGTCGATGCTGGCAGTGGTAATCTAATTAACACAACTTTTGCTGGTTCTACCACAGAAGATAGGGTGGAACAGATCCTTGCGAGAGGTGCTGATCTAGTGACTTTTAGTGGAGACAAGTTATTAGGAGGTCCTCAGTGCGGGATTATTGCAGGTAAATCAAATTTTATTAATGAGATTCGGCAAAACCCTGTAAAAAGGGCCATGCGTATTGATAAAGTGACTGTTGCTTCAATGTTCGAAGTTCTCCGGGTCTATATGGACGAACACAAAAAAATTAAACAAAAAATTCCAACCCAGAGATTTTTAAATCGGTCGCCTGATGAGATTAAGAAAGTTGTAAATCATGTTTTAAGAGCAGTTTCTTCATCTTTTGATTCTGTGGCATCGGCTGAGCTTACTGAATGTAAAAGTCAAGTTGGTAGTGGCGCGCTACCTGTTGACTCTTTGCCGAGCTATGGGTTGAAGATCACTCCGTTAACTGAAAAATCAATATCGATAGAAAAACTAAACTCTATGTTGCGAGGATTGCCTCATCCCGTGATTGGCAGAATCACCAAACAATGCATTGTTTTAGATTGTCGATGTTTGGAAAGCGCAGACAAACTAATTGAACAGCTTAAATTGTTGGGACAAATAGAACTTTGATTTTTGCAACTGCCGGACATATTGACCACGGAAAAACGCAGTTGGTTCGCTCTTTAACCAACGAAAATACTGATACCTTACCTGAAGAAAAGAGAAGAGGTATGAGTATCGATTTGGGATTTGCCTACACAGATCTAGGCGATGGTGATATTACAGGATTTATTGACGTGCCAGGTCACGAGAAATTTGTTCATACCATGGTGGCGGGGATTGGTTGCGTTGACCTTGCTATTCTGGTCATAGCTTTGGATGATGGGTTGATGCCGCAAACCCATGAACATATCAAAATTTTGGAGCTTCTTGGAATTGAAAAAGTAGTTGTAGCTTTTACTAAGCTAGATCTAGTTACAAATAGTAGAGCAATGGCGGTAAGAGACTGTTTTTCTGGATTATCGCGGGGAACATTTCTTGAAAATGCATCTAGTGTCATGGTTTCAAACAGTACTGGTGCTGGCATAAGTCAACTCAAGATGATGCTGGTCAACTTGAAACAATATGTTAGGGCCAAGGCCACTTGCGGTAATTTCAGATTGGCAATAGATAGGAAATTTTCACTGCAAGGCGTTGGGAAGGTTGTAACCGGTTCAATATTTTCTGGAGAAATTAATATCGGAGACACAGCCATGCATTTGCCCTCCAAAACAATGATAAAAGTAAGAGATCTCAGGGTCCAAGGTGCCCCTGCTAGCCGAGGGAAAACAGGCGACAGGTGTGCATTAAATATCAGTGGTAGCAACCTTGGGAGAATTGAATTATCAAGAGGAGATTGGATCGTTGCGTCAGAAATGGATAATTTATCAAAAAATCTTATAGTAGAAGTCCCAGTTAATCTTTTTAAAGGAAAATCGGAAAATCTATCTGTTCATTTTCATCTTGCTTCTCAACACGCAACCGGAAAAATTTTTTTGCTTAAATCTTTAAAAGGTGATGGCAAGTTCAAATTTGCCAAAGTCACGTTAACAAAGAAAATTCATGGTGTCAGAGGTGATAGATTTATCATAAGAGATCAATCCGCGAGGCACACTATTGGAGGGGGCACTCTAATTGACCCTGCGCCCGACTTGAGCGAAATCACTAGTAAAAAAAGAAAGAGAGTATTTTACCCTTCGATTAAAAGTATCGAATCTGTTTTTGATAGTATGTTGCGCGAAAATGTTACCGGAATTAATCTTGATATCTTCAAAAAAAAATTTAATCTCCGAGTCGATGAGTTAAATAGAATGACTGATGATCGATCTATGATGCATTTGTCGCTCAAAAATTGCCAGGTTGTTGTTGACAAGAAAAATTATGAAAAAGTTTGTTCGCAGGTTGTCTCGGCATTAGAGCGTTTGCATTTAGATCGTCCAATGAAGTCAAACTTCCACATAGGAGAAATTTTCGAAGTTACCCAGCAGCATTTTGAATTTGACAGGCGGCTTTTCCTTTCAGTTGTCTTAAAAACACTTGTGGAAAATAATATTATTGAAAATAAGAAAAATCAGTTTGCGCTTAAGAACTATAAGCCAAAATTGGATAAAGATAACCAAAGTAAATTTAATCAAGTGAATCTATATTTTGGTTCAAAATTTAATCAGATTTATACGATTCATCAGTTGACCGAAAGAACTAATATCGACAGTAATGATATCTCTACGTTTTTAAAAGAGAGTGTAAGGTCAGGGATGATTGTCCAGATTAGTGATAAACGATACTGTTCAATCGATTTGGTCGCAAAGGCAAAGAAAATATGTACTTTGCTAGTTCAACAGAACCCTAGCAATTCTTTTACCGTCGCAGATTTTAAAAATAATTCGTCGTTGGGAAGGAATCAAGCAATTGAATTACTGGAGTATCTAGATAAAACCAACTTCACCTTGAGAGTAAACAACGCGCGAATTTTGAGAAAAAATCGAGGTTGAGCCACCATTCTGTTAATATCGACGTGGAAGAGCATCGCCTCCGGTGAGGTGCCCGGTCTTCAAAACCGGTGAAACGTTTACTAAAACGTTTGGTGGGTTCGACTCCTACCTCTTCCGTAAATTCATCGTTTTGATTACGTGAGCGTAATGGTTGGTATGGACGTATATACAACAAAAAGGAAAATAGAATGAATAAATTTATCTTAGCAATGTCAATCTTTGTTTTAAGTGGAGGCTTATCGGCTTCTGATTGTGGGATTACTGTTAATGGCAATGACATGATGCAATACGATGTTACCACTATCAATGTGGACAGCAGTTGTACAAATTTTGAGATAACACTTAACCATTCTGGCAAATTAGACAAATCAATTATGGGTCATAATATCGTTATCGTCTCTACAGAGTCATTTGATGAAATCATTGGAATGATAAATATGGACGCCGGTATCGACAATGGTTTTCTGCCAGAGGATGGTCGAATAATTGCAAAGACCGCTATGATCGGTGGAGGAGAGACCACATCCGTTTCTTTTGAGGCAGCTAAGCTTGAGTCCGGCAAGGAATACACTTTTTTCTGTTCTTTCCCCGGCCATTACGGCATAATGCGCGGAAAATTAGCAATATAGGACAAAGTTTTATGAGTGTCGTAACTCGGTTTCCTCCGAGTCCTACAGGCCATCTACATTTGGGGGGAGCAAGAACAGCCATTATCAATTGGATGTATGCTAAGCAAAATGGCGGCAACTTCATCGTTAGAATGGAAGATACGGATAAGGGGCGTTCATCCCCGGAATTTGAATCTTCCATTTTGAATTCCTTAAATTGGTTTGGTTTGGACTTTGAAAAGCCGGTAATCCGCCAAAGTGATTCGGCTGTCAATCACCGTAAAATTATCAGTCAATTGCTAGATTCGGGCAAGGCTTATAGGTGCACTTGCAGCTTAGAGAGGCTTGAACAACTAAGAGCTGAACAAAGAAGCGCTGGATTAAAGCCCCGCTATGATAGACGATGTAGAGATCGGGAAATATCGGCCAGCACAGGCACTCCTTTCGTTGTTAGGCTAAAAATTCCGGAATCGGGGTCGATAAAGTTCGGTGATTTAGTTCAAGGGTCAGTAGAATATCAAAATGCCGAACTTGACGACCTAATTATTGCCCGATCAGATGGATCACCTACCTACCATCTAAGTTCTGTAGTTGATGATATCGAGGCCGGGGTCTCTCATGTAATTCGAGGAGATGATCACCTGAACAATACTCCTAGACAAATTCATATTTTTGATGCGCTAAACATCAAGGCACCTGTCTATGGTCATATTCCGTTACTTCATTCAGTCGACGGAAAGAAACTATCAAAGCGATCTGGTCTCGGGAATATTTTATCTTTAGCAGAGGAGGGCGTCTTACCTAACGCACTACTAAATTATCTTGCTAATATTGGATGGTCAGGTGACAACGGAGAAGTACATCAAAAAGAAAAATTATTTGAAAAATTTGATTTGTCATCGATATCAAAGAGTTCTGCTCGGTTTGATATCAATAAATTATATTGGTTTAATCAGCAGCATATGGTAACAAGTCCACCTAGTTCATTGGTTAAGATTTTTAAGACATTCGTCGAGGAATCAGAGAAGTTTGATCAATCGTTTTTCGAAAAGGTAATAGCTTTATACACGGGTCGGGCTAATACTATTAAAGACATGGCAGAAAAAAGTTTTTTCTTCTTCAAAAAACCTTCGGATTATGATAGCAAAGCGCGGCAAAAATTCATAAACCCACAGGCGCTTATTATCCTAAGTCAGGCTATAAACAGACTTCAAAATCTTGATGATTGGAACCGTCAATCAATAGATGGCGAATTAAAAAGGATCGTTGCGGAAAACGACATAGCGTTTCCTATGCTGGGCCAACCAATTAGAATAGCGTTATCGGGCGGGACTAATTCTCCAGATATTTCTCAAACCCTCAATATTTTAGGACGTATTGAAAGTTTGGACAGAATGTATTTCGCGGCGGAAAACTTGAGAAGTTAGTTGGAGGACAGGACAATTGCATCGACCTGTACCGACAGTTTAGTGTATAATATTCAACATCGGATTAATGAGGTATACTTCCCGCTAAATGGGGCTATAGCTCAGCTGGGAGAGCGCTACAATGGCATTGTAGAGGTCGGCGGTTCGATCCCGCCTAGCTCCACCAACACTCAGTATTTAGAAGGACCAGTCCCCTTCGTCTAGAGGCCTAGGACACCGCCCTTTCACGGCGGCAACAGGGGTTCGAATCCCCTAGGGGACGCCAACTTTAATATTCTAGCTTTTATGGTAACAACAAAATAATAATTAACTTAGTGCGGATCGACTTTGTATGAATAAAGAATTCAATGGAAAAGTCGCCTTAGTTACAGGCGGCACATCTGGCATCGGCGAAGCTACTGCATTAGCTTTTGCAAACCTTGGGGCAGAAGTAGCGATAACTGGTCGTCGTAAAGATTTGGGTAAAAAGGTTTTGGCCCGACTACACGCCAAAGGCGTAGACAGTCGTTTTATATGTGGCGACATTAGCAAAGAAAAAGATTGCTATCAGATGGTGGAGTCTGTTTTAGAAGCCTTTGGGAGACTAGATTTTGCATTTAATAATGCAGCTATCGAAGGAAAGGTAGTTCCTGTGACTGAACAAACAGATCAAAATTTTCACAATGTCGTCAATACTAATGTTCTTGGGGTAATGAACTCAATGAAGTATGAGATTCCAGCAATGTTAAAGAATGGCGGTGGTTCTATTGTAAACAGTTCTTCTATTTCTGGCACGGTTGGGATGCCTGGAATGAGTGTATACTGTGCTTCAAAACATGCGGTGATTGGTTTGACTAAAGCTGTGGCAGTTGAATTTGGCTCGCAAGGAATTAGGGTTAATGCAGTCTCTCCAGGGGCTGTAAAAACAGAAATGTACGATCGTTTCACAAAAGGTAGTCCCGAAGCACGAGACTTTTATGAGTCTCTACACCCTATTGGTAGAGTAGGTGAATGCGAAGAAATTGCTAACCCAGTAGCTTTTTTGTGCTCTGAAGGGGCCAGTTTCATCACAGGTGCCAATATCCCAATAGATGGGGCCTTTACAACGGTTTAAAAGAGGGACTTTTTATTATTTCAAAGCCTTTGTCTTCATAAAAGCCGTAGTATCCTTTAATAGAGCTTACTTCCTCTAATGGATCCTCATAGGACCAGATACAATGATCTCCGTCTTTGTAGGACCAATAATAAGCGGTGCCTTTTATTGGGCAGTACGACGTATGCTCTTCTCTTTTTATCGGTATTTCGGAAAGAATAACCTTTGGGAAGTAGAAAACTGGTTCTAGATATTTTCCCTTGTATTGTTCGCGCAATTCAATTACTTGATCAGACTCAGCCAGGAGTTCATTTTTAAATAAGAGTTTAAAAGTTTCATTGCGACTGATTGCGTTTGCGAAATGGTCTCTCATTTCTTTGTTACTCTCTGGCTACTATTTTTATTTGCATTTATCAGGGAATGTTTTAATTATTTCTTTAAATCCGTCAGAAAAAAATTGTTCTCTGCTAGTATATACGTCCCTCAAATCGCAGTTATTATGATGAAATTTAATTGCATTGAGTTTAGCATTCCAAGTTTTCTGATCCATCAGGCCTAGTTCATACTGATAATAATCGTTTTCAGCCAGAAACCAAGCAATTTGCACTCCGTTTCTATGCGTTATCTCGGTGGGTGAAAGTTTAAGGCCATGATTGTTTTGGCCAAGGACTGATGTGAAATCTACCCCTCGTTCATTAAAACTTTTGATTAAAGTAATTCCCATTGCAGATCGGTCTTGTTGCTGACCGGCTACCGCAATTTTTTGGGTTTGTCGCATTTCTAATCCAACAAACAGTAGGGAGCCGACTATTCCTGTGATACCGACCAATTGTATTATTTTATCGATGTCGATACCTATTTTAGACACAGGGCGTTTTCCAGGTATGCATTGAGCTTTCTGCGTTAATAGCTTTCTTTCTCCAAGTTGACTAAATTTTAAGAATTAGCAAATTATGAAATTCTAATGTTAGTATAAGGTAATTAAAATCAACTGTTGTGTCTATGGCTATATTTTCGAAAAATCATGTTTCAATTTATTATGAAGATTCAGGCGAAAATCTTCCCGCATTATTACTTTTAGCTCCTGGAGGCATGAAATCTTCTCTCGATTTTTGGAATCATACTCCTTGGGACCCGCGAAAGGAGCTTAGAGGTAGCTATCGAGTGATTGCCATGGATCAGAGGAATGCAGGTCGTTCAATCGCGCCAATAACGATCGAGGATGGATGGCAAAACTACATTGAAGATCAAATAGCGTTGATGGACCACCTCGATATCCAGGAATTTAACATAGCTGGAATGTGTATTGGTGGGCCGTATTGCTTAGGGATTATAGATGCGATACGTGACAGAGTTATTACTGCAACTATTTTTCAGACAATTGGTCTAGACGATAACAGAGAAGCTTTTTACCAATTATTTGATGAATGGGCGTTTGAGGTTGGTTCTCGACACAATATCATTAGTCCAGAAGTATTTGATGCTTTCAAGACGAATATGTTTGGTTCAAAAAATGTTCTTTTTAATCTTGATGAATCTTTTTTACCAACTTGCAAAACTCCGCTTCTGGTTCTTATGGGCGATGATCTATTTCATCCAAAATCAACTTCTGAGTTGATAGTAGATCAAGCACCGAATGCTCAGCTCATAAAGATTTGGAAGGCGGGCGAGGCGCGAGAGAAAGCAATTTTAAAATGCCAACAATTCTTGGATCACTATAATTGATAAAAATTGAATAGAAGCTCTAATTTGCGGATAAGCTATTTTTGTTTCGGCTTATTGCGCTATTCGTGCCTTTTCGACCTTTACGGTTAAGCTAAGGTTTTTTGGGGACAAATAGTCGTGAATGATGCGATCGAAAAAATTACTAGACTTGTTTAGATTTTATGGGTTCACTGGGATTAAAGACAAGCAGTAAGATCTCATTGAAAAATTGTTCTGCTAGTTTTTCTAGTTCCTCTTCTGTTCTGTCCTGAATTGGATGTGTAATAAAAACTCCGTCAGCATCAAATCCCAATGATTTAGCATGGCTTTCCGCTGATGCTCTGAATGGTTCAGATGCTACGAAACCACCTGGGATGCCCCGTTCATCTAATTCTCTAATGTCCTGCAAACTGCAAGACGTACATGAACCTCAGTCGGCTAATGCCTGAACCACAACATCTACCTCTGAGGTTATTTTTTGAATGAGGTTGATTGGAGCAGGCCGAGTAAATGTTGGTTTTTTATATCGTTTTGTTTGCACCCCTTTTTGGACGAAAAGCTTTTCAATCCTATCCAAAAAAACGTCTCCCTTCGCTTTTGAGATGTCAATCAGACCGACTGTTAAACTCGGTGTTGCCGTGATTTTTTCCAACGGCTTCTTGAATATTGGTTCAAGCTCGCCGGTTGGGTCAAGTAAGTATTGCATTAGTTCTTTATCTCCTTTGTTACTGGATTAGTACCAGACTCTCCATTCATTAACCATCCAGGCATGACTGCCGAAAAAAGCCCTGCTGCACCGCCAGCTCTTATGAGAGTTATACCAGAACTTCTAAATTTTGGTACATTTTTCTTCTCTGTTTCAAGGTTTTCTACAGAATCATTTGTGATCATGCCAAAGTCGCCTCCCGCAGGAACTGTGGTTGCTTTGTAAAGGGCTTCAGCAGTTGATTTTTTATCCCACCCGTTTCTATCAAAAACGTCGCCATGTTCAGGTCCTATGATTACTATAGTATCCGACGCATTTGCCATGTCAATATGGTTAATTATTTTTAGGCTTTCTGATATTGATCTAATTAAACCTTCGGGTTCGCGGGAAATTTGATCTATTACGCCTACAGGGCCATCAGACGAGAGTAGGGTGACAGTAGACTCGTTTTTATCGAAACCATTGTCTTCAGCGAGTGTTGTCCATGGAGTAGACTCATCCTCCGCTATGCAGAACCCTAGTTTAGAAGGTGTACCAAAAGTTGCCTGATCGACCTCTTGTGGTTTTCCACCGCCAACATTTCGTATTGTAAGTTGTAGGGCGCGCCCAATGGTTGAATTAGCACGATTGCCTTGTCCTAATACGTTACCCTTCCAATTCATATTAATTCTTTTTCTTATATCACCATTAACAACAATTATTGGACCGGACAGCCACGTTGTCGCTAGGAGTCCGTGAAGGCAATACGCTGGATCCAGCGCCGCTTCAACAGCCGCAATTACTACTGGTAAAAACTCGGGTTTACAACCAGCCATCACAGCATTTATTGCAACCTTCTCAATCGTACATGGTTGCAGGTTCGGCGGCATCAAACCAAGTAGTTCTGAGGGTTCTCTTTTGGTGCCCTGTAACATTAAAAAAACTCTTTCTTTGGTTGGTGGTACTACTGGCAGCCCGTCAGACCAGCCCCTTTCAAAACAAAACTCAATTTCATCTTTAAAACTGTGCACTTGTAAATTTCTAGATCTAAATTCGATACCTCCAAATTTGACCGCTAATTTTTCAAAAACTCCTGGTTCAACTGATTTTGAACCACAACCTGGTTTCATGTCTGGTAGTGTGTAATTTTCCTGAGAAAATTTAAATAATTCTTTCCATTCCTTCTTGTCCCATCCTACTAGCCGTACGGTTTCAGTGTTTTTTTCTAGTTTTATGGCCGTCGGAACAATTTCAATTTCATGATTGAAGGATATTTCAAGGTCATTGTCCTCTTGAACATTTAAACTAGGGAACAACTTGCGGTCATCTTGAACGATAATTTCTAATGAGGGAACTTTTTTTTGGATATCGGCGAGTAACGGGCGAATTAATTCGCAAGTCGGACAATCATATTTGAGAAAAACAAGAACTCTATTATCCATGTTTATAATCTCTTTGCTCTTCCGTGCTCTAACTTTGTATCGCTATGTTGCCATGCTTTTTTAAACCTGTCGGTGGCCTGTCGCATTTCTTCAGTATCCTTGGTTTGGGATGTGCCTTCAACAATACCTTGTAAAGCCCAGCCATTTTCCGGATGTCTCCTTAAATCTTCCCAGAATATCATAGTAGCCTCTTGCGCCCTGCCTAGTTCCAGAAGAAGTGAACCTAACTCTCTTCGTACGGGAAATCGCCATTCAGGTGGTTCCATATATTTTAAATTGTCTTCGGCCATAATCGCCTGATGATAGAGAGCAATTGCTTTTTCGATTTCGCCCGAGACAACGGCTATTTCCGCGGCAAGCACATTTTTTGCGATCAATAAAATATCTTGGACTGAATTTGAATATATTTGCATATGCCGAATTTCTTCCATAGAAGTTAATTCTTTCAATTTATTAAATTCGCTTGAAGCTTTTCGCAGTTCATTAGTGTGTACATAAGCAGTACCTTTAACAAAGTGCTCAAGCCCTTTTATAAGTTGTGAGTCACTATTTTCGTCTTCCGTTGCTAAAATCGTGTCCCATTTTGCAAATATTCTATTGGTTAGCATTGGTAGGACGTATCTCCCTTGAGCCATCAAGCTTTTGCCGATCTTATTCTCAGCTCTATTCGCAATGCGGTTAGCATATTTGATTGAGTATTGGTAATTGCCTTGTTCGATATATGCGTACCAAATGAAATCGTCCGCGTGCGCAATGCTTGATTTAGAGCTCATTGGAAGACTTACAAGATGCGTCGTTGGAGGAACTTTCCATTTTTTAGAAAACTGTTCGGCCGCACGGATGGCATCTAAATTTTGTTCAATAGATTTCTGGTATTTCCCAGTTCTTATATAAATGTGGGCAGGCATGTGTACCATATGAGCCACAGATGGCATTGTGTTAGCTAACCGTTCTGCGTGTGGAAGAGCTATTTGAGGAGTTTGAGAGTCTTCGTAAATATGAATAAATAAATGATTTGCCCCGGGATGATTCAGATCACTTATACATGCCTCATTTAGTGCATTCACGGCTTCCATAGTACCGCGGCGGGGGGAGCCATCAGGTGTCCAATAATCCCATGCATTTTCTGTCATGAAGGCTTCGGCAAACAGAGTTTTAATATCTGAGTCAAAGGGAAATTTTTCCCGAAGTTCACGCATAGCTTGGGTATAACTGCGATCTTTATCTCTTTGGTCTCCATTTAAAGGTAGGTAATATTTACTAAGCGCATTAACAAGTTCTGTAACTATAGGGCTTGCTTGTGATCTTTGCTTTAGTGCTTTTTGAATCGCTTTGAGTCCCTCTTTTTTTGGGTCATCTTTGAAAGCTAGATAGCGACTGTTTGGGTTACCTTTGGCATTTAACGCTATACCCCACAGTGCTGCTGTACATGTTTCATCTATTCTTAAAGCTGCATCAAAGGAAATAAGAGCATCCGCGAATTGAAAGCCATAAAACCAGTTTAGGCCTTGATCAATATAAGGTTGAGCTGCCCGAGCACATGAACTAGAGATGGCAGTATATTTAGGTTCGGTGGTAATTAATGGAACATTTGTTTCTGATGAATCTGCTTTTGAGACAAAGGCGAATGGTATAAGAATACAGTAGAGAAAAACGAAAATTTTGGAAACTATTTTCTGGTACATGATTGTCGTCTCCAAGTGTATTTTCTTAGAAATAAAAAAGCCTCATAACAAATGTCTAAAAATATATTAAAGATTGGAATTCTCATAATTTTCGCAAATCTACTCAATTTTGGAACCCTAGCCCAAATTTCTATAAAAGCATCTGCTCCAATGAATAGATTTCCATTACTGTCTGCAACGTGAAGCTTTTCCAAAGCCTTATTCTTATCAATTCTGTCATCCTCCATATTGCTAATCGCCTCCCAATTAGCACCTTCCGAATGAATCTTTCTTTTATAAAAATTTATTTCCCGTGTACACAAAGGGCACTGGTCGTCGTAATATACAGTAATAGTTGGTTGTTTAGATTGTGATTCTCTCAACGGGTTGGGCTCCTTTTTAGACAGTTTCACAGTAAATATTTCTATTGTCTAGTAAAACTTAATTGGGCGTAATAAACATGAAGACTTTGCACGGTATAGATGACGCGACATTATTTATTCAAGGCGGAACAGGAGGAATAGGAGGAGGTCTAGTTGCCTATGCGCTAGCAAATTTTTCATTGAAAAAAGTGTTCATTTCTTACAGTAACGCTGATAGGCTCACTGGTCTAAAAAATCTCGTGAAAAACAAAAGAGATATTTGTGAATTTATCCATTTGGATATGGAGTCTGACCATAGTATCGAAGAAGCTGTAGGTAAAGTTTCGGAGACTAGTGCCTATTTAGACATATTAATTAATGCGGGTGGATTTTTGCACGATTCGCATACCGTTCCAGAAAAAAAGCTTGAGGATATAACTCGTAATAATCTTTTGAAATCTTTTAATATAAATGCCGTTGGACCTTTACTGATGGCTCGGTATCTTGGTCGTTTATTCGATAAAAATCGTAAATCAATTATGGTTAATATTTCCGCAAAGGTAGGAAGTATTAGTGATAATCATTTAGGAGGTTGGTATTCTTATCGCGCCGCAAAGGCAGCCTTGAATATGTCAACAGTAAACACTTCTATTGAATTGAAGAGGAAGCTGCCAAAACATATCTGCATAGCGCTCCATCCCGGAACAACAGATACTAGGCTGTCGAAACCTTTCCAGCGAAGGGTGCCTTCTAAGCAACTTTCATCGCCAGAGCAGACAGCGGAGAGATTATGGGAAGTCATTGCTAAATTAGATTACAATGATACAGGTAAATTTTTTAGTTGGGATGGTAGCGAGATTACTTGGTAACATGAAAAATACGCTTTTGGCCAAGGTTGCAAAGACAAGTGTTTGGGATATTAGGCAAATCGAGAAATTTTTAAAATCCGCGGTACTGCCAGCACGGGTCAGTTGCATAACAACAAATGGATATCCTTACATTATGTCTTTATGGTTTCTTTACGACGCTGAACGTTTGTTTTGCAGTGTCCAAAGGAAAACTTTAATTTCAAAATGGTTGCAAAATAACCCCCTATGCGGATTCGAAATCGCGGGTGATAATGCGCCATATAAAGGCGTGAGAGGTCGTGGCGTGGTTTCAGTTACTAGCGCGATCAATAATCCTGTTTTGCCATCGCTGGTTGACAAATACCTTGGAAATAGGAATTCTTCCCTTGCATTTAGTTTATTATCAAGAGAGGAGACGGAGCTTACCTTGAATATCAAGCCTACGTGGATGACGTCTTGGGATTATTCTAGAAGAATGGTTAAACCTAGTTAAAATTCTTAAAGCTTGTTTTCTTCAAAAAATTCTTTCATATTCTTAGCTATGTTTCTGGCGTCAAAATATGGTTCAAAATTAGCGCCGACTAAATCAACTACTTTGGCATTCTGTAGATACCTTGCTGTGTTTTGATGACCAAGATACAAAACATCGTCTGGTGCGCACATTAGCATAACAGGGCATCGTAAGTTATCTAGAAATTCTTGAAATGTATAGTCCCAAACACATTTATAAATCATGCCTCTCATCTTCCACGCTCTTAGCGCGCCAAAAAATTCGTCATTCATGTTTTTCAAATCTTTATTACCACCTAAGTTATAAATATAATCCCAAGTGGCCTGCAGATAGTTTGCATTATGAGAAGGACCTATAGAGCCGCTGAATTCTTCTCGAAAGGGAATCGCTTCCTCTGGACTAAGCAACAATGCGCCTATCATGGTGCAGGATAAGACCTCGTTAGGATATTTGGCTGCAAGCTCTGCTGCCATTCCTGCACCAGTATGGTTGCCAAATGTATGATACTGATCGCAGCCTAGTGCCTTTATGAAATCGTGTATATAAGCTGTAAGTTCGCTAATCGATTTTATTTCAGGGGGTTCGAAGGAGCCGCCGAATCCCGGAAGGTCAGGTGCAATGCAATGGAACTCATCACACGATGCAAGAATAGTTTTTTCATACATTTTTGCGCCGCTTACATTTTGATGCAAAAAGATGATAGGTGCTTTATGTTCTGGTCCACCTTGGTAGTAATGAATTACACCGTTTGGCGTATCAATGTATTTTTTTTGCATAACTTAATAATTAATCACATTGTCGGCAAAGTCATCCATCGCTGCTCGAAGTGTGTCTTTTGTGCCAGCGTGAATTGCAAGTTGGTTTACGCCGGCTTTTTCCAATTCTATGATTCTATTTTTTATTTCATCTTTCGTTCCAGTTAGGGTTGTTTCTTCGATCATTTTTTCGGTAACCAGCTCTGCATGTTCTTTTTGAAAAGTGTGGACGTACTCTTTATAAAGATCTAGATGTCTGGTTTCAACGGACGCTTCAGGCGTTCTGTAGGCTTGTTTAAAATTCATAATATCTTCTCTTACATCAGCCGGAAGGGCTTCAGGATTTTTGCTGGCGGATAAAGCGAAGATATTGCACTGTGATGTTACGTAGGCCCCGACAGCTTCCTGTATGCTTTCGAGGGAATCATTTGGACCACAAACATGGGCTGCAGTAGATAGCATGACATAAATGTCATTCATGGTCCGCCCACTTTTTTCAGCTCCTTTCCGAACATGTTGAAGCGCGTACTCAAGCAGGCTATCACCGACTGCGCCAAACAAAATAACTCCGTCTGCCACCTCTCCTGCCATTTCAAGGGCTTTGGGCCCGCTAGCTGCGACAAAAACATCAATTTTATCTTTTATATTAATCCAGCCGCTATCTGGATTAAGAAATTGAATCATCCTTCCTCTTTCTCCTTCCTGATATTGAACTCTTTCACCTTCGAATAAACCTTTACAAATTTTAATATGTTCTTTGACCTCATTTAACTTTGCAGCAGGCATGCCCATTGCCCGCCTAGCGGTGTTACCAGTGCCAATTCCCATAATGATTCTGCCCGGTGCAATTACGTTAAGTGTCGCAAAACTATTCGCTGTAACTGGGGCAATCCGAGATTTGGGGTTAGTTACATTGGTGCCTAGTTTGATTTTTTTTGTTTTATCCCCGCACAGTGCTAAACATTGATATGGATCGCCACAGATCATTTGTGAGTCATACAGCCATGCGTGGGTGAAGCCTTTCTTTTCAGCATACGCCACGTCATCGGCAATTTCAGTAAACGATAGAAACGAGAATCCGTAATCCATAATATCTCCCCTAAATTTTTTGTACTCTATTTAACCCTAAAATAAATTAGACCATTCTACAAGAACAATTATGTGTTCTAAGAATCTTCGTTTAAGATAGAGGCGGTTTGTCCACTGTGCCCAAAACATGCGCCTGCCGTCATTTCAACTGCTATAAAACAGCTTTCTAAAATTGAATCATTTGAGCAGCCAGCATTTTTTGCGGCCGTAAGGGTTGAATCAATCAAAGACCGATTCGCACCAAGGGTCATGAGGCCAGCATTGATCGAAAGCATAGCTAAATTTTGGTCGCTAGTTTGATCGCGGCAATTAAGCAAAAATATTTCGCATGAATCGTATTTATTTCTGTGAATAGCGTTACTATCAACTTGGCTATAATTAGATTCCTTTTCAAGCCATTTACTTGTCGCCTTGAGAGTAGCGAATGTATTGAATGCAGCGGAGCTCGCGCCTAGCCATGTCGCCTCTGATATTTGCTTATCTGATGCAGCTGCTTTTTTGGCAAGTCTCACGTGATACTCAATACAGTAGGCGCATTTGAGTGTGTGGGCGCAACATACAGCTATAAGCTCCTTTTCTTTGAGGGAAAGAGCGCCTGATTCAAAACAATTTAAAGCAAATTTGTTAAAAGCTTCATATTGGTGAGGCGCAAGTTCAGCAAACAAGGTTGTATTTTCAAGATTTTTATGTGAATAAAGCTCAGTTTTTGACATAGAAACACCTTTTAGATTCAGATTCTGTTGATATAATGGTAGTCTAATTAAACAGTCTTAGTAAATACAAAAAACTAGTAACAAGGGGTATTGTCGTGACGAAAATTTCAACTATTCAGAAAAGAGATTTAGATTCAATATTTCATCCTATGGCTAATTTCTCAGAACTCAATGAAGCCGGCCCGTTAATGGTTGTTAGGGGCGAGGGTATTTATCTTTATGATGAGCATGATAATCAATATATCGATGGTTTAGCGGGTTTATGGTGCACATCCTTAGGCTATGCTAATGAGGAAATTGCTGAGACCGCATACGAACAAATGAAGAAGCTTTCCTACCAGCATTTGTTTAAAGATAAAAGTTCGGTAATTTCAATGGAGCTTGCAGAAAAGTTAAAGGAAATGGTGCCGGGAAACTTCTCTAAAGTATTTTTTGGGTTATCGGGGTCTGATGCTAACGACACCCAAATAAAGTTAGTGCGCTATTATAATAACGTCATTGGAAGACCAGAAAAGAAGAAAATAATCGGACGAAAGAAAGGCTATCACGGCATTGCATCGTACGCTGCAAGCGCGACCGGTAATGAGATGTATCATAAAGGTTTTGATCTACCAATAGAGGGTTTCTATCATGTTGATTGTCCCCATTATTATTGGAATGCAGAAGAGGGCGAATCGGAAGAGGGTTACTGTGATCGGTTGGCGACTAACCTCGAAAATTTTATTATTAAACAAGACCCAAAGACAGTTGCGGCCTTCATTGCTGAGCCTATTATGGGTGCGGGAGGGGTAATCGTTCCTCCAGACATGTATTTTAAAAAAATCCATCCTGTATTAAAAAAATATGACATCTTGTTTATTGCCGATGAAGTTGTGACAGGTTTCGGTAGGACGGGAAATCCGTTCGGTTGTGAGACCTTCGATTTTACTCCTGATACTGTGACCTTGGCTAAATCGTTAACCTCCGCGTATCAGCCATTGAGCGCAGTTATGATTCCGGATTTTATTTATCAAGCAATTCTTTCAGCCAGTAAGGAAATGGGTATATTTGGTCATGGTTTTACGTACAGCGGTCACCCAGTCGCGGCAGCGGTTGGACTTAAAGTTTTGGAAATTTATGAGAGGGATAAGATCTTTGAAAAGGCTTCAAAGTTAGGAGTTAACTTCCAAGAAAAGCTAAAGAGTCTGGCATCTCACCCACTTGTTGGAGAGGTAAGAGGAAAAGGGTTGATAGGGGCTTGTGAACTGGTTAGAGATAAAAAACAAAAAACGCCATTTCCAGCTGATAAAGCTGTTGGTGCATACTGTTTAGAGAGAATGAAAAAAAATGGCCTACTTGCCCGAGCCATTGGTGATGCAATGTGCTTATGTCCTCCGCTCATATCGTCTGAAGACGAAATAGGCGAAATTTTTGTAAGATATACGAAATCCTTGGATGAGACTTTAGATTGGGCGCAAAGACAGGGTCTCTTGGCCGCATAACTTTTGGATTAAACTTATTTTCACAAATGTCGATTACTTAACTGTGTTAACGCGGGTAAATGTATCGATTGGGTCAAACTGGTGAGCATAATTAATTCAGAGTTCGACCCATCGAACAGTTTAGGTTGGTTGGCTCCAAATTCTATTATCTTTTTGAGACATGGGCATTCTACAGAGCGGATTTCTGACTTCACAAGACCTCTTTCAAATTTAGGCAGGGAAGAGTGCCAGAAAACTGCAATTATTCTCTCAACGGTCAAGCCACCAATATTAACGTTGTGCTCTGCCGCAAAACGATGCGTTGAAACGGTTAACTTAATTGAGCAGTTTTCGGGCCATAGATTGACCGACAACTGTAAATATGTCAGCGAATTATATCTCGCTCCATTTCACAATATTAAAAGTATACTTCAGGCAGAGAGAAAGGAAAAAAATAAGACCTTGATCGTAGGTCACAATCCAGGCCTGTCAGATATTCTCAATGAGCTCAAATTCAAACAAGCATCAAATACTAACATGGAAATATTAGCCACCTGTGGAATATTTATTTGTGACCTCAAAAAAGACACTAGTGGCTTACGAGCTTTTGATCTTGTATTGAGATACCAGTATTCCCCAATAATTTCTGAACGCTGACTTTAAGCTATACCTTGATTAGCATTTTCGGATTTCAAATGTTTTGTGCTAGCGAATTCTATTACTTCAAATGGATAGCTCGGTTCAAAAATAGTAATCGAGGTGTTGGGCACTATCTCGTATTTTGAACTAATTGATTTATCTACAAATAATTTTCTTTTCAGAAAATCCTTTATAACCAGACCGTGAGTTACTATTATCAGATCCCCCCGCAGGGAGTTGCTAACTTTGATAATCTCGTCCCAAGCAAAATCAATCCGTGTTTC
This sequence comes from Methylococcaceae bacterium TMED69, assembly GCA_002170535.1. Taxonomy (GTDB): domain Bacteria; phylum Pseudomonadota; class Gammaproteobacteria; genus TMED69. The sequence continues at coordinate 120,039 of NHDW01000008.1, forward strand.
AAATTGCGTTAGATTCTCGCCACCCGGAGGAGAGAAACTATCTTTGAATACTTCACTGTTATTTATGTCCTTATAAAACTTTCCCTTCAATTCACCAAAATCTCGCTCGCGCAAAGTTTTAGACCATGAGCAAGGAATATTTTTTTTTCTGACAAATTTTTCTATGGTTTGCCTTGCTCGCATGAAATCGCTGGATAATATTTTTGAGATATTTCGCTTACCTAATACATCTTGAAGAGAATTAGCCTGATTTCGTCCCACAGCGTTCAAAGGTGTGTTTGCGTTTTGCACAAATCCCTTTAAATTACCATCAGTCTCACCATGTCGAATGAGCAGGATTTTCATATCATAAGCTCAATAAACTATAACGCCTCTAGTATTTTTTCCTGACTCCAGATCTTCGAAAGCCTCTGGGGCTTCATCAATTGAGTAAGTTCTCGTGATTAACCGGTCTAAGTCCAACTTTCCTTGTTTGTAGAGGTCTAGATACATAGGAAAATCTACTTTGAAGTTTGCATTCCCATACAAGCTCCCTTTAATTGTCTTACCAGTGAATGGCATTATCATTGCGTTTATAGTAAAACTGTCGTCAGCCCTCCCAACTCCTACTAAAATAGTGGACCCGTTAATTCTGGTTGATTTGAAACATGCTTCGACTAATTTCCCGCTTCCTACTACCTCAAAGGCATAATCGACTCCGATGCCGTTAGTTAGAGCCTTAATTTCTTTGTGAGCAGGATTGGCTGGATTAACGGTATGAGTTGCTCCAAAGGTTTTTGCTATTTCCATTTTTTCTTCAGATAAATCTACTGCAATTACTTGTGCAGCGCCAGCGATTTTGGCTCCTTGAATTACATTAAGCCCAACACCCCCACAACCGAACACTGCGACTGTACTTCCTGGCTCGACGGCTGCGGTTTTTATAGCAGCTCCAACACCGGTCGTGACACCACAACCTACTAAAGCGGCAGCTTTGAAATCAATTTCTTTATCAACGGAAACCACGCAAGCTTCTGGAACGACGCAATATTCCGCCATATTTCCTAAAAAGGACATAACGGCTATTTCTTTGCCATTCAAGCTTACTCGGCTCGTGCCATCTAAAAGCCCCCCATGAGGTTTGTTTTCCTTGCAGTGATAGGGCTCAGATCTGAGGCAACTATAGCATTCCCCGCAGTTAGGTATGAAAGACAAGACAACATGATCTCCTGGCTTCACTTGGGTCACCAATTCCCCGGTTTTTTCAACGACGCCTGCGCCCTCATGTCCTAAAACGGACGGGAGTTTCCAGCTAATGGTCCCATTGATGATTGATAAATCCGAATGGCAGATACCCGTTGCTTTCATTTTTACTAAAACTTCGCCAGCTTTTGGCTCAGCAAGGTCTACGTTCTCAACACTAAATTTATTGATTTCATGAGCGACAACGGCTTTCATAATTTATACCTCAAAGCTATATCAAATAAGCGAATGTTAGGAATGATAAACTAAACTCCCCAAACACAACAGTATTAGATAACCGGATTCTAATCAACAGGCTGCTGACCAAATCAATTTTTTATAGAACTTTGCAAATAAGGCGCCCCCAGATAGTGCAAGAGAAAGAAAATCGCACTGATCTAGTGCGAGTTAAAAGGATTGAAATGATTTTTCTTTGATAATATTAGTGTAATCCAATCTAATCAGTTGGGCATGATTTTTGCGACCAAACTTAAACTAATTCACAGGAGGATTACGGAACATGAAATCAAAACTAGAATATATTTGGCTCGACGGATTCGAACCTACCCAATCTCTTCGCAGCAAAACCCAAGTTTTAAGCAACTTTAGTGGTGAATTAAAGGACTGCCCAATGTGGTCTTTTGATGGAAGTTCGACCCAACAAGCTACGGGTGATTCCTCAGATTGTCTGCTCAAACCTGTTGCTATCATTCCCGACGAGGGTAGAGATGATGCTTTTCTTGTAATGACTGAAGTACTCAACGCCGATGGCTCGCCTCACGCCACAAATGGTAGGGCAACAATTGATGACGATGATGACGATTTCTGGTTCGGCTTTGAACAAGAATACTATTTGTGGGATACCAAGACAAACCTTCCTCCAGGCTTTCCTGCTGGGGGATATCCAGCCCCTCAAGGTCCATATTATTGTTCTGTTGGTGCTCAAAACGCCCACGGTCGAAATTGTGTTGAGGACCACCTAGATTTATGTTTGGCCTCTGGACTAAACGTCGAAGGAATTAACGCTGAAGTTGGAGCCGGTCAATGGGAATTTCAGGTATTTGCGAAAGGGGCGAAAAAAGCTGGCGATGAAACCTGGCTCGCAAGATATATATTGGAGCGTACTGGCGAAGACTATGGATATGCTATTAATTACCATCCTAAGCCCTTTGGTGAACTTGATTGGAATGGCTCAGGAATGCATGCAAACTTCTCAAACGGACCTATGAGGGAATCAGGTAAAGAAGAAACATTTACCAAAATTTGCGAAGAATTTGGTAAGAATATCGAAAGGCACATTAGCGTTTATGGAGCAGATAATCACAAAAGGCTGACTGGTCTTCATGAGACTCAATCAATTGATAAATTTAGCTACGGGGTCTCCGACAGAGGTGCCTCTATTAGAATCCCAGTGGGTACTGTTACCGATGGCTGGAAGGGTCGACTAGAGGACAGAAGGACAGCTTCCAACGCTGACCCTTATAAAGTCGCTGCTGCTATTATAAAAACCACAAAAGAAGCGTTAAAATAGTTATCCTCCTGAAATAATGCTTCTGGGGGCCGAGGTCACACTCGGCCCCTTTCCCACCTTTTGAAGATTACTCGATTATTGTTGATTAACAAATTATGATTCTTGGGTATAATGATGGGCACAAGAACATCGTAAAACTTTTTGCCTATGACGCCTAAAAACAACAAATTTGGAGTAATGCCTAGTATTAAATATACTAGCTTTGATCCAATAGATATCAATCGTACTTGGCCAGAAAATATAATTACCCAAGCTCCAAAATGGTGCAGTGTTGATTTACGAGATGGTAACCAGGCACTGATCGAACCTATGGATGGTGAGCGAAAATTGATTATGTTTGATAAACTCATAGAGATAGGTTTTACGGAAATCGAAGTCGGCTTCCCTTCAGCCTCACAAACAGACTTTGAGTTTGTAAGAAAAATCATAGATGAAAACCTAATCCCTGAAAATGTCACCATTCAAGTGCTTACTCAGGCGAGGCAAGAATTAATAGAGCGAACTTATGAAAGTATTGATGGAGCCAAAAATGCAATTGTTCATCTTTATAATTCAACGTCAACTTTGCAAAGAAAAGTTGTATTCGGACTAGATGAAGCTGGCATTATCGATATTGCGGTTAAAGGGGCAGAACTTTGTAAAAATCTTGAACGCAAATTGAGCCGCACACAGGTTCGTTATGAGTACTCCCCTGAAAGCTTTACCGGCACTGAATTAACTTTTGCCAAGGAAATATGCGAGGCTGTTATGGAGGTGATAGAGCCTTCTGAACATAATCCGTTAATTTTGAACCTTCCGGCTACGGTGGAAATGAGTACCGCAAATATTTATGGGGATATGATCGAATGGTTTCATAAAGAAATAAATAATAGAGAGGCCATAGTCCTTTCGTTACATCCCCATAATGATAGGGGAACTGCTGTCGCTGCTGCAGAATTTGGAATAATGGCTGGTGCAGATAGAGTTGAAGGAACTCTCTTTGGAAATGGGGAGAGGACAGGAAACGTAGATATTGTCACTTTAGCATTGAATCTTTTTAGTCAAGGTATTGACCCTGAATTAGATTTTTCTGATATAAATTCAGCGCGTAGGGTTGCTGAGCATTGTAATCAATTACCAATTCATCCGAGGCATCCGTACGTTGGTGATCTTGTTTACACCGCATTCTCAGGTTCTCATCAGGATGCGATTAAAAAGGGTTTGGAGGCCTTGAATCTTTCATCCGACCGAGTTTGGGAAGTTCCATATTTGCCTATTGATCCTAAAGATGTCGGCCGTACCTATGAAGATGTAATTAGAGTAAACTCTCAGTCCGGGAAGGGAGGGGTCGCTTATTTGCTGAAGACCGATCAAGGGCTTGATTTGCCTCGGAGACTTCAAATCGAATTTACCCGTGTTATCCAAAAAATTACTGATTCCTCGGGTAAAGAGATTACTGGCCAGGAGATCTGGAAGGTTTTCCGGGAGCATTACTTAACTAGGGAAAGTCCTTTTAAATTGGTATCTTTTTCTACTAATGCGAATATAGATGGTGAAGATAGAACGAATCTTACCGCTGAGATAGAGAAAGCAGGTAAGTTGGTGCAAATTAATGGGCATGGCGGCGGAAGTATTGAGGCTTTCATTTCCGCGATCAATAGCGGTTTTGGCCTGTCTATCTCTGTATTAGACTACCATGAGCATGCAATTGGTTCTGGTGAAGGGGCTAAGGCTGTCTGTTATATGGAGATGAAAATTGGTGGGAATGAGCTTTGGGGAGTGGGTACTCATACTGATATAGTAACGGCGTCCTTGCGAGCTATTATTTCGGGTTTAAATGCCTTTAGTTGAGTTAAGAATCCTTAGAAAGGTGCTTGAAATAGAATAGGGTAGAAGGCTTATAGCTTTTAGAATTAGACTTAACTTTTTAGGAAAATGTATTTCAAATTTTCCTGAATTTAATCCTCTGCCTATTAAAATTGCCGCTTCCTTAGGAGTCATCAGACCTGGCATTGCGAATGAGTTTTTATCTGTGAGCCTAGTGCTTACAAAACCGGGATTTATCAGTTTAATATCAACTTTATTGATTAAATCAATTCTTAAAGTTTCAGCGAGATTTATCAGTGCGGCCTTTGTTGATGCGTATGGCTGGGAGTTGGGCAGACCAATATATCCGCTGAGACTGGCGCAGATTGCGATTTGCCCGAAACCTTGTCGTTTAATGATTGAAAGTACGCAATTGACGGTATTAAAAGCCCCTGTCAAATTTACTTCAATTATTTTAGCCGTTAACGATGGGTCCATTTGGTCTGTTTCCATTGGTTCATAAATTCCCGCCATGAAAATAACTCGGTCAATTCTTTTGTATTTTTCGTTTATTTCTTCAGCAGCTTGACTTAATTGTTGGTAAGAGGATACATCGGCTTTGATGTAATGGATTTGTTTACCGGTTAGCTTTGATATTTCGTTTGCTTTTTGTTCCAAAGAATTAAGGCTGCTCGAGGAGATACAAACGCTTTCCCCATTTTTCGTCAGTTCTAGGGCTAAAGCTGCCCCTATTCCAGAGCTCCCGCCAATTATCCAACTAATTTTATTCATAGTATTATTGATTTAAATTAATCCGGCTTTTTTTAATTTTAAAATAATCGGCGCTGGTTCCGTAGGATGCCATATAGTTTCTTTTGGTTGTTGATGCCATATTAGATCTAAATGTTTGATGTAACCAGCTCTATCAGCCTCTTCAAATAATTTTAGTGTAGAAAGAAGAACTTTTCCCTGTGTATCCTTATCCCCAACATCACCAAAAGGCCTACCAAAGGGATGCTCAATTGCGGCGATTCTGGGCATCCCCACAATTCTTTGGAACTCCCATATCATATTCAACGTTACCGTTGGAATACCAATTTTTTCAATGGCTCGGGCTACCAATCCAACGGATCGGCAACAATCTGGTCACACAGGAGCAAGAATTGCCAAGTCGACATTATCTTGTTTCATGGATTTGGCAATTTCAGGACCTGAAAAGTTTATCAAGTGCGAAGTGTCGCTGCCTTGATATCCCATGATTGAGTAGTGAAATTTACTGATTGAGCCAACAATTCCCTTCTGAAGAAAGTCTTCAATTATATCGATTGGAAGTGCCACATTTAGATCTTTTTTGATATATGTGGTATCAATGTGAAGATGGTTGACATTTAGATGCTCAATTTTGGACCCATGCTTAATTAAGCGCCAAGATGGGTCACCCCAGTCCCCTTTTTTTCTCTCTGTTTCCATATCAAATGGTGTGTCGGTTTCCATAGAAATACCCGCTGTTGTGACTAGGGATACTCTAGATTTCGAAATTTTTTTGGACCTAGGAGTCCACGGTATTGACTTTTGCTCCCGTCCATTTTCAATCATGTCTAACACGAACTTTTTGATCATTTTCCCGGTAAATCGAAAAGAATCTACTTCCCTCATGTTTGAATTTCTCCGTTTGATTTGTATTGTTTTCCCTTAAACATATTGACCGTCGGCCTTTAAAATTGCAAGATAAGCTATATACTTTAGTGGGAGCAAGACATGGATATAGGAATATTCCAACCGATGGCAAATGCAGATGCTGATCCAATTATGATAGCGCAGCATGCAGAGAAGCTAGGATTCGAATCATATTGGGCGCCTGACCATACGGTTGTTCCTGTCGATTACAGTATTCCTTATCCAGGTGGTACTCCCGACGAGCCTGAGCCAGATTATCTTTGGCAAATGCCTGATCCTTTGATGTTACTATCTTCTGTGGCTGGTGCCACAAAAAAAATTAACTTGGGAACAGGAGTATTGCTTGTACCAGAACGAAATGCTCTTCTTACAGCTAAGCAAATTGCTACCTTAGATGATATGTCTAATGGACGTTTTCTGTTTGGTGTTGGAGCCGGTTGGAATCCGGAAGAGTCAAAGGTTTTAGGCGGTGACTTTGAGCGAAGGTGGACTCAGGTAAAAGAAAATATTCAGGTAATGAAAGCTTTGTGGACTGAGCATGCACCAGAGTTTGATGGTAAATATAATAAGTTTCCGCCAATAAGATGCTACCCAAAACCTAAACAAACTCCATATCCCCCCGTCCTCCTCGGCGCTATCAATAATCCAAAATCTCTAAAAAGAGTGGCCGTGTGGGGAAGCGGATGGATCCCGGTTGTTCAATCGGTTGATGAGTTTGCAGACGGTGTAAAACAAATCAAAACATTTTGTGATGAAATTGGGCGCAATTCTAATGAACTAGATTATACTGTTTTCGAAATAGGAGACCAGTGGAAGTCCAAGGAGCATGTTAAAAAAATGGAAGAAGCTGGAGCGAACCGCATAATCTTCTGGTTATCGGAAACCGACACGCATTCTTTAAAAAATGAAATGGAAAGTCTATTGAAGGCTATTAACTAAGGTCTATCGAGTTTATTGGCCGTTTACCTAATTTCATAAATACAGCTTATTTTCTTTATGGTTTTTGGCAAAGCAGTTGAACTAGGATAGAGCTTCAAGAAGCTCCCAATGCCACCCAACGGATAAGGCACTATCAGGTTTATAATCCTCGCCTGGATTACAAGGGTATATCACTAGCTGAGTAGCCCCAGCATCTATATAGCTTTTAAGTTTCTTTTTGATTGTTTCAGAATCACCCCATGCGCAAATTGCATCGACTAATCGATCACTTCCTCCATTTGACCAATCTGCCTCTTCGAAACCTAAGGAACTCCAAACTCTGTGATAAGCCGGTAGGCTCATGTAAAAAGCACAAGCTTTCCTGGCCAAATCTCGAGCAGATGTGGGATTGTCATCTAACACACACCTTACCGCGACTGGTAAAGATTTTTCCGGACCGATTATTGCCTTGGCATTTTTTACGGTTTCCACAGTCTGAAGAAATAGAAATAGTCCATCTGCCTTGTTGGCTGCAACCTTCTGCAATCCTGGAGCGTGTCCGGCAATGACTATTTCGGCAGGTTTACTTGCTAATGGGCTCTGTAGAGGTGCATCCTTTAATCTATCAAGATAAGAATTCATTTTTTTAACGGGTGGAACCCACTCATGGCCTCTCGGCTCGACCAAAAGTGGATGAGATACACCTAAACCAAGGCTGAATCTACCATCTGAAAATTCGTTTAAAGTATTTGCCGCTTGAGCGGAGGCATCGGCGTCTCTTGCATAGACATTGGCAATTCCGCTCGAAATTTTTATTTTGGTAGTCTTTGCAAGCAAATAGCCAGCGGTCGAAAATGGTTCTCGTCCCGCAATTTCCGGAAGCCATAGTTCTTCAAAGCCCAGTGATTCAAGTCTAAGAACATATTCCTCAAGTTTCCTTCCATCCGTTCCTTCTGTCCATTGAATCAATCCGAGCGGCAATTTCATGATTATTTCGGCTCCTTTGTAAATTTTTTAATTAAATATGCTATTCTAACCGTACTATTAAATATAACCTATATCCACTGTTATTAGAAAATAAAATTTAAGCGAGACGATATGGCACATCCCTTAAAAGAATACTCTAAGATAAGAGAAAACGTGACCGAAGCTGAATGGGCTGCACGAGTTGACCTAGCAGCCTCCTATAGGTTGGTACATTATTACGGTTGGACGGACATGATATTTACTCATTTATCGGCCCGAGTTCCTGGACCAGAGGACCATTTTTTAATCAATCCTTTCGGTCTTCTTTTTGATGAAATATGTGCTTCAAACCTAGTCAAAATAGATGTTGAGGGGAACATAATTTTAGATAATGGATACAATGTCAATCCAGCAGGTTTTTGTATTCACAGTGCAATTCATATGGCAAGAGAAGATGCTCTTTCCGTTATGCATCTCCACACTCCAGACGGTGTAGCGGTCTCATCTATGAAGTGTGGACTGTTACCACTTACTCAGACAGCCATGACGATTTGTAATGAGATTGCATATCATGAATATGAGGGTATTGCTTTAAACCTTGATGAAAGAGCACGGTTGATACACGACATCGGTGATAAGAAACTAATGATCCTAAGAAACCACGGAACTCTAGCGACTGGTTCAAGTATTCCGGAGTGCTTCATGCTTCTTTATAACATCGAGCGTTCGTGTTCTATGCAGGTTCGTGCCATGACAGGAGGGGAACTTCATTTGCCTTCGAAACAATCAATGAATACTGCTGCACAACAAGGTGCTGACTTATTAAATAGGGGAAAATTAGGCAGCCTGGCCTGGCCTGCTTTATTGAGAATGTTAGATCGAATGGGCTCATCCTACGCAGATTAATTAAGTTGAAAAAGCAGATTTTTGGACTCGAGTTGCTGTTAACGGGCGACTCCCAGTTTGATCGGGAGGTTTGGAGCAACTTGGCCGACGATGCAAATCATTTAAGAAATCAGCTAAGCTTAAGTTGTTGTGAACCGCTTATCCCGCAAAACATTAAAACTGCGAAAAAATTCCTAATAGAACAAGGAGGGTCTCATAGACGGCTTCAGTTAAGCGGACTCTTTCCGACAGACAAAGTTGAAGCTTTTGTTGCAATGGCGCGTTACGGGTTAATACGATTTTATTTCGTGTTTATTACTCTGCACTGTCTGTCCAAAAAGTTAGTCAGTGTTTCAATCAAAAAACAGGAACATTCTTATAAATGTCTATTTGAATATTTCAATATGAGTTCATTTAACCACAATCTACCTCAACTTCTAAATTTTGGGAATTCTGACAACAAGAATAAATTATTAGTGAGTGGATATAGAAAATTCGATTCTTACATCGATGTATGCATGGAAACAGTAGTAAACTTTTTAAGTGACCGATTATATTTAGATCAGGCTACCATCCAAAAACTCAAAAACTTGATGTTCTCACTATTAAAATTTTTGAATTACGAGGATAAAATGCTGGTCGACAACATAGGTTTGTTTTACGTATTTGAAGGGAAATTGATTAATTTAATGAATGCTAATGCCATTTGTTTGACAAATAATATACCGATAGCGGCAGTAGGCAACGCAGGTGATACTCTCACTTTTTCTACAAATCAATTCCTTGAATTTTACAGAAGAGAAATGCTTAAATTATTTTACGATATGACTCATATCGATCAGGCAAGTTTGAGAGTACAGATTGGCAGCAATTCTCTTCTAAAGCTCTTAAATCGATTTCCCATAAGTGTTTACCACTGAAAGTGTTTGTGTGATGAGGTGAGCTAAAGGAGTTTTCTTGGTTGTGTTCGATTGAGCCATCCTCTGAAGTCGTGAAAATTGCCACGGGCTAGAGTTAAATGATTACTTTTTCTTTAAGCGCGGGGACAATTATCTAGCTAGATAGTTCTCGGCTAGCAGACTTGTTTAGATTTGTAAAAAAAAACAAAATTTTTACAAAAAAAATATTCCCTATTGCTGGTTAAATGTTTAAAATCACAGCCTAGTAATTTTAATTGGATTTTATTCTCACTAGCGATAGTAAATTTAGTGTTTCTACAGGAATAATCCTATCCATAATTTTAAAAGGAATGAATGAGATGACTAGCGACCTGAGTAATTACAGGAATATAGGAATATTTGCCCATGTTGATGCTGGAAAAACTACTACTACAGAGAGAATTCTTAAACTAACGGGCAAAATTCATAAGATTGGTGAGGTTCATGATGGTGCGGCAACCACTGACTTTATGGAGCAAGAACAAGAACGAGGAATTACTATTCAGTCTGCAGCAACCACATGTTTTTGGAAAGACCACAGATTTAATATAATTGATACTCCTGGTCACGTTGATTTTACGATAGAGGTTTATCGTTCACTGAAAGTCCTCGATGGAGGAGTTGGTGTGTTTTGTGGTTCTGGCGGGGTGGAACCTCAGTCAGAGACTAATTGGCGTTATGCCAATGATTCTGGAGTTTCCCGCATAATCTACATAAATAAATTAGACCGAGTTGGAGCTGACTTTTATCGTGTTACAGATCAAATTGAGAGTGTTTTAGGTGCTAAGACTTTAGTTATGACGCTTCCAATTGGGATAGAGGATGATTTCCGTGGCGTTGTAGACCTTCTTACTATGAAAGCATGGATTTGGGATGACTCAGGAGATCCAACTAAGTATACCATTGAAGACATTCCATCTGATTTGGTAGAAAAAGCTGAGGAATTTAGAGAGAAGCTAATTGAAATGGCGGTGGAGCAAGACGATGACGTCATGGAGAAATATTTGGATGGCATTGAGCCCGATATGGAATCCATTAAGTCTTGTATCCGAAAGGGCACAATCAATTTGGATTTTTTTCCTACTTATTGCGGTTCTAGTTTCAAAAATAAAGGGGTGCAGCTAGTTCTGGATGCAGTAATAGATTTTCTTCCGAATCCAACAGAAGTAAAACCTCAACCAGAAGTTGACTTGGAGGGTAATGAGACAGGTAATTTTGCATTGGTGGACCCCGTTGCACCATTAAGAGCCTTGGTCTTTAAAATTATGGATGACAGATATGGCGCCCTCACTTTTATAAGAATATATTCTGGTAAAATCGAAAAAGGAACTAACGTTCTCAACACGTTTACTTCCAAAACCGAGCGGATAGGAAGGATTGTTGAGATGCATGCTGACTCAAGGAACGAGTTAAACAGCGCAGGAGCTGGGGATATTGTTGCGGTGCTAGGTATGAAAAATGTTCAGACAGGTCACACATTAGCTGATGAAAAAAATCCAGCGACTTTAGAGCCAATGGTTTTTCCAGATCCTGTAATTTCTGTCGCGATATCCCCTAAAGAAAAAGCTGGCTCTGAGAAACTAGGTGTCGCATTAGGTAAAATGATTCAAGAAGATCCATCTTTTCGGGTCGAAACAGATATAGAAAGCAATGAAACAATAATTAAAGGAATGGGGGAGTTACATCTTGATATTAAAGTTGATATTTTAAGACGAACTCATGGTTGCGAGGTCGAGGTTGGAAAACCTCAAGTAGCTTATCGTGAAACCATAACTAAACAAATTAATGATGAATATACGCATAAAAAGCAAACTGGTGGTGCAGGGCAGTTTGCAAAAATCGACTATGTTATAGAACCAGCTGAAGTTGGAACAGGTTTTGAGTTCGAGTCGAAAGTCACTGGAGGAAATGTACCAAGAGAGTTTTGGCCAGCCGTCAGGAAAGGATTCGAATTATGTATCGCAGAGGGTGTGCTAGCAGGTTATCCTGTACAAGATCTTAAAGTAACCTTGATGGACGGAGCTTATCATGCGGTTGACTCATCTGCCGTCGCTTTTGAAACAGCTGCGAAGGCTGCTTACAGGCAGTCGTTACCTAAAGCGTCTCCGCAACTTTTAGAGCCGATCATGAAGATTGACGTTTTCACACCAGAAGACCATGTCGGAGATGTGATCGGCGATCTTAATAGAAGAAGAGGGGTAATAAAGGCCCAGGAAACCGGCTCCTTAGGCTCAAGGGTAAAAGCGGATGCTCCGCTTGGCGAAATGTTTGGATATATAGGTGATTTAAGAACTATGACATCAGGGCGCGGCCAATTTTCAATGGAATTTTCTCATTATGCTCCGTGTCCAGTTAACATTGCGGAAGAAGTTATCAAAGAATCCAAAGACAAAAGAGCGTAGTCAGGATAAAGCTAGAATCTTATTTATCACCTCCGTTAAATCTTTAGAGCAATTTGATTTTTTAATAAGATCGAGACTTTGTCTTGCATGCTGTCTTCTTTCTTTTCCAAATCTGCACCAGCTGTCGAAGGCTCGAGCTAGTCTTGCAGCAATTTGAGGATTAATGGCATCTAGTTTTAGTACGTAGGATGCGCACAATTCGTAGCCTTTTCCGTCGATTCGATTAAATTGGTTCTGGTTTGCATGGCAAAAGGCTCCTATCAGTGATCTCATCCTGTTCGGATTTTTTAAATCAAACTTCTCATGTTTTGTGAGTTTTTCGATCTCTTCCAAAGTGCTCGGCAGTCGAGATAGTGCTTGAGCAGTGAACCATTTGTCCAAAACCAACTCTTCTGACTGCCACTTATGATAGAACCAATCGATTGCCTCTGCTCGATGTTCGCAAGCAAAATTCACTAGTCCAGAGAAGGCAGCCATGGTATCTGTCATGTTTTTAGAGTTTTTAAGTTGACTCAGCGCCAGCTCAAAAAATTCTGTTTCATCGTTTTCTAGGAGATAATTTAAAGCAAGGTTTTTAAGGGCACGTTCCCCAACACTCTTTCGAGAGAAGTCGTCATCGCTATTCTTGTTAAGGTCATTGTAAATCGAATAAAGAGGCTCTCGGAGTTGGGTGCTAATTTTTCGCCGAACATCATTTCTAATGTTATGACAGACTGAGGGATCAAGTGAACCCAGTATTTCTAAAACATATTGTTCGCCTGGAATAGTACCCATTTCTGCTAAAAATAATGCTTCGCTTTTAGGTGCTATTAAATTTTCCTCTAATACAGAGATAAAGGGATCTCTGTTAGGACTTAATTTGTAGTCTGGGAAACTTTTTATCCCATCTATTATTGTTTTGATGACTAATTTTTGGGCTGCTTCCCATCGATTAAATTCATCTGGGTCATGTTTAGCGAGAGCAACTAAGTCATCACTTGAATGCTCAAAGTCCATTTTAACAGGGGCCGAAAAATCACGTAACACTGATATTATCGGGGTTGACTCTATATCCCTAATGATTAGATTGTCTTGTTCTTTATCGAGAATAAATAAAATCGACCCGTTTTCATCTATTTGTTGATGGTCTGTAATATTTATTGAAGACCCTTCTTTGTCAATTAACCCTAGTTTGATAGGAATTGGTCTGGTCATCTCCCCTTTTTTTAGATTCATGTGCCGAAAGCAGATTTCTAAGGTTTTATTACTTGTGTGAAAAACGCTTTTGCCCTTAACAATAGGAGTTCCTTTAATTTCATACCATGATTCAAAGTTTCTTAATTTGTGACCTGAGGCGTCGCGCATGGCAGAGAGAAACTCCTCAATCCGCACAGCCTCCCCGTCATGCCTTTCGAAATATAGCTTCATTCCTTTATGGAAATTATCTTTGCCAATTATCGTGTTGAGCATCCTGACTAATTCAGCGCCTTTTTCATAAATAGTCGATGTATAAAAATTGCTAATTTCTAAGTACTGACTTGGTCTAACGGGATGAGACATCGGCCCTGAATCTTCAGGAAACTGCACACTCCTCAACTGCCTGACCTCTTGAATCCGAGTCACTGAATGTGAATACCGATCCGCGCCATACTGTTGATCTCTAAAAACAGTAAGGCCTTCCTTTAAACTAAGTTGAAACCAATCTCTGCAAGTGACTCGATTACCAGTCCAATTATGGAAATATTCGTGAGCGATCACCCTATCAAGCATTATGAAATCTCGATCGGTAGCCGTGTTGGAGTCTGCCAAAATATATTTAGTGTTAAAAATATTTAAACCTTTGTTTTCCATTGCGCCCATATTGAAATCGCTGACGGCGACTATTTTATATTGTTTTAGGTCTAGTTCCAGATCATATACATCCTCATCCCATTTAATCGAATTTCTTAGTGAGTCCATTGCAAAAGAAGTAAGGTGTAATTTTCCAGGCTCAACGAAAATTAAAAGCTCGGCTAATTTCCCTGATTTTGTTCTAAAGGAATCACTGATATGATCAAGTTTTGCAGCTACGAGAGCAAATAAATAGGAAGGTTTTGGGAAAGGGTCATCGTATGTCTTCCAGTGTCTTCCGCCGTCGAGTGAACCCTCTGAGCATAAATTTCCATTAGCTAATAAAACCGGAAACTTTTTTTTGTCGGCAATAATTTTTGTCTTATATTTTGCCATAACATCCGGTCGATCTAGAAAAAACGTTATGTTTCGAAAACCTTCTGCCTCACACTGTGTAAATAGGCCCGTATTGGATGCATATAACCCTTCCAATCTCGTATTCCTGTAGGGATCGATTTCGATTGTCGTTTGCAGGGAGCAACGAGATTTACTAATGGCTAGTTTAAGCGTGTCATTCTTATAAGTATATTCATTTTTATCGAGTATTTGATTATCTATCTTTATCTCGATTATCTTTAAATCCTCTCCGTCCAAATAGAGGTGTTTGGCTTTAAGATTATTTTTGATCAAAGAAATGTCTGATGAAACTGTTACTTTATCCTCTTTAATGTCGAAAACCAAAGATACCTCGTTTATTGAGAAATCGGACGGCTTATAATCTTTTAACCTTTTTAACTCAGAGCTCATATTAATTGTACGGACAAGATTTTTCTTTAGTTTCTTATTTTATACAATCTTTTAGTTTTTAAACAATAATTTGGTAATATACTAATATCATGAAAAAGAATTTAATCCCCGATTTCCTTTTATTTTTGCGAAACTCACCAACACCATTTCACGCAACGCAAAATCTTAAATCTATGCTCGAAAGTGCTGGTTTTGAACAAATTTTAGAAAAAGATGAATGGTCGCTCAAAAACAATGGAAAATACTTTGTAATAAGAGGTGACTCCTCTCTAATAGCCATTGAACTAAATCGTGCAGTTAGCGAGAATACTGGTTTTTTAGCTGTCGGTGCACACACAGATAGTCCTTGCCTTAAATTAAAACCGAATGCAACTAAAGAGAGGTTTGGTTATTTACAATTAAATACTGAGGTTTATGGGGGTGTTTTGTTAAACCCGTGGTTTGATAGAGATTTATCAATCGCGGGAAAAATTGTTTATAAAACAAAGACCGGCCAAATCAAAACTATGCTCATCGACTGTAAGAAGCCTTTAGCAGTTTTATCAAGTCTCGCTATCCACCTAGATCGCGAGGCTAATAAAAAACGCTCTATAGACAAGCAGAAAATGTTAAGCCCTATTTTGGCCCCTCGGAGCGAGGGGAGCAACTTCCAAGATTTGCTTATATCTGAAATAAAAAAGAAAGAAAAAATAAAGACTGGTTTGAGCTTGCTGACTACTGATTTGTTTATGTACGATACACAAGCACCAGCAGTTACTGGCATGAATGATGACTTTGTGTCCAGCGCTAGATTAGACAACCTCGTTAGTTGCTTTTACGCATGCCGAGCCTTAATAGATAGCAAGCCCAGTCAAAACAAATTGCTTATATGTAACGACCATGAAGAGGTAGGGAGTCAATCTTATATTGGAGCTAAGGGTAATTTTTTTAAAGATGTACTAGGCCGAGTGTGTAAAACTCCGGAACTATATTCAAGAGCGATTGCATCTTCAATGTTAGTGTCTGCTGACAACGCCCATGGCTTACATCCCAATTTTCCGGAGCGTCATGATGAAAATCATAGGCCGATTATTAACTCTGGGGTGGTGATTAAAATAAATAACAACCAAGCATATGCTTCAAATGCCGATACCTGTTCAATTATTCAAAATCTAGCTGAAAAACGAAAAATTCCAATTCAATATTTCATAAGTAATAATGAGATGGCCTGTGGTAGCACGATTGGACCTATTACAGCAACGGCCTTAGGCGTGAAGACCGTTGACTTAGGGTTGCCCACTTTTGCTATGCACTCTATTCGTGAGCTCTGCGGTGTTAAAGATATCTATAGTTTTTACAAACTTTTACTTGAGCTCTACCAGGAAGATTTAGATTAGGTATGAATCGATAATCTCAACTAATAATGTGAAACCATAACAACCACTTTGCCAACAACTTGACGGCGTTTTAATCGCTCAATCGCCTCCTCCGCATTTTCTAATCCGAGAACTGTGGAAATCTTTGGTTTAAGCTTGCCTGTTTCAAGAAGCCTAACAAGATGCTCATGATTTTCTCTTGCTTTTGCCCGGCTTTTTTCGAAAAATGTTCCCCAGAAAACACCAGTACATTCACAGCCTTTAAGCAACGGAAGGTTTAAGGGTAGCTTTGCGATACCACCAGGAAAGCCAACAATTAGAAACCTCCCCTCCCAAGCTATTGATCGTATTGCGGCTTCGGAATAGGCACCTCCAACAATATCAAAAATGATATTTGGACTCCTGCCCGCCAGTTGTTCTTTAAAAATTTCAGAGCGTGACTTTGCCGGAAGTTCTACCATATTTTTTGGGTATAAGAAGCACTGATCAGCACCAGATTCTAGCACCGCATTCTTTTTCAAATCGTCGGAGACCGCTCCAATAACGTAAGCATCATGGGCTTTGGCTAGCTCAACTGCAGCCAAGCCGACCCCACCGGCAGCTCCTAAAACGAGAACCGTTTCGTTTGGAGTTAGCCGTCCTCGGTCATGTAGAGCATGATAAGCTGTTCCATAAGTGAACAAGAAACCTGCTCCATTTGCCATGGATATGCTATTCGGTAGTTTAACTAATTTATCAGCTTTACAGGATACATATTCCGCTAGACCTCCATAAGAAGTGATTGCAATGACTCGGTCATTCTCATGCCAGCCAATAACGTTTTTGCCTTTGTTTACAATTATTCCTGAGACTTCTCCTCCAGGCGCGAATGGACGCTTCGGTCTGATTTGATATTGATCTTTTATAATCAATGTGTCTGGATAATTAATGCCACAGGCTATGACTTTTATTAACACCTCATCATCTTCAATAGTAGGCTCATCGGTAGTTTGTAGATTTAGGCTAAATCTATCATCAATTTTTCCACTTAAAAGTGCTTTCATTCTTTTTCTCTCTATTGATTAATTACAAATATTAAATATTTTATTATAATAATACGTAACGAGGTAATAATGTTCACTAGTCACTTTGAAGTTGAAAAAACGTGGATCGATCACAACGAGCATATGAACGTATCTTACTACCATTATGCTTTTCAGCAGGCTTTAAACCGATATTGGGAACATATTTTGAAAAAAAAAAATAACAGTAGCGCAGATTTAGCACTCTCACCAAAGAATGTTCATATAAGGTATTTGTCCGAGGCCTTTTTAGGTCAGCTTATTGATGTTCATTCTTTCATTTATAAGTCAGATTATAAGGGGTTTTCGGTTTATCAAGAGATGAAACGTGATGATACAATACTATGTTTATTTAATCAGCACGTTAACTTCTGTACTGCTAGCGAAGCTTTAATCCGGCAGTGTGATAATACGACGTATAATAGTTTGCATACGATTGTAAAAAACACAAATATTGTTTTGCCTAAATGGATAGAGCGATCGATTGATATTTAATATATAGGAGCAAATTTATGGTTACTGATAATCAACCAAGAATAAATCCAAAATCACAATCGTTTTGGGACGAGAAGGACCATGAAATAATGCAACCTTTTGTAAAAGATAAATCAGTCATGAATATTTTTACAACTCTTTTAAATCATCAAACCCTTTTCAAACGTTGGCTGGTATTCGCTAATCATATTTTGTTTAAATCATCCATTCCACCGAAGGAGAAAGAGATCGCTATCCTGAGAATAGGGTTTCTGTGTAAATGTGAATATGAGTGGGCTCAGCATGTCGTCATTGCCAGACGAGTTGGGCTGGATGATGTCATTATTGAAGAGATAAAGAAAGGCGAGGAAAGCACTAAGCTTAATGAGTTACAGCAACTGATCATAAGGTCTGTAGATGAGCTCCACCAGCACGCATCTATTACTGATAAAACTTGGTCGAGTCTTGCGAAACACTATTCAGAGAAGCAACTAATAGACCTTGTCTTTACCGTCGGCCAATATAATTTAGTCTCTATGGCACTAAATAGTTTCAAAGTCCAAATTGATAAAAGAGTCTTATCCCAAGTTGACGTCGATTTTACCAAATAATTAGTTAGATTCTTTCTAATGCAATAACTGGTATGTGACGTTCGGTAGCTGCTTGGTAATCATTATAGGGAGGATAGAGTTCTGCCATCATTTTCCACACACTTTCCCTTTCATTACCGGAAATGATACGGGTCTTTGCCTGATATACATCGTTTTTAACCTGTACTTTGACTTCATTTTGATTCATAAGATTGTGATACCAGCCTGGATGGCTAGGATTGCCGCCTTTTGATGCGATTATGACTACCCCCGACTCGATATCCCCGTAAATAAGAGGCATTATTGATTCTTTACCCGATTTTCTACCGGTAGTGAAAAGAAGCAGTGTCGGTATAGGCCCAGGTCCGCCAGCTATTGCAGAATCCCACATATGGCCGGCTTCACCATTTTCTAGATATAAATCCCTGTGTTTTGCTATCCAGCCACTATCGCTAGCTTCTTTAATTGGGTCTGCCATGATATCGCTCCAAAATCTGTTAATATGGAGTGAGTATAATGCATCTTAAAAAAAAAAAAAATAATGCCTGAATTAATTTTAAAAAAACTATTTGAAGATTATAGGGAGGGAGAGCAGGATCCTTTAAAAGGAGGCTTACTCGTTTCTAGACTTATTGATGATGATCTTAATACGACTTGGGTCTACGACCAATTTAATGACTTGGCTAAAAAAATGCGAGTTAGTGGTGATACTGTTACCTTCTTAGATGATTTGCAAAGGTTTGGTTTTGAGGGAGCTCTAGATTTTAACGATAAAAAATTAAGCTCGATCGCATATGTATTGAGACATAGGATAGGGATACCGATATCTCTTGCAATGGTTATTATCGGAATTGGTAATGTGCTTGGTTTTAGAATTAAAGGTATCAATTTCCCTGGCCATTTTCTCCTAAAGTTAAATGATTTATTGATTGATCCCCATGGTTTAAAGGCGGTTCAAGTTGGAACAGAGACTATGCTTAATAACCAACGTTGCTTTATTGATCCGAATTACTTAGTTGAGATAAACGGGGTAAAAATAGTAAGTCGTATGCTTAATAATCTTAGATTTATTGCAATAAAAGAGAATGATTTCAATAAGGCTATAGAGTACTGTAGTTATCAGATTTTGATAGAGAATGTAAATTTTCAGTTGTATATAGAGAGGGCTTCCCTGTTTCTGAATAGCGGCGACAAAGAAGGGGCATTAAAGGATTTGGAGAGAGCTATAATCGATGCTCCAACGGATGCAGTTCGATCTAGATTGATAATTAATCGTGATAAGATTACAAGAAAAAATCACATTGTTCATTGAGCACATAGTGGACTAGTAAAGAATAGAGAATGTTTTTATGAATTTAAAAGGAACAGCCAAATTTCTAATTGGCCAGGTCGTAAAGCATAGGTTTTATCCTTTTCGAGGCATAATATTCGATGTGGATCCAACTTTTAGTAACAGTGAAGAATGGTGGGAGTCAATACCAGAAGAAACTCGACCGAAGAAAGATCAACCTTTTTATCATCTTTTGGCCGAAAACGAGATGACTAGTTACATTGCTTATGTTTCAGAGCAGAATCTGTTGGAAGATAGATCTGGCGGCCCAATCAATCATCCTGATATCGACTATTATTTTAGTAAATATGAAAAAGGTTGTTATATATTAAAACCGGAAAACTCCCATTAAAACTTGGGCTCTTTAGGCTCAGTAGTACCGCCCGATTCAACCCACTTAGCATATCCGCCCTCCATGTGCGCCACTGGATCTAACCCCATCTTTTTGACCGTAAAAGCCGCTAACGCAGAGCGAAGACCACCCGCACAGTAGAATATAAATTTTTTTCCACTGCCGAATTGTTCGCGATAATAAGGGCTATTAGGGTCAACCCAAAATTCTAGCATTCCTCTAGGAGCGTGAATTGAGTTAGGAATAGTTCCATCTCGCCACAGTTCTCTTATATCTCGAATATCAACTAATAATGTATTATCGTCGTCTTTGACTCTTATAACTTCTTCTACCGACATGGTCTCAATATTTGCTTCAGCTTCTTGTACTAGGTCCTTAATACCTTTTATAATCATAACGACTCCTCTTTTAAGTTGACCTTATTAGTATATAATAAATACTCAACGAGATTAACTAATCAAACGATTCGACCAACAAAATGCTCGCCAATTCTTATTCAGCCCTAGTTTTTGTGATGTTTCTCTGGACCTCCGGTCTCGTTGTATCAAAAACAGCAACAAACTTAATGACGCCATTTGAGTTGAGTTTTTCTCGATGGGTAATATGTTCTTTAATTTTATTTATATTTTGCTTTTCACAACTTAAATGCCATGGGCAAATGATCCAAGAGAATATTCAGAAACTATTCGTTTTAGGTTTTTTACTAGCATTGGGCTCCACATTCTTGGTTTGGTCCGTTGACTCCACAACGGTTTTTAATGCCTCACTTTTGGGTGCGTCGCAACCGTTAATTACTCTGATAATAGCTCTTATCATTGGGTTAGAGATCATATCAAGGCTACAGTATTTAGGTATTTTATTAGGGTTGGTGGGGGTTTTTATTTTAATAACCAAAGGAAATAGCGATTTAATTTTTAATTTTAAATTTAATTTGGGTGATATTTTAGTTTTGGCAGCGGTTTTATTTTATTCTTTATATACAGTTTTTTTAGTAAAGTGGAGTATGAAAATTCCTGGTCATATTATAATGCTGACAAGTTCTTTCTCGGCGGCTTTGATTCTTTTCCCTTTGACTCTAATGCATAGTGGTTTGGCTGTTGTTCAACTTTGGTTTGACCCGACCGCAATTTTAATCATCTTCTTCATGGCTGTTTTTCCAACAGCCTTAGCTACTACTTTGTGGAACAAAGCTGTGGTTAATGTTGGCGCTAATAAGGCATCGGTATTTATTAATTTAATGCCTGTCTTCGGCGCTTTAGCCTCTATTTTAATTTTCCAGGACCGATTTCAGCTGTTTCATTTTTACGGGACAATTCTGGTTGTGATTGGTGTTTGGATGGTTGCCTTTAGAAAAGGTTTAACCGAATAATTTACGAATTCCCTTTTGCGTCATATACTTTTCAATAAATTCGTCCGGAGTTCCGTTTAACGTAATATTGTCAGAGGTTGTTTTCCAACCTCCGGTGCAGCTCTCTGCTAGATGGAATCTACCAATTTTTTTTGTCCGATGATTCTTACATATGTACCAACTCCAATTCCAATCGGGTTTTTTCAGACTGGTCAGTATTGGCGCATTTCTAATGGTTGGTTGTATTGATGAGTTTATTTTTAATTGTGAATATCCGATCTCAATGCTTTTTATAATATTATTACTTTGGTCATAATATAAAATTTTTGCCGGAGTCATATTTCTGCTATCGATATAAATTCTTTTTTTTGCAAAACCAGGATTTCTATATCCAGTAGGAGTTATATCTATCACGATAATGTTTGGGACATATTGCTTTCTGACTAGATAATAACTTTGACCTTTTAAGCCCCCGGTAATAGGTAAATCCCAATTTGGTAGGTCAGGTCTCCAATTGTGCTGCGTTGATACTAAGAATGGGCCCTTATAAACTATCTTCCAATTGCCCCAGACACCAAATGGATCTCCAAATCCATAAGCATCTGATAGTGAAAAATTTATATTAGGAATTATTTCGCTTAAGCGCCTGGAGTTGGCAAGCTTCGTCATCCTTCTTGTATTTGGACTAAAAGAGTAAAGTTCAGGAAACTTATATTGATCTTTGAACCATTTATTCGTGAAAGTAAGTCCTTTGAGCTCTTCAGGTTCAGAAAACCATACCGCATTATATTTCAAAAGATGTTTGTACCGTGTTTTATCCTCGATTGAATCATTAATTGAAGGATTACAGATGCCACTTAATTGCTGTGAAGCGAAGACCATATCAAAACTTTGTTCAACATTGCCGTTTTTGTCGATAATACTACCATTGATAGCGTTAACGGCTTGATCATGTCTGTTACAACCCAGAGCTAGGTTATAGGTTATCTCTTTTGCCGACTTGGTAGTCGGGAAGGGTAGTCCGCCTGTCCATTCAGCGCCAGCCTTGTCAACAACATTATTTTGTTCGTTAATGCTCAATTTATTTCTATTATTTCTTGTTGCCTGATAAAAGAAAGGAGGGAAAAGGGTTTCATGATCGTTTTCTGAGGGGGAAAGAAGAAACTCCCTATTTTCAAACATAACCTCCTTATAAGTTGAGGGATCAACTAGATTTTCCAAGTACGAGATATTTTTTGCGGATATAACGTCTGTATGTTTAATTTTACCTTCGGTGTATTCTTCAATACTTGATGCCAGGGTTTTTTTAGTGACTGATTGTACTTTTTTAATATAGAAAAGTGGTGGGCTCACAAACAACCCGCAACTTGCCAAGCTTAACGATTTTTTTAAAAAAAGTCTTTTAGATGAACTGAAATTTTTCACTTTATTCTTCATTACCTAACACTTTGTTTATTGTAATAATCTTTGTATCTAAGGTTGGTTCGAAAATTTCAGATTTACCCTCAATGTCGCCTATGCTACCAAGAGGCGAGCCGGTCCTGCTGATTCGGGCGACAGCATATAAGAAATCTATTTTTTGCATACTTGCATTCCCTAGCATAGCGTTCTGTTCTGTAAACTCTATCAGAACAGGAAAATTTTTTGGTGCTTTTGTTTTGATAGCGAAAAGCGGTGGCGATTTTTCATTTGATTTTAAGAAAACAAACATTGTAGAGTCCAAGTCTATTCTTTCAATTAGTTTTGGCTTTATTTTAATTTCAATATTGGCAATTACTTTATCAGGAGGGCTCTTCGGATTTGAGCCCAGTTGATTTTGGGCATCCTGAATCAGTTCATTTACTCTTGTGCTTAACTCTGAATTAAGGGGCAGGTTTGTTACAGCCATATTCCATTGAGATATTGCATTAGCTGTCTCACCTTTTTGTTGATGTCCTATGCCAGAAAGAGTGAGTGCTACAGGATTTCTGTTATCTAAACTAATCGCTTTATCTAAAATTTGCATGACCTCTGAATCAATATTTCCCTTTTTTAGCATGGCCATCGCATCAGCTAGTTGCGTTAGTGCACTACTATCGTTTGGACTCGAATTAACCCTTTTATTAGCAAATTCTACGGCTTTTTCGTAGTCTCCTCTGACCATGTAAACTTTCGTCATTTGTTCAAGAAGATTGGGGTTATCTGGGTCTTGCTCCAGCACTTGTTCTATCTGTTTAGAATGTTTTTCAGGGTTGAATTCTTCCTGACTGTTTGCTTTGAAGCTTTGTTCAGATAACGTAAGGCTGTCGGGCAGCCCAATCATATTATAAATTCCAAATGAGGTGATCGGGATGACAACAAGAAAACATACTATTTTATAAAAATTAATCTTATCTTTGAGTTTTTGAATTTCATTCTCTTGTGGCGAATCAATAATTTTATCTTTTTTACTAATTTTAACTGCTGGTAACAATAAAATAAGTATTACGAATGTAGTTGATACTATTGCGATTAACCAAAACATATTAGTTCTGCTTGGGTCTATTCGAGAAAAACAATATTAGCCCGACAGCAATTATAGCCATTAAAAAAGGTGCAAACCAGAGAATACTTGTGCTTGGATTTAATGGTGGATCATATAATACAAAGTTGCCATACCTTTCGACTAAAAATTTCTTAATAGTTTGGTGAGAGTTGTCTTCAAGTACCATCTGATACACTTCGTCTCGTAGGTCAGTTGCTAATCCAGAACCGGAATCCGCAAGTGATTGATTTTGGCAAACTAGGCATCTTAATTCCTCAAGAAGACTTTCAAAAATTAATTCTTGATTTGAATTTGCAAAAGAATAGATTTTGTCGGACGCAAAAGAGATGGATATAGCAGCCAAGAGTAACGTTGGTATCAAAATTTTTATGATCTTCATTAGAATTATAGTTTCTTACTTTCCAACTGTTGGAGAAGGAGGCTATATGTCTCAAATGTTAACGGACCAATATGTTTGTAAACGATTGTTCCGCTCTCGTCAATTAAAAACGTCTCTGGAACGCCGTAAACCCCTAAATTGAGCCCAAGACGTGCCTCGGGATCAAATATTTTTTGTATGTAAGGATCGCCATATCTAAGAAGCCATTTAGTTGCTTCCGAGTAATCGTCTTTATAATTGAGCCCAACAATTTTTAAGGAACCTAATTCGGATATTTGCTTGAGCAATCGATGTTCTTCAAGGCAGGCACCACACCACGAAGCCCATACGTTTAGTAAATAAGGTGTTGAAGGTAAATCTTTATTTGTGATGAATGTTTCGTTAGCACTAAGTTCGAGGAGGTTGAATTGTGGAATTTGTTTTCCTATTAAAGGGGAAGGAACTTTCCTAGGGTCTAACTGCAACCCAACAATTAGGAAGGCTACCATAACGAAGAAAAGCGTAAGTGGAATTATGAAAAATATTTTTTTTTTCACGGCTTAACTCTCTTTGATGTGATGCTCATTGCTATGAGCCCTCCTGCCGCCATGAGGATCGCCCCTAGCCAAATAAATCGTACGAAAGGTTTAATATTTAGTCTGACGCTCCAAGATTCCGCCCCAATTTTTTCTCCTAAAGATATATAAATATCTTTAAGCAAGCCAGCGTCTATACCGGCTTCCGTCATCGTCATCCCGCGGGTGTTGTAAAATCGCTTTTCCGCGGGAATCGAAACTTGATATGTTTCTTTGTTGTTGGTCACCTCGAAAGTAGCTTTGACACCTTCATAGTTTGGGCCTTTCACATTATCGAGCGAGGCAAATTTAAAGCTATACTCATCGAGTTGTGTTTTATCTCCAACCTCCATTTTTAGGTGGGAAGTGTTCTCGTAATAGCTTACCAGGGTTATGCCAATGACGCAGAGTCCAAAACCAATATGAGCAATAGTACGTCCAATGATGGCTCCATCGAGCCGCTTTACAGAAATCCTATTTTCCTTACTAATCAAAGTGGCCAGGCTAGTAGCGATGACCCAGAAGGATAAGACGGTTCCTATGACAGCCATAATGGTTAGGTTCTCGACTAGCATGAGTAGAACAGCGATTGAGAAGAGTATTGTTCCTAAAAGCGGTAGTTTGAGTTTTTTTAGGGTGAATATCCAATTATCGTGGCGCCACTTTGCCAGCGGCGCTATACCTAGAAAAATCATAAGGGGGGCCATGATTGGAATAACGACCGCATTGAAATATGGAGGTCCTACAGAAATTTTTCCTAAATTTAAGGCATCCATTGCAAGTGGGTAAAGTGTTCCCAACAAAATCGTAGCAGTTACTACACTTAATACCACTGAATTTAAAAGAAGATACGATTCTCGTGATGCAAATTTATATCCCTCATCATCTATCTGGCTGGCTTTAAGTCCGTAGATTAAAAAAGCGCCTCCCACAACTATAACAATAAATAGTAAAATAAAAATCCCTCTAGCGGGGTCAGTGGCAAATGCATGCACGGATGTTAACACACCCGAGCGAACTAGGAACGTACCTAGTAAGCTTAGCCCGAAAGCTGATATAGCTAACAAAAGCGACCATCCTGCGAACACCCCTCTTTTAGCGGTAGCATTCAAAGAGTGAATCAGTGCAGTTCCTACTAACCAAGGCATTAATGAAGCATTTTCGACGGGATCCCAAAACCACCAGCCACCCCACCCCAATTCGTAATACGCCCACCAACTGCCCAAAGCGATTCCTATAGTTAGAAAAGCCCATGCTAATAGCGTCCATTTTCTGGCCCAGACCGCCCATTGATTTGTGTACTCGTTTAGCATTAGTGAAGCTAGCGCACAACAGAAAGAAATAGCGAACCCTACATATCCCATATACAGCATAGGAGGATGAATAATTAAACCAAAATCTTGTAATAAGGGATTTAGGTCGGCGCCATTCGACGGTGGAGGGATTTGCCTTATGAAAGGATTTGAGGTGAACAAGCAGAATAAAAGGAAGCCTAAGCTTATAATCCCCGCAAATATTAGGGTCCATGCTACGAATTTTCTCGGTAGAGAGGAGCTAAAGAATGCAAAAGCCACTATCCAAATTGACAAAATCATAATCCATAATAATAGAGAGCCCTCATGAGCGCCCCAAACCGCTGACAACCTATATTGGAGGGGTAATAAGGTGTTTGAATTCATGGCGACATACTTGACGGTAAAATCATTTGAAGCAAAGCAATATGATAAAATAACGAAAGATGCAATTATTGCTAAAGCGTGGATATAAAGAGCTCTTTTGCCCAAAGTGATCCAAATGGTTGAATCTGATTGAACTCCTATCAAAAGAGAGGAGATTTGAATTAGCACGAGGCTAAGCGATAGAATTAAAAAAAATGCTCCGAGTTCTGGAATCATTTTGGTTCGCGAAGCTTTTCTGTGTGAAGGGTGTCTGCTATCTCAGGAGGCATATAATTCTCGTCGTGTTTTGCTAAAACCTCAAAAGCATTAAATGTTCCATCTGACCCCATAGAGCCGTTAGCTATGATTCCTTGCCCCTCACGGAATAAATCCGGCAGTATTCCAGTATAACGGACTGTTTGAGTTGATTTTAAGTCAGTAAGAACGAAACTTACTTCAAGTGAATTTGGTGCCCGTGATATACTGTTTTCAACCACTAGGCCCCCAACCCTAAAAGATTGTCGACTTTTTGCATCTCCATTTGCTATTTCAGTGGGGCTGTAGAAATACATAAGGTTACTTTCAAATGCTGATAAGATTAGGTAAACCGCTACACTAGCTCCAATCATTCCGAGTACTATTCCTGATATCCGTTTAGTTCTTTTTTTCATTGTTATTCTCGTTTTGTAGCATTTCCCACATTAATTTTTTGGTATTTTGCAGGTTTATCTGAGAAATTAACCCTAAAATACTCATTCCAGCAAACGTGAATATAAATGCACTAAGAATATATTCGATATATTGCAAAACATAGCCCCGGTTTATAATAGTTAGCTAATTTCCTTACGAATCCAACTAGCATTTCGTTCATAGCGAATTATCTCACTTTGCATCCTTATCATCAAAATAAGTACAAAATATGCTATGAACCCAATAGTCATTATGATCAGAGGGATCAACATAGAAAGTTCAATTGATGGATTGTCGAATTTAGACACTGTGGGTCCTTGGTGTAGCGTCGCCCACCACTCAACAGAATAATGAATTATCGGGATGTTAANTGNTCNANTTAAAGTAACAACAGCTGCTGACCTTGAGCCGATCCTGGGATCTTCGGCGCTATTCGCTATACCGATAATGCCCCCGTAGATTAAAAGCAAGATAAGCTCTGACGTTAATCTAGCATCCCAAACCCACCAGGTTCCCCACATTGGTTTGCCCCAGATTGATCCTGTTACCAGAGCAATAGCCGTGAAACAAAAGCCTATTGGAGCGGCTGCTCTTATTCCTATTTCGGCAATTTTTAATTTCCACACTAATGCGGTAAACGCCGCTAATAACATGTAAATATAGACAAATAGTGACAACCATGCTGCTGGAACGTGGACATAAATAATTCTAAATGCATCTCCTTGCTGGTAGTCTCGTGGAGCTAGGAATAAACCGCTATAGAGTCCCACCGCAATAAGGACAATTGTAAAAAAAAGCAAAGGTTTTTGAATTCTTCTTGCAAAAAAATAAAAAGACTCGAGTGCTAGAAAATTTTTTATCAATTTAAACATAATTAATGAATCCTTGTTTTAATAGCTGCTGCGCTCGCCCAGGGTAGAGTAGAAAGCAGCAACATGAAAAAACCAATTAGAAATAATACTTCATTTGAAACGTCTAAACCATTGTACGCATTCAGGGAGGAACTGGTGCCGAATATCACTGGGGGAATCATCATAGGAAACACTAAAATTGTTAATAACAAAGTACCGTTTCTTGAGTTTGCAGTTAGTGCGCTTAACGCAACGCCAATCAAACTCATTGTAAGGGTTACTAGTGATATGCAGACTAGAAAATTAAGAATAAATTCGAATTTAAAGCCCATCAACAAAAATGTAAAACTTGCAACCGTTATTATGCTTAAGCAATTAGTGAGCCAGTAAGAAAAAGCCTTTGCCAGTGATAGGATCTCGAGGGAGACGGAGCATAATATAAACAGATCCGCTGTGCCCTCTCTAAAATCTTTATTAAAAATCAGATCTAGAGTGAGAACGCACGACAAAACAGAAGCAGTCCATATGGATCCTATGACTAAATAATCGTTATTGGTAAAAGTTGGTCCTGCCGAGACTGCACTTATGATAATTATTAATGCAAAAAAAGCAACGGAGTTCAATATATCCGTTAAGCTGGCGTAATAACGTGTTAACTCGAAGCTACATAGAGTGAAAAATAATTTCATGATATTTGTTCTAAACAAATTTTTTTAAATTTTTCCTCTTTATTGAAAGACTGGTGACTCGTCAAAATTACTATTCCCCCATTTTTCAAGTGAGCTTCTATTTGAATCTCTAATATTTTCTGTGATTCAACATCTAAACTGTTAAAAGGTTCATCTAATATCCATATTGGCGCCTCAAAAAGTAGCAATTTACAGAGTGACAATCTTTGTTTTTGCCCAGCTGATAGGTTTTTATTCAACTGGAGAGGAGTTTGTATTTTAAAAATGCTGAGTGAGTCTTCTATTGAGTGGTATTTGACTTTTCCGTCGGTTATTTCGGAATAAAATTTTAAATATTGCTCTATCGAAAGGTCCGAAGCTATGGATGGACTATGTCCTATAAAGTTAACCAAATTCTGGGACAGTGGCTTGGTTTCGGCGTTAGAGGTTACTAGTAATTTTCCTTCATTCATCCTATTTAGTCGAGCTATCGTGCGTAACAAAGAAGTTTTTCCACACCCATTTGGACCTGAAACTTTAATCGCTTGTCCCGCATTCACAGTTAGATTGTAGTTTGAGAGAATCAGCTTGAGTCCTCTCTGGAGTTTTAGGCCCTTGATTTCAAGTGTATGGTTATATTTCACTATGGCGTGAGGTTCCTTAATCTATTCTGAATTTACCTCCAGGTGCAGGAGACATATTTTGCGGACCCTGCTGTCCTGGCACCACTATTCTAGACGCTTCTTCTCTTGCCATTTCCTTTGCCCTATCATTTAACTTTTCCACTGCAGTTTTTATTCCTTCAGGAAAAAGCTCGAAAGCTGATTCAAGGTTATCTGCTTCAATGGGAAATTGAACAGGGATTGGACCCATTTGAGTCATTAATGTCGTATCTCCAATAAATTTTACTGGCCTTTTTTCATCGGCAGAACCATCAATTTTAATAGGAACCATTTTTCTAATGGTTGCCGCTTTAAGATCAGTAATCGATTCTTCCTTATACAAATTTTCAGTATCAATCGTAAATGCATCGAGTCCCTCTGGTTGTTTTTCCACTGTTTACGTCCTTTAGAAGAGTTTTTTATTAATATTAAGTTTCAGGTCTGTAAATAGTAACAGATTAATCTTTCATTGAGGTAATTCTCCAATATTGTTGTGTTAAACTGAAAACGTTAGCCTGTTTTCGGAGGAAATTGTACTTATGACTACTTTAATAACAGGAGTAGCAGGTTTTATTGGTTATCATATGGCAGAAGCACTTTTAAGCAAGGGTGAAAAAGTGGTTGGAGTGGATAACCTTAACGACTATTATGATGTTGCTTTAAAACGAGCCAGATTAAGCCGAATTGGCGCTAATCCATTGTTCGATTTTAGGAAAATCGATATCTCAGATAGGTTTTTAGTGAGGGAGCTTTTTAATACTCTGAAACCTACAACTGTTGTTCATCTAGCCGCTCAAGCGGGGGTGCGTTATTCTCTGACTAATCCACATGCTTACATTGAATCCAATATAAATGGGTTTTTAAATATCATTGAGGGATGTAAAAAATCTGAGGTTCAGCATTTAATTTACGCTTCATCTAGCTCTGTTTATGGGGGAAATACTGTGTTGCCTTTCTCAGAGGATGATCGAGTGGAAAAACCTTTATCACTTTATGGGGCTACAAAGATTTCAAACGAGCTTATGGCTCGAGTCTATAGTGACTTATATAATATACCTACAACAGGACTTAGGTTTTTTACGGTCTACGGCCCGTGGGGGAGACCTGATATGTCTCTTTTTCGTTTCACAAAAAATATAATCGCTAACGAACCGATTGACGTTTTTAATGATGGAAATCATAAACGAGACTTTACTTACATAGATGATATTATTAATGGATTAGTAGCAGCTTCAAACCTAGTCCCATCAAGACCGCCAGATGAGCCTGATAAATCAATTTCACCTCCTTACCAAATATTCAATATAGGCAACGGCCGACCGGTAGAACTTCTAGAAATGATAAAAATTTTGGAAAATGCCTTAGGAAGAAAAGCGAAGTTAAACTTCATGCCTCGGCAACCTGGAGATGTTCATGATACCCACGCCAATATTGAACTACTGGAAAAAATGACTGGCTATCTACCTAAAACTGATCTAGAAACAGGGATATCAAGATTTCTGGCTTGGTATAAGGAGTTTTACCGTATTTCCTGAGTCGAGCAAGTTATGATCTTGTGTATTTGGTTAAATCGCCCCAAATCATTTGTAGTGCAAAACTATTGTAAGCGCAATCGGTTATACTATAAATATCTAAAACATGCATCTATTATTGACTAGTGGTTATTTGATATCTATTTGGAGGAACTTAGAACATGGAAGTCGTAATGGTCGGAACTGGTTACGTCGGGCTAGTCTCCGGCGCTTGTTTTGCCGAGTTTGGAGCAAATGTAGTGTGCATTGATTCTGATTCAGAAAAGATAAAAAATCTTAACGAAGGAAAGATTCCAATTTTCGAGCCGGGTCTTGATGAGCTCGTCAAAAAAAATGTGAAACAACATAAGCTAATGTTCTCTAATGCTCTTGAGGATTTCGTTCCGAGGGCTGATTTGGTTTTTATTGCTGTAGGGACGCCTACCCATCGAGGTGATGGGATAGCAGACTTGAGGTATGTTTTCGAGTCCGCAAAACAAATAGCTGCTTATTTGCACAGTTATACAGTAATAGTTGACAAATCAACGGTCCCAGTCGGGACTGCTAGGAAGGTCAGGGAGCTTATAAAACAAGAGAATCCGGATGCAGACTTTGATGTAGCATCCAATCCTGAGTTCCTGAGAGAGGGAGCAGCTATATCAGATTTCATGCGCCCAGATCGTGTGGTGATAGGGGTTGAATCTGAAAAAGCTAAGAATAAATTAGTGGAGCTTTACAGGCCGTTGAACCTTAGAGAGACTCCGATCTTAATATCAAATCTTGAGAGTGCTGAACTTATTAAATATGNCTCAAACGCTTTTCTAGCTACCAAAATTAGCTTCATTAACGAAATTGCAAACCTTTGCGAAACACTTGGAGCTGATGTTCATGATATTGCAAAAGGTATGGGTATGGACAGGAGGATTGGTTCAAAATTTTTACATCCTGGACCTGGCTATGGTGGTTCATGCTTTCCAAAAGACACAAAAGCTTTGCTTTCTTTTGCAGAAGAAAGCGGGCATAAGCTTGGCATCGTCAGGGCTACGATTGAAGCAAATAATAATCAAATACTAAAAATGGTTGATAAAATTATGTCCGCGTTAGGTCCTTCGGTTAATCAGCAAACGGTTTCCGTGCTTGGTTTAACATTTAAGCCGGAAACTGATGATATTCGGGAATCGCCATCGCTATATATCTTGCCCCATTTGTTGCAAGCAGGTTTAAAGATTAAAGTTCATGATCCAAAAGGATTGGATGCCGCAAAGCAGGCTCTTCCGGCCGGTACTATCTTCTGTAAAAACATGTTAAATGCCATAGAGGGCTCTGATGCGTTGCTTATAATGACCGAATGGAACGAGTACAGAGGCCTTGATCTAAATATGTTGAAGCGAATTATGGAAGGCAGTGTTTTTATTGATCTTAGGAATATTTATGAGCGCGACGTGGTAGAGAGCCATGGTTTTTCTTATTTTTGTGTTGGGAGATGATTTTTTTTCGATGCTGACATTCTTTTAGGAAATCTATCCATGATTAATCATTTTATTTTTTTAGTTTCGTTAGTAGCGGTCACAAGCTACTTGTTGACCGGCCTCGCTGTGAAAATTCTTTCTTTTTTTTCAGTGTCAGATTTACCAAAAGAGAGGAGTTTGCACACTAGCCCAAAACCGACAGCGGGTGGTTTTGTTTTTATTCTAATATTTTTTTCATTTAATTTCTTACACGATTTCGAAGAGATTCTTACCTTTAATTGGTTGGTTTTTTCTTTGGGCATAGCCTTATTGGGTGGCTTGGATGATATTAAGCCTCAAAAAGTACGAGTGCGGTTATTGGGACAGTTTATTCTTGCGGCATTATGTTGGTACACGTTAGTTGAACAAGCATTACCCATTAATTTACCGTTGATTAGTGATTACAGTTTATTCTTGTATCTCTTAATTTTTTCATTAATTTCATTACTCCATATAAATCTTTTTAACTTTATGGACGGGTCAGATGGTTTTGCCGCTTCCCAAGGGATTATTTTTTTTGCCTTTCATGCAATAGTCTTTCTCTTCTGCGACGCTGAGGCATTGGCGCTCTATTGTTTGGCGTTAACCAGTATTCTCGTCGGATTTTTAATCCATAATTGGCCGCCGGCCAAAATATTTATGGGAGATTCCGGAAGTTACTTTATTGCCTCTCAAATGCTTTTGGTAGGGTTTTATGGGTATCAGGAAATTGGATATCCATTTTCTTTAGTAATATTAACTCCTTTCTTGTCAGATTCTATCTTCACCCTGACTAAACGTATGATTGCCAAAAAAAAATGGTGGCGGCCGCATAAAGAGCATGTATACCAGCAACTTATTGAAAAAGGGTTAAAGCCTTTTCAGTTGAATATCAATTTATTTATTATGCATATTTTTCTATTTCTTCCGATTAGTGCGGCTGTTATTTATTTTGATGAATATCGAACTTTAAACCTTTTAATGTCATTCGGTATAAGTTCGTTTATCTGGTACTATTTAAATATCAAGTTAATGGACGCTAACTTCCTGAAAAACAATGTTTAAAAAAGCACTGGTATTTATTCACGATCTGGCGGTTTCCTGTATATCTTGGTTCTTGGTTGTTTTTATTAGATTCAATTTCGAGAATCCCCCGAGTGAGACCTACGCTACAATTGTTTCGGCGTTACCGATCGTCCTGTTAGCACAAAGTTCAATGAATATAAGCTTTGGCCTTTATAAAGGTATTTGGCGATTTGCTAGTTTGCAAGATATTCTCAACATTATTAAATCTGCAGTTTTTGGAATCGCAATTATATCTGTTATTTTATTTATAACAAATCGACTTGAATTTATACCTAGGACCACGATTATTTTATATCCACTTTTTTTGATTGGATTCTTGACCGCGCCTAGATTCGCCTATCGTCTTATTAAAGACAATGGTGGAAGACTGAATAAACACTTGGGAATTAGGACTTTGATCGTTGGTGCAGGTAGGGCAGGAGAATCTATAGCTCGTGATATGTTAAGAGAGGCACGCTACAATCCAATTGGTTTCATTGACGATGACGTTAATTTAAAAGGCTCGGTGATTCACGGGATTCCTATTATTGGTGGCGTTCCGAGCATTCCCAGGTTGGTTCAAGAGTTTGATATACAACTGGTTATTATAGCGATTCCTACCGCAAGTGCGTCGCAGATGAGAGTTATTATCGAAAGGTGTTCCTCAACAACTGTAAGATTTCTTACCTTGCCAAAGCTAAACGATATTGTTGAAGGTCGGGTTGACTTAGGTTTAATGCGTGAAGTTTCGATTGATGACTTATTGGGAAGAGAACAGATCGCATTAGACTGGAGACAAATGCAGGCTTTTCTTTCCGAAAAAAAGATATTGGTCACAGGAGGTGCGGGTTCTATCGGCAAGGAGCTTTGTCGTCAATTACTCAGAATTAACTTATCTTCTTTAACGATAATTGATCAAAGCGAGTTGGGTTTGCACGAGCTAAAACATGATTTAATCCAGCACTCGGATACCGAGGTTAAATTCGTGTTGGGAAATGTTTGCGACGAAACACTACTGCAAAATTTATTTAGAGCTGATCGATTTGATGTCGTTTTTCACGCGGCAGCCTACAAGCATGTCCCGATTCTCCAAAATCAAGCTAGGGTAGCAGTCTCTAATAATGTACTAGGAACTGAGTCTATTGCGCGAATTTCAAGTGAGCACGGTGTCGGGAATTTTGTCCTTATATCAACTGATAAGGCGGTTAAACCCTCTAATATAATGGGTGCATCGAAACGATTCGCTGAGCTAATTGTGCAGAGTTTAAATTCTAGGTCTAAAACTCGTTTTATGGTAGTGAGATTCGGAAATGTTTTAAATTCTGCTGGAAGCGTTGTACCTTTGTTTGAAAAACAAATTGCAAAGGGCGGCCCAGTTACGGTAACGCATCCTGAGGCAACTAGATATTTTATGAGTATACCAGAGGCGTGCCAGCTAATAATGGAGGCAAGTTCGGTCGGAGTGGGAGGCGAGGTATTCGTTTTGGACATGGGCGAACCGGTGTCCATTACTTTTCTGGCTGAACAAATGATTAAGTTATCCGGAAGATCTGTCGAGGTTACATTTACGGGTTTAAGGGAAGGAGAAAAGTTGATGGAAGAATTATTTTTTGATTTTGAACAATTGCAGCCCACTAATAATGATAAATTGTTTTTATCAAATGTGGAAAGTTTGAGATGGACCGTTCTTTCAGATAAATTAAAAGATGCACGCTTCGCGATCAATGATTTTAANGAAGAAAAAATAATTAGAATCTTAAGAGAGATTTCGCAACTAGACTAAAAAAATTACAGTTAAGGAGGGATGTTTGCAAAAAATAACCAAAGTCGTAATTCCAGCGGCAGGATTCGGAACCAGATTTTTACCCGCGACTAAAGCGAACCCAAAAGAGATGCTTCCTATTGTTGACAAGCCAGTAATTCAATATGCAGCAGAAGAGGCCGTTGCGGCAGGCATTAAAGATATAATATTCATCATTGGGCGGAACAAGCAGTCGATTGAAGATCATTTCGACAAAGCATATGAGTTAGAAGCCGAGCTTGCGGCCAAACAAAAAACACTTTTAATTGATTCAGTTCAAGCAATAGTCCCCTCATTTGTTAACTGCATTTTTATACGGCAACCAACTGCTTTGGGCTTGGGGCACGCGATACATTGTGCACGTCCTGTAATAAGTAACGAGCCTTTTGCGATAATTCTGCCTGATGATCTTATTGATTCAGATAGTTGTGGTTGTTTATCACAAATGATGGATATATATAACCAGACGGGCAAGTCTGTTTTAGCGGTTGAGAGAGTTAAGGGTCCAGAAATTAGTAAATACGGCGTGATCGAAATCGAAAATTTTGAAGATAGACTGGGCAAGATAAAAACAATTGTTGAAAAACCGCCGTTTGAGTCTGCTCCAAGCGACCTCGGTGTCGTTGGCAGGTATATATTGTCTTACAAGGTAATGGAAATTCTAGGTAGATTGCCCCCGGGTAGCGGAGGTGAAATTCAATTGACCGATGGTATTTCTGAACTTTTAAAGCTAGAAGATATTAATGCATTTGAGTTCTATGGAACAAGGTTTGACTGTGGTTCAAAACTAGGTTTTTTAAAGGCAAACATTGCGTTAGGTACTAAATCAGGCGAGGTTGGAGAGTCATTGATCAGCTGGATAAAAGAACAAAAATTTTGATTATACTAATGATTTTTCAATGAAAAAGGATTGAAGTTTGTTTTGATATCGTAGTGATCGATATTTTCTCGTCGCTTAATTGTATTAACCGCCGCGTAAGTAAACGGGGTCATTATGATCTCGACAAACACTTTAAAACAAAAGTTGAACAGAATCACTTTTAGCATGGTGTCTGTATTCCAGATCCCCCAAAACGCTATTGGATAAAAAATTAAGCTGTCGGCAGCTTGGCCGAAGATGGTCGAACTAATCGTCCTAAACCAGAGATGTCTACCGCTAGTAATGACTTTAATTTTAGCCATCGCAAAAGCATTTATAAAATCGCCGACCCAAAAACCTAAAATTGAACCTAACACTATTCGCCAAGTAGAACCAAAAACAAGTTCGAGGGCTGGCTGGAGCACCTGATTATGAGGCTCGTTCTTTGCGGGTGGTAAGTTAATGATTATGAACGCCATTATACTGGCAAAAATNATGGAAACGAAGCCTACCCAGATTACCTTTCTGGCTTTGGCATATCCATAAATTTCTGTGAGTATGTCGCCAAAAATATAACTGATTGGGAAAAAGATGTTGCCGGCTCCAAAGATTAAAACAGAACCTAGGATTGGTAGGGTTATTGGCAAATCTATTTCGCAGACTTTCGCCGGACCAATAAAGTTAGCGCAGACTAAAACGACTGAGAAGCCTGCCATTAGCGCTGGATAGAATGATATGTTATTTCTGCCCATTGAAATTCCTAGATTAATTTTTTTAAACTATAAAAAAGACTGCGTAGTCGCTAAAATATTTGGGTAATTCCTAGCAGTATAACAATTTGAGAAGACCAAGTTAATCTGTACAGAACAATCTAGACCATTTGAAGACTTTGAATAATGAATTTGCTTTTTACTAATTTTATTTTTTTAATTTTTTTATCATGTTTGATAGCTGTTTCGGGCTGCTCGAGTTCCTCCAATGGAAATAAAAGCCAAAAAATTATTGAGGCTGACACTATTAAATTTAGAAATACCGCGTCAATACACCAAAATTGTATTATGGTAGGAAAGTTTGTTGATTCCTCGGATCCAGCTCATTTTGCAAATTTGTCAAAGGAAAAACTTGGTCGCAAATCTATTTATGGACAATTAGCACCTTTAGGATACAAAGATATTGAGATTGCAGTGGTGGATGAAGTGTTAAAGAAACATGGTAGTTTAGATTTTTTTAATGCGCTTGAGGAACTCAATTGTGATTTTTACGTAACAGGCGAGATAATTAAATTTTCTAATAAATTCCTTTTGACTTATTCAGTTACAGAAATAGTCATGCGCTTAGATTTATTTAACGATAAAGGTGAGTTGGTCTGGTCTGAGCTAGAGAACGGTAAAAGTGATGCAGGCGCGATTCCTTTTACTCCGATCGGTGCACTGACAGGAATTTTTTTCGCCTCGAAAAATAGGAAGGAAGAAATCGCCGTTCAATTAGTAGGGTCTGTAAGCAGGAAGTTGGTTGAACAATTAGACCAGTTTCTTGATAAAATTGATCGGGGCCCTCAATTAAGTTCAGGAACAGCAAAATCAACTGAAGAGGCACATGTTTATAGCGCGTTAGATCTTCGTCTTGCAATTGAACTTAATGATTTTGATGGAGCCAAAATGATCACTAACCAATTGCTAGTGCAAGACCCTGAAAACAGTGAATTTTTATTTCTTGCCGGAAAGGCTCAGATGCAAAAAGGAGAGTTTGAGGTTGCTAAAGAGTTTTTTTTGAAGGCTATACAAATCGATGCTAGTCAAAGTGACTATTATAACGGCCTGGGAATCACTAGCTTGCGACTTGGTAATTATCTAGAGGCCTTAACAAATTTTGAAAAGGCTCTTTCGATTAATAAAAAGAGTGTTTCGGCTCATGTCGGACTGGCTCTAACATCAGAAAAAAATGGTTTAATTAAACAATCTGGAGAACATTTCTATCGTGCTGGATTGTATTCAATTTCGATTAGTGATTATCCTTCTGCGGTGTACGCACTTTCGGAACTTAAAAGATTGGCACTTGAGAAAAATAGTTTACTCCAGAAGGCCAAAGACCTTGAGGCAGTAATTAAATTTAATCGCAATATGATGCTGCATTAATTTATTGACCACGTAAAAACAGTTTATCCAATTCTTTAATCGACATGTAACGCCATACTGGTCTGCCATGCGAGCAATAGGCGCTATTCTCAGTCGATTCAATTTTTTTGATAATATTATTCATTTCGTCGATTGTAATTCTGTCATAAGCTCTTAACGACGCTTTACATGCCATGTCTGCTAATAATTTAGAGGCATATGGATCTATTTTATCTGTTAGATCAAACTTCAATATATTGCTAATCGTTAGCATTGCTGCTTCAGATATACTTCTTTTCGTGAAGACGAATGGATACTCTTTGATTGTTATAGTTGTTTTGCCTATCCTCTCAATTTCAAATCCACACAGAGTTAGATTTTCTTTCTTTTGCTCTATTTCCTCGGCTTCGAACTCATTTACAGATATTTCTATCGGAAATAGCGCTTTTTGCTTTTGAATTTGTCCTTTCTTCCATTGTTCTTTAAGCATCTCAAAATTTATTCTTTCATGAGCCGCATGCATGTCTATAATTACAACGCCTGAACTATTTTGAGCCAAAATAAAAGTTGAGTGAATTTGGCCTATTGCGGTGCCGAGATCTGCGGTTTCGGTTCGGAAAAAATCAACTTCAGCTAGCCTTAGTTTTTCATCGGATTCGGAACTGAATTGATTTCTGTATTGGACTCTATCAAGTGTAACCTGCGTGCTAGTGTTAGCGTTTTGTAAAGTGGGAGATATTTTGAATTCTGCTGAATTGATTTGAGATTTGAAAGTGTCTTTACGCAGCGTGTTTTGAAAAGCTCTTCCTACCAATTGAGAAATAATCTGAGGCGATGCAAACTTTATTTCCTCCTTGGACGGGTGAACATTGACGTCTATAACTTTTGGATTAATTCGGATGAATAGCAAAAAAGGAGGCAGGCGCTTACCGAACATTATGTCTCGGTAGGCTAGTCTAACTGCTTTATCTATTACTCTGTCTTTGATAAATCGACGATTTACAAACTTTGGTTGCAAATCTCCAGATGCACCATTCATCGATGGGCGAGATAACCAACCATGAATTGCAATATTAGAAAGTTCACCGGCAAAAAAAAGTGAGTCTCTAGAGAAGTTTGCATTGCAAAAATAATCAAACCGTAAGGCTTCTTCTTGTGTTTTTATTGGTTTGAAATTGAATATCGTTTTTCTTTCATTGATTAGTTGGAAATCTATATTTGGATGGGCTAAGGCTAGCCTCATGAAAGTTAATTTAATCTTTTTGTTTTCTATCGTTTTGGACTTAAGAAATTTTTTCCTTGCCGGTGTATTGAAAAACAAGTTTTTTACTTGGAAGACAGAGCCGACATTGCTAGCACATTGTTCAACTGGACTAATTAAAGAGCCACCTTTGGCGTTGAGGCGAAAGCCTAAGCTTTGGTTTGTCGGTCGGGTAATGATTTTTAATTCCGAAATAGCTGCAATACTCGAAAGTGCTTCGCCTCTAAAACCTAGGCTGTTTATATTTGATAAATCGGATAAATCCAATATTTTGCTTGTGCTGTGTCGCACGATAGATAAAGGTAAATCCTCTACGGGTATTCCACATCCATCATCAGTTATTTTGATTTCGTCAACCCCTGCATTAGATATCTCAATTTTTATTTTTTTAGCCCCCGAATCAATACTATTTTCAACAAGCTCTTTAACAATTGAAGCGGGTCGTTCAATTACTTCTCCGGCTGCTATTTTATTAGCAACTTCTTCTGGAAGAAGTGTTATTTTATTCATAAAATGAGCCTATGGTTTAATAATTTATGATGGCTTCCACAATATTTTAGTTCTAAAGTAGGAAATAAATTTGTAATGAATAAAATAATAGCCTTCTTTGCTGTAATCAACCTTCTTTTACTAATTTTTTTTTCGATAAGTGAGCCTAGTTTAGAGAAAACACATGATCTTCTTGAAAAAGCGAGAAAAGCAAGGGATAAAAACCTCTTTATTAAGCAAAGAGAGTTCCTCGAACAGGTAGTTGATGAAAGGATTAAAATTCTCGGATCCGGACACCCCGGTCTCGCAAAATTGTATTCTCGGATGGCACATTCTTATGTGAGTTCAAATAATTATGAACATAAATCATCAAAAGTTTTGAAGAACTTCGAAAAAGCAGAATTTTTTGTTGATAAAGCTATTTCGATAGCTGGAAACCAAGAAGATACGCAAAAATGGCAATTGGGCCTTTATGTCGCTCAGAAAGGAAACATAATTTTAGAAANGGCCGAATACGAGTCACAACAAATACCGGAAAGAGTCATTATGTTATTGCAGCAATCTTTAAAAATCCTAGAAAGCGGGTTAGGCAGGCAGTCTCCTGAGTTCCAAATTACAAACACTATTTTAGCAAGAGCTTTAAAAAAAAGGGGCGATTGTAATCTTTCAATGAATTTATTAGCAGAGACAATTAGTTGGTTCGAAAATAACTTGCCTCCAGATTCTGAGAGATTAGCGCTTCAATATGAAAATTTGGCTGCATCTCAAGCTTGTCTAGGCCGATTCAATGAGTCTATAAAAAACAATCAGAATGCGCTATCGATCTACGGCAAAAAAGATATTCATTACATTCCCAGGATGATACTTATGTATCAGAATAGTTTCCTTTATTTTCTGTTGGACAAAAAAGAAGAGTGCCTTAAATTATTGGTTAATTTATCCGCCAAAATACCCGTTGCTAATCTATCAAACGAGATGTTGGCCATGATGGCGGAGGATTTATATTATCTCAAGCTTATTTTAAATGATAAAGCTACCGAAGACGAAGCTCAGGGGTTTCGCTCGATTTTACGTGCAAAGCGTCTAAATTTTCAAAACTCAACATTTCAACCTGTTCATCCGGAAATTATCATTGCTCTGGAGGCAAAAATGGACACAAAGCTGGGTTCTCGTGAAACCAAGGAATAGAAAAATTAATGTTTACACAAGTGGCTCCCCGGGACGGGCTCGAACCGCCGACCTAGTGATTAACAGTCACCCGCTCTACCGACTGAGCTACCGGGGAAGTATCTCTATTGTATCTAATAGTGTGATTTGTTAAAAGTCTCATAATGAAACATTTAAAACAATCAAAACGTATAATTTAAAAAAGATATTATTTTATTGACTTACAGTGGAAAAAAGCAAAGAAGAGGCCTGCAGGTTTATGCAAAAAGAACTAAATTTAGAGTCTGAATTTAAAATGGGTGCCGGACAAGCTGAGGCGGTTGAAAAATTGGTAGCCGGCCTGTCACATGGCTTGTCCTATCAGACATTGTTAGGTGTAACAGGTTCAGGTAAAACTTTCGCAATTGCTAACATTGCTCAGAAATTGCAAAGACCAGCAATCGTTCTTGCTCCAAACAAGACTCTAGCTGCGCAATTATATGGAGAGCTTAAAGGATTTTTTCCGAACAACGCGATTGAATATTTTGTGTCTTACTATGATTATTATCAGCCAGAAGCTTATGTTCCAGCGTCTGATACCTATATAGAAAAAGATGCCTCTATTAACTCTCACGTCGAACAAATGAGGTTATCTGCGACAAAAGCTCTTCTTGAACGCAGGGATACTATAATCGTTGCAACTGTTTCGTCTATTTATGGTTTAGGTGAACCTCAACAATATCATTCTATGGTCCTTCATGTGAGTCGCGGGGACTTGATCGATCAACGTACAATAGTGCGAAGACTTGCAGAACTTCAATATAGACGAAATCAATTCGAGCTTGAGCGAGGCTGTTATAGGGTTAAAGGTGAGGTTATAGATATTTTTCCCGCTGAGTCAGATGCTAGTGCAATACGGTTGGAACTTTTTGATGGCGAATTAGAGGTGATCAGCGAATTCGACCCACTCACAGGACAGCAAATTCGTACTCTTCCACGATATACAGTTTACCCGAAAAGTCACTATGTCACATCTAGGGCAACCGTTCTAAGAGCAATTGGGACAATTAAATCAGAGTTAATAGAAAGATTGGGCCAGTTGCGTTCATCAAGTAAATTACTTGAGGCTCAGCGTTTGGAGCAACGTACTAAATTTGATTTAGAAATGATGCAAGAAATTGGATATTGCTCCGGAATTGAAAATTATAGTCGCCATTTGTCTGGCCGAGAAGCAGGGGATCCGCCAGCTACTTTATTTGATTATTTGCCAAAAGACTCAATTTTATTTGTCGATGAGAGTCATATAACTATACCTCAATTGGGTGGAATGTTTAGGGGTGACAGGTCTAGAAAGACCAATCTAGTGGAACACGGATTTAGGCTACCTTCCGCTTTGGATAATAGACCCTTAAAATTCGATGAATTTGAGGGGATTGCTCCTCAGACTGTCTTTGTTTCTGCGACGCCGGGGCGCTATGAAAGTGATATCGGTAGTGATGTTGTAGAGCTTTTAGTGAGGCCAACCGGGTTGTTAGACCCGCAAATTGACGTCAGGCCAGCGGTTAATCAAGTTGATGATTTATTGGGTGAAATTAACAAGGTGGTTGAAACAAAAGAACGTGTTCTCGTAACTTGCTTAACTAAGAAGATGTCTGAGGATCTTACTGAATATTTTTTAGAAGCTGGGGTTAAGGTTCGTTATTTGCATTCAGATATTGATACAGTAGAGAGGGTTGAGATAATAAGAGATTTGCGTCTAGGCGTTTTTGACGTATTGATTGGGATAAACCTACTGCGGGAGGGCCTCGATATTCCTGAGGTTGCACTGGTTGCCGTTTTGGATGCAGATAAAGAGGGTTTTCTGAGATCTGAAGACTCTCTTATTCAAACGATAGGAAGAGCGGCAAGAAATTTAAACGGTAGAGCTATTTTATATGCCGACAATACTACTTTATCTATGTCAAAGGCAATAAAAGAGACTGAACGCAGACGAAAAATACAAAGCGAACACAATAAACATCAAAACATTGAACCTAAAGGGATAAATAAAAAAGTAATAGATATAATGGAGGGAGCATCATCTTCAAAACGAAAGAAAGGTCGAAAAAATCAGAGCGGCCCTTTGGAGGATGTTTTAAAATTTACAGGAATGAGTCAAGATGAGCTGTTTAAAGAGGTAGCTAAATTAGAGAAAAAAATGGCAAAACATGCAATGAATCTTGAATTTGAGGCTGCTGCATCTGCCAGAGATCAGATAAAAAATATAAAGACAAAACTATTATCATTACCATCCTAATTTGAGAGTAAAATTGAACAAGTTAATCTATTTATCAAAAACGAAGATCTATGTATTAGGAATAAT
The DNA here is from genome assembly GCA_002170535.1 of Methylococcaceae bacterium TMED69. Classification (GTDB taxonomy): domain Bacteria; phylum Pseudomonadota; class Gammaproteobacteria; genus TMED69. The sequence continues at coordinate 163,569 of NHDW01000008.1, forward strand.
GCTGCTACTAATTCTCGCACCTCTTTCAGTTATATCTGTTAAGAAGCTTACAATTTATTTTGGTTCACAATCTCTAACGGGACCTATAACGCCGGTTTCTACCGAAAAAGTGAAAGTTGAATCCTGGTCGAGATCATTAATTTCAGTTGGCTCAATTTCTGCTGACCAGGGAATTAATGTGACGGCATCTCTACCCGGTATAGTTGATAAAATTTATTTTAATTCTGGCGATCAAGTCTCAAAGGGAGCCGATTTGATTAGGCAAGATACTTCAATCCTAGCGGCTGAATTAGAAGGATTAAAAGCAGATCAAAAATTGCATAATATACAATTTCAAAGAACGGCTAAATTGTTTCAAGCAAAAAAAATTTCTAAATCGGAGTTCGATAGAAGTGAGGCTTTGTTGAAGCAAGCAAGGGCTAAAGTAAAGGCTAAGAGTAATGAAATTCAGTTGAAAACAATCGTGGCACCATTTGATGGGTTACTCGGAATTCGACAAATCAATATTGGAACGTATTTACAGCCAGGAGATCCGATTGTGCAGTTGTCAACCGTTAGCCCTGTCCATATTGACTTTGGTTTACCTGAAAAATTTATCAATTTACTCAAAATTGGCTTAGTTGCGGAGATTAAAGTCGCAGCGTACCCTGATCATAAATTTTCCGGAATGGTCACTGCAATTGATCCTCTTATAAGATTGGATACTAGAAATGTATCGGTCAGGGCCACTTTACATAACCATGAAAAGCTACTTAGACCGGGAATGTATTGTGAGGTCAATGCAATCACGGATTCAGAACAGTCAGTATTAACTTTGCCAGAAACCGCAATCTTTTTTACTCCCTATGGTAATTCTGTGTTTGTTTTGGACAAACATCAAAATGGAACAAAATTGAAAAAGAAAATTGTTTCTACCGGCGATAGAATTGGAGGGAGAATTGAGATTATCAGTGGGCTCTATGCGGGGGAAGAGGTGGTGACAGTAGGTCAAAATAAATTAAGAGAAGGGATGTTAGTTTCTGATAATGATGTCCTGAAAAGTGAGTAGGGTAACGTGAGATCGTTAACTGACTTGTTTATAGAAAAACCAGTCCTATCAGGTGTTATCAGTTTGCTCATATTGATATTAGGTCTGCGTTCTATTCAAAGCTTAGAGCTTCGGCAATATCCCAAAACTGAGGATACGGTTATTACCGTTACTACATCTCTGCCAGGAGCTGATAGTGACAGTGTCAAAAGCTTCATAACCACACCACTTCAGCAGGTCATAGCTGAAACGTCTGGAATTGATTATATTAAAGCAACTAGCCGTCCTGGTGTCTCTGTAATTGAAATTTATCTAAAATTAAATTTTTCTGCGAGCGAAGCGGTTGCTCAAGTTCAAGCTAAAGTAGCAAGCAGACGAAACGTTCTTCCTCGAGAGGCGGATGATCCAGTAATAGAGGTGCAGACTGGTAGCAGACTTGCTTTGATGTATTTAGCTTTTTATAGCAATGATCTTAAACCAACACAATTAACCGACTTTTTGCTACGAGTTATTCGACCTCAATTTCAGGCTATTCAGGGTGTAGCTAAAGCTGAAATATATGGTAAAAAGACATACGCAATGCGGGTTTGGCTCGACCCAATTAAACTATTCTCCCATGATGTTACGGCGAATGAAGTTCGAAAATCACTTTTGAAGAACAATTTTCTTTCAACATCGGGTGAGACGAAGGGGAGCCTTGTTGCTATTGATTTGAGCGCCACGACTGATTTGACTTCTGTTTCAGAATTCAGTGATTTAGTGGTTAGGAAGGTTGACGACACTATAATTAGACTACGGGATCTTGGACGAGTCGAGTTGGGCGCTGACGATTATGACTCCACGGCCTGGTATGATGGTAAAACCGCACTATTTATCGGGATAAAACCAACGCCTGGTTCAAACCCAATAAAGATATCTAATAAAGTAATAGAAACGATTGAGAAAATTAAACCTGATCTTCCTTCTGGGGTTGAAGTGTTTGTTCCTTATGATGCAAGTGAATTTATTGAAGATTCTATCAACGAGGTTTTTAAAACAATTATCGAAGCAGTTATCATAGTTTTAATCGTACTTTTTCTAAGCTTGGGCTCCGTAAAGGCTGCTCTTATACCTGCCCTTACACTTCCTTTGTGTCTTATAGGTTCGGCTTTTTTTGTTCTGTTGATGGGATTTTCAGCTAATTTGCTCACGTTGCTTGCCTTGGTTCTTGCTATCGGATTAGTTGTGGATGACGCAATCGTAGTGGTGGAAAATATCTGCAGATTGATTGAACAAGGTATTGAACCTAAGGAGGCTGCATTGGTAGGGGCTCGTCAGCTGGTAATTCCAATCATAGCCATGACCACCACACTAATTGCAGTCTACTTGCCTATTGGATTTATGGAAGGGATTGTTGGAATGTTGTTTACTGAATTTGCCTTTGCGCTCGCAAGTGCTGTATTTATCTCAGGTATTATTGCTCTAACTTTATCGCCGATGTTGTGTTCAAAGTTAATCAATCAAAATGATTTGAAACAAAAACAAAAAATAAGTATTCCAGATAATATTTTGATTGCTTTTGCCCACTGTAAAAATATCCATCGAAAAATTTTAGGTTTTTCTCTGAACAATCCATATTTTATTATTTCGATATGTATTTTATCCGTAGTCGGTCTTTTGATATTTTACTTAACAGCGAATTCAGAATTGGCTCCTGAGGAGGATCAAAGCATTCTATATATTTCCTCAAAGTCCCCTCAAACAGCTACTCTTGAATATAATACAACCTACGCGAATCAGATGATTGAGACCTTTCAAACAATTCCTGAGTATAAAGAAAGTTTCATGGTAATTGGGTTTGATAATGCTAGACATCAAATGTTTGGTGGATTTAAGATGCCAACGACTGACAAGCGTGCAAGAGACCAAAAAAGTGTGCAGCAAGAGCTTCAGAGCAAGCTTTTGGGAATTACTGGAGTCCAGTCTGTTGCATTTCCAAGGTCGAGTCTCCCGACACCTGGGCGAGGACTCCCGATTCAGTTTGTGATATTGAGCCCTGAAGATGAAGAGACGTTGGACAAAGTGGCTGATTACATCATTGGGTCATCACTTGGGTCAGGTAGTTTTTCGTTTTTAAGAAAATCTATAGAATTTAATCGACCGCTCATTAAAATAGAGGTTGACAGAAGTAAAGCGGGCTTGCTTGGGGTAAATATGGATGCGCTTGGTTTGGACCTTGGCACGCTTTTAGGTGGTAATTATGTTAATAGGTTTAGTCAGAAAGGGCGGAGCTATAAAGTAATACCTCAGGTCGAGCAAAAGTTTCGAGAAAATCAAGATATGCTCAACAACTATTATGTTCGCTCAACTAGTGATTCACTAGTACCCTTATCCTCTTTTGCTAGTTTTAAAGAAACCGTTGAGCCAAGTGAACGTCTTCAATTCCAGCAAATGAATGCAATAATAGTGGAGGGTGTAGTTTCTGCCGGCTCAAATATGGGAGAAGCAATTAAGATTTTAGAGCAAAGTATAAAATCGGCGCCCTTTCAAAATTTAGCTTGGGATTACGCCGGGGAAGCGCGCCAATTTAAAAATCAATCTAGCGCTTTAATAGTAACTTTTTTGGTATCGTTAATGATAATCTACCTCGTTCTTGCGGCACAATTCGAGAGCTGGGTTGATCCTTTAATTATATTAACTTCGGTACCATTGTCCCTTTTTGGTGCATTATTCTTCGCTTCCTTAGGATTCGTATCACTCAATATCTATACTCAAGTCGGCCTTATAACCTTGATAGGACTGATAACCAAGAATGGTATTTTGATCGTTGAATTTGCTAACCGAGTTGCAAAGGAAGAGGGGGCAAGCAAAAGAGAAGCTATTGAAAAGGCTTCAGTTTTAAGGTTACGACCAATTTTAATGACAACCTCTGCCACGATTGTAGCTATGATTCCACTTTTAATAGCTGTTGGTCCCGGTGCGGAAAGTCGTTTCCAAATTGGATTAATTATTTCGACCGGCNTGGGATTTGGAACAATTTTTACACTCTTTGTTGTTCCTGTTTTCTATTTAATCTTATCTCCAAAAAAATAACGAGATATTTAGGAATTGAAGGTTGCTCTTAAAACTTGGTACCATGTGTAGTTAAAGTTGCACAGGCGCGTAGCTCAGTTGGTTAGAGCACCTGCATGACACGCAGGGGGTCGTTGGTTCGAATCCAATCGTGCCTACCATAAAAAGTGAGACGATAAATTGCCAAAGATAACATTTCCCGATGGGAATAATAAATATTACGATGGGCTAATAACTCCTAGTTACATTGCTGAGTCTTTAAGTAAGTCATTACTGAAAAAAGCTGTTGCTGCGAAGATAAATGGACAACTCAAAGACTTAAGTTACGAGTTTGACTACGATGCAGAGATTGAGATTATCAAAAGTGACGACGATGAGGGTCTAGACATTATTCGCCATTCATTCGCTCATCTTGTTGGACACGCTGTTAAAGAAATTTATCCTAACGCAAAGATGGCTATCGGACCTGTTATTAAGAACGGTTTTTACTATGACATAGAATTTGAAGGATCATTTGGCGTTGATGATCTTGTAAAATTAGAAAAAAAAATAAAATTCCTNGTAAGTCAAAATTATAACGTTATTAGGGAGCCAGTTTTAGCAAGTGAGGCAAGAAAGATATTTGAGGCAAGGTCAGAGGACTATAAAATTGAGATCTTAGATGATATTCCTCCAGAGGAAATGGTAGGGTTATATCACCACCAAGAATATGTTGATATGTGTAGGGGTCCTCATGTCCCGAATACGAAATTTCTTAGGTATTTCAAATTAACTAAATTAGCAGGAGCTTATTGGCGAGGTGATTCTAATAATAAAATGCTTCAGAGAATTTACGGAACTGCATGGAATTCGAAAGAGGAACTTGATGAATATCTGAGAAATATTGAGGAAGCCGAAAAAAGAGATCATCGATTACTGGGGAAAGCGTTAGACCTCTTTCATTTTCAAGAGGAAGCAGCAGGCATGGTTTTTTGGCATCAAAAAGGATGGGCTTTATTTAGAATGGTGGAGAAGTATGTCAGAGAAATCTGCTTCAAAGGGTACGATGAAGTTCATACACCACAGATGCTAGACCGAAGTTTGTGGGAAAAATCCGGGCATTGGGATAAATTTAAAGAAATGATTTTCCAGACCTTTTCGGAAAGTCGTGAATATGCCGTAAAGCCAATGAATTGTCCCGGACATATTCAAATTTTTAATAATGGTTTGAAAAGCTACCGTGATCTTCCGATTAGAATTGCTGAATTCGGCACAGTGCATAGAAACGAGCCAAGTGGAACATTGCACGGTTTACTCAGAGCCCGGAGATTTACTCAAGATGATGCTCATGTCTTCTGTACAGAGGAGCAACTCCAAGAAGAGATAGGTCGTCTAATTGATTTAACCTTCGACGTTTATTACCATTTTGGCTTTCATGACATTAGCGTTGCCTTGTCAACCAGACCCGAAAAAAGGGTGGGAGGGGATGCACTTTGGGATAAAGCGGAAAGCTCTCTGCGTGAATCACTTGAGTCTAAAGGACTGGATTTCCTTCTCCAACCAGGTGAGGGTGCATTTTATGGGCCAAAAATTGAGTTTTCACTCGAAGACTGTTTAGGGCGTGTCTGGCAATGTGGCACTATCCAATTAGACTTTTCGATGCCAGAAAGATTGGGAGCTAGCTATATCGACGAAAGTTCTAATAAGAGGGTTCCAGTGATGATCCATCGAGCCATTCTTGGCTCGCTTGAACGATTTATAGGGATTTTAATTGAGCATTTTGCCGGAGCTCTTCCTCTTTGGTTATCTCCGAATCAGGTGGTTATCTGTAGTGTTACCCAAAAAAATAATGAATATGTTGCTTCGATAGCTAAAAAACTAATGGATGCCTCGATAAGAGTGACTACGGACTTGAGAAACGAGAAAATCGGGTTTAAAATTCGCGAGCACACATTGCAAAAAGTACCTTATATTCTTGTCATTGGTGCTAAAGAGGAACAAGATGGCCTTATTCGGATTAGACAGCGAAGTAAAGGCGATTTAGGCGAAGAAAATCTACAAAATTTTATAATAACTCTTGTAGAAAAAATAAAGAAAAGGGAAAATGTATAAACTTTTGGAGGAATATTGTAATCGAGACCAAAAAAAATAAAATTAATGGGGAGATAATCGTCCCAAACGTTCAATTAATTGATGAGGATGGTAAAAATTTGGGGGTTGTTTCAAACACTGAGGCTCGTAGACAAGCAGAAGATAGTGGTCTCGATTTAGTAGAAATTGTTCCAAACGCTGACCCACCAGTTTGCAGGGTAATGAACTTTGGTAAATTTCTATTTGAATTAAACAAAAAAAAACATGCGGCAAAGAAAAAACAGAAGCAAGCTCAGGTTAAAGAAATTAAATTCCGTCCCGCAACAGACGAAAGCGACTATCAGATTAAATTACGCAGTCTTCGAAAATTCCTAGATAACGGAGANAAAGCAAAGGTTACGTTAAGATTTAGAGGTAGAGAAATGGCACATCAGGAATTGGGTGCTGATATGCTTAAGAGGGTTGAAGCTGATTTAGACGATATTGGACAGGTAGAGCAATATCCTAAACTAGAAGGAAGGCAGATGGTAATGGTAGTTGCACCCAGAAAAAATCAAAAATAGTGGAAAAATTAGATGCCAAAAATTAAAACAAATCGCGGCGCCGCGAAAAGATTCTCTAAGACGGGTACGGGAAAAATTAAAAGACGTCAATCTTTTAAAAATCACATCCTTACAAAAAAAAGCGCTAAAAGGAAACGTCATTTGAGAGGTGTTGAGCTAATCGCTAAAGCTGATGAAGCAGCAATAAAAAAACTACTTCCAGCGCTGTAAATATAACTAATGAAGGTGAAATAAATGGCTAGAGTTAAAAGAGGTGTTCAGGCTCACGCAAGACACAAGAAAATCGTTAAATTAGCGAAGGGGTATTCAGGCAGACGGAAGAATGTGTTTAGAGTGGCAAAACAAGCTGTTATCAAAGCGGGCCAGTACGCCTACAGAGATAGGAAGCAGCGAAAAAGACAGTTTAGATTGCTTTGGATTGCTCGTATAAACGCCGCTGCTAGACAAAATGGATTGAGTTACTCCCAGCTAATACACGGGTTGCAGAAGGCAGAAATTTTAATAGATAGAAAAATGTTAGCTGACATGGCTGTAAGAGATACCGAAGCGTTTGAAATGATAGTGTCGGAAGCAAAATTGGCACTTGCAAGTTAGGCCGTTGATTAGGCAGGCAAGCAAATGATTAAGATATGACTAACAAAAAAGATCTTGTTGCCAACGTAAGAACCGACCTTGAAAAATCAGTTACCCTGAAAGAAATAGAAGATTTAAAAGTAAAATATCTAGGAAAAAAGGGTGCTATTACAAAGCTTTTGAAAACCTTAGGTTCCTTGCCTCCTGATGATCGTAAGCAAGCAGGTATTGAAATTCACACAGCAAAGTCCCAGATAGATGTTCTTTTCTCGCGCAGATTAGAGGATATAACTTCGAATTTAATTGATGAGAAAATTCGAAAGGGAACAGTGGACGTGACTCTTCCCGCAAGAAGTTCCGGATTAAAAGGTTCTTCTCATCCTATACAACTAACGCTTGAGAAAATCATCGATATATTCTGTAGATTGGGCTTTGAATGTCAAAGCGGCCCTGAAATTGAAGATGAATTTCATAATTTTGAAGCTCTAAACATTTCGGAACATCATCCGGCTAGGGCCATGCATGATACTTTCTATTTATCCAATAATAAATTATTGAGAACTCATACATCACCTGTTCAGATCCGTTACATGAAAACAAATACTCCTCCCTTCGCTATGATCGCTCCTGGTAAAGTCTATAGGTGTGATTATGATCAGACTCACACTCCGATGTTTCATCAGGTGGAGGGCTTGTTTATCGGTGAGAATACAAACTTATCCAACTTAAAAGGTTTGGTCGCACAATTTCTTAAAGTGTACTTTAATAGTTGTGAATTAAAGATGCGTTTTCGCCCGTCTTATTTCCCTTTTACTGAGCCCTCTTTGGAGATAGATATCAAATTACCATCAAAATATGGCGTAGAAAGTTGGCTGGAGGTAATGGGTTGCGGAATGGTTCATCCTAATGTGTTAAAAAACGGTAATATTGACCCTGAGAAATTTAGTGGATTTGCTTTTGGTATGGGGGTTGAGAGGTTATGCATGCTTGAGCACGGTATTTCAGACTTGCGTCAGTTTTTTACAAATGATTTAAATTTTTTAAATCAATTCTAATAATTGAGATAATCCGTGAAAATAAGTGAAGCTTGGCTAAAGGAACTAGTAGGGGATAAATTAAATTCTTTAGATATTGAAGATGTATTGACCCAACTTGGTTTAGAGGTTGATAAGGTTGAATCGATTGGAAATGATAGCCATAAAAATTTGGTATGTTGTTTCGTAAAGGAAATAAAGAAACATCCCAAAATTGATAAGTTGAAAATTTGTTTGCTTGAGACCAGTAAAAACAAGAATATTACAGTGGTTTGTGGAGCAAAAAATGTGTTTACGGGCGCCAAAGCAATCTTGGCTCCGGTGGGATCTGTATTGGCTAAAAGAAAGGTTGTTTCTAAAGATATAGCTGGAGTGGAAAGTCACGGTTTTTTATGCTCAGCCGAAGAACTCGGGCTTGATGAGCATTCTGATGGAATAATCTTGCTATCTCAAGACTGTCAAATTGACGATGATGTTAATAATATTCTAAAACTTCCAGATAATATTTATGATATCGATTTGACTCCCAATCGAGGCGACTGTTTTTCAGCATTTGGTATTGCCAGAGAACTTTGCGCATTTCTTGAGTTCTCTTTTAATCCAGAATACGCAGCACCAGCAGCAATAAATGGTCTAAAGAGAAGTTTAGCTATAGAAATAGAAGACGATAAAGCTTGTCCTAGATATTCAGCTGCTATAATTGAGGGAATAGAAAACAATGTGATTCTGCCGATTAAAATAGCTGAGAGGTTGCGTCGTGCTGGCATTCATTCGGTCAATCCCGTAGTCGATATTACTAATTATGTGATGTTAAAAACCGGACAGCCACTGCATGCTTTTGATGCGGCTAGGATTTCTAGTGAGATTATAAAAGTCAGGAGGGGACGGAAAGCAGAAAAACTTGACCTTTTGAATGAGGATCAAATTCAACTTGATGATGATTGTTTAGTCATTGCGAGTGATAAAGAAGCTATTGCTTTAGCTGGTGTGATGGGAGGAGCATCATCGGGTGTTTCCTCGGGTACGGATTGTGTATTATTAGAAAGCGCTTTCTTTAATCCTGTATCAATAGCTAGGACAGCCCGAAAATTCAATATTCAAACGGATGCTTCAACAAGATTTGAAAGAGGTGTCGATCCAAACCTATCTCCCAAAGCACTAGAAGAAGTCATAGCTCTGATTACTGAGTTTTGTGGTGGCCGGTTGGTCTTTAAAGAAACCACTTGCTCGGATAACCATGTACCAACAAAAAACATGGTTAACTTCAGGCCAGACAAAGTTAATAAAACTCTCGGAACCGAAATTCCTTTGACTAATATAAAAAATATATTATTAAATTTGGGATTTGAAATTAAGATTATTTCCCAAAATTTATGGGAGATAAAGCCTCCTAGTTTCCGGTTTGATATAGAGATCGAAATGGATATTGTAGAAGAAATAATTAGATTTTTCGGTATCGATAGGGTACCGGCCTCCCTGCCATCAATTAAATTAAGTCCAAGTAGTTNCAATAAGCACCTAGCTCATGAGCAAAAAATTAGGAACGCGATGTCATCGAGTGGATTTAACGAGATAATTTCTTATAGCTTCGTCTCAGCAAAATTGGCTGATTTTTTTAGTGAAGTGGATGTTATGAAACTTAAAAATCCGNTATCTAAAGAAATGAATGTTATGCGACCAATAATTTTATCCAGTATGCTCCCAGTTGTTCTTTATAACGCGTCGCGCCAAGTTAACCAGATGAATCTTTTTGAAATCGGTAAGGTTTTTTCTAAACGGAATGATAGCAACCATGAAACTAACATGTTGGGAGCATGCAGATACGGTAGCGTTGCACGTCGGCATTGGTGTCAAGAGGTTAGGGATTCTGATTTTTTTGACATAAAAGATGATTTGTTTTCATTGTTTTCTAATTGCTTTGATATTTCTCTCGATTTTAGGCCTGCTAAATTAAAGGGTTTTCACCCAGGTCAATCTGCCGTAGTTAACTATAAAGAACATATTGTGGGAATGATCGGTCGGCTCCATCCAAATGTGGAAAAATTAAACGATCTCAGCCTCCCTCTTTATTTTTTTGAAATTGACCTAACTGTACTTGACTTAAAGAAAGTCGAAGGATTTACCCCAATTTCAAAATATCCGTCTGTTAGTCGAGACATTTCAATAATAGTCAAAACAGAAATTACAGCCGCCATGTGTATAGGTGAAATAAAGGGGCTAGACTTGCCCTTATTGAAAAACTTAGAGTTATTTGATGTATATAAAGGCCAAGGTATTGATCCCAGTAAAAAAAGTTTTTCGTTGGGCTTGATTTTTCAGTCATCAGTTGGCACTCTTACGGATAAAGAAGTAGATGATTCTGTCGATTTAATAGTGAGAAAGCTTCATGATGCATTTGAAGCTCAATTGAGGGAATGATAATGGCGCTTACAAAGGCCGAAATGGCAGATAAATTATTTGACCAGCTTGGGCTTAACAAAAGAGAAGCAAAAGAGCTTGTTGAGGGTTTCTTCGAATGTCTACGAAACTCACTGGAAAACGGGCGACAAGTTAAATTGTCAGGGTTTGGAAATTTTGATNTAAGAGATAAAAATCAACGACCTGGACGAAACCCAAAAACCGGCGAGGAGATTCCAATCAGCGCACGAAGGGTTGTTACTTTCAGGCCGGGTCAAAAACTTAAGGCTAAAGTAGATTTATATAGTGGAAAAAAAATTCGCAATGATTTGGATGTTGGGTGAGCGAAATGCTTGATCCAACTAATAGCAGTGAGCTACCTACTATCCCCGGCAAGCGTTATTTCACTATTGGTGAGGTAAGCGAATTATGTGCAGTGAAGCCGCATGTCCTTCGCTACTGGGAGCAGGAGTTCCCTCAACTCAAACCCGTTAAAAGGAGAGGCAATAGACGCTATTATCAAAGAGCGGACGTGATATTAATACGGCAAATCCGCAGTTTGCTTTACGAGAATGGTTTTACGATTGGTGGAGCAAGGCAACAATTGTCTGGTGATGAGGTTAAAGCGGATAATAATGTCAGTAAACAAATAGTGAAACAAATGAGGGAAGAGTTAGAAGATATATTAACAATCCTAAAGAAATGATCAGTCCTTCATTCTGAAGGACTGATCATTTCCGCGACCTCTTCTCTGTTTTCCACAATTTTTTCGTGATTCTCTTCAATTCCTTCTCTTCTGGACAATATTTCGTCACTATTTTCTGCTATATGTTGGCGATGAACAGCTACGATATCATACAAGTCCATTATTAATTGCGAATTAGATTGGGTTTTTTCCTGCAAATTCTGGACTTGTTCCGTATTGGAATCAATAGTGGCTGTATTTGATTCTTTGGTAGCGCCTTCGGGTTTTACGCCTCCATTCAATAGCCTCTTATTCTCTTCGATTTCTTTCCCATTGAAGTTTTTGATCAGCTCATTCGCAGCTAACAGTTTTTCGTTGATTTCAATCAGCTTTTGATTTACCTCTACTAATTCTTGATTGATTGTGAGAACGGTTTCATTGAGCTCCGCACGATGTACGAGAAAGTCGACCTTTGCTTTATTTACCGAAGAATCAATAAAATTTTCTTGTATTTCATTATCTTTTTCTATCTCTATATTTTCCAAAATGGCTATTCTGTTTTCAAATATGTCGTCAGTATTTTGATTAGCTAACTGTCTATTGCCTACAAAGGCAGCAACATAGTTTTTTAATATTAAATATCTATTTTCTTCGATATTCGATCTTGTCGCGTAGGCCCTAGCCTTGTTAACCATTACTTGGCCTTGTATTTCAAATAAAGCCCTCCGATTTTTTCTAATTTGTTTTGCGCTATCTTGACTTTGGCTCATTTGAGTCTCCTGATCATCATTCTCGGAATTTTCTTAAATCTACAAATCNACATGGTATCATCATTTTTTCAATAATTGTTATGTTCGTATCTTTTTGTTGTAAAATTATGAAATCGGGGCGTGGCGCAGCCTGGTAGCGCACCGCAATGGGGTTGCGGGGGTCGTTGGTTCGAATCCAATCGCCCCGACATAGCTTGAATTAATGAGGTTTTTATTGGGTTCATCAGATGCAAAAAAAAATAAAATTATTTTTAATTTTACTGGTGTCTATTGCTTTTTGCATTGGTGCAGAGGAGAGTTTCGACAGAAGAGGGGTTATATGCTTCGAGATGGGGTCCGAAGTAGCTTTCTTTTTTATCAATGGCAAAGTTATCCGGTACTCTGCTTTCCACATGTTTGACCCTCCTGTAGAATTACAAAAAAAACTATATGGCGAGTATCGAACGGATGGCTCTAAATTGGAGTGGAGAGATGAGTCCACGAAGGTTAAATTTACCTTGGATATAAATCAGCTTACTTTGGCAGCTAATAATAATTGGAGTGCAAGCTCTAGTTGTGAAGAAAACTCCTTAGCTGATATAAAACAATATTTTAAACCTATATTAGATCGTAATCGGCAAAAAAGGAATTAATTTGATTTTAGAAAAAGCTTTTGAATGTTGCTATTGCGGAGAGCCTATTTCTTTTTTGCTCGATCTTTCAGTAGAGTATCAGGCTGGGATAGAGGATTGTGAGGTATGTTGTCAACCAATCGATTTCAAATACAACGCTGAGGAAGGCGTACTGACTCATTTTGAAATTAATAGACAAGATTAATAATAAAGAAGAGACGAAGTAAATGTGTGGAATCGTAGCAATGATTGGCCAGAGGGAAGTTTCCAAAGTTCTGATAGAAGGTTTAAAAAGGCTTGAGTACAGAGGGTATGACTCAGCTGGTTTAGCGGTTCTTGATGAGACGTCAAGAATACGCTTAAATAAAGTTGAGGGTAAGGTAGCGTCGCTGGAAAGATCTCTGAAAGACAGTCCTTGTGAGGGTAATATAGGAATTGCACATACAAGGTGGGCAACTCATGGTTCCCCGGCAAAAAAAAATGCACATCCTCATATCGGTGGTAATGACGTCGCAATAGTACACAATGGCATCATTGAAAATTATGCTGAGTTAAACAAACAATTACAACGTGAAGGTTGTTTATTTCAATCAGATACTGATAGCGAAGTGATAGCTGTCTTAATATCTCAAGAATTAGCGAAAAAAAAATCGCTAGTCGAAGCTGTCAGATCATCGACTAATAAACTGGAGGGCGCATTTGCTTTAGCTATTTTTTCTATTCATGAGCCTGATAAGCTGGTAATAGTTAAACGGCGGAGTCCAGTAGTTTTAGGCCTAGGTATTGGAGAAAATTTTGTTGCTTCTGATATTTCAGCGCTTTATTTGGTTACGCAAAGATTTATTTTTCTCGAAGAAAACGATATAGCAATCGTAGAAAAAGAAAAAATTGAAATACTTGATGTTGATGGTAATACGGTTAAAAGACCTGAGAGAATATCACAGCAATCGTCTGGATCGACAAGTAAGTCGGGGTATAAGCATTATATGCTTAAAGAAATTAATGAACAGCCAGAAGCTTTAAGAGAGACTAGTTCATTTTTGATGAAAGAGATAGATTCTACTACCCATTTGTTTGAACCAAGCATTTGGAAAAAAATAAAGTCAATTAATATAGTAGCATGTGGCACAAGCTATCACGCGGGCCTGGTGGGGAAGTATTGGATTGAAAAGCTTGCCGGAATTCCTTGTAATGTGGAGGTGGCAAGTGAATTTAGGTATCGCAAAGTTGCTGTAATAGAGGATAGTCTATTTATCGTAATTTCCCAATCTGGAGAAACCGCCGACACATTAGCCGCGCTGAATGCTTCAAAAAATTTTGGTTATCGGTGGATCTTGGCAATTTGTAATGTTTCAGAAAGTACCTTAATGCGAGAAGCTGATGCGGCTCTTCTCACGAGAGCCGGACCAGAAATAGGGGTGGCATCAACTAAGTCGTTTACTACTCAGTTACTCGCACTTTTGATTTTTGCAGCTAAACTTGGATCTGAACAAAAAACTCAAAATAAACCAATTGAGAAATTGTGTACGGATCTTAGTATTTTGCCGGGGGTTATAGAAAATATCTTGTCCCTAGACGATCAAATTTCATCAATTGCAGAGGGTTTTGTTAAAACTGAAGGCTCTCTATTTTTGGGCAGAGGACAGATGTATCCAATTGCCCTAGAGGGTGCATTAAAGCTAAAAGAAATCTCGTACATACACGCTGAGGCTTATCCAGCGGGAGAGTTAAAACATGGTCCTTTAGCTTTGGTAGATGAAAAGATGCCGGTTATAGTCATTGTTCCAGATGACAGCTTATTGGAAAAATTAAAATCTAATATCTCGGAGGTGCGAGCGCGGGGTGGTCGTTTTTTTATTTTCACGGATGCGGATGATATCGTTAGCTCGGATGGGATTGAAGAGGTAATCAAAGTGCCCAAGATGCCTGAACTCTTCGCGCCGATAGGATACACCATTCCTCTGCAACTTCTGGCTTACCACGTGGCTGTTTTAAGAGGAACCGATGTCGACCAGCCGAGAAATTTAGCTAAATCTGTAACGGTTGAGTGACTACGTTAGGGGATATTTCTCTGATAAACATAGACGGAAGAAAGTTAGTCACTAATTTTTTTACCGTTTTTATAAGTGCCTGATGTTTCTCTGGTGCTTCCGTCTTTATTATAAAATTCCCAGTAACCTTCCAATTTCGTGTTCTTCCAAACGCCTTTACGTCTTAACTGACCATTATCATAGTAAGCAATCGATTCACCTTCCAATTCACCGTCTCTATAATTATTAATTGCACTTAATCTTCCGTTTTTTATGATAAAAGATTTCTACCCCATGTATCTTCCCGTTTTTATAATTCGACGTTGCCAATATCGTTCCGTTTTCGTTGAATAAAATTACCTNCCCTTCTAATTTTCCATTTTTTACGTAACCTTGGTTCTCTCCTGTAAANGCCCCCGTAAAAGGAACGCCGGATGTTTTCTTATAAATAATTCCGTCCCGTTCTTGTAGATCTTTATAATCTATGCTCCAAACGGAGAGTGAAACTAGAGATAAGAGAAAAGTAAATAGTAAAGTGTATCGGTTCACGGTTTATGTTTTACTAAAGGACAGTGTGGAGAGGTAAGGTTCAGCACCCCTTATAGTTCCTCGCAAGACATTCTTGGACGAGTTTTTTTGCTTGTGCTACTTGAGAAGGGGTCATTGTCTCTGCAATAAGATCTCTATTTATTGCCGCACCCTCGTTCCCAGCCGCTGCTGAAAGGTCGAACCACATATGAGCCCGTAAATCATCCACGGAAACTCCTTGTCCGTTGTAATACATCACACCCATATTGAAATAAGCATCTGCATTGCCTTGTTGGGCAGCAAGGCTATACCATTTCATGGCAGTCTTATAATCCTGCGGAACTGCTTGCCCTTCATGATAGGTTAGACCTAGATTGAACTGGGCAACTACATCTCCTTGTCTTGCAAGAGGAGTCCATTCTTTGATAGCAGTTGCAAAGTCCCCTCTGTTAGCGGCATCAACACCTTTCTGGAAGTCAGCACTCCAACAAACCCCAGAACTTCCAATAAGAAATGAGATTATTAGAATAGACGTTAAAGTGTATTTATGCATACCCTATGTTTTAACACGGAACGAGATGGGAGGAAATAGAGAGGAATCATTATCCCTAGTAAGTTATCCTATATCCATAAAATATAACCGAAGATTTGATAATTTTTCTGTCTTTTTACTTTGGTCTCTTGAATCGCGAGATTTCCGTAGTAGAGTAGTGATGTCAGTCAAATCGAAACAAGGGAATACGTTGATCTCGGGTTCAATTGAGGCATAATCTACCAATCCCGCGATTCTGTTACTGTGGAATGATGGGGTTAGCGGATCATAAAACCAGGTGAAGGTATGAAGGCATTTTTGAAATGGGCGGGAGGGAAGTCGAGAATAGCAGAGGATATAAAAACATATTTAGCGAACGGTAAACGGTTGGTCGAACCTTTTGTGGGATCTGGCGCTATTTTTTTGACCACTACATTTGAAGAATATCTCCTTTGCGATACTAATGTAGATCTCATCAATCTGTACAACAATTTGAAACAAAGTCCTGATGAGTTACTGGAAAAGACCGATAAATTTTTTACTTCTGAAAATAACACTGAATCGAAGTTTTATGAATTGAGAGAAGAGTTTAATGCCTTAGAACCTACGGACATAAGCAAGAGTGCACTTTTTGTTTATTTGAACAAGCATGCGTTCAATGGATTGTGCCGGTACAATCGGAAAGGTTTTTTTAATGCCCCTTATGGACGATACAAAGCNCCCAAGTGCCCATTGAAGGAGATGCAAGCATTTTCCAGTAAAGCAAAATTTGCAACCTTTAAATGCCAAGATTTTGAGAAGACTTTTAGAGAAACCATGAAAGGAGACGTCATTTATTGTGATCCTCCTTATGTACCCTTATCGGTCACCTCAAGTTTTACATCCTATTCTAAGTATGATTTCGATTTGGAGGACCAGCACCGGCTGGCGAATCGCGCAAAAACATCGCAGTCCAGAGGGATAAGATGTGTGATTTCCAATCACGACTTAGATATTACGAGGAAATTATACGAGAGGTCCCATATTTACGAGATAAATGTCCAAAGAAGCATCGCAAGTAAATCTTCTAGCAGGGGAAAGGTAAAAGAGATTATTGCTGTTTTTTGATNACAGATGTTATATTTGATTCATAGGGAAAGGGTATCATTTGAAAGTCAAAGAATATTAATGGCGAGGAGCAAATGTAGGATGTTTGGGCCATGACTGCCCCTAAACAGTCTTAGAGATCGTTTAGCAAACACCCCCGCATGGAAACCATTAGAATTATTAAAAATATTTGATATCTCCGTCAGAGATTGGACGATCCGTACTTGATCCTCTCAATGGTAGTAAAACGACTGATGTAGCATGATTAACGTGGATAAGGAACATTTTGGTATCAACTTCAAAGAATAATTTATCGAAGTCTCTAGGAAGCGTTTTGCTGAGCTGAAGATACCAGCAAAACGATGCTATTTACGGTTTATCTGGAGAGTGCTGGACTAACAATAATCATTTATTATTCAATGTCAACGAAATATAAGCGGAGACTTGACAATTTTCTGCAGCTTTTGGTTTTGTCTATTCAATCGCGAGACTTCTATGGTAGATTAGTGGCAATGGTTAGGTCGAAGTAAGGAAACACGTCGGTTTTGGGTTCTCAGGGAAAAACAACTAAGCCTGCAACTCTGTCAACGGTGAATGAATTATTTAATTTATCCTTTTTCCTTTCAGAATTTAATTTTATAAAATTATTTAGATTTTTCATATAGGCTCTAAAAATGAAGAAAGTTTCTATTTTTGTTGATGTGCAAAACATTTACTACACAACAAAACAACAATTCAGGGCCAATTTTGACTACAATAAATTCTGGAAGTTAGCAACCTCACAGAGATATGTTGTTGGTGCGTTCGCTTACACAACAAACAGAGGCGACGAGAGACAGATTCAATTTCAAAATATCCTAAGAGCAATCGGTTTTGAGGTTAAACTTAAACCTTACATTAGTAGATCAGATGGTTCTTCAAAAGGAGATTGGGATGTCGGAATAACTATTGATGTATTGGAATATGCCAGTAAGTCAGACATTATAGTTTTAGCATCTGGGGACGGCGATTTTGACATGCTGATTCATCGAATAAGGAAACTATATAATAACGAGACAGAAATATATGGAGTGTCAGGTCTGACTGCGAACTCATTGAAAAATGTTACATCTCATTTTTTTCCGATAGGCCCTGAATTAATATTAAACCAGACGTAAATTCTATTGGAAAATTAAAAAGGCCAGTGGGATATTTATATAAAACTAAAAAAATAGGGAGGGATAATGTCAGAAGAAATAAGATGCATTAATTACAGTTTTGCGGTTCCAAAAGAAAGTTCTGAAGAAGTTGAGGTGGTTTTTCGGAAACACGCCGCATGGATGGAGGAGTTTTATTCAGAGGATAACAATGGACAAAAGCACCTTTTAAATTCATATTTTACGAAGGCACCCGAATTTGTGGACCCAACCGACCACTCAAAAGGTAAAACCGGAAATATAGTTTTCACAATCAATGAAAGATTTACTTCATTAAAGAGTGTGGTTCGTCATACAGAGTTTGCGATGAAAAATGATTATTTTGAAGAGATTGCTAATATATTTCAAAATTATGCGAAAGTTTTGAGTAATAGCGGAATTATTTATCACTCAATAAGGTAATATATTCAAACAAATAATCTCTTTGATACCGATAAAACTTAGGCAAAGATTTGATAACTCTCCAGATACTGCGTTGGGAGGGTAGCCTTTAGCAACCTTTATAGTTTTTTGCAATACACTCACGGGCGAATCTTTGCGCGTCAGATAAGTTACGATCGGTGAGATTCTCTGCGACAATATCTCTAAGTTTGGCCGCTTTCTTGTGTCCAGTTAATGCAGAAAGATTTAACCACATATGGGCACGTACTTGATCCTTTGAAACTCCTTGGCCTCTGTTGTGCATAAGACCCAGATTGAACTGGGCAAGAGCATTCCCCTGGCTAGCAGCAAGGGTGTACCACTTTATTGCAGTCTGGAAATTTTGTGAAACCCCATGTCCGTCGTGGTACATCACACCCAGACGATACTGAATATCTGCGTTCCCTTGTTTTGCGGCACCAATGTGTGATTTGATGACAGTCTGGTAGTCCTGTGAAACTTTTTGTCTTTTGTCACGCATAACATTCAGATTGAACTGGGCAAGAGCATTCCCCTGGCTAGCAGCAAGGGTGTACCACTTCATTGCAGTCTGGAAATTTTGTGAAACTCCTTGCCCCTTGCCGTACATCACGCCCAGATTAAACTGGGCATTTGAATTCCCTTGTTCTGCAGCAAGGGTGTACCACTTTACCGCAGTATGATAATTCTGTGATACTCCATAACCTGCGAAGTACATCGCACCAAGAGCGTACTGAGCGTCTGCATCTCCCTGTTTTGCAAGAGGGGTCCATTCCTTAATAGCGGTTGAATAATCTCCTTTTTGAGAAGCATCTAAACCTTTTTGAAAATTATCACTTAAACACGCAGTCGAGGTGATAAGAAGAGCAGTGATCATCAAAGTAAATATTAAAATATCACGGTACATATTATATTTTTACCACAGGCCGGTGTGGGGAGGGAAGTTTTTCTGAGAGGTATTCAGTACCTTATCTTCTTAACGTTTGCCTAGGTTTCACTGTATTTTTTAATAATGGTTCCATCTCATTTATAAAAGCCCCATTGACCCACCATATCTCCACTCTTACAGGTTCCTTCTGAGAAAAACTGTCCATTGTCGTGATACCGGAGCCAATAACCTTCTTTCATTTCCTTTTTCGTCGAACCTTGTTCTTTACCATTAACCTTCCCGGTGAACGGGGCATTTGATGGCTTCTCATAATAAAGACTGTCTCGTCTAACTAAGCTATCGAACTCTACTCCGGGAAATTAAAAAGGAAATATTAAAAACAGGAGAGAAAGTATTGGGGTGTATTGATTCACGTTCAAGTTTTACCATGGGAAGAAAAGGGAAGAAAGATTATTGTAACTCTTAATTTAAAAAAAAGTGGTAAATCAGTAATCCAATTATAATTCCTTTGATAAAAGATATCCAAGCGATGCCGTGGTCAGACACACCAAGCTTTTTCTTCCACCACTCTATTTGTTTTTTCCCACTCTATATAATTTAATTTCATAGTTCCTTTTCTAACACAGAACAAGATGTTGGGAAATTAATTAGCGTTGTTTTCTTTATTAAAAAGAACAATAGGTGAATTCTCAAGTTCCTTTCTGGTCAGTTATTTCTCTTTAGTCTAATTCAATCATTGAAATACTACGAGGAGTTGTAAGGCAGTGAAAACAAGAATCTAGACGAACGTGTTTTTGTTTTTTTTATTGTTGAGCTTTAGTTTGGCTAGTATACAAAAGGGAATTAAAAATTAACCGTACGCGGCATCTTCTCTTCGGTAATCGTTAGTATCCTGGGCGTACCTTATTTACTACCGAAACGTTTGTTGAATCTGTCAATTCTTCCTTCGGTATCTACGAGCTTTTGTTTGCCGGTATAAAAAGGGTGTGAAGCTGAGGAAACATCAAGAGGGCAATATGGATAAGTATTTCCGTCAGTCCACTTTTTTGTCCCTTCTGTTTGAAGCGTAGATCGAACCAAAAAATATTCATCTACACTAGTGTCATGAAAAAGCACTTCTCTATATTCTTTCGGGTGTATATCTTTTTTCATTAGGGGTTTTCCTTAAAATCAACACGATTATACCAGACCATACAAACTTGGCAAATGGCAGGGGCTATTAGCTCCAAGTTTTAGTTTTAAACTCCGACAAAATGAGGGAAAAATGATATTATAATTTTATTTTCATTATTGTTAACATAAATCGTTTTTCTAATTACCTATTAAACAGGATGTTGTTTTGAAAAAAACCTTATTAAATTCCGAAAAAAAGATTTTGCGTGCGCGATCTTATTCATTAAGACCAACTGTAATGATTGGCCACAGAGGAGTTTCGGATGCGGTTCTGTCCGAGATAGATATCGCTCTTGAAGCGCACGAGTTAATAAAAGTGCGGTTTAGAGGAAGTGGAAAGGAATCTAGAGCTGAATTGACCAAGCTGATAGTTGAAAACGTGGACGCTGTATTAGTTCATCAAATAGGTGGAGTTGCAGTATTTTTCAGACCACAAGAGCAGAAAAAGATTAAATGTTAACTAGTCTTTTTTTTGGCATTTCTTAGTGACAACAACCTGTACAAGAGATATAGAGTGGTCATGAAAACTACCTTTAAAAAAGCCCAAAGTCAATTTTAGTACGGTATAACTGCGATTTTGGTTCAGAAATTAATTTATTTTTTGGACAATCTTCTTCTGATTTTTTGTCTCAAACTGTTATTTAAATAACAGAGCTGATAAAGAATTTTGTATTGTGAGGCTCTTAGTATCTCAATTAGCCTACAAAACAGCCGATTTTGGCCACTTTTGAATGTTAATAGTTTATTTTTTCAATTGCATCTCCATCTGATTGTTTGGTGAAAAATTTGATTTTTGCGGCTTGTCTCTATTTATGTTTTTATGTAGTTTAGTTTTTTACTTAGCTTTAAACAGAAAATTAGGGGTGGGTTTTATGATTAATATTAGAGCTGTAGAGTTCGAAGACTTTGAGAATTGGTTGGTTGTTTACCAGCATTATGCTGATCATTATAAAATCGAATTAAATGATAAAGGTATAAAAGCTACTTGGAGTTGGTTACTTGCTACAGATCATCCTCTTAAAGGTATAGTAGCCGAGCAAAGCAATACGCTAATTGGGCTTGCTCATTATAGGGCTATGCCTAGTCCATTAAGAGGGAAGGATATTGGATTCCTTGACGATTTAATAGTAGTTCCAGAAAGTCGTGGGGGTGATGCCGCAAACATGCTTTTGAATGAATTGCGGTTAATTGCGGAGCGTGAGTGTTGGGGTGTTATGCGGTGGATCACTAAAGACGATAATTATCGGGCCAGATCACTATATGACCAATTGGCTCAAAAAACTGATTGGAACATGTATGAAATGTCTGTCAAAGGTTAAAAAAAGAACTTTCTGTTATTTATAAGCGTCTGCTCTGTGATTAAACAGAGTTAATGCCGACATGATTATACCTTGACGGTTGAGTTGATAGGTGGAGTTTTGACTCATAATAGGTTGCATTTTTATCTTTTAAGAACTTTCATCAGTTCGTCTATCTTGCTATCAAAATCTGGGCCACCATCAAGAGAATTTTTAACGCAACCTCTTAGATGTGTTTGTAGGATTTTTCTTTCAACGGCGCTAATAGAGTTTTTTATAGCTTTTATTTGATTTAAAATATCAATACAGTAACGTTCTTCCTCGACCATTTTAGCAATACCTTTAACTTGACCTTCTATTCTTTTAATACTTGGTAGCTTGTCTTTATGATTGGGATGATTCATCTTTATATGATCCTCGGCAAAACGTAAGTGAATATGGTAGCAAAAATAAAAATAAAAACCGAAATTATGTAGATATAAACTGATCTTTTTCTGGTTTGCATGCATTGTTTGCCTAACGTAGGGTCTGCGGGGCAGGGCATATGGTATGTTTTATAATTAAGATAACCCGCTAGTGACAGCGTTACGGTTGCTATAATTGAAATTAAAATTTTATTTTTTGACAAAACGATAAAGAAAGGGAAGATAGTAATAAAGTTCGCCAAGGAAGCACCAGCCCCTAGCAACACTAATAAAGCAGGTAGTGCGCAGCATATTAATGTCGAGGATGATGCTAATAATGCCACGAGGCTTGGCAAATTCTCTTTTACTCTAATCATAACTAGTTAAATATTAATTATTTCCATATCAACTGCGGTCTGCCCATTTGATTGGATTGTTTTTTTAATTTCTTCAAAATCTATGGTGGCTGAACTAGTAAAGGCCAAAAGAACTTTACCCTTATCTAGGTCAACATCAACCTTTCTAATTTCATCCCTTTTATTAAATGTCTTTTGAATTCCTCTGGCGCAAAAATCACAGACCATCCCTTTGACGCTGACAACAGCTACTTTATGGCCTTTTAGGTCAGATACGAAACTATCAAATCTATCTGAATCTAGGTTTTCGAGTTTTCCATCAACTAATTTTGCATCTGCAGAGTGAGCATGCGGAGTATGACTCGTATTTTCCTTGCTATGACTAAATACTTGAGTTGAACAGAATATGATAGTTAATAGTAATATTTTCATTTTGAGTCCTTTTTTAAAATCTGTACATTAAATGGGTATCCCAGCTCGTTTCCCCGTTGTAACCCAGCTCCAGCATAACGTCCCCTTTGAATAGCCTGATTACAGGAAATGTACTCCATTCGTCTGCCACTGAGTTTCTCTTTGTTTTAACCATAATCCAGGTATGTAAATCGCCAAATTCTCCTAAATAAGGTGCTATCCCAACTTGATAAGATTGGTTGAAATAATCTCTATTCCCAGATTCAATCAGATTTACGTTGAACCCAGCAAATAAACGCCTCGTTTCCCAATCACCCTGCAATCCGAAAAAATACGAAGCCCATTGTTTTGAACTAACTCCCGAGCGAAAATATAAGTTTCGTTGTGAATTTTGCATATTTTTACGATTTAATAAGCGAGTGAATCTAAAGTAGGCATAACTGTTATCGAAAATTTTATCTTCAACCATTTCTAGTCCAAGAGAAAATTTATACGTTGGTGAGAAATGATAATAAATAGAGTTTTTCAGGTTATTTGAGTAGGCCATTAAAGTGGATCCTTGAGTCCAAGATACTGGCCTTGCGTCTACATTTACGATAATTACGATAAAAATAACAAAAAGGATTTTGTTTATACCCATAGGGGGTATAGTATTAAATGAAGATGAAACTGTCAAATTTTAATTTTAAATTTTTTGGATAACCGGATGTTATACTTAAGAAATAAATCAACATGTATCACTAATCCACTAAAATCAGTTCAGGAACTGCTTTAAAATCAATATAAACGATTGCGTTTTGGCAAAGGCTTATACCAAATTGAATCGCTTTGTTTTTATTTACACCTAAAACTAAAAATCCATATTCAGGAGGCCAGTTGCCTAAAGGATCAGTACTAACCGCCTCAAGAAAGCGCAAACTATCTTTGAGGAGTCTGTTTTTAAATCGTCTGTGTTTATCTTTATTTTGAATTTGAATGGTTGGTTGGCTTCTAGGATTATAAGCACTAATGAAAGACCCAGTATTAACATTATATTGTTTAAATAGGTTTTCAAAATCTTTGCTATATGCACCAATCTGAAATTTAAATTGTTCTTTTTCTAAAATAAAGTAATTAGCATTTAGGTAGGCTTTAATGAGTTCAGTGGTTAACAAAAGTAAATTTTACCTTGCTACTAAAAAAATAGCGGGTTTACGTTCCAAATGTGCCATTTTTGTATTTTTCGATCGCTTCTAAAATTTGGGATTTAGTATTCATTACAAAGGGTCCGTATTTTACAACAGGCTCTTTGAGAGGCAGAGCGCTTATCACGAGATAGCGAGCGAAGTTCTCGCAGCAAATGGTGGAATTTTTATGTAAGGATATTCCGCACCTAGCTATTAATAAACTATCATCAATGATCAACTCCCCTTCGAAGACATACAAAAAATGTTTTTTTTCTTCGTTTAACTTCAGTCTTTGTTCACTTTGAGTTCTTTTGATATCTAGAAAATCTAGTTTAGTTGTGCCTGAATCAATAGGCCCCATTTTGTCGTTGAATCTGCCGGCAATGACTTTTGTGATCACAGAGTCTTCTTCTGCGGTTGGTATATCATTTCCTCTTATGTCTAAATATGTCAGATCACAGTATTTATCTTCAGACGGAAGGTTTACCCATAATTGGAACCCCCTCATTAAACCTTTATCTTGAGCGGGCATTTCGGAATGGATTATTCCTTTACCCGCAGTCATCCATTGCACATCTCCCGGCCCCAGTTTACCTGAGTTGTTCAAACTGTCTTCATGATACATCGTGCCGTTAAGCATATACGTTAGAGTTTGGAAACCGCAATGAGGATGATCAGGAAATCCATTAATATAGTCCTCGGAATTTTCTGAAGAGAATTCATCCAGCATTAATAGTGGGTCATAATCTTCAATCTGTTGAGTTCTTCCAATACTCCTGAAAATTTTTACTCCGGCGCCATCAGAAGTTTCTATAGCTTTGATGAGCTGCATCACACAAGAGTCCTCGCTGGACCTATAGGCACAAGTCTATATGGATTTAACGTTTCGTGACTGTAATAATAGTGGCGTTTTATATGATCTAAGTCAGTGGTTAGTTTAATCGCCGGTATTGAGTACAAATCTTGGGTGTATCGAAATAAATTTTTATAATCAACTATACGCTTATAGTTGCATTTAAAGTGCGTGTAGTAAACTTCGTCAAACCTTAACAAAGTGGGTATAAGTCGTAAATCCGCTTCGGTTAAAACGTCTCCTAAAAGAAATTGGTTTTTTGCTAGGATTGAGTCTAGTTCATCAAGAGTCTTGAATAGTAGTTTCGCTGATTTTTCGTACGTGTTTTGCGATTTGGCAAACCCACATTTGTAAACTCCATTGTTTATCCCTATGTAAATGGTTTCATTCAGATCATCAATCTTTTCAGATAAGGTTTCCGGGTAGTAATTATCATGATTGTTTGTCAATGAATTGAATGCAGAATTCATGATTCTAATGATTTGAGAGGACTCATTATTTACAATAGTTTCAGTGTGTTTGTCCCACAAGATCGGAACAGTAACGCTTGTGGTGATTTTTGGATCTGCTTTCTGATAAATTTGACGTAGAAATTCATAGTCGTAAATTGAATCTTTCGTTGCACCTGGAAAAGATGGATCAAATTTCCATCCATCTTCAAGCATGTCAGGATGAACAATATCTACACTAATATGATTTTGAAGTTCTTTAAGTTCACGATAGATTAAGGCGCGGGATGCCCATGGACAAGCAAGACTAGCATAAAGATGATATCTATCAGTTTCTGGTTTAAAAACAGCATGATTCTCAGATACTGTCTCTAGGAAGGTTCTAGGTAATCTCTTATATGCCCCAGACTCATCGCTGGTAATGATGCTTGTTTTGACCCATTCGCCGTTGATTAATTTCCCCATATCTCATCAAGTCCTTTGATTCACTTCAAAAAACTATATCAGATTTTGATGGTGTTATCCTACTAAATTAAGGCCAAGAATTTGTCTTTTATTTATTGTATTCTATAGTTCTGAAGACTAATAATTTTTGAATAAAAGGGTAATGATGATTATAGATATAATTCCGGTAGCTAACGATTTATTCGAGGTTACAGTTCATTCAAAAACAAAATCCATACATTCTGTAACTTTGTCGGACGAATATGCAAATAAACTAGTAGCTGATAAATTTACTAAAAATCAATTAGTTCGATTTAGTTTTGAATTTTTGTTAGAAAGAGAACCGAATACATCTATATTGAAGTCCTTCGATTTGCGTGAGATTACAAATTTTTTTCCCGAGTTTCAGTCATCCGTCAAAAGTTTGGTCAAAAGTTCCACAAGTTAAATGTAATCTATTAGTATAGTGCTTGCTCGTGATAAGCGATCGTTTTTTTTAATTAGATGGTTTAAAAAGGCTATATTTGAAAAGAAAGAAGTGCATAAGATGGAAGTTAAAAGTATCACATAGTAGCAAAGTAATTTGTTATGAGAAAGCGAATTAAATTATGTTTCGAGTGCCAAAAAGAATTTGTCATTCTATACCGCTGTAGAATACTTGGACTTACAAGTTGGATCTTTCTATGCCCTTCTTGTCTCAAGATATTCAAATTAAAAGGAGGGAATAAATATTGCTACGGTGGCACGTGGAAGGCGTCTAAAGACTAGTTTTAATTGGGATGTATGTCAATTTGAAACTAGCTCAATTGTTCTATTATATCGCCAAGGCATTTGAAGGAAAAATTGGCAAGACTACAGTTGTCAGTCTCGTTTACATAAATAGTATTTATCCCTGCGTTTTGCCCCGATTCGATATCGAGATAGAAGTCTCCGACAATAACGCAATCATCTTTATTTTCTCTCCATTTGCTTAAAATAAGGTTGATTCCATCAGAAGAGGGTTTGGGAGTTGCTTCTCTTCTGCCAATTATCGTGTCCCAACTAAAATAAGCTGAAAGTGCAATTTGTTCTAGAGTTCTAATAGCATTTTCTTTTGTGTTTCTGGTCAATATTGCGAGAAGAAAGTTTTTTGATTGAAGTAAAGAAAGAAGCTCGGCTGCTCCTGGCGCAATTTTCGTTTCAGATATCATTTCATGCTCTAATACTGCAAGCTTCTCTTGTAACTCATGTGCGACTGTGGCTGGTAGTTGTTTTAAGTGATCAAGGATAAGGATGTTTTTGGGTATATTTAATTCGTTTCTGATTCTGTCAAAATCAATGTTATTTTGAGTGAGTGTTCCGTCCAGATCAAAGATCCATTTAGAGAATTTCTTCATAAATATAATCATATCAAATTATATAGTTTTTTATGAAATTTTAATGATAAAATAGAAATTCATATGGGCTCTGCAAGCCTCTAGGGGATCGGTTATGAAATTCGGGGTATTTTTATCAGACGGGGATATCGTTGATGGCGATATAAAAAAAGCAATCCAGCGTTCTATTGAACTTGAGGAGGCCGGATATTATTCAGTTTCACTGAATGATCATTTTTACTCACCTTTAGGGAATCCGCAATCCAATCAATTAGAATGCCTCACTGCTTATGCTGCAATTGCGCAAGCTACAAAAACAATCAAGCTCGTACCAGCGGTGATCTCTGCTTCTTTTAGGCCTCCCGCTATCTTGGCTAAAATGATAGCGATGATTGACCAAATCTCCGGAGGACGATTTATCACTGGGCTTGGAGCCGGGTGGCAAGATAAAGAATATATTGCCCATGGCTATGAATTCCCTCCATTAAAAACAAGGTTAGAGCAGCTAGAAGAGACTATCCAGGTTATTAACGAGATGAGTAGCAAAACAGTCCCGTCTTTCAAAGGAAAACACTTTAAAATAAATCATGCTTATAATAATCCAAGGCCAGTCCAAACTAAAATACCGCTGATGTTGGGTGGTTCAGGGACCGGTTTGCTTAAGATAGCAGCCCGAGAAGCAGATATCTTAAATATCATTCCACCTACCGGAAATGGAAAGGATTTCATAAACGACAAAGAAGCTACCCTTAAGTTTACAATGAACGTACTTAAGGAACGAATTGATATACTTCATAGTATGTTAACAAAAGAGGGAAGGGACATTTCAGAAATTGAGATAGGGGGGCTCATGCTTTTAGGCATATCAAAAAAAAGAAACGACCCAGAATTGGTTGAACTTTCAAAACAGTTAGGGTTTGATGACTTGAAAAGTGCGCAGCGAGCGCCTGTAGCACTGTTAGGTACGCCAGAAGAGGTGTTGGAGGAGATTCATAACCGACATAGAGACACGGGAATGTCTTATTTTATTTTTGTTAATGGTACCAAACTGACTGAACAACTTTTTGTAAATGAAGTTATGCCTAGCCTATCAGAATAGTAACTGTTGCTAAGACAAATAAAAAAATCTCAATTTTTAGTTTTTATTTCATAACTGACATTTCGATAGAGGATAAGTTATGAACGACCACGGTGTTGAGATTAATCATTTTGGCTACATTTGGTCTATATTCCTCTTGCCACTCGGTACTTTCATAAACTCGTTTATATAGTTTTTCTTTGTGCGCTAAATTTTCGAATCTTCTAATCCAAGTAAATAAATTAGGATTGTCTACCGTATTCATGACTCTTTCTTTATTTACCTCTGAAAAATGATCAGTACTAAGAACATCAAACGCCCCATGAATGATCATTCCCTTTTGTGTCTGAAAGGGAATGATTTTGTCGTTAAAATACTTTATCCATTCGTCTTTTTTACCTTCAAAAATCTCATAAACTCTCAATTCGAAAAATGCCATCGTTATAATTGACTCCATTTTAGTTTTTACGATTATGGCATATAAACAATAGTTTAACATCAAGGTACTCTATTTAATCGGGCAATATGATTATAGAGTTTTATGATCCAAAATAATTAAATTGCGTATCGATCCTATGGATACTTTTTTTGATAATCTTCAAAATCTTGGCTGTGGTTTAATAAGCGGATTTATACTCTTCCAATCGGCAATAGTAGCTCCTACAATCTTTCAAACCTTACCCGAAAATCAAGCAGGCCCATTCCTGCGTAGTTTATTTCCCAAGCTTTTTAAGCTTTGTGCGACTCTGATGGGTTTGAATGCATTGATAGCAATTTATTTTGGCGATCTAGTTCCCATCTTTGGATTTATCATGGGGATTCTTTTAATGATCTTTTGTTTGCTTTTGGTGCCAAAAATAAATACCGCACGTGACCAGCGTAATGAATCGGCCTTTAAGCGCCTACATCTAACTACAGTCTTATCGACTGTAATAGTTCTATTAATGAATCTTTGGTTTTCTCTGTTTTAAATCTTTCATTCGATGGGAAATTTTAGAAATCCGGAAACGGATCTACACCAAACAGCTGACCTGGCAGTTGAGTCTTTTTTAGAAAACGGTATTGCTAACTATACTAAGATGAGAAACTTTGACTTTGGCAGGGGTAAGCATCGAGCAGTTTCACAACTTTCCCTGTATATCAGTCACGGAGTAATTAATGAATTTGATTTAGTAAAACGAGTTTTAGATCGGTATTCAATCGAACTAGTTGAAAAATACATTCAAGAGTTATTCTGGCGGGTTTATTGGAAAGGTTGGCTTGAACATCGTCATAGTGTTTATCGCGATCTTGCTCATGACCAGACCGCTAGCAACATTGGCTACGCAAGAGCAATCACTGGTCAAACAGGAATTGAGTGTTTTGATGATTGGGTTGATGAGCTAAAATCCGATAATTATCTGCACAATCATTCAAGGATGTGGTTTGCTAGTATCTGGATTTTTACACTTAAGTTACCTTGGCAGCTTGGTGCAAAGTTTTTCCAAGAGCATTTATACGACGGTGATCCAGCTTCTAATACACTTAGTTGGAGATGGGTTGCAGGTTTACAAACACAAGGAAAAAATTATCTAGCAAGGTCAACGAATATTCAAAAATTTACTCAAGGAAGGTATGGGGATACAAGTCTGAATGAATCTGCAGCGAGTCTCGTTGAAAGGGGTGGATATGAAATCGAGACGCCTTTATTTCCTGAAAAAAACAATCCAAATAATAAAAAGTTGTTGGTATTTGACAATCAATTGTCAATTAATTCTGAATTCATCATTAAAGGTGATTATGAAGAAATCCTAGTACTTGTTCTCGATAATAATAATAGGCTAATTCAAGTTGATGATAAGGTTATCAACTTTAAAAGAAAACTGGCGGAAAGTTTTTGTAACCATGTAAAAAGCTCAATACTAATAGACCCAAAGTTATTAGGGGCATATTTAAGTGGTAGCGAAGAGATCGACGTTCTCTATCCTACCGTTGGAGACAATTTATATTTTATTAATAACCTTGCTCAAGGTGAGGGTTTTACTACAAATTTTCTAGTGCGTAAACTAGATCGTTTTTGCTGGAATTTTGCTAAAAAAGGCTTTTTCAGTTTTAAAAAAAACATCCCCTCAATAATAGACAAACTGTATTTAGCTAACTAGTGTTTGGTCGATTTATTCGATAAACTAATATTTTTC
This sequence comes from Methylococcaceae bacterium TMED69, assembly GCA_002170535.1. Classification (GTDB taxonomy): domain Bacteria; phylum Pseudomonadota; class Gammaproteobacteria; genus TMED69. The sequence continues at coordinate 194,174 of NHDW01000008.1, forward strand.
TAAAGAGGTCGCAGTCTTATGTACATAGCTTTAAACCGATTCAAAGTAAAGCATGGGATGGAGCAAGAATTTGAAAAAGTATGGAGAAATCGCGAAACGCACCTTGATGAGGTACCAGGGTTTTGTAAATTTAATCTTATAAAAGGGCCTAAGCATGACGACCACTGTATTTACGCTAGCCATAGTTTGTGGGAGTCGGAAAAACTTTTTATTGCATGGACAAAATCTGAGAATTTTCGCCAAGCTCATAAAAATGCGGGAAAATCAAAGGAATTTTATTTAGGTCATCCCGTTTTTGAAGGATTTGAAGTTATTATCTGATGGAACAGTCCACAAAAGCTTTGCCGGGATCGTTTTTTTTCGACGATTTTCACGTTTCAATGGTATTTGATGCTGCCCCTGTCCTTATTACTGAAATTGAAATAGTTGAGTTTGCAAAAAAATATGACCCACAGCCATTTCATATAGATTCAAAAGCTGCTGCCAATGGTCATTTCGGCTCAATCATCGCAAGTGGTTTTATGACTGTCGCAAAGGCATTCACACAGTTTCTCGAACTCGGTCTGATAAAAGAGTCAAGTATGGGTGGCTGGGGTATTGATGAATTGAGATGGTTCAAGCCAGTTTTCCCAAATGACGTGCTTTCAACGCGTATTGAAGTATTTGATAAAAAAGTTTCTTCTAAAGGTTTTAAAAGAGGCACTATTAGATTTAAAATTATCGTAAAGAATCAAGTTAACGACAAGGTTCTTCAGTTCATTAGTAATACAATTATTCGACAAAGAGTTGATAAAAAGAGCTAAGGGAGGATTTGAATTTGGCTTTAAATCACACCTTTGCTTTTTCTATCCCAGGGTTACTTCTTCTATTGGTTTTTTTTCTTCCCGTTATCTTGGGGGTGATGCTTTTAGGGTGGCAAAAAAGTGTTCGTATTTTGCACCAAGAATCTGGTCTTTCTGGGCATTGTTATTTTGGTTATTCGTGGACATATTTTTTATTTGGGTTTTTCGTTCCAGTATTTCGCGGAGAGATTCTAATCGGTCTTCTGCACTTTTTTCTTTCAGTGATAACTTTCGGTATTTTTCAAATTATCATGCCCTTCTTATATAACAAACAGTATTCAGTGAGAAAACTTACCGGAGGCTGGGTGTTAAACGATGACTACGAGAAGAATCTTGTCGCAAAACAAAAATTTGGTTTTAGTAAGTAATGATATAATGCTAGGATTGGCGCCTATGAAAAATATTATCGATAAAGATCATATGGGGCACTGTTAAAGATGCCAGTAAGATAAAAACCGTTCTTGTTAAAGAGTCATTAAATTCAAAATCTTTATAAAAGCTGTAATAAAGTACTAAGCTAGCAACGATTATCATGGTAGCGATAAAAAAAGGAATAGTTTTATATATAATGTCGTGAAACTCGTTGCTTGATAGGCAAATGGCTTTAATTGAATTCAGATGGCGTATCGTGTGAATACCACAAAAATAAAAGGTAAAAAAAATTATTGGGTCTAATAGAAAGCAGCTTATAGTGAGAAGTATAATTTCGTATAGAGGAAATCTTTTTAAAGAGCACTGAAAAGCTACCAAGCTAAACAGTAGTAAACTAATACACCAAAGCAGAAAAGCGGCCAAAAAAAATGAATAAAAAAAGTATTCAGATCCTCCTAGTATGGAGAATATAAAGAATGTTTTTTCCGGATGAAATATAGGGGTTATTATAGTTACCAAACCTCCATGGGAAAAACTTATTATTAATTTTTCAAAATTATTTAGATTGAAATCTGGGAAATTGCTCCTTAAGTCGCTGAGCCCAAAATGCACAAGACTTATAATTAGAAATATCGATAGTCCGATGTTTGGAAAATACGCCCAAAAAATCCAAAAGCCAATACCGGCAAAAACGTATAACAAGAGCTGAAGGTTTTGGTTGATCTGGATACTATTTACTTTATTTAGTAAGGGGCCATCGATTGCTCCATGGGGTAATCCAATTAATATAATCAGGGCAAGACAAATCGTATCAATCGATGTCAGTTCCATGGTATAGCTTAGCCTGTATTGTTTGAAATCCCGCTTTCAAGAAAGGTATTTTTGGTAAGGCGCAAATTATTTTTAATAGGATGTTAAGACGTGTTTTGCCCGACATGAAACTAGCGAACTCGTCCCCAGTCAGTCGTTTGCTAATCTTTATAAAGAATTCTGGAGCTTTGTGGGGTTGTCGCTTCAATGCCATTAAAAAAATTGAATCAAGTATAGTCTCAAGCCTTGAAAAAGCGAAAGGTATCTGTCTTTGTCTGGTAATTGTTTGGCCTGCTGAAATTTGTGCAGCTATCTGCTGTGTCTGGTGCTGAATTGAATTAAATGCATATCCAGAGCTTTTCCTAAGGCAATTACCATTACTGCCAATACCAAGATAGTTACTGTCATGCTTAACCACGTGCCCCATAGGGATTTTTCCGTATTCTTCTGCAATTATTCTGTATTCGATGCATTTTAATCTTTCGGTTAGATATTTTTTGATTGCTTCTTTGTAATATTTTGATGGGCAAAGAAACTCACTAATTCGAGTCGACTCTATGAGTGCACTTGTGGATGAAAAGGGTAAAATATATATGAAATGAGGTCCTTGCCGTTGATCGCAACGAAAATCCATTAAAGTTACGCTTTTTGGATTAAATAACGGTTTTTTTACCTCAATGGTTTGCCCAACGAATTCCTGAGTCAGTCCGCCGGAAGATGCCCTTGGGTTCCTACTGTCGAATACTAAAGGTCCAGGTTCGGGAATATTTGGGCTGATAACTAATTTTTCGAATCCGCATAAAGCCAGCCACTCGCGACTATTTATTGTGCAGTATGGAGAGTTTTTTGTTTTGTGTGTGACTACCGATTCCTCACTTATAATTTCCCATTCATACCATTTTTTTTTAATAGACTGTTCAACAAAGAGATTTACTTGATCACCCCAAAAACTCCAATAATTTGGGGTTGCGAAGGCATTTGACTTACGACCATAAAAGTTTATTTTATATGTATTGGTTTTACTATCAATTGATAGATATTTTGCTAGTGATAGCCCGGCACAACCAGCTCCAATAATGTGGATTTCCTTTTTTACCATGAGCGCTTAAAATCTTTTAAGTGATGGTGGAGTATAGCTGAATGTTTTGGATTCGTCTGTCGAACATCCATAAGATATTTAGTTGAAAAGATAGTTGCTAAGATTTTATCGAAAAGAGTGGTATAGGCTCTACTTTTCCCCCAGTCAAAATGTTTTGACCTAATTTTTTTGCCTATATCCTGATATATATTCGATGCAACTGCAATTCCAAACCTGCTGCGCAAAGGTAAATAAGATAACCCCTGGCGGCCGCTCTCGTAATATTGTTGAGCTAAATCAAGAAGTCTATGAATAGCAATTCTAATTTTTCGATGGCTATCGCTGTAAGGATGCTGACTGGATTCTCGTATCTCTCGGGTGGTCATAGAATCTAGCCAAGTGCCAGGTAAGTATCGTCTGTCTAAATTGGAATCCTCGAATACATCTCTCGCTATGTTAGTCATTTGCATCCCAACGCCAAGGTCTACCGCAAACTTTAACGCTTCCTTTCCCTTACATCCCAATATTGGGCACATGAGTAACCCTACGGTTCCCGCAACTCGATAACAATATTCAACTAATTCTTTTTCGTCCTTAATTTGTACTGTTTCTTGATCAGATATTAATCCATCCAGCAAATGCGACGAAACTTCTTTGTTGAGTCCTAGGCTGTGGTATGCGCTTTGTAGTCTTTTAAAATTATTGGAGCCTTTCTCAGGACGCGTCTCATTGATTATTCTTTCTTTAAAATCCCTTAATAAACGTGAGTTGTTCTTATCCTTCTCGTCAGCAAGATCGTCAAGTGTTCGACAAAAAAAATAAAGCAAGGAAATTGAATCTCTTTGCTTTCTGGGGAAAAGTTTTGATGCCCAATGAAAACTTTTACTGTGTTCGCCCAAAACTTTTTCATGTGCGTTATCTATATTCATTATATTAATTAATGAATATTTTTATTTATTATTAATTCTTCAATAACTTTTGCTGAACATAGCACACCTGGCATACCCGCCCCAGGGTGTGTTCCAGCACCAACTAAAAATAGGTTTTTATATGAGCTATCATGATTGTGGTATCTAAACCAGGCCGATTGAGTGAGAGAGGGCGCAATAGAAAATCCCGCTCCATGTGTGGATCTATAGTCTGATCGGAAATCTTCAGGAGTCATAAAAAAATCATCAACATAATGCTTAGATAAATCTGGCATAATAGTTTTATCTAAGGCCTCAATTATTCTCTGAGAGAGTTTAGGGCCTTCAACTTTCCAATTTATAGATGCAAGCAGGTTGGGTACTGGGCAAAGCACATAAAAGCTATCGTTGCCTTTTGGGGCGAAAGAGGTATCTGTAGCTGTTGGTCTATGCAAATAAAGCGAAAAGTCGTCAGAAAGGGTTTTATTTTTAAAAATATCTGTTAGTAGAGACTTAAATCTTTTTCCCATCCATATAGTATGGTGTGCGATATTTTCATACCTTTTTTTTGTCCCGAAGAAAAGCACGAACAATCCCATTGAGTAAGTGGTTAAGCTATCAGGAAGAATTTTATTAAATGGTGATCTTTTATATGGTAAAACTTCGTCAAATAGAGTGGGCGGATCAATGTTACTAATGAATAAATCAGCCTCATATTTTGTGCCCGTTGAACTAATTGCATACTTTACTATTTTGTCGCTGACCTCCAGTCTTGCGATATCAGTCTCAAGCACTACATCGATTTGATTTTGACACATTAGTTCATATAAAGATCTTATTAAATTACCTGTTCCTCCCATGCAAAAATGAACCCCCCATTTTCTTTCTAAGAAATGAATCAATGAATAGATTGATGTAGTACTAAAGGGGTTCCCCCCGACCAGAAGAGGGTGTATTGAAAATGCTTTTCTCAGAAGTGGATGCTTTAGATAGCTATTTACAAATTGGCTTACCGTTCTATATCCTCCTAGTCTTAAAATATTTGGTGTCTGAAGTATCATGGTGGATAGGTTATTAAAAGGTTTTGATGATAATTCTGTAAATCCAACGTCAAAAATTTTCTCGGAAGCAGCTAAAAGTCGCAGATAATTTTTGGTATCATCGAAATTAAATTTCCTAATTTCTTCTAGTGTATCCGGGACTTCCGCTCTATAGTCAAAAGTTTCGCCAGTATGGAAGTAATAGCTGTACCAAGGATCTAAAGCCCTAAAATCGACATGTTCTTCTCGTGTAGTTCCTAGAAGGGTGAATAATTCATCGAATAAAAAGGGTGCTGTAAGAACGGTTGGGCCTGCATCATGAATGTAACCATTTTTCTTAAACACCTGGGCTCTTCCGCCTAGGGCACTTAGCCTCTCAATTAATGTTGTTTTATAACCTAGGGCATTTACTCTAATTGCTGCAGCAATTCCTCCAATGCCCCCACCTATAACAATAGCGTTCCTTTTTGACTTATATTTGTTCGACTTAGAATATTGCAACATGAATTTTTCTATTTTTTTTAAACTGACACCCAGATGTACAGTTAAAATTTAATTTGGTTGGCAATTTTAATTTGAGTTTTTATAGAGTTGGTTATATCTTTTAGTTTTTTTGGCAGTGCTTTTGATTGATCTTCTATTCTGCGATCTATGCTTTCTAAAGCTTTTTTTGTTTCTAGAAGGGCAGAAGAGTGATTAATTTGATTCCTCCAATATTCGACATCACAATCAATGAATGAATTAAGCCATTCGTCAAAAGCACCTTTGGTCGATGTGTTAATCGTATCTCTGAATTTAATTATTACTGCGTTAGGAGCTCTTCGGTGTATGTCAGAAAAAGGAGACAAGGCCCCATCTTCCCCTAAAAAATTTAATATGTCATTTGATATTTGATAATATTTACTTGTCTCTAAAAGCACATTATTTAATGGGCCGCAATGACACAAATTGCCAGACAGTTGGAGCATTCCCGAGATTGGAACCGATAATAAAGGTGCTGTCTTGTTCCCAGCAATAGCCAAGTATTCACTCCAAGCTGGGTATTTTAGATACGATAAATCCTTTACTTGACCGTTACTAGTAATTTGAAGGGCCTTTGCAAGGCTAGTGATTAAAGAGGTTTCTTTTGATTCAGATGTGATGATGCTAGCTAATTCAAACGACTTCCCTATTAACCAGTCTCCAAAAGTAAGTGCGACCTCTTCGCCGAACTTTGCGCTGACGTTCCGGTTACCTCTTCTAATCGAGTCGTGATCACATATATCGTCATGCACTAGAGAAGCATTATGCATTAATTCAACGCTTAGACCCCATAACAAGGACCATTCTTTCGAAACTCCAAAAGAGTCTCCGGTGATTAAAGCTAATTTTCCTCTTATGAACTTACCGCGAGCCTTGAAATGATATCTGCTTATCTTGCCAAGGTGAGTTTCCTTTGGTGGAAGCAGAAGCTCTAGTTCGTTATGTAATTTATTCTCAAGCGACTCATTACCTTTTTTGATAGGCTCAAAAATCCCATCATGTGACAGGTCGCTTGCAGGTAAGCTAAGCATTATTCGCTACCTTCTTGTAAAAGGTTGATTTTTAATTGGGCGGGGTATAATTCATAAAAATAAATTATACCCACACACCAAACTTACTGGTTTTTAATCGCTTAAGCGTTTGACTCTTTGGTTGCGCAAGCCCAAATCGCTAAGCAAAATGCGATTTTGTTAATGACATCAGCAACATTATAGATAATATTAAGAGTGTTAGCATCAGCACCACCGGCCAGATAGCCCATAAAATATCCGAGAGGATATATAGCCCAGCCAATAGTAACGATTAACCTCATTATATTGAAAGAAGCTTTTACAGACTCTGGTGCGTTCTCTGATGAGACTTTCCCAGCTTCACCCATGAATATTTCATAAAGAATGAATAGCCAACCCAGCATCCCTATTACAAATCCAGTTGTCACATTGATGAAGCCAGCTTCACCTAAGTAACCACCCATTAGCATTACAACTGTACCTACGAGTAGTCTCCAAAAAACTCCCAAAGAAATCGCCGTACAAGCTGCAAGTATCAGGTAGAACTCGATCATTTGTAATGGAACTGTAATCAACCAGTCAACATATCTGAAGACAGTTGGTGATTCACCGGTCGCAACCCAAACATCTCTCATGTAGAAATAGTGAACCGCAGCAACTAATGTTACAAGTGCGCCGACCACCATTGATGTTCTCCATTTGGATGAAACGTTCAAGGTTTCCATTAAAAAGAAGACCGTTGCAGCTACCATACACATTGAGATAACCCAAAATGAAATTCCGACGGAATCCGTTGGATCAAGTTGGGCCGCAAAGCCACTAACTGGAGCTAACAATAAGATGGGGGTTAGAAACCCCAATATTCTAGAACCCATAAAAAAACCTCCCAAGTTTAGTTTTGATATGATGCTCCGAAGCTTTTTGTCAAAAGATTCTCGCATCACTTTTTACATCTCTTTTATAAGAGATTAAGTATATTTTAGGCTATTATCGACCAAATTTAAACACTATTTTTTATCTTGCTAAAGTATCCGTTTTTATCTTGATGAAGTATAACGATAATCAATGGATTTTTATTTCGTTTTTTTAAATTTTCGCCTACTTATATAATTAGTCTGCATATTATTGACCTATGATTGATATAAATCTAAGTATTTTTTATACATTTAGCGTAATTTAATCGATTTTAGTCTTATTTAATTGCAATTGTATGCGTTTTATATATGTTCAAGATTTCGTGATCCTACTTTTTAACTTTTTGCTATTTTAATGCCTTTTATTCCGCTGAAGTTGAGAAAATCTAATCACTTGTAATTTTTTAAGAGGATATATTTTCGTTTTCTTGGGTTTTTTGATGTGGCTGAAAAAAATCGTTAAAATATTAGTAAGAGTTTTGTATTTTAATATTGGTCTTTCTAAATTGTGAGTTTCAAAACGGTTCAAGATAAGATAGTCAACACTGTTTTTAACATAAGAACAGCTAATTTATATTCATCTAGATTTAAAAAACATGGACCATCGGCACCCAGTGTTCTTTGGTTAAACGAACAGCGGCAGCTGAAAAGGTTTGAAATTATCAGCAACAGTATTTTAAAAGCTGGCTTTACACCATTGGACACTATAATGGATTTCGGTTGTGGTTATGGTGCTTTTTTGGAATTTTTACATAAACATAGGCAGTTAATGCCTGCACACTACTACGGATTAGACCTCTCTTCAGAGATGATTGAGTTTTGCCAAAGCAAATATAATCTAAAAAAAGCTAGTTTTCTCCATAAAAGCCATTTAGATTTTGATGTGGGTTTTTCTGTACTATCTGGTACATTTGGCTTAGCCGCGACTTCTGATGTTTCGATGTGGGAAAGTTATGTGTTTTCAAATTTATCAAAAATATGGAGTTACACTAAAAACGCCATGATATTTAATTTTCAATACACCGATTCAGGTGTGTCGAAAATTTCTAAAGAGAGGATATATTACATTTGTTTTGATCGATTATCTTTGTTTTTAGACAGATTAGGGGGAAGTCCCTCATTAATATATGATCAGTCTCTTTCAAAAGATGTTGCCGTTTTGATGAGGCCCTCTTAAATGCGGATTTTTTTATATGCGACTCTCGCTATTATTTTTTTCTTTTCTATTTACATTTTTATCTTCGGAAGAGATAAAGCAAATAAATTACTTAATCATATTTTTATAGTTGGTATAATCGTGGCTACCATCTATTTTGCAATATTTATGGTGTCTATTTGAATCCGTTGGGTGAATTTATAAATCAAGGAATCGCTATGAAAAATAAAGTCTTGTCAATTACTATAGAAATTTTAAATAATATACTTAAATATGAGCTGTCAGGTGTGATTAGATATAGCCACTATGCCTTAATGATTGTGGGGAGGGATAGGTTGACCTTGAAAAAATTTTTTGAGGAACAAGCGACTGAATCTCTTATGCATGCTCAGCAAGCTGGAGATATTCTCACCGGATTAGGTGGTCACCCGTCCGTAGAAATTTCTATTATTGAAGAAACTAATCAACATGCTGCCATTGAGCTGTTAAGAGAGAGTGCAGAGCATGAAAAAACAGCAGTCAGTCTTTATAAAGGATTACTTGAGGCAGTAGAAGGAGAATCGATCCTTGTTGAAGAATTTGCAAGAGAAATGATTAAAAGTGAAGAGATTCATAGTATGGAGCTGTCAAAGATGTTGAAAGATTATAGCTGAATGGCTATATGAAAATTTTTGAAAAAAAAATTGATTTTAGGGTTTATATTAAAACAAAATGTGGGCTCGATACGTTTAATCGGCTTAGAACAAAACGGGGTATAGTAAATCGTCTTCGCTTTATTCAGTTTACAGTTTGTGCTTTAGTCGTTGATACTTTTAAGCGAAATCAACGTTTAGATGACTGACTGTTACTGTCAAGGTTTTGCGTTTAATTTCATATTGTATAGCTTCTTCCACCTTATCATTTTGGCATAGAAGTCCGTCTTGGATAATGGCTGATTACAGTCCAGTACTCTTACCTTTTCATCAAGTATTTTTACTTTTAAAGAGTTAGTTTTTAGGTTGTATACCATAGTTTCGTTGTTTTCCTGCCAATAGAGATAGTTGGGACGAGGCACCCTGAACTTAAATTTTCCTGCTTTTTTGAGAATAATATTTTTTTCTGAAGCAATTATAGCTCCTGGCTTAATAATTTCGTGAAACACAAATTCTTGAACCCAATTTGATTCGAAATAATATAGTTTGGGCTGCTCTTTTTGGCCCGACTTGTCGTTCGATCTGACACATATAAGCCCATTTTCCTCGATCGCCTGCGTGTTATGCACCACGAGATTTATTACGAATAGTTTGAATAAAAAGGCGAATTTTTTCAAATTTGATTTTTTCAATTTTATAACTTTCTAAAAAAATTGAGCGACTACTAGCAATTTGTTCTGTTTTGTGGCATAAACGTCAATATTAATTATAAAAAAGGTTAATTCATACTTAATTAAAAGTAAATCAATTATGAAAACAAAACTTTTTACGTTAAAGGAACATCCAGAAAACAATCAAATATATGAGCCTCATTGTCTCGAAGATTTGAAAACAAGCTTAAGCATTCACGGGCAGATGGAGCCCATAGCAGTGACTAAGTCGGGGGTAATCATATCTGGTCATCGAAGATATAACGCGATGAATTCTTTGGGTTGGGTGGAATGTGATGTGAGAATCGTCGAACCAGAAAACGAATTGATTGCTTTGATAGAACATAATCGTTATCGCCAAAAAAGTTCATCAGACATTTTGAAAGAGGCCAGAATTCTTGAAAAGGAATTGCGAAAAAAGATTGGACGGGGAAGGTATGCGTCAAAAAATAGAGAGGGACGTCATCAGGGCGAGAGAATTACAATGGTAGTGCAGCTTTCAAAAAAACTAGGGGTAGGAACTTCTAGATTAAAACAACTCTTTTCTATTTCTAATTATAAACCAGAATTAATAGAGGAGATTGATAAAGGAGGATTGTCTGTTTCGGCCGCTTACGCGCAAATTAAAGAAGAATTTTTCAATAATGATAGTAATAAAATTCCAAAGTACACGCAGTATAAAGAACTCGGCAAATGTTTGAAAGCAACTAATTTATCTCTAGATGATATAGAAGAAGTAATAAAAAGAACTCACCCTTATTGTTTAAATAGGACTAATATATCCGCTGAAAAAAGAAGGCGACTTACAGATCAACTTTCTTTTCTATCGGAATTATCTAATGATGAGCTAGTAGCTATTCGGAAAAAAGATGAAGTCGAGAATACCTATATAGACCCTAAATACCTTAAAAAATTAAAAGAAGTAACACCTAGTTTATTGGAGTTAAAAAATTTTTTTTCGGAAAGTATTGCAATCGATAAGGTTTGTCTCGACTTAGTTGATAAAAATTATTTCAATCAGAAATTTTGGAGCACTGTGAGAACTCATATTCATAGCATAGATAACAACAAGCAAATCGGGAGAAGGCTATCAGCATTCGTCGGTTTCCACAATAGTAATGGGTATCGTCTGTTAGGAATCATTTCCTACGGCAGTCCAAGTTATGCCATCAAAGCAAGAGATTCACATGTTGGATGGACTAAAGAATTAAGAGAAGAGAAAAGGGACCACCTAGTAAACTTATCCGTATGTTGTCCCACCCAACCTTTTGGTTTCAGTTTTCTGGGCGGCAAATTTTTGGCTTGTTTTGCAGATCGATTAATCCCATTTTGGGAAAACAAATATCAACAACGGGTCGTCGCAGTGACGTGTACTAGTTTGGAAGAGGGGTTGTGTCAATATTCAGGGCTTAAAAATTGGAAGAGGCTCGGTAGTACTTCTGGGAGAATGCTATTGAAGCCACTTCGGCAAGAGTGGCAATTTTGGCGTAATTGGTACAGAAAAAACTTCAGGGAATTGTATGACAAAACAATAAAAGATAGCTCACCAACTCAATCTACGCTTCGTGAGATTTTTAATATATTAGATATTCCTTCGAAAGAATTTATTCATAATCACAGGCGAGGAATTCATTTTCATCATCTTTATAAGAATTATATCAATTTTCTAAATGGCCATATTGATGAGCAACATTTGGTCCCAGAAACTTTTGATTGGCAAGGGGCATGGTTTGAAAAAATGAAGTCTCGGGTAGAAAATCAGGCTGATAGGAGTGAGATTACGACAGATCATCTAAATTTCAATGAAAGAAACGAGGAAGTGATGTTGGCTTGGTTAGATGCTAAAGGTGTACTTTGACGTGAAGAATATAATACTCGTTGTCGCCTTGGCAGTCATAATAATATTTGTACTATTGATTAGTTTTGCGATTGGTAGAGTCGTTGAGCTTGAAAATAACTTGCGAAATAAAAATAGAGACTGGATTAAATAAGAGGAGGTGTACTATGTTTGAGGCTGCGATTTTGATAACTTTTCTTTCGACGTGGATTCTAGCATGGATAATTTTTAGAAAAAAATACAGATGGAATCTAGAAATTGAACAAAGCCCTAATTTAAATGGAAAAATTTTTGTATTTTGTGATCCTGTGCCCAATGAAGGTGTCAGGATAAGAATAATAGATAAAGAATTTATCTAGAGTAACAAGGTGCTGGCATCGGTAGGCCATCGGATTCTTCATAGAATTGTTCGATCGAGTTAGATGTGATTATGAATTTATATCCATCTATACAAACCGTTTGTACATTAATAATTTCTTTACCGAATTTTTTTTTTTCAACTTGTAGCTTATGATTTTCAATTACATATGAATCCGCATAGATAGAAAGTGATAACCAATTAAACAAGACGAAAATAAAAAGGTTTGGCAAATTACGCATAAACTGGAATTGTTAAACCTTTATATCGACTTTCTCTGGAGAATTACTTCCAACAGCCTCGTTTATTGTGGTTTTGCTTTCAACTACTGCGTCTTTCTTTTGAATTTTAAGCTTGTCATCAGCACCTATATTTTGAGTTGCTGCCCCTTTTTTCACCGGGTTAGCCCTTTGGGCTAATTCTCCATTTATATTTAGTTCCATTTGTGATCCTCCACTTCAGTAAATTACCAGTGCTTAAATATGTACCAAATCTCAGAATTTTTCCAGTTTTTTCTCAGACTACTTAAGTATAATTTGATATAATGACGAATTCTGATAGGCTTCAGGATTATGTCAATTTTAAAAAAACTGCAAATCACATCTTTTCGACAATTCTGTTTAATAAACCTGGTGTTTGCTATAACCGGGAGCTTGGCTGTGTTCATTTCTGGTTATCTTACAGGTTTTTTAGGCACTAATTTGAGATTGGATTTACCGGCCTTGTATTGGTCACTGAGAGTAGTTGGAATCTTTGTAGTTTATCAAGTGATTTTACTGGCCGTTGCATTACCTTTCGGCCAATTTCATTATTTTATTAATGTACAAAAAAAGATGCTTCGAAGGTTTAAATTCAAAACACCTGGACACTAAGGGGGAAATTATGCATGGATATGTGATTGTTAATTTAAATGTATTAGATTCAGAAAAAATGGCAGATTACTCTGCGGTTGCTGGGCCTAGTATCAAGAAATTTGGTGGTGAGGTTTTGTTTAAAGGTAAGGCTGAAACTCTTTCAGGTAATTCAGAATATGATATGCTTGTTATCGTAAAATTCGAATCGGTCGATAAAGCAAAAGAATGGTACAATTCTAACGATTATCAGGCTATTATTCCAACGAGAGAAATGGCAATGGAAGCGATTTTCACGGTAACAGCCGGGTAATTATTTTAAAGACTATTTGCTTGCGCTTGCGAGAATTCGATACATTCTCCTAAGTACTGGTTTCTCGATTAATTTTCCATCAATTACAATTAGGCCAGTAGAGGCTCTTTCAAACTCGTTAATTATCTTTTGCGCATAATTAAGCTCCTCTTTGCTGGGCATAAAAACCTGATTGATGATTGCGATTTGGCTAGGGTGTATTGCTCCTTTTCCAGTAAACCCAAGTGCTTTTGCTTTAAGCGCTTCGTGTTTGAGCCCTTTTAAATCTGATAAATCTAAAAACGGGACGTCTAAAACATCTAGTTCTGCCGCAGCTGCCGCGTGAACCACTCTCGATCGACCGTACGCAAGAGCATCCCAATCAAGGCTGCAGCGAAGTTCGGCCGCCATATCGACTCCTCCAAAGAAAAGCGCATCTGTCCGATTAGATCTCTGTGCTATTTCAAAAGCTGCCTCCAGACCGTGATTGGTTTCAATAATTATTTGAATACGCGTGGGTACTTCAAAGTCTTCGAACAAATCGTCTACTAACGCTACCTCTTCTGGGTTATTTATTTTGGGGAACATGATGCTCGCGGGAGGTTTTTTACATTTGAGTAAAACGAGAAGATCTTTCATGCCTTCAGCGGTATTTATGGGGTTGACTCGAATTACTTGTTCGGGTTCACTCTCAGCATTCCTATTGCTTTCTAAAAACTTTACTACAGCGTCCCGGGCCAGGGCTTTATCCTGCGGAGCAATTCCGTCTTCTAACTCAAGGCAGATAATATTAGCACCTGTTTTTACAGCCTTTTCGTATAGATCTGTCTTAGTACCAGGTACGAATATAAAACTTTTTCTGGGTTTTGAGCGATTAATTCCAGTAATGGTGTTTCCCTCCAGCCAAAATCAATGTACCCTATATTAAACAAATTTTTAAATTAAGAATCAATATGCAAATTAGTAATGTTTTCTTTAAAATCAAATAAAACAGCTTATTTTGTGGGACTTAATGTCTTAATAGGGGTAATCTTATTTACAAACACACACTACGCTTTCAGTAAGGAGTACGTTGTTAAAGCTGTCGGTATGAAATGGAAACCCGAAATTTTAGTGATAAATAAAGGTGATTCGGTCAAGTTTATAGGTATGATGGGGCATGATACCCAATCTATGGTGGAGTTAAGCCCCCAAGGTTATGCTGGCTGGAAATCTAATATGGGTGAAGAGGGGTTCACAGTAAATTTCGATGAAAAAGGAGTTTATTTTCATAAGTGTAATCCACATGTTAACGCCGGTATGTTTGGAGCAATATTGGTAAGTAAAGATATCCCACAAGATGAATTTGACCGGCTTTCTGCAAACAGTAAAGCACTTGGAATTGGCGGTCCCGCGGTAAGAAAGATTTTTAAGAAAGTAGAATCAAAAATAAATAATCGAATTGCAGCAAAAGTTAATTAGATTTTGGGCTCGCAGGAAGAACTTTAGCCGCACAATACTTAAACTCAGGGATTTTACCAAAAGGATCCATCGCCCCATTCGTTATTAAGTTTGCTGCCGCGTCGGAAAAACAAAAAGCCATAAAAATGGTTTTTCTCTGTACACTTGGGTCTACCCTTAAATTCGCATCAAGTTTCCCTCTTCTTGAAACTATGGAAACTCTACTCGATTCTTTAATATTTAATTCTTTTATATCTTCAGGATTTAGACTTACCGTTGGCTCTGGTTCTAATTCGTTTAAAACTTCTGACCGTGAGGTCATGGAGCCCGTGTGCCAATGTTCAAGATGACGACCTGTTATAAATACAAAAGGAAACTCCGTGTCAGGGAGTTCATTAGCTTCCTGAAATTTAGCTGGAACGAAAGTCGCTTTACCGCTTTCAGTCGGAAATGATTCCGAAAACAGTATAGGTTCACTTTGTCTACGGTTCGAAGTGTAGGGGTACGTTACTGAATCTTTCTCGTTGAGCAGATTCCAAGTGATCCCTCCGATTGTTTCGTTAGTCTGTTTTAATTCGTTAAAAACATCCTCTACTGAACTATATTGCCAATTAAGGCCGAGTCGCTTGGCTAATTCCTGAATAATCCATATATCTTGTTTAGCTTCTCCAGGTGGGTTTACGGCTTTTCGACCCAGTTGAACGCGTCGGTCGGTATTCGTGAAAGTACCGTCTTTTTCAGCGAACGCAGATGCAGGGAGGATGATATCGGCGAAGCCAGCAGTTTCAGTAAAAAAAATATCTTGCACCACCATAAAATCCAGTCTTGATAGCGCCTCCCTAGTAAAATTAAGGTTAGGATCTGACATTGCTGGATTTTCCCCCATGATATAAAGACCCTTTAATTTTTTTTCAAATGCTTTTTCAGCGATTTCTATAACCGTAAGTCCTACTTCCGAATTAAGTTCTTGGCCCCATAATTTTTCAAACTTTCGTCTAACCTCAGTATCTGTTACTGGTTGATAGTTGGGGTATACCATTGGTATCAAACCAGAGTCTGATGCGCCCTGAACATTATTTTGTCCGCGTAAAGGGTGGATGCCTGAGCCTTCTTTACCGATATGGCCGCAAAGTAACGCCAGAGATATGAGGCATCTTGCATTATCTGTTCCATGGGTGTGTTGAGATACGCCCATCCCCCAAAATATCAGTGCTCTTTTGGCTTTTCCGTACAGACGAGCAACGTTCTTAATTGTTTCTGCATCAATACCGCAAATCGCTGACACCTTTTCAGGTTCATATTCTTTTACACATTCTTTTAATTTATCAAATTCTTGAGTTCGTCTTTTAATGAAATTTTTATCGTGAATCTTTTCTTTTATTATCGTGTGCATAATGGCATTCAAGAGAAGAACGTCAGTATCGGGTCTAAACTGTAGATAATATTTCGAATGGCGGGCTAAGTCAGACCTATAAGGATCCATTAAAATCAAATCAGCTTTAGAATCTTTGATGACATTCTTTATGAAAGTAGCAGCTACTGGATGGTTTACCGAAGGTTTAGCGCCAATCACAACTATCACTTCTGTATTTTTAACATCAGATACTTGGTTAGAAACAGCAGCAGAACCTAGCATTTCCAGCATAGCGGATACGGATGAGGCGTGACACAGTCTTGTGCAGTGGTCAACGTTATTTGTTTTAAAAGCCGTTCTTATTAGTTTCTGGAATAGATATGCTTCTTCGTTTGAGCCTTTAGCACACCCCAGCCCTGCCAGCGCTTTAGAGCCATATTTGGAGTAAATTTCTTTTAAACTTTTAGCTGTAATATTTAAGGCTTCATTCCAAGTCCCAACTCGGAAAGTTTCGTCGATTTCCTCTGGAGTTAATAGTTCTTTGGTTTTTTTTGCTTCCGGTCTTCTAATCAGCGGAGAGGTTAACCTGTCTTTATGGTGTATATAATCGAACCCATACCGCCCTTTCACGCAAAGTCTACTTTGGTTAGACGGTCCGTCCCGCCCTGCAACGGAGAAAATTTTATTATTTGAGGTATTGAATGTTAATAAACAGCCTACTCCACAATAAGGGCAGACAGAGTTTGTTTTTTCTATTTTTTGTTCATCTTTAGTTAACTCCGTTTTTGAAATTAAAGCATTGGTAGGGCAGGCCTGTACACATTCTCCACAACTAACACATGTGCTTGAGCCCATTTTATCATCTAAATCAAAAACTATTCGAGACTCTTTACCTCGAAATGCAAAACCTATGACGTCATTTGCTTGAGCTTCCCTGCAAGCACGGATACAGCGGGTGCACTTTATGCATGCCTCATAATTTACGGCAATTGCTGGATTAGAATCATCAATCCTTTTATCTATATTTGTTGGCAATCGAGCATTTTTAACTTCAAGTTTATCGGTCCATTCTTTCAACTCATTATTTTTCTTTGTAGTTTGGTAATTTTCTGTATCTGAGTTAAGCATTTCAAGGACCATTTCTCTACTAGAAACCGCTCTCTCGGAATGAGTGTAGACTTTCATCCCGTTCTCTGGCCGTCTGCAACAAGACGGCGCTAGGGTTCTTTCACCCTCTACTTCCACCACACAGGAGCGACAGTTGCCATCTGGCCGATAATTTGTATTATAACAAAGATGCGGAATTTCTAGCCCTTCTGCTTCAATAAGGTCAAGTAGCCTTGAGCTTGGTGGCGCTTCTATTTCTCTGTCATTTAGTAAAAACTTAATCGATGTGGTTTCTTTGATCATTCTATCTCATGTTTAAAAAATTTAAGGATACTGTCTAATGGATTGGCAGCCGCTTGACCGAGACCGCAGATTGATGCATCCCTCATCACATTACTTATATCTTTGAGTAACTTTTTATCCCAATTTTCTGACTGCATCAACATGGTAGCTTTCTCAGTGCCAACTCTGCAAGGCGTGCATTGACCACAACTTTCCCTGACAAAAAATTTCATTGCATTAAGCGCGTAATCTCTTGCTCTATCTTTATCTGAAAGTACTATTATAGCGGCCGATCCAATGAAACAACCTGTTTCATTAAGTGTGCCAAAATCAAGGGCTTCATCCTTATATTTTGCGGAAAGAATTCCTCCGGATGCTCCACCGGGGAAAAAGCCATAAAGCTTATGACCATCAAGCATGCCTCCGCAATATTCTTCAATTAACTCTACTACCGATATCCCTGCTGGTGCAAGGTGTACCCCAGGTTTCTTCACTCTTCCACTTACAGAAAAAGAGCGTAGACCTTTACTGCCTCTACGACCGTGACTAGCGAACCAATCGCTTCCTTTTTCTGTTATATCTCTAACCCAATACAACGTTTCCATGTTATGTGCTAACGTAGGTCTAGAAAATAAACCTCGTTCTGCAATGTAAGGGGGGCGCTGTCTAGGCATCCCTCGTTTACCTTCAATCGATTCAATCATCGCCGACTCTTCCCCACAAATATAGGCCCCTGCACCTCTTCTTACTTCGATCTTTGGAAGCTTGCTGCTGAAATATTGAGACAAACTATCGATTTCTGAATGAAGCATATCTAAGCAAGCATGATATTCATCTCTCAGGTAGATATAAATGTGGTCTGACTTTATGACCCAGCTTGCGATAAGCATTCCTTCTAGAAACGTATGAGGTTTATTCTCTAAATAATATTTATCTTTAAAAGTTCCTGGTTCACCTTCGTCAATGTTAACTACTAAAAGTGGTTTTTCTTTTTGTCTAGAAACGATCTCCCATTTCAGCCCTGCAGGGAATCCTGCTCCACCTAATCCTCTCAAGTTCGAATTTTTCAATTCTCTGATAATGTCATTTCGTTTTAACTTATTTGCCAAGCATTTCTTATATGTGGTGTATCCCCCTGACTTTAGATAAAAGTTTAGAGGCTCCGGATTGATCTTTGCTGGTTTAATATTTTTATTTTTTACAGCGCGATCGACAACTTCGGGTGTTGCATACTCAATAGTATTTTTACCGACGACAGCAACAGGGGCTTTATCACATCTGCCCACGCAAGACACGTTATGTGTTGTATAGTCTGACCCGGATAATAAATCTATTTCTTTTTTTAATTGGGCGCTTCCATACATTTGACAGGTCAAAGAGTCACAAACTCTTACTTGAAAGTGAATTTGGTTTTTTTTTTGTCCATTACTCTCAATTATTTCAAAATGATGATAAAAGGAAGCTGTTTCGTATACCTCGCTCATTGACAGTTTCATTAATTCAGCTAAAGTCGCTATCTGGCTCTTGCTTATGTGACCGTACGTGTCCTGTATGATGTGGAGATACTCAATAAGCAGGTCTCTTCTCTTTGGATCTGGACCTACCAAATTGGAAAGTATATTTTTTTCGTCTTTGTTAGTCTGTCTACCGCGAGGCTTTAGCCTTACTTTTTTAGTCATTTCTTTGTCCCAGTTAACACACTTTGGTGGAAGATAGCATAGCGGGCACTTTTAAACTACTTTTGTTAAAGTAATTGTCAAATCTAGTTTCCTCAAAAAGTATAAGGCGAATATTTTTGGAATGGATACAGGCTTAATGTGGGGAATAATCGAGTCATATCCCTTGGTGCAGTTTGCGGCCGTTTTACCCTGAATCCGATAATTTAAATAAAGGATCTTAAAAAATTCAATTTTTTGCTTTCATTAATCGCAAAATATCATAAGAGCTGAAAGGTTTAAGCGCTAGTCCCAGGATAGCGCTCCACCTGTCTGGTATTCTGTCACTCTAGTTTCAAAAAAGTTCTTCTCCTTTTGTAGGTCGATGACTTCGCTCATCCAAGGAAATGGGTTCGCTGCCCCTGGATACAACTCTGTCAAGCCTATTTGCGAGCATCTTCTATTAGCTATGAAACCTAGGTAGTCTTGAAACATATTTGCGTTTAGACCCAACACTCCCCGTGGCATCGTATCTCTAGCATATTCGACTTCTATATCTACAGCTTCGGTGATTAATTTTTCGATATCTTTTTGGAATTCTTCTGTCCAAAGATGTGGATTTTCTAATTTTATTTGGTTTATGACGTCAATACCAAAATTCATATGCATTGACTCGTCTCTCAATATGTATTGAAATTGCTCCGCTACTCCTGTCATTTTATTTCGTCTTCCCATTGATAAGACTTGCACGAAACCAACATAGAAAAATATACCTTCAAATACTACATAAAACGCTATTAAATCTCTAAGTAGTCTTTGGTCCGCTTTTTTTGACCCTGTTTGAAACGCTGGGTCACCTAAACTCTTTGTAAATTGCAATGCCCAAGCGGCCTTCTTATGAACAGAAGGCACTTCCCTATACATGTTAAAAACTTCTGCCTCGTCAAGGCCTAGACTCTCAATACAGTACTGATATGCATGGGTATGCAGTGCTTCTTCGAATGCTTGCCTCAAGAGATACTGTCTGCACTCTGGATTAGTAATATGCCTGTAGACTGCTAACACTAGATTATTAGCTACTAATGAATCTGCTGTGGAGAAAAATCCCAAATTACGCTTAATAACTAATCTTTCGTCTTCCGTTAATCCATCCTTGCTTTTCCATAAACTTATGTCAGCCGTCATGTTTACTTCTTGTGGCATCCAATGGTTAGCGCAAGCATCTAAATATTTTTGCCATGCCCATTTATATTTGAATGGCACTAGTTGATTTAAGTCTGCTCTGCAGTTGATCATTTTCTTGTCGTCAACTGCCAATCGTTTTGCTCCAAACTCTAGCTCCTCTAGGCCAGTTGTTCCGTTGTCCTCTGGGTGATTAACTTTTTCCCCAAGTTTAGTGCCCAATAAATTTTTTGTAGGGTCTTCATCTTTGCTAACATTGATAGCTGACACTTTTAGACTCGCTTCATTTTGTGAATTTAAGTCGCTATTGTTATTATTTTGAACTGAATTTAATGGATCATCCCAATTTAACATATTTATTCCTCTCTTATTGACATGCTTCGCAATCTGGATCTGTAATTGAGCAAACGCTTTGCTCTTCAGATTCGTTTGAATTTTGAACTGCATTTAGTTTGCCGTCTGCTAATGTGCTTTTTTCAACATGTGTAGCTCCCATAGTCCTTAAATAGTAGGTCGTTTTTAATCCTCTTACCCAGGCCAACTTATATAGGTTATCTAATTTGGTTCCGTCTGGTTCTGCCATATAAAGATTTAATGATTGGCCCTGATCCAACCATTTTTGTCTTCTAGAAGCACATTCTACGAGCCACCTCGGGTCAATCTCGAAAGCGGTTTTATACAACTCTTTAAGGTCTTGGGGTATTCGATCTATGCTACTTACACTACCATTATAGTATTTTAGATCATTTACCATTACTTCATCCCATAGGCCTCTCTCTTTTAGTGCATCTACTAGTCGCATGTTGATAATCGTGAAGTCTCCAGATAAATTTGATTTGACGAATAGGTTTTGATACGTGGGCTCTATCGACTGACTGACCCCACAGATATTAGATATTGTCGCCGTTGGCGCTATTGCTAGGCAATTCGAGTTTCTCATGCCGGAGGTTCTTACTTTTGTTCTTAATGTTTCCCAATCTAGTTTAGTGCTTGTATCGACCTCCACAAATTTCCCTCTTCCTTTTTCTAGAAGTTCAATAGAATCGATTGGTAATATTCCTTTACTCCAAAGGGAACCTTTAAAGCTTTGGTATGCTCCTCTTTCCGTGGCCAAGTCGGACGAGGCACTTATTGCATAATAACTTATCTCTTCTGCAGAACTGTCAGCAAACTCAATGGCTTCTTCAGAAGCATACGGTATGTTTAAGAAGTGGAGGGCATCTTGAAACCCCATTATTCCAAGCCCCACTGGGCGATGTTTGAGGTTCGAAGCCCGTGCTGTGTTGACACTGTAGTAATTATAATCTATTACGTTGTCTAACATTCTCATCGCAGTGTTAACTGTCTTTTTTAGTTTTTCACTATCTAGTCCAGTTTCTATTAAATGATTTGCTAAGTTAACTGATCCTAAATTGCATACAGCTATTTCTCTCTCTGCTTGTGTGTTTAAGGTTATTTCAGTGCACAGATTTGAGCTGTGGATTACACCAGTATGTTGTTGGGGCGATCTTAGATTAGCTGCATCCTTAAAAGTGATCCAGGGATGTCCTGTTTCATATAACATTCCAAGCATTTTTCTCCACAGTTCGAGAGCGTTTATCTTTTTGAAGTTTTGTATTTCTCCCAATTTAACTTTTTCTTCATATTGCAAATAAGTTATCTCAAATTCTTCTCCGTATAATTCATGAAGGTCTGGCACCTCATCAGGTGAGAAAAGAGTCCATTCCTCATTTTCTGACACCCTCGTCATAAAAAGATCAGGGATCCAATTTGCTGTATTCATATCATGAGTTCTACGTCTATCATCCCCTGTATTTTTTCTTAGCTCTAAGAATTCTTCTATATCGAGATGCCAAGTCTCCAAATAAGCGCACATCGCTCCTTTTCTTTTCCCTCCTTGGTTAACCGCTACAGCTGTATCATTGGCTACTTTCAAGAATGGAACTACACCCTGTGATTTTCCATTTGTTCCTTTTATTTGCGCCCCCATAGCTCTGACGGGAGTCCAGTCATTACCTAGGCCGCCTGCATATTTTGATAGCAATGCATCGTCTTTAATTGCATTAAAGATTCCATCTAAATCATCTGGTATCGTCGTTAAATAACAAGAAGAGAGTTGCGGTCGTAGTGTTCCCGAGTTGAATAAAGTCGGGGTAGAGCTCATAAAATCAAAACTGGATAAAAGATTATAGAATTTTATTGACCACTTTTCCGGATCAATTTCATTTATGGCTAGCCCCATCGCTACTCGCATAAAAAAAGCCTGAGGTAGTTCTATCCTTTTTTCTAAGTTCTTTATGAAATATCTATCATAAAGAGTTTGCATGCCCAGATAATTGAAATTGAAATCTCTTTCAGGCTTGATTGCTGCTCCCAATTTTTCTAAATCAAAGTTTCCCAGTCTTGGATCAAGGAGCTCTAGTTTTATCGATTTTTTTATGAATTGATGAAAGTAATCCGCATACAGATCTGACATCTCCCTTTGAGTGGCCTCGGTTCTGGTGCCGTTTAACTCTGTCAAGGCCTCGGTTCTTAGGTTATCAAGAAGCAATCTTGCAGCGACGAAAGTATAATTCGGTTCTTTCTCGATGAAAGTTCTTGCGCTCATGGCGACCGCGTTAGCAACGTCTTTTTCCGCTACCCCTGGAAATAGTGATCGTTTCGTCTCTGCAAAAACGGCTGATGCATCCGTTTCATCGTGTCCCTGACAAGCCTCTTTAATAATTGTAAGCAACCTGTTCTCATCGAGCAAGGCTACTTCTCCATTCTCTAAAGTTATTTCGAGTGCTTGGCCTCCTAGACTACTGGCGTCTTCGGTAGTTTTCTTCGTTTTCCTTTCGACGGCCCTATGTTCTCTGTACAACACGTAAGATCTGGCTATCTTCTGATGACCAGCCCTCATCAAAGCTAGTTCGACATGGTCTTGGATATCCTCAATATGAATCGCGCCACCGCTTGGCATATTTCTGGTAGTAGCCCCGGTTACTAGCTTGGTTATTTTTTCGACTTCTTCGTGAATTCGTGATGAAGCAGCAGCATTTTTTCCCTCAACTGCTAGGAAAGCTTTGGTTATGGCTACTTGAATTTTAGAGGCATCAAACCCGGTCACTTTTCCGTTTCTTCGTATCACTTTGTAGACTTCAGGCGCTGTCGCTTGTAAGTCGGGAGTGCTTCTGGCGCTTGGTTGCTTGTTAGAAACACTCATTTCATTTCCATTGTCTTCCATACGATTTTGATTCGGATCCATAGGCCGACTGTTCTCCTAAATTAGAAATAAGATACGTTTGGTGGAGCTTTTAAGCTCACCTGAGTATTATTAGCACCACTACAGAGTGTGGTCAATAGGTAATTTTACTACTAGATGGTGTATATTTCTTGTGGAAGTATGGTTGATTGCCTGTGGATAACTTGATTATAAATATTTTAGCCCATTAAATCAGTCGTTTAGGAGGGGCGGGGTGATTAGAATAATAGAATAACGGTAGATATCGCAACGAATAAAAATTTATTTTAAAATGTTTGATATGAAGCTTTTACAGATTTCAGACACACATATATACAATGACCCGTCTAAAAAGCTTGGTGGAGTATGCACTAGAGACTCCTTGTCAGCGGTTTTGACTATCGCCAGAAAAGAACATGAGTTTGATTTAGTTATTGTTACTGGCGACCTGAGTATGGATGGGTCAATTAATTCATATAACTGGCTGAAACTCCAGTTAGATTCTCTTGAGACTCCTTATCACGTCTTGCCAGGCAATCACGACAATTTGATAAATTTGAAAGATATCTTTGGTTTAAAAGTTGAACCTTATCCAGATTTGGTTCAATTCCAACACTGGAATATTTTACTATTAAATACACTTAAAAAAGAATCCGTTCACGGTTCACTAGGAAAACGTCAACTGGCGCTTTTAGCTGATTATTTAGAAAGAGGACAGGACCGCAAGACTGCGATCTTTATGCACCATCCTGCGATAGAAGTCGGTAGCAATTGGCTGGACAAGATCAATTTAAAAGAGGGTAGGGATAATTTCATCGAACTAACCGAGCAATATCATGTGGATTTGGTTGTAGCAGGTCACGTACATCAAGAAAGCGAATCAATACTTAATAGCACCAGTTTTTTAACTACGCCTTCCACGTGCGCACAATTTAAACCAATGTCTCACGATTTTGCGCTAGACGATGTTGCCCCTGCATTTAGGTTATTTGATTTTACAAAGAAAAAGTCGTTCTCCTCTTCGGTTATTAGAGTTGATTAATTCGGATGAGAACTAGTTAACAGGGTGGCGCAGATAATTTGGTTGAGTGCTTTTATTTGCGGGTTCCATTAAAGTTGGATAAGACTGGGACAATGAGATTAGTGTAGAGGGAAGCACGGGATCGATTTTTACTAACGGCATCTTTCTCAGACTCTTTGGGAATTTCGCTCGATACTTACCCCAAGCGTTCCCAGCAAAACATATAGATTGATTCTTAACCATTATCGGGTTTACTACGTCTTCGGGCCTAACTATAGAGTCTTCGACTAGGCAGCAAACCCTATTGTTTTTTTTAAACTGATAAACGGCAAAGAAAACTTGCTGTCTCTTAGCATCGTTCGCAAGAAGGACTGTTTCTGCTTTACTCTTAAGCGATGCCCCATAAGATTGTGCGGCTAGGTCAGATATGGTGAAAATTTTATAAGTATCTTTAAAGTTTAACGCGCTTAAAACGGTAAGATTTTTCCTGACTCCTGTGAATGAGGAGGGGCCCCTAGAACAGATTATACTTTCAATATTTTTTAATTGGATTTCTGTTCTTTTTAAAATTTGCTCTGTCAGAGTGAAAAAATCTTCTAATTCGCAATCTTTGCGAGAAATTTCATAGACAATTGATGAATTATTTGGGGACAAGGCTACATGATAGTTTCGAGTACTGACATCAATGGCCAGAATGTTTCCTTGATTATTTGTTAACTTTTGTTTCTTTTGGTTTATAATTTCAGACATGTTTCAAAATATAACTGCTTTCGCTGCAGCACGTTTTTTTTTCACTGGCTCCTCTAGAAATGTTTCTTCTTTAACAGCGGCCTGTGTTTTAGGTATAGCTTTCTCTGTTGCAATTCTTATCTGTATTTTGAGCATCATGAACGGTTTCGAGGAGGAGGTCAAATCAAGAAGCTTTGGTGCTGATGGTCATATTTCTGTGGAGATACCCGTGATCAAGTCTTTCGAACAAGAAGCTATAATAAAAGAATTATCCGCTGATGAGGACTTAGTTCATCTGTTTCAGTTTGCAGAAGGAGAGGCGATTGTAACCGCTGAAGGTGCCCATACTTTAGTGATGGTTAGGGGGATGGATTCTTCCCATCAAAAACTTATTGCAAAATTAAATTCATTTTCTAGATTTCATAGATTTGATCAACTTGATGACAAAAGTTTCAAGGCAATACTTGGCAGAGAGTTGTTAAACGAACTAGGTTTAGAGGTTGGCGATAGCATTAAACTTTCTTCCCCGAAAATCCAGTTTACGCCAATGGGTTATTTTTTTCGCTCTCGCTCATTTGAGGTAGTCGACGAGGTAGAATTCAAATATAAGCTTTTAGACAGTAATATTATTTTTTTAAGTTTGGGTGATTCAAATTCTTTTTTTGGTCCAACAAACTCAAATAAAATGTTTCGCCTTCATTATCAGGAGGGTACAGATATATCCGAAAAAATAAAGTCATTCGCTTCAAAAAATGTGACCGTGAAAACATGGAAGGATGAAAACGTAGCCTTATATCAGGCCCTACTCTTGGAAAAATTTGTAATGTTTATAACCCTAATGCTTGCTATAATCGTGGCTGTTTTGAATGTAACTTCTGTTTTAATAATTGGAATCATCTCGCAGCGTTCTACAGTCGGTATCTTATATATTTTGGGACTGGACAAAGAACGAATAAAGAGAATTTTTACCACTTATGGACTATTTGTGGGCTCTTTAGGTCTAACTTTAGGGGTTATATTCGGAGTATTGTTATCTGTATGGATTACCCAAATAGTGAGTTTCATGGAAAATTTATTTGGCTTTGCAATTTTCCCCGCTGATTTGTACTACATAAGCGCCGTCCCGTCAATTTTAGAGATAGGCGATGTAATTTTGGTTCTAGCCTCTTCCATAATTATGCTTTTTATCGCTATTATCGTGTCTTCGACCTTATCTAAAAATGTTGAAATAAACCATGTCTCAAAAAATCAATAAACCTGTGATCAAATGTATAAACATACAAAAATCTTATGAACAGGGTCTGAATGAGTCAGTCTTGAAAGGGATAAATTTGAGGGTAGATCCAGGCACTTCGCTCGCGATAACAGGCTCATCTGGAAGCGGTAAAACTACTCTTCTTAACATTATTGCTGGGTTAGACAACCCAGATGCCGGTGAAGTTCATGTTGCCGATCAGCTATTAGCTAAATTGAATTCTTCAAAATTATGTAAGTTTAGAAACCAAAATATAGGTTTTGTATTTCAATTTCACAGTCTTTTATCAGAATTTACAGCAGCTGAAAATATTGCAATGCCTTTGATGATTGCTGGAAATCCTCGCAAACTAGCTATCGAGAGAGCTTGTTCCCTGATGGATAAAATTGGATTGAATGGAAAAGCGAATCGACTGCCAGCCAATCTATCGGGTGGTGAGTGCCAAAGAATAGCAGTTTTGCGAGCAATTATTATGAATCCAGCTTGTTTGTTGGCGGATGAACCGACTGGTAATCTTGATAAAAAAAATGCAGATATTGTGTGTAATTTACTCATTGATTTGTGCTCTGAGTTTGGAACGGCTTTGGTAGTAACGACGCATGATTCGTATGTAGCTGATTTTGTGGATAGTAAAATGGGTTTAATTGACGGGAAATTGTCACCTCTGTAGTATTTAAACCAAATGGAATATGACCACGGGGTTGTATGTTTGACTATTTGGTGCTTACAAGACACAACATTCAATCAAATCATGTTTAAAAGGGGTAGTAGTTGTTCGAGATATTCGCAATCGGCGGTATGATGATGTTTCCAATAGCATTTGCTTCTATTATCGGAGTTGCGGTGATAGTTGAAAGACTTCTTTCGTTACGGGTGAGTAAAATAGCACCACAAGAGCTGAGGAATTTGTACGCTACCGGAGAAACATTCGGAACAACGGATTTCAAAGGATCCGGTGAATTTAGTTCCACGACGTTAGGTGTAATTTACTCGGCCATAAATCAATATGCTGATTTGGATAAAGATGAATTAAAAGAAAAGGTCGAGGAAATTGCAAAGCATCATATTCACGAGATGTATAGATATTTAGATATCCTGAGCACTATTTCGGTTGCGACACCTTTATTCGGGCTGTTGGGAACAGTTTTGGGGATGATTGATGTATTTGAACAAATTTATTTAGCTGGTGTGGAAGATGCGCCGCTATTAGCGGGTGGTATATCTCAAGCTTTGGTATCAACCGCCGCTGGTTTGTCAGTTGCGATACCAGCCCTTTTATTTCATCGTTTTTTTAGTGCGAAAATAGAGGGATTAGTGGTTTTGATTGATATTAGCGCTACAAAAATTATTGAATCCCTTCGCTAAGTTAAATGAAAATAATGCCGAAAAATAGAAAAAATGAGGCGGAATTAAACCTTACTCCCCTTATCGATATAGTCTTTTTACTTTTGATTTTCTTTATGGTCTCAACTAGATTTGACACTAACAAAAGACAGGATATTGATGTACCCCTATCAAGTTATTCTGAGTCTATAACTAAAAATAGTGTATCGATATTTGTGGACATCAATAACATTGTGACTATAGGGCAAAAAGTCTTTCATCTAGATAAACATGATGAAATAAAAAAAGAGTTGGGTGAGTTAAAAAGCTCGGGCCTTTCCCATGTTACGGTTGTAGCTGATTCTCGACTAAACTATCAAACCTTTATTGGTATTATGGAGTCGCTGGCTAATGCTGAGATTAGTAGAGTGTCATTTTCGGTGAAACGGTCAAATTAAAAAAAGTGAACTTTTTAATTGTTAACACATTCTTTCGTCTGCATAAAATAAAAAACTATTGGGATAGCAAATCTTTTTTTACGTTCGTACTTTTGCCCTTAAGTTTTTTGTTTTTGTTTTTTTCGGTGATGAGAAAATTTTTTTATGAAAAGAAAATTTTTCACGCGAAAAAAATCGATTTGCCAGTAATAGTTATTGGTAATATAACTGTGGGAGGAACGGGAAAAACTTCTGCGGTTATTTGGCTTGCAAACTACTTAAAGGAAAAACGTTTAAAAGTTGGCATATTGTGTTCGGGTTATGGAGCAGATAATAACAAATATCCAATTCAAATAACTTCGGATAGCAAGGCTTTCCAAGTCGGTGATGAGGCTGTCCATATTTTTAGAAGAACCGAATGCGTGGTAGTGACTTGTAAGCATCGTGTTAAATCCGCTCTTTTTTTGGAACAAAATTTTGCTCTTGATGTTTTGATATGCGACGATGGCTTACAACATTACCAGCTAATGCGTGATATAGAAATACATGTGACGAACGGAGGAAAACGTTTTGGGAATCAATATTTTCTCCCTGCGGGCCCGTTGAGAGAGCCCATGAGAAGATTGCGAGATATTGACTTAAAGATATCCAAAGGAGCTCCAAAAAATGGTGAGTACAACTTATCTTATAGGCCTAATTATGTGTATGCTCTTAATATGCCCTCAAAAATCGAGCCCTTAACTTTTTTTAAAGATAAAAAGGTTGTCGCGGTTGCTGGCATAGCCAATCCTGAGGAATTTTTCAAAATCCTCGAGTCAAAAGGTCTTCACACAGTTAAAAAGCCCTTTCCAGATCATCATAGATTTAGGGCCGAAGATTTCTACGGTTACGAAAGCTTACCTATTTTAATGACGGAAAAAGACGCAGTAAAATGTGAGGGAATTGAAGGTTATGATTTTTGGTCAATCAGTTTAGAATATTGTCTACCAAAAGCATTTGGTGAAGCTGTTTTAAAAAAGTTGGAGTATTATAAACATGGATAAAAGACTTCTGGAGATTCTAGTTTGCCCCGTAGCGAAAGAAAAATTAATATACGATAAGGCGAAGGATGAGTTGATATCAAAATCAGCAAAATTAGCCTACCCAATTAAAGAAGGTATTCCGATCATGCTTGAATCAGAAGCAAGAAAGATTTCTGAGGAAGAATTGTCGTCAATTAAATGAGTTTCTTCATAATAATACCAGCCCGTTTTGGTTCAACTAGATTGCCGGGAAAACCACTTTTAAAAATAGGAAGCCGGACAATGATTCAGCACGTTTATCAGAATTGTCTTGATAGCGGCGCTGAGAGTGTGATTGTTGCTACGGATAATCTGAGGATTAGAACAGAGGTGGAATCTTTCGGTGGAAAAGTTTGTTTGACAGATAGCAGTTTGGTTTCTGGCTCCGACAGAGTTGCGAGCGCTGTCGAGCATCTTGGTTTTGATGCTGAAGATATAATAGTAAATGTTCAAGGAGATGAACCATTCCTTTCCGCAGAAGTAATTAGGCAAGTAGGTGTTCAAGTTGAAAATGAAAGAAAATTCGTTGCTACGGTTTCGAAACAACTAAGTCCGAAGACTCCTAATGATGAAAACGTAGTAAAAGTAGTAACCAATTGTGATGGTCTTGCATTATATTTTAGTCGCGCCTCAATTCCTTATTTCATGCAAGATAATGGTAATTATACTAAGAGCCTAAAGAAGCACATTGGAATTTATGGTTATACCGTCGAACAATTACTTAAGTTTGTAGGGCTAGAGCGTCCCGAAATAGAGCGCGAAGAAAGGCTGGAACAGCTGCGTTTTCTTTATCATGGAATACAAATTAAAGTGTTAGAGGCTAAAGGTGAAGTGGGAATTGGAGTTGATACAAAAGAAGACTTAGAGAAAGCAAAAAACTACCTCGCTCGATAAGTTATCCTGCCCTTTGATAGGTCATACGGGGTTAACTCTACGGTAACTTCGTCTCCTGTTAATATTCTAATATAATTTTTTCGCATCTTACCTGAAATATGGGCAGTAATGATATGCCCGTTTTCGAGTTCAACTCTAAACATTGTATTTGGGAGAGTATCAACCACCTTGCCCTGCATTTCAATATGTTCTTCTTTTGACATTTAAATTATCTTTTTGCCTTAGAGCATTAAACTTGAATGTTTATTGTGCCTTAAAAAAAAAGTTTGAGCAAAATTAAAATTAGTTGATTTATCAAATATTACAATGACCCAGAACATTCTCTGGCATTTTTTGGCAGTAATAAGCCAACTTTTGTTCAAATTCGAAACGAGAAAAAAGTACCGCTCCCAAGTTTTTAAGATGAGCACTCTCTATTTGGCAGTCAATTAAATGATATCTTGGTAATGTGTCATAAGTGCATAATGCAAACAAAGCTAATTTTGAGGCATCGGCTTGTAAAGAAAACATAGACTCACCAAAAAAAATTTGTCCAATCGAAACTCCATATAAACCGCCAACCATTTGGTTGCCGTTCCAGCATTCTATTGAGTGAGCATGCCCTGATATGTGTAGGCGGATATAAGCTCGCTTGATAGTTTCTGTAATCCAAGTGTTACTGGAGCGATCTTTGACGGTAGAGCATTTATTTATTACTTGTTCAAAATCTGTATTTATCGTTATCAACAGTTTAGTATTATTTATCTTTTTACGAAGAGAGCGGTTGATTCTTAAATTTTTGGGGAGTAGACATAGTCGTTTTGAAGGTGACCACCAGATGATCGGTTGATCTTTGGTAAACCACGGAAAAGCGCCTTTTTTATAATTTGTGATAACTTCCTCTTCGTCCAGCGAGCCCCCAACCGCTAGTAGTCCATCAGGATCCGTAAGGGCATGTCTGGTATGTGGCAGGGTGTCACTGAACACTGCGAGCTTCGGACAGAAATACTTTCTCGGATTTTTAGTTTTACTATCTTCTTTCATTTTAGAATCAACTAAAGAGAATCAATGTAAGCTTCGATTGCCTCTGTTTCCCGCATGAGAAATTCTGATATCGCTGATCTGAAACCCTCTTCGATTATAAGATGAGCAGAATAGGTTTTTACGGGATGGAAACCTCGTTTAAGCTTATGTTCACCCTGGGCTCCCGCATCCAACTTGCCTATTTTGTTTTTAATGCAGTATTCAATCGTTTGGTAATAGCAAAGTTCAAAATGCAAATACTCATTAAAGGTCGTTGCTCCCCAATGTCGCCCATATAGGCATTGCTCTGTGGCCAGGGCAAAAGCCCCTGCGACATACTGATTCCCTTCTTTTGCGAGGAAAAGCACCGGCTTGTATTCTTTTGAGTTAGAAATATTAAGAAAGAATTTTTTATTTAATCTTGGTTGGCTCCACTTTTTTTTAAATGTTGAGCAATAGAATGTATAAAAAAGATCCCAGTGAGATTCCTTGATATCCTTACCTTCGATTATTTCTATTTTGACACCCGAATCAATTATTTTCTTTCGTTCTCTCTTTATTGATTTTCTGCGTTTAGAACTCAAAGTAGTCAGAAAAGCTGCAAAGTTTTTGAAATTATGGTTCTCCCAGTGATATTGAACGCCTAGCCTTATTAGTAATCCTTGGCTTTTGTAGAAATCGAGGTCTGAGGGTTTAAAAAATAGGGTGTGCCACGATGATAATCCTTTTGTTGAGCATATATCCTGAGCTGCATTAACTAATTTTTTTTTTGCAGCTTCATAGTCTTCTGCATCTTTGTTGTACAATAAACGTGGCCCGGTAACCGGAGAGAAAGGTGAAGCACTTACCAGTTTGGGGTAATATTTCCCACCAGCTCGTTCGTAAGCTTCGGCCCAACTCCAATCGAAAACGAATTCTCCATAGGAATTATTTCTCGCATACGTTGGCAAAGCGGCGACCAGCGTATTTTTCTTTCTTATAATCAAGTGATAAGAGAACCAACCGTGGGGCTCTAAACATTCTGACGATTCTAAATTGAGTAAGAAATCATGACTTATGAAGGGGTTATCTTGTGTAAGAGCGTTCCATTCTGACGGTTGCACTGAATTTAGTGAATTTATACATTCAACTTTTAAGTCGGTGTCGTTTTTTGTTTGACTCAAGAGTTTCCAGTTTCGTGATTGTTAGTTATTACAGGAAAAGGGGTTACTGTGCCAGCTCCACCCTCAGCTTTGGAAACCTTGCTTTGTCCCATTTTTTCAACCTCGTCAATTCGAACTATCGAATGCATCGGTATATATGTTCGAGACACGCCCGAGAACTCTGCCTTAAGGGTTTCTTCTGAGGGATCCACAACCACCGAGCTTTTCTCTCCAAAAACGATTTCTTCCACTTCAATAAAACCGAGAAGTCCGCTTTGATGAACGCCCTTGGCGAAGATATCGTAAATTTTTCCCTGATTTATAAACGAAACTTTGTAAATTTTTTCTTTAAGGCTCATATGTTTTCTCTCGCGCAATGCTGTTCAATTAATCACAAGTTTATAACTATACCCTATCTGTTAGTTATACGATAAAAGTATCTTTGTCGATCCCACTGGTAAGAAATTAGCTTGTCTGACGGAAGGGGTTTGCTGGACGATTGATTTTACGATTGAATATTTGCGCGGCATGTTTGTAGAACACCGAAAATTTTGTTATATTTCGTAAGGTTACAGTGCAAACTGGAGGTAATATTTTAAAAATGTCTCAAGCAATTCGAAAAGAACGACGGGACACTATGAAGGTTCCGCCTTTGGTTGTCAGCAGAATAAGAGAGGGCTTTTTAATAACGCTTATCGGACTGGCAATCTTTTTAATGTTGAGTTTGATAACCCATCACCCCGCAGACCAAGGTTGGTCAAGCGTTGATTCAAGTGGTCGCGCAGTTCATAACCTAGCTGGTTTTGTCGGGGCTTGGTTCTCCGACTTTGTAATGTACTTGTTCGGTTATTTCTCCTACCTAATACCAGTTTTTGTTGCAGTGCTAGGCTGGGGAATATATCGGGGTTGGGTGTATGACATCATCGAAAATAAGTATATTTTAGGATTAAAGTTCGTAGGATTGATAGCCTCTGTATGTAACGGTTGCGGACTCCTGTGGGTTAGAGCAGGTGGATTTCTAGCTATGCCCGGTATTCACAGCGGAGGGATTTTAGGTAACATCTTTGGTTCGAGTATTTTGTCTTCATTCGGAGATATCGGTGGAACTATACTCATGCTTGCAGGCTTTTTTGCAGGATTCACTTTTTTAACAGGATGGTCATGGTTAAAAATCATGGATACACTCGGAGCTCTTCTTATAATCGCTTATCGCAGAGTTGTTCAGTCGGTCAGAAATCTTGTCATTTTAAGTGTAGAGAAACTTATCGCAATTAAAGAAAAGAAGGATAAGCAAATAGCGACTAATCATTTTTCACGTACTTTGGCTACTGAACCTCGATTGCTAAAAAATAGAGGAGTTAAAATAACAAAAGAACCGATCATTAGTTCAATCGAGATTGAAAATGAGACTAGATTTGATAAAGAAACTCTTCCTAATTTAGACCTACTGAATCATCCAGAAGTTAAAGGTAATGCCCATTCTGATTATGCGTTGAATCTAATGTCTCAGAAAGTTGAAGAAAAATTATTAGATTTCGGTATAGAAGTAAAGGTTGTCTCCGTTAGGCCAGGCCCTGTTGTTACTAGATTTGAACTACAACCAGAAGCCGGCTTAAAAGCAAGCAGGATCACAAACCTTTCCAAGGACCTTGCTCGTTCACTGTCGGCTATAAGTGTTAGAGTTGTAGAAGTGATCCCTGGTAAAACATGTGTTGGACTTGAGATTCCCAATGAAAGTAGAGAGATGGTGTATTTGAGAGAGATTTTGAATTCTCATTCTTTTCACTCGATTGAATCCTCTTTGCCTATTGCCCTTGGAAAGGATATTAGCGGTAATCCGGTAACGGCTGATCTGGCAAAGATGCCTCATTTGTTGGTGGCGGGAACAACTGGTTCAGGCAAATCAGTAGCTTTAAATGCTATGATTCTCAGCTTATTGTACAAGTCCACGTCAGCTAACGTTCGGTTCATTATGATAGACCCAAAAATGCTTGAGTTGTCAGTATATGACGATATCCCAAATCTATTAGCCCCAGTCGTAACTGATATGAAAGATGCCGCTAATGCATTGAGATGGTGTGTTGCAGAAATGGAGCGTAGGTATAAACTAATGTCTCATTTTGGTGTCAGAAATTTGGACGGCTTCAATAAACTAGTGGCCGATTCGACTAAAAATGGCAAACCTCTTTTAACACCCAGTAATGATGAAGATATGGATTTGAAACAGGAAGTTTTGTGTGAGGAGCCGAAAATTGTTCTAATTATAGATGAATTGGCAGATTTGATGATGGTGGTAGGAAAAAAAGTTGAGGACCTCATAGCAAGACTGGCTCAGAAAGCAAGAGCCTCCGGAATCCATTTAATATTGGCAACACAGAGACCTTCTGTTGACGTGATTACCGGTTTGATAAAGGCTAACATCCCCAGTCGGATCTCATTTCAAGTTTCTTCTAAGGTCGATTCAAGAACTATATTAGATCAAATTGGGGCGGAGAATTTACTTGGGCATGGTGACATGTTATACCTTCCTCCAGGTTCTGGATTGCCAAATCGTATTCATGGAGCTTTTGTTTCCGATGATGAGGTTCATAAAGTTGTAAAACGACTCAAGGAAATTGGCGATCCCGAGTATAATGAACATGTCTTAGCTGGGCACAAAGAGTTGGAGGGTAATCATGTTAGCTATGAAGGCTCCGGGGATTCTGAAAAGGACGAACTTTATGACCGCGCTGTAAGCATTGTGCTTCAAACAAAAAAGGCTTCAGTTTCAGGAATTCAGCGAAGATTAAAAATCGGGTATAATCGCGCCGCCCGAATGGTTGAGGCAATGGAATCAGCAGGAATTGTGGGGGAAGTACAAGCTAATGGCGCACGTGAAATACTAGTGCCAACGAACGTAAGTGATTCATAGAACTAAATTAATCATCGTAGTAGCCGGTTCAGCTTTTATATTTCGCACCATTTCGGGCGTAGGTTTTGATGGAAAAGAATCTGACAGTGCTTTAGTTGATTTATTCAGCATGCGAACAATGAGTGCGAATTTTTCGCAAGTGGTTTTTGACGCAGAAGATAAGCGGGAAATCTCCTCGAGCGCAGGTACTGTGCTATTCAGAAAGCCTGACTTAGTCAAATGGTCCTATGACAAACCAATCAATCAAGTTTTTATTAAAAACAAGACATCATTTTCTGTTTATGACAGAGATTTAATGCAACTGTCAAAAATAAACAGATATGTTGATCAAGATACGCCTATCGATTTTTTAATAAAAGATTATCAGACATTCAAGACGTTTTATGATGTTGACAAATTAAATAACTCAGGCAACTTGTCTTTTGTTAAACTATCGCCTTTGGTTGAAAAATCAGACTATGAAAAAATAATTATAGTCTTCAAAAACTCGGTAATAAATAAAATTGAAATTTTTTATCGCATTGGCAGGATAATTGAAATAAAATTTGACATGGTTCAAATAAACTTGGAATTAAATGAGGGTGACTTTGAGCTTGACGCTCCTCCAAATGTTGAAGTCGAAGAAATTAATTAATCTATTCAGTAAATTAAAATTATGTTAGACCCAAAATTGCTTCGCCAGAATTTAGATGCCGTTGTTTCAGGTCTTAATAAACGTTCGTTTAGTCTAGACATTAAATTTTGGAAGAGTTCCGAGGAGAAACGTAAATTTTTGCAGCTAGGGACCGAGAAATTAAGGGCCCAACGAAACCAAAAAAGTAAAGAGATTGGCCTATCCAAGGCGAAAGGTGCGGATACTCAAGTAATGCAAGAGGCTGTGTCTGCTATAAATTTGGAACTAAAGCAAAAAGCAGACGAACTTGAGTTGCTTTCTGAAAAAATAGAAGAATTTCTTCAAAGAATCCCAAACATTCCACATGAATCCGTGCCTTATGGTAGCTCGGATCAAGACAATAAAGTTATTGATTCCTTTGGCGAACCAAGACGGTTTGAATTCGAACCGCGAGGCCATATGGACCTGGGTGGGCTTGAAAGCGATATTGATTTTGTTAATGCTGCGAAGATATCAGGGTCCCGTTTTGTTATTTTAAAGGGGGACATAGCAAAACTTCAGCGTTCGTTAATCCAATTTATGCTAGACCTTCACGTAGAACAGCATGGTTATAAAGAGATTTACGTTCCGTTCTTGGTGAATCGAGACGCATTGATTGGCACTGGACAACTTCCAAAATTCAAAGAAGATTTATTTAGTATCGAAAACGACAGATTTTTTCTTATCCCTACAGCTGAAGTTCCTGTTACAAGTATGCTGATGAATGAAATTGTTGAAGAGTGCTTGCTACCCCTCAAGTTTGCGTGCCACACACCGTGCTTTAGAAGTGAGGCTGGTTCTTATGGCAGGGATGTAAAGGGTATGATTAGACAACATCAATTTGAGAAAGTAGAGCTAGTGCAGTTCGTAAAGCCTGAAGATTCTTATGGAGCTCTAGAGTCACTTACGAGTCATGCAGAAACAGTTCTGAAAAAGCTAGAGCTTCCGTTTCGCAAGGTCCTACTTTGTTCGGGAGATATGGGGTTTTCCGCGGCCAAAACGTACGATCTTGAAGTGTGGTTGCCCTCACAGAGCAAGTATAGAGAAATATCGTCGTGCAGTAATTTTGAAAACTTCCAGGCTAGACGTCTTAAGGCTAGGATGAGATCGGATAAAGGGGGGATTGAACTGCTTCATACTATTAACGGATCAGGTGTGGCAGCTGGTCGAGCTCTAATAGCGATTCTAGAAAATAATCAACAAAAAGATGGGAGCGTGTTAGTTCCAAAAGTTCTTCAACCATATATGGGTGGGAAGACACAGATTTTGAATGTATGATTTCTTTGGCCTTTTGAGGTAAGGGTATAAAGTCTTAAACAAATTTAGTGAGAATTAGCACGAAAAAGAAGATTCCGCAGATTATAACAGCGAAACTTAACCATTCACTTGATGTTCCCTTTCGTGTGTTTGCATATATATTTTTTGCCTGAGGTATAAGAAAGATAAGCATCGCTACTAGTAACGCAGCTGTTCCAATTTTTGACGCTAACTCCATACCTTCATTTCCAGTTTCTCTGGGCGATTGCTTAGCAGTTGCCCAGAGACTGGTTTTGAATCACTCGTTACTAGCGAAGCCAAGTATGTGGAGAAGGCTTGTGAATAGATTTAAAATGGTAACATAAAGACCAATAGTCGCCAGAACATAATTGGTTTCGCCTCCATGAATCATTGCACTTGTTTGATAGAGCAAGAATCCACTCATTATCATTATCACAGCTGCAGAAACTGTCAGACTTAACGCTGGAATCCCTAAAAAAATATTTAGAAGGGAGGCTAGCAGGACTATTATAAACCCCGTGAACAAGAATCCACCGAGATAGCTAAAGTCTTTTTTGGTAGTAAGCGCATATCCGGATAGACCTAGGAAAATTGCACCTGTTCCCCCTAATGCTGTCGCAACTATTTGGGGCCCGTTCGGCAGTGAGAGGTACATACTTAGAAGGGGACCTAATCCCAAGCCTAGTAGACCGGTTGTTGCGAAAACCACGCCAATCCCAGCTGAAGAGTTAGCTGTTCTAGGTAAAACGAACCACATAAGAACAAGTGCGCCACCTGTTGCAATTAAATTAGTAATGGGCGGCAACCTCAGGGCAATTGCTAAAGTGGCTGTCACTGCGCTAAATAAAAGAGTCATAGAAAGTAAGATATATGTATTACGAATTAACTTATTTGTCGCTAATATCGCGCTACTGTCGCGGACGGTAATAGTATTTCCTTGCATTTTTGCCTCCTCGGGCATTTTCTAATATATATATAGTATAAGTAATAATATAAAAGAATTACGAAATTTCAATAGTTCTGGATGTTTTTTTTAAAGAAACCGTTTAATTCAGCTGTTATTTAGCTATTGAAGAGGTGATGTATTTCACTAAACGTTTTGATACCATGATTACGGCTTGGAGAGATGGCAGAGCGGTTGAATGCACTGGTCTTGAAAACCAGCAAGGGTTAACGCCCTTCCAGGGTTCGAATCCCTGTCTCTCCGCCATTTTGTTTTGAGCTCCATGCGAACGTCTTTCTATAGAATGCGGAATATTTTTATCGAATAACAACCAATCATTTTTAAGTTTCATAAAACGTCATTGCCTATTTAAAATCATCTGAAGTATCTCTAGCCTTTGAAAGCCCTCCCTTTTTTTGTATAATTAATTTATCGAAATAAGACCATTCAACAGCAAGGCCAACTTTAGGTTAATAATTCAGAACCATGAGTTTATTTAGTGAGTATTTAAAAGAAATTGAATCTCGAAAAGATTCAGGATTAAACCCTAAACCGATTGATAGTGCTAATCTTCTACGTGAGATAATTGCTATAATTGAAAATGATGAGGGTCCTGAAAGAGATTTGGCTCTAAAGTTTTTCATTTTTAACACTTTGCCCGGAACTACGAGCGCAGCTGAAGAGAAAGCTAGGTTTCTTAAGCAAGTAATTTTAGAAGAAAAGACAGTTGCTGAAGTATCAACTGATTATGCTTTTGAAATCTTATCTCATATGAAAGGGGGGCCCTCAATTTGTGTGTTACTTGACTTAATCTTGGCTGGTCGCTCAGCTATCGCTCAAAAAGCTGCTGATGTTTTAAAGACCCAAGTTTTTTTATATGATGCAGACCTCGCAAGATTAAAAACAGCTTTTGAGCAAGGCAACCCGCTGGCTAAGGAAGTTCTTGAAAGTTACTCGAGAGCGGAATTCTATACTCGTTTGCCAAATATTGATAAGGAGATAAAAGTTGTAACATTTATTGGGACTGAAGGGGATCTTTCAACTGATTTGTTATCGCCGGGCCCTCAGGCGCACTCAAGGGCTGATCGAGAACTTCATGGCAAGTGTATGATCTCTGAAGAAGCTCAACTAGAAATTCAACGTCTACAGGCGCTACATCCTGATAAACAAGTGATGCTAGTTGCAGAGAAAGGAACGATGGGTGTAGGGTCTTCTAGGATGTCGGGAGTGAATAATGTCGCATTGT
>NHDW01000009.1 GCA_002170535.1 Methylococcaceae bacterium TMED69
GACTTCGTTACCGCAGCCGGCAGTTCTGATACATTAACTTTCAGAAGAGGCGGGGCTGATTATTTAATAACTGATCTCTGTTGTTTCAAATTTGATAGGCGTAAAGGGATATTCAAATTAAAATCAATTCACCCAGGAAATAGCTTGGAAGAAATCAAGACGAAAACGGGATTTATATTTGATTATTCAGCACAAACTGATACAACATCTGCACCTGATAAAATCAGGCAAAAAACTATAGGAGAGAAAGTTGTACCGGAACTTATGAAAATTTATCCCAAATTTGCGATGACGTACTGGAAAAATTAATTTCTAAAGGTTTTTTAATAGCTCGTCCAAGCTTTCTTTAGCATCACCAAACAGCATTCGTGTATTGTCCCCGAAAAACAATGGGTTATCCACCCCAGCATACCCGCTCGCAAGGCTTCGTTTTAGCACAACAACGGTACCTGAGTTCCAAACCTCTAAAACCGGCATTCCGGCAATAGGACTTTCCGGCTCAGTTTGCGCGGAGGGATTTACTATATCATTAGCTCCGATGACTACCACTACATCTGTGTTAGTAAATTCCTCATTAATCTCATCCATCTCTAATACAATATCGTACGGGACTCTGGCTTCGGCTAGAAGCACATTCATATGCCCTGGCATCCGCCCCGCAACTGGGTGTATTGCAAATCTAACTTTCTTTCGTTGTTCTTTTAATTTTTTAGTAATTTGTTGAACCACTGCTTGCGCTTGAGCTACCGCCATTCCGTAACCGGGCACAAAAATGATACTCTGGCTTTGTTTAAAAATTTCAGCAGTTTCAACTGCTGAAATTTCATGGGCCTCGCCGGTAAATCCTTTAGACCCAGTTGATCCGCTGGTACCAAATCCGCCGGCAATCACGTGTAAAAATTTTCTGTTCATTGCCTTACACATAATGTAACTCAAAATTGCTCCACTCGATCCAACTAAAGCGCCTGTAACGATTAATAAATCATTCGAAAGCATAAACCCAGTGGCAGCGGCTGCCCATCCCGAATAACTATTTAACATTGAGACAACAACAGGCATATCCGCCCCGCCAATCGCCATAACCATATGCACTCCGAAAGTAAAAGCAATTAACGTCATGATTAAAAGTAAAATTAAGCCATCTGAAATGTTAGCTGATGAGACGAATTTGACGAGAATCACGAGACTAACTAGGCCCAACACTAGATTAAACCAATGCCTACCTGGGATAAGAAATGGCTTGCCGTCTATAACACCTTTTAATTTCCCAAACGCGACTACGGAGCCGGTGAAAGTTACCGCCCCTATCAATACTCCCAAATAAATTTCAACGTCGTGGATAACTTTTTCGGCACCTGTGTAATCTGTTCCTTCTAAGAAACTTGCAA
This sequence comes from Methylococcaceae bacterium TMED69, assembly GCA_002170535.1. Classification (GTDB taxonomy): domain Bacteria; phylum Pseudomonadota; class Gammaproteobacteria; genus TMED69. The sequence goes on from NHDW01000009.1 coordinate 1,389, forward strand.
ATCCAATTAAAACAGCCGCCATGCCCACGAAACTGTGCAAAATAGCCACGAGTTCTGGCATTTCTGTCATTTGCACTTTTTTTGCAACAAGTGTTCCTACCACCGCCGCTGATAACATGGTCACAATTAAAATCGAGTAGGCGGTTACTTGGGCGCTCATGACTGTTGCGGTAATGGCTATAATCATTCCGATAATACCGAACAAATTGCCTCTTCTAGAGGTCTCGGGGTGACTCAATCCTGATAGGCTCAAAATAAAAAATATTGCCGAAACAATATAACTTGCTGTTACCACTCCTTCTGTCATTTAACTCTCCTATTTCTGGAACATTTGCAACATTCGTTTAGTTACTGTAAAACCACCCACAATATTGATTGTTGCGATAAATACCGAGACAGTGGCTAAAATTATCGTCACCATTGAATTTGAAGATATTTGTAATACAGCGCCCAAAACAATAATCCCTGAAATTGCATTAGTAACGCTCATTAATGGTGTATGCAAAGCCGGTGTGACGTTCCAGATTACTTGATAACCCACAAAGCATGCCAGAACGAACACAGTAAAATGGGCCATAAAATCCGCCGGGGCAAAAAAGCCTAGCACCCAAATAACTAAAGCTATTATTCCTAAAAACCCTATCTGACCGAAGCCTTTGCTAGTTTTTTCAGTTTTATTTTTTTCTTCTTCAGGCTCGACCTTTTGACTATCAGATTGTTGAGCTACATTTAGTTTTGGAGGCGGTGCTGGCCATATGACCTCTCCCGACCTAATGACAGTTGCTCCTCTCACTACTTCGTCTTCCAAATCGAATTTGAGATTTCCATCTTTTTCAGGCGTCATGTCGCTGAGCAAATGCACCAAATTAGTTGCATATAATTCTGAAGATTGGGCGGCCAGTCTACTAGGAAGATCAGTGTATCCAATTATATTAATTCCTTTGTAGCTGACTACTTTATCAGCTTCTGATAATTGGCAATTTCCTCCTTGCTCTGCAGCCATATCAACTATAACGCTTCCAGGCTTCATAGACTCGACCATATCTTGGGTAATTAAAGTAGGAGCTGGTTTGCCTGGTATCAGTGCCGTTGTAACAATTATATCGACTTCCTTGGCTTGGTCAGCAAACAAAGCCATTTCCGCCTTAATAAATTCGTCGCTCATTACCTTCGCATATCCACCGCTACCTGAACCGTCCTCCTCGAAATCTAGTAGAAGAAAGTCTGCCCCCATGCTCTCGACCTGCTCTTTTACCTCCGGTCTTGTATCAAAAGCTCTAACTATAGCCCCAAGACTGCGTGCCGCTCCTATAGCAGCCAATCCAGCTACTCCAGCTCCGATCACCAACACCTTAGCGGGGTTTATCTTTCCCGCCGCTGTAATTTGGCCAGTAAAAAAACGGCCAAAACAGTTAGCAGCCTCAACAACTGCTCTATAACCGGCTATGTTAGCCATTGAACTTAGAGCGTCCATTTTTTGAGCTCTTGATATTCTCGGAACACAATCCATGGCCACTAAATTAAAGTCAATGCCATTTAATTCATTCAACAAATGTTTGTTTTGAGAAGGATAAACGAAAGATATTACTGTTTGATCATTGCGTATTCTTCCAACTTCGCTTAACTTATCACTCCTCATCCCAGAGAGACCTCTTACCTTTAAAATTATATCCGCATCATCCCAATCAGCGGCTGATAAAATCGTCGCCCCTGCGTCTTGGAATTGCTTATCTGTAAAGCTTGATAGCTGGCCGGCCCCATTTTCAACTAGAACTTCATAACCTAATTTGATTAACTTTGCCACAGACGAAGGAGTACCTGAAACTCGACACTCGCCCTCAATAGACTCTTTGGCGATTAATATTTTCATATTTCGATCCTTTTTGTCGTTATAGTCTTTTTTTGCCTATACATTTTTTGCCTATACATTTTTTGCCTATGAACATATTGTAACAAAACCGAACCAATATGAGGGATAAATTCGACCTTTTTTTTTTAATTAAAATTCAGATATCATTGTTTCTGGTAAAGTCATTCGTTTAACCAAAAGGCAAAACACATGATAAATGATATAAATACTGAATTAATACATTCGAACAAGACCCTACGGCTACTCATCGGCAAGCCATCAGAACAAGCTTTAAAAAAACCTCTGTTAGCATTATCGCCAGAACACAAAAAATTCATCTCCAAATCGTCATTTTTTATAATATCATCGTGCACCGATGAAGGTGAATGCGAAATATCGCCAAGAGGCGACCAGCCAGGTTTTGTTAAAGTAATTGACAATAAAACATTTGTATTTATGGAGAAACCAGGTAATCGTCGACTGGATACTCTTTCCAATTTGGTGTCAAATAAAAATATCGGAATATTATTTCTGGTGCCACTGGAGCAATACTGCCTGAGAATCAAGGGAAAGGCTGAGTTGTCTTATCAGGTACCATCAGGCAATAAAAAAATTAATACTGAAAAACCNACAATTTTTGTGACCACCAGGATTGAACAAGTTTTTTTTCAGTGCGCTAGGGCTATAAAAGCTTCAAAAATTTGGTCTTTCNAAACCCTTCACTTATAACCCTTTCCCTAAGTAGACGACGTGTTAACGGGGTTACTATCTGACGACATCCATTCTATTAATGATCCATCATATACTGAGACTTGGCGCCCAACAAACAAATTGCGAATTACGAAAGCAACAAAGCAAGCGGAAACGCCACCACCACAATAAAGCACGATCGGTATATCCTCCTTTATTTGAATAAATTGATTTAGGATATTCTTACAGACGCTTTCAGACAGAAATCTTTCTCTTGCTTCGGTTGTAAATAACTTATAGTGAACATTGATGCTTCCTGGAATATGGCCAGCCTTACCGTATCTAGCCTTTGAACCAAGAAAAACCTCCGGTGATAAGGTGTTCAGAAGTAAAAATTTTTTTTCTAATAGACCATATTGAANGTCCTGCTTTGAGATCCACATTTTAGCATTAATATTAAATCTCACGAATGATTGTCGAGGTTTCTTTTTTGTTTCCTTTTGGAAACTGCCGCTTTCTAAAGGTAGATTCAGTGAGACCCAATGATCTAGATAACAATCTAAAATCTTTACATTTTTAAACCCATAATACTTCAATATCCACCAAATGCGGGGGGCCCATATAGAGGGGAAACGTTCGTAGAGAATAATTTGGTCATCATAACCCAGATTATATTCCGACATGAAATCTATCATTTTCCCTACCGCGGGCACTCCATATCTTATGGTATCGGTTGGCTCAGAGAGGTACTTAATAACATCAAGATACAATGAATTGGGGATTCGACTTGCAACCCAACTTCGTTTAAGTCCAAGAGCATCATATCCCACGCCAGAGACGCTGGGAATCAAAGATGTAGACACATCAAAAATCCTAAAGTCAGAATTTTGTAAGTTACCAAGTAGCTCGTTTGTTGAAATTAGTTCGAATGTGGACATGTCTTTTTAAAACTTTTAATAGTACTAAATCTAAATGAATCATAATAATTAATCAAAGTCATCCACTTTACTAATCCTAAGAATACAAGTTTAAAATCACATTATTTTAAAATTCGAATTTTTAAATAACTTCTGTTACATTGCATGAAGAAGTCTCATCGAATCAGGAGCAAAAATGTTAGTGAACTCGACCTGTCCCCATGATTGCCCTTCAACTTGTGCGTTACAAATAGAAAAAATTTCAAACACGAAAATCGGAAAGGTAAGAGGAGCACCAGACAATATTTATACCGCTGGAGTTATTTGCAGCAAAGTNGCTCGTTATAGAGAGAGGATTCATGACCCAAATCGTATTTTGAAGCCTATGAAACGGATTGGAGACAAAGGGTCTGGTAAAATGTCGGCGATAACGTGGGAAGAAGCGATAGAAGAAATATGCCATAAATTCATAAGAATTGAACAAAATTATGGCTCTGAAGCAATCTGGCCTTACTATTATGCGGGTACTATGGGCCTAGTGATGAGAGATGGTATCAATCGGCTCCGACACGAGAAAAGATACTCAGGAGAGCATCAAACTATATGCACGAATCAAGCATTCAATGGTTATCTGGCTGGAGCCGGAAAAATGTTAGGGGTGGACCCAACAGAGATCGCAGAATCTGATAACGTAATAATTTGGGGAACAAATGCCGCTGTAACCCAAATAAACGTTATGAGCCATGCGAATGAGGCAAAGCGCGCGAGAAACGCGAAAATAATCGTAGTAGATTCATATAGAACTGCAACAGCTAAACAAGCAGACTTATTTTTATGCGTTAAACCTGGAACGGATGGCGCTCTCGCCTGTGGAATTATGCATTATCTCGTAAAAAATAATCTTCACGATATTGAATATCTGAAAAATTTTACCGATTTTAATGATGAATTTATGGCGCATCTAGAGAGAAAGAATCTAGACTGGGCATCTCGCATCACCGGTATAAAAAAAAGCGATATAGAACAATTTGCAAAATTACTCGGAAATAAACCCCGAAACTATTTCAGACTGGGTTATGGTTTTACTAGACAAAAAAATGGTGCGAGTAACATGCATGCGGTAGCGTCTATACCAGCAATATTAGGAGCGTGGAAGTATAAGGGTGGCGGAGCATTAATGAACAATGGGAGCATCTATCATTGGGACAAAACGCTCATCGAGGGGCTTGACTGCATTGATCCTGAAGTCAGATTGCTGGACCAATCAAGAATCGGCGAAATTCTCAACGGCGATAAACAGGCGTTACATGCTGGACCGCCAGTGATGGCGATGCTAATCCAAAATACAAATCCAATGTCGGTTGCCCCAGACCTCAACAAAGTTAACAAAGGCTTTTTACGTAACGACTTGTTTGTTGTAGTTCATGAACAGTTTATGACTGACACCGCCAAGATGGCTGATATCGTTCTACCGGCAACTATGTTTTTGGAACACGATGACTTATATCAAAGCGGCGGCCATAATCATATTCAGCTTGGACCCAAAATAATAGAACCACCCGGGGAATGTAAAAGTAACCATAGCCTTGTATGTGATTTAGCGAAGAAGCTAGGTTGCAACCATAGGGGGTTTGATATGACTTCAGAAGAAATAATAAATGAAACTTTAATTAAGTCTGGATGGGGAACTCTGGACAACCTTAAAAAGCTCAAATGGATAAACGCCCAACCATCTTTCAAAGAATCTCATTTCTTGGATGGATTTGCGCATAAAGACAAATTATGGCACTTCAAAGCAAACTGGGATGTATTAGGAAAGACAAAATTCGTACCGAAGGAAAATATTGCTGATCTTCCTAGTTATCCAGACCATTTAGACATCAATGAAAAAACCAACGACCGGCACCCTTTCAAATTAATAACTCCACCTGCAAGGCATTTCCTTAATTCCAGCTTTGCGAATACAAATACATCAGTAAAAAGGGAACAGATACCCAAGCTTTTGATAAATCCCAAAGATGCTAAAAAATATAAGATAGGATGCGGATCAACAGTAATCATTTTTAACGAACAAGGTGAAGTCGATCTGACCGCTGAATACGACCCATTTCTATCTGAAGGACTCCTCGTAGCAGAAAGCATCTGGCATAATTCCAATTTCAAAAACAATCTCGGNATTAATGTCCTAACTAGCTCGCAACCAATAGGTGTTGATGGAGGAGTTCCTTTTCACGATATCAAGGTCGGAATAAAACGTGATAGCGATTAACCTCTATTGATTGCGCCTTCGCGCTCTTTCCTTCTCAGTCGCGTCGACATCAATTGAAAGAGCATCTTGCTCTGATTTCAGGATCACTCCATAAACGTCAGTCGCCCTTTCCAGAGTCTCCCATCTTTGTTGAACGTCTTTCAAAACCCGGCAAGGATCCCTATCCAAAGGATCACCGTACCCTCCCCCTCCTGCATCAAACCCTTGAATCCACTCGCCAGGTTGCAACTCGCATTCAGAGACTCCTGGCAACTTTTCTTTGGTTCCACAAGCTTTGATTTTATAAGTTTGAGCTGGAGGTCCTGAATGCCCACCCTGCACACCTTGGGGAGCATTGATGTGAGCATCACACATTGTGACGACAGTCATTGGGTCAAACCTGGGACCATACATGACATCAGCTCCGGGAGCACCGCGAAACTCGCCCGCGCCTCCGCCACCTGGAATAACACGCATATGCTTTATTAAAATCGGATGTTTGGACTCCTCTACTTCTACAGAACCTCTGTACATAAGTCCCGCAGCGACCGGCAGACCATAATTCAACCAGCCGTCTGACGTTGGGGTGCCAGGACCACCGTTTACCACCAGCCACTCCTGATTGATATAAGGCGCTCCTCCGAATCGTTTATCCTTCCCCGATATCACCGCAGCACCTATTCCCATACCCATACTACCTTCCGCCAGCCCATACCCTTTCCCAAATTCAGCAAAGGCCGCTTGGGTCGCATTAACGATCCTATCGCCGATATTAGTAGTAGCCATAGAACAGCTCAACGGGAACTCTGGTATTCCAGTTACACATCCTTGTCTTAACTTAACAGATACCCGTTTAAAACTACCCGCATTATGAGGCACATCAGAATCGATGCAATTAAATACCCCGCAAAGTGCATTGCTTGTTGCGCAAGCAACTGACTCATTCAGCCCAAACTCCTTACTATCCTCGTTTTTCGTAAGATCAACTTCTATTTTTGCATTTTTTGGATCAATCTCAACGGACACATTAATTGGTAAGCCTTTTGGCAAAGTCGGCTCCATTGGATCGTATACAGTTGTTTTAGAAACAGTTCCGGCCGGAAGTTTTTTTATCGCTTCAACCATCATTGTTTCAGAATAAGCAAACCAGTCTTCGATGAACTGCCTGATTTCATCTTTACCATATCGATCCACTAGTTCCTTGAGTCGTCTCTCCCCAATCCGAGCCGCTCCTACGGTCGCAAGATAATCTCCATACCATTGATCTGGAACTCTAATACGCCTTCGGCACATTCGAATTATATCGTCCACATCTTGATAATTTTCTTGAACTTTTACACACGGAAATATTAAAGCTCCCTCTTCGTAAACATCTTTGGCATAAGCATGATAGGTACTTGGAATGGAATTACCACAATCAGCTTGATGCGCTTTCGCACAAGCAGTAAACATATGTTCGCCGTCAATAAAAACCGGAACCATATACATATGGTCGGCGGCATGAGTGTTTCCCATGTAAACATCGTTGTGCAAAAAAGCATCCCCTTCCTTTAGACTGGGGTGCGTTTCAAGCAAGGAAGTGGTTTGCAAACTGCTTCCAAATATATGAACCGGCACCCCTTCACCGGGTGCTAAAAGCCTGTTGTCAGCAGTAACTAATGAACAAGAAAAATCCCTAACGACGGCCAAAACAGCTGAGCGAGCTGTTCTCAGTAGGGTGTTTGTCATTTCACCAACAATCGCATTTAGGCGATTCGCTAAAATTGCCATAAGAATGGGATCGGTTTTATAACTTTTTTCAGATGGGCTTGATGACATTAGAACTCCTTTGTTTACCAGAAAAAGAATACTGTTTGATTATAGTACTAATGTAACAAATTCAATAGTGTTACCAAAGCAATAATTAACGAGAAAAGAAGCTACTGTCTCTTAAGCGCTTCTATTCTCTTGGATAGAGGCGGGTGCGTTGATAATAATTCATTTATGCCGCCACTTATTGCGAAGGCCTCAACTTCTTTTGGTAAGGATTCAGCAAGACCCAAAGACTCCAGTTTTTTAAGCGCTTTTATCATCTTATCTCTTCCAGCTAGTGCGGCTCCTCCAGAGTCTGCTCGGTATTCCCTAAATCTACTGAACCACATCAAAACAAAAGAGGCCAGAAACCCTAGCACGCTTTGAGCAATAAAATAACCGATAAAATAACCCACCCCTCGCCCTCTGCCTTTATCTATTATAGAGGCCAATACGTGGGCAAAAACCATGACAAAGGTATTCATGACACCTTGGAGCAAGGTAAGTGTAACCATATCTCCATTCGCAACATGACTAACCTCATGAGCTAAAACGGCTTCAACCTCGTCCCTATCCATAGCATGAAGCAATCCAGTGCTTACTGCCACTAAAGAGTTATCTCTACTTGAACCAGTGGCAAATGCATTAGGAACTTGAGAGACAAAGATAGCAAATTGGGGCTTTGCGATATTGGTAGCTTCGGCTTGTTTGGCGACTTGGTCTACCAACCATTTTTCCATATCGTTTTGAGGCTTTTCAATTATTCGTGCGTTCACACTTCTTATAGCCATAGACTTTGACATCGTTAATGATATAAATGCGCCACCAAAACCAAAAATTGAAGCAAATATAATCAAACCCAAATGATTCCCTGTGCCACCAAAACCAAATAAGCTAAGAACAATGCTTAACACGAACATGACAGCCAAATTCGTAACTAAAAATAATCCAATCCTCATCGCAGATGCTCCGTTTAATTTAATTATCTATCGATCAATTCTGATCTTGACAGTGGTACCTTTTTTTAACTCACTCTTTAATTCGAGATGCCATCCAAATCTGTCTATAATTCTTTTAACGAGATTCAGCCCAATTCCATTGCCACGGGCAAATGATGGAGCTGAATTTTCATTCATCACTTGAAATAATTGTTCTTTGGTCATCCCTATCCCGCTATCGGCAACAGATACACTATTCGCATCAACGCTAACAACGACGTTACCCGAATCTGTATACACAAAAGCATTTCGAATTATATTTCCAAATATTATAGAAATGAGTTTAGGAGAATTGACTGTGGATAGAATAGCTTTTTCTTTCAAGTTATATTCTAAGGGCTTATCACCATAAATTAGTGAACAATTGGAAATTTCTTGCCTAACTATGTCATTTATTATCACTTTTTCCTTTATCAAAGCTCCCTCATAATCTCTAGCTAGTAGAAGCAGTACCTCCGTAAGCTCTTCCATATCCGTAGTTGCTCTTTCGATCTTTTCGACAATGGTTCTTAAGTCTTCGTCTAAAGGCTTCTTTTTTTTAAGCGATGATACGGCGATACGCATTACCGTAAGTGGTGTTCGCAACTCATGACTTGCTTCTCTGGTAAATGTACGTTCTCTTTCAATTGATGTATCAACTTTTTTAAGCAAATCATCTATAGCACCAGCTAATTGAAGCGTTTCAAGATTTAGTCGACGAAATTTAAATTTTTCAAGAAAAGCGTCTATCTGAGGTCTGTCTAAATCTATATTTTTAACTGTACGTGCCAAAAGAATGACCGGAGAAACAGCTCTATGAATTAATACATATGTTCCCCAAGCAGAGCTATACAAAAACACTAAAAGGATCGCAAGTGGGATTATGCCAAAATAAGTCGCAAGTTCCCCGACATTATCCGCGTCAAAAACTAAGTACAGACGTGCATCTTGATTTTCACTAACATGGACAACTCCTCGATTTACGGGTGAAATAAAGTCATGAATTCCTGAAGTAAGTCCAGCAAACTCAGCGGGGACTTCTGCGCTGTCTTTATCGAAAAGGTATCCAATTAAAGTATTAGTATTCGGTGGGGGAGTCTCTCTCTCTATTGAATCCCGGGACCAGAAATACTCAGCTTCCCTTTTTAAGGCCGAAACTATCAACACTTCTCTTATGGCAAATTCCGCAATATATACCCCACCAACCGCGACTACACTTATAATTGTGAGTTGCAACAAAAATGCACGTAGCAAACTCTTATTGAGAGGCTTTTCTGTCTTCATCAACAGCTTGAAGTCTCCAACCAACGCTAGGGACAGTATGAATCAGTGGGCTCCTGAAAGGCTTGTCAACAGATTTTCGCAAGGCATAAATATGGCTTCGTAGAGCATCGCTGTCTGGAGGAGAATCACTCCAGATGAATTTCTCGATTACCTTTTTATGAACAACTCCAGGAGACTCCGTCATCAAAATCGAAAGAATTTTTCTGCAGATCGGGGTAAGTATAACCTCTTGCTCGTTCCTAAACACTTTTTGAGTATTTTGATCTAGGATTAAATCAGCAACCTGTAATTTTTGATTAACGCTTTTCGCCTGGGTTCTTCTAATCAAAGCTTTTAATCTAGCGGAAAGCTCCTCCAAATCAAAAGGCTTCAGCAGGTAGTCATCCGCCCCAACCTCAAAACCCATGAGTTTGTCTTCTAAAGTATCGCGAGCGGTAAGCATTAATATAGGGCATCTCACATCATTTTCAGTCCTAAGCTTTTTGCAAACTGTCAGCCCATCTATTCCCGGTAACATAACGTCGAGAACAATAGCATCGTAAGAGTTCTCCTTCCCTAAATTATAGCCCAAATTTCCATTATCGGCATAATCAATAACGAAGTCGTCTCGTTCAAGGTGTGCTGCAACCATTTCTGCAATATCTCTATGGTCTTCTACTAGCAAAATTTCGTGAGCCATTTGTCCCTATCTAAACATAAGTATTTCTAGATTCAATGAACATAAGCGCCGAGTCAAAGTCAATAATCGATTCATCAATCCAGTGAAGCAACCATGTCGCACCGACGCTTTTAAAATTCACAACCGGCGTTCCCTTTGTTTTATTCTGTCCTAAAATCACACTTGCTACAAAGTCAAAATGAGATAATTGTTCAGAATCAAGGTGTTCCTTTCCAAATTTCACGACATCGCGAAATTCTTCAAACGAAGGCAACCAATGACTCCATCCTGCATCAGTAACATCCTTTGTAGGTCTCGATACTGGAAAAATTCCGTCCCAATTCAGCGACCGTTTAAGACCTGCAGTTGCCGGTAATGTGCCCGCTATCCAAATCGGAAATCGAGGATTTTGATAGGCTTTAGGATTAAATCGCACACTATCTACTGCATAATACTCTCCAGTAAATTTTACAAGTTTCCCCATCGATAGTTGGTCTATTATTGTAAGGCTTTCATCGACTTTTTTGGCTCGCACCTTTGCCGTAGAATCTTCTCCAAAAGCAGTAAACTCGAATTCTGGCGGTTCGCCTAGGCCAGCCCCAAAGACAACCCTTCCCTTGCTCAAATGATCTAATGACACTAATTCTCGGGAAACTTTCCAAGGCCTTCTTCTTGCTAACGGAGTAACGACGGGGCCAATTGAAATAGATTTGGTTTCGGAAGCTATTGCTGCCAGTGCAACCGTTGGGTCAACAGTATTCATAGCATCACTACCGGTGATATTGATATGATCCCAAAGAAAGAATCCATCAAAACCTGATTTTTCCGCAACCACTGCCAGCTTTACCAATTTTTCAAGGCTGCCAAACTCACCGAAGTTGGGAGCGTAGATAGCGTTCCTCATTTTATTGCCGTTCTTAACTTTCTCATTTAAAATAAAAGTCAGTTTTATCCTGCAGATGCACTCCCAACTCTTGTAAGATTAGAAGGCTTTATCTTATCAGTAAACTCTGGCCATACTTTTTCAGTAAGAAGCTCGAGGCTTTTCATCAAAGGCTTATGAGGCATATGGTTATAAACAAAATGCCAAAAGTAATCTACCGGATAGGTCTTTAGTTCTTTCTCCAGCTTTTTACATACCGTGGAGGGGCTCCCATGAATACAAAGGCCCGCCTCAGACAGAGACTCAAATGTTGCCGGCTTGTCCCACGGGCCTTGGCCAGGGTCAGCTATCGCGGCACCAAAACCAAAAGGAACAAAGAAATTATTCCAAATGAATGAACCAGCCTCCCTAGCAAGTGCTTCGGCTTCTTGATCCGTATCTGCTACTATAATTTCGCGGGTTATTGCCATTCCACCGCCAAAAGCTAGGTCTCGGCCAGCTGCTGCTGCTGCCTCTTGACCTGCTCTAAAATGAGGTACACAAATCTCAGGATGGGTAATTATAGTAATGGGAACCACTCCTCGCTCCATCGCCCATTTTATTGAGCGTTCCGAGGTCGCAAACGGCATAAACATATCCAGCATCTTGTTTTCATACAAACCAGGCGCAATACCAACTTGCCTAATTACCCCCTCTTCGTCACAGCCCTTCCCGTACTTATGAGCGACATCTTTTGCAATCCAGTTAATGTTATCCGTCGGGATACTCCAATGCTTACCTTGATGTTCAAAAACATCATTTTTCCAAGCCTTCATGATTATCTCAAAATGTTCTTCGAAAAGTTCCCTTTTCAAGATTTCATAGTCCTCGCCCTCAGCTGGTTCACTAAGTCCGGCTTTCTGCCCGATCACATTAACCCACCGCGGCTGATATCCCCTAGCGAATCCGGCGAATGCTCTTCCTTTATTCATCTGAGACATCATAGCAATGTCTTCAGCAAGATTGATGGGATTACGGGAAGGCAATACGTTTCCAAGTTGACCAAATTTCATATTTTTTGTCTTACTTCCAAAGTAGACATTAAGTAAAACTGGATTAGTCGAAACCTCCTCGCCCTCAACGTGGAAATGATGCTCTGTTGTGCCGCAACCGTAATATCCATGCTCGTCGGCATACTGCAATTGTTCGGTAATTTCAGCCAACATCTCTTGATATAAGTCGGTACGTTTTCCCGCCATACCGGCCTCGATATCTTTTTTACGCCCTACTGACGGTAAATAAAAAAGTCCTACCTCCATTGTTAAATCCTCCAGCTGCTCAAAGTTTTTAAACGACTTTTCTTATCCATACAAATCTTAGATTACTATAAATGATAGGAGTACCGCCACTTTAATTCGAATAACTTGTCTCAATGGCAATAAGTTGGAGACATCACGAGCTTTTAGCGGCTACTGCCTCTATCTCAAATCGCCATTCTTTTTTCACCAAAGCTTTTACCAAGATTGCGGTTGATGCTGGCCTCGCGTCACCTAAAAACTTAGATCGACTGTTCGCAAAATATGGATAATCTCCCTCGTCAGTGAGAAAAGCAGTGATTTTAACAATGTCCTCTGCCCCCATGCCAGCTTCGTTAACACACTCAATTACATTTTCCCAGGCTTTATCTGCCTCTAATTGAGGATCTTCTGGCAGCGAACCATCTAAATTAAGTCCCAGTTGACCTGAAATAAATAAAGTTTCTGCGTTTGGAGGGATTACGACACAATGATGATAAGCATTATTAAAAGGTTTTACTACGGCACTTGGATTAAATTTCTTTATGGTCATTTTTATTTTTACCTCACTATTTGTTGAATCCGTATTTTGACTAACTATTCTATTTCCCACATGCTATTTTAAGCAGATGAAGTGCATGTTCACGAAAACAACATAATGCCAGATTATTACTAAATTTAAAGGAGGTTTTTTATTATGGTGTCATTAAAGGATAAAGTAATTTTCGTTGCAGGTGGTAGTACCGGAATAGGTAGAGCAGCCTCCCAAATTCTATGCGAAAATGGTGCAAAAGTTATTATAGGTGATATCAATGAAAAAGAGGGCCAAGTTTTTGCAGAGCAGCTATCATCTGAAGGACTAAACATTGAATTTTTTCCCCTTGATGTGACTGACTTTAAAAGCATTAACAGCTGTATCGATAATATATGTGATAAACACGGCGCTATAGACGGTGCATTCAATAATGCGGGGATAGAAGGTCCAACAGCAAAGGCATCTGAATACAAACTCGACGATTGGTCCAAAGTACTGCAAATTAACCTCACCGGGGTTTTTAATTGTATTCAAGCAGAAACAGCGGTCATGATTAAACAGCGTAGGCCGTGCAGTATTGTTAACACTGCATCAATTGCAGGCTTAGTCGCGATTCCTGGAGCAGTGGGATACAATAGCGCTAAGCACGGGGTGATTGGCTTAACAAAAACCCTTGCCCTAGAATTGGCGGCTAAAAACATCAGAGTAAATGCAGTTTGCCCTGGGTTTACCGAAAGCCCAATGTTAACAAGAGTGGCCGGTGCAAGTAAAAAAATTAGGGAGCAACTTTTTAAAAGCATCCCAATGAAGCGAATTGGTCAACCGGAAGAAATTGGGAATGCGGTTGCGTGGTTGCTGTCCGAAGAATCAAGCTACATCACCGGTGTTGCCTTACCGGTAGATGGGGGCTGGATGGCCCAATAAAAATCTGATACGGAGGTATGTTAATGACATCAAAGGAAAAAATTAAGCCATCTAAAGAAAAGCCCTACTACGAGCCAATAAGGGATGAAATACAGGTCTTTTCTTCTGCATACAAAAATAAATTACCTGTCCTCCTTAAGGGCCCAACAGGATGTGGGAAAACGAGATTCGTTGAGTACATGGCGTGGAAACTCAGACAAAGATTAATTACTGTCGCCTGCCACGATGACCTCACTTCGTCTGACCTAATTGGAAGATATTTGGTAAAAGGAGGCCAAACAGACTGGATTGACGGCCCATTAACAGAAGCCGTAAGAAACGGTCATATTTGTTACCTTGATGAAATTGTAGAAGCAAGAAAAGACACAACCGTAGTTATCCATCCGTTGTGTGACGATAGAAGGATTTTACCAATCGAAAAATTGGGAGAATTTTTATCAGCTCCACCCGAATTTTCTTTAGTTATCTCATATAACCCAGGTTATCAATCAATTCTAAAAGATTTAAAACAAAGTACACGTCAACGGTTCGTAGCGATAGAATTCGACTATCCTTCCCACGATTTAGAATTAAAAATTCTAATGACTGAAAGTAAAATTAAAAAACCAATAGGACAAAAATTAATAAAATTTGGACACATGACACGAAACCTAAAAGAAGCGGGTCTTGAAGAAGGGGCGAGCACTAGGTTATTGGTAAACGCAGCAAAACTAATTGACGGAGGGATTTCTCCTTTTACAGCAACAAATACTGCGATCGCTCTACCATTGACTGACGATTATGAAATGCTTAGAGCACTAGACGAATTAAGCAGAACGATTTTCTAAATTCTATAGTCAAATTAATAGAGGTATTAACATCGAAAATCAGACACACAGTAACGATAACAATGTATGTAATTTTAATGAGATCGCAACGTTTCTTACATACTACCTTAGAGGCCTTGGAGGGGATATTTGTGATATAGAAACCGACCAGAGTATTTATACGGATTCACAGACGATCTACCTACCCGAATCGCTTTCGTTTAATCAATCGAAAGAAGCTAGCAGAAAATTATTTCAGATAATCCTTTCTCATCTATGGGCTCAGAATTTTTATGGAACTTGGAATAATAAAGTTATACTTGAACTCGAGCGTAAAGGTGAGTCACTAAATCAATTTCTAAAAATATTTTACCGTCTCGAGTGCATCAGACTAGACTACTGTATAAAACGCGACCTACCTGGATTATGGGCACAACAAGTATCTTTTAAATCAAAAGAGCAAAGAAATATCGATATCTGGAGTCTATGGAAAAATAAAAGTAAAATTTTATCAACCGAGCAAAGCACGTCATTCACGTCCCTAGCGCTAACAAGCAAATTAATTGATGATCCCTTGCCGACACTAGAAATATTTCAACATGAATTTCAAGTTCAAGAACTTCGGGAAATATTAGAATCGAAAACAGAAGCTCAGAAAGACGATTTTCGCTTATCATTACAGAAATTTTTAGATGAAAACCTTGACCAGCAAGAACAAGGCGAAAGTCAGAAGGAACAAATAGAGATTGATCAATTAGATAATGATCAAGTTAAAGGAAAGCCCCAGTACGAATTGTCTGTAAATGGCGAGAAATTAGAAATTAGTCAAAATCTATCAGACACGATAGGCGCGATTATAAAAGACATAGGATACCTACCGGATGATTACTTAAAGCCAAATTCAAATGGTCGATACGTAGACCAATTATCAGCTCAAACTCCGGACGGGAACGAAAAAGAATCAAGCGAAGAAACAAAAACTTTTTTTTATGACGAGTGGGATTGTACAAGTCAAGCTTATAAAAAATTTTTTTGTCAACTCAACGAGGTAGATATAGTTGAAGGTGACGATGGCTTCATCCAGCAGACTCTTAAAAAATATAAGGCCAACTTGAAATCAATTAAAAAAACGTTTGAGGCGATAATCGCCGAGAACTCGATCCAAAGAAAACAAGTAGATGGCGACCACTTAGATTACAACGCTATTATCGACACTATGCCTGATCTTCTTATGGGCAACGAAATAAGTGAACATTTATATGCTAGATATCAAACCAAGGAACGTAACATAGCTGTCATGTTTATGGTAGATATGAGCGGCTCGACACTCGGCTGGGTCAATGATGCTGAAAGAGAATCCCTTGTGTTGTTGTGTGAAGCTCTGACTTTGTTGGGTGACAGATATGCAATATACGGTTTTTCTGGAAGAACCAATAAAAAGTGTGAGGTCTACCGAATAAAAGAATTCGATGAGCCATACGATTATCATGTAAAAAGTCGAATTAGTGGTATTCGGCCAAAAGCATATACTAGAATGGGAGTTGCTATTAGACATTTGGGGCGTAAATTACAACACACTAACGCGAAGACAAAACTGCTAGTTACGCTGTCTGACGGAAGGCCCGAGGATTATGGTGGATACAAAGGCACTTACGGAATTGAAGACACTCGCAAAGCCTTGTTAGAACTTAAACAGTTAGGGATCAATCCTTTTTGTGTAACCATAGATAATGAAGCGCAAGAATACTTGCCACGAATGTATGGCAAGATAAACTACACAGTAATTGATGATGTCAAAAAATTACCTTACAAAGTTGCTGACATATATCGAAAATTAACCTGCTAGAACCAAGGTAAATCAAAGTGTTTAAAAATATATTGATTGCAAACAGGGGGGAGATTGCTTGTCGCATAATAAAAACCGCAAAACGAATGGGAATCGAGACCCATGTAGTCTTTCACAACAAAGATTACTCTACTCCTCATACTAAGCAAGCTGATTACGCTCATGAGATCTTAGGGTCAAATCCTAATTCAGCTTATTTAGATATGAAGCAATTAGCTGCTATTCTAAAAAGCAAAGAAATTGAAGCTGTGCATCCCGGCTATGGGTTTTTATCTGAAAACCCTTCACTACCGAAACTATTAGAAAGAGATGGTATAGCTTATATTGGACCACGGTCCGAGAGTGTGGCACTAATGGGGGATAAAGTAGAGGCACTTCAGTATGCCAAATCTCTCGGGGTAAACACACTGAAGGGCGCAGTGCTTGATGGGGATATAGAAACTTTTATATCAAACTGCAATGATCTAACTTTTCCAATAATGCTCAAATTATCTGGTGCGGGCGGAGGAAGGGGAATTAAGATAATAGATAGCCCAAAAGATCTCAGCCAAACGATAGCAGATTTAAATAAAGAAAAAGAGCGTAATTTTAGATCAAGCATCATATTCGCGGAGGAATATATATCCAATCCAAGACACATCGAAGTTCAAATTATTGGTGATGGAATGGGAAACGTTCGGCATCTATATGAAAGAGAGTGCAGCATACAAAGAAGATATCAAAAAATAATAGAGGAAGCACCAGCACAGCATCTAACACCTTCTCAAAAAAAAGGAATGCGTGATGATGCTTTAAAGCTTGCTAGCTCAATGAAGTACTTAAATGCAGGAACCGTAGAGTTCTTGGTACCATCGTGTAGTTCAAATCGGCATTACTTCCTTGAAATGAACACGAGAATTCAGGTTGAACATGGAATAACGGAACAAATTTGTTCAATTGATTTAATTGAAAAGCAAATCTCCGTAGCTTATACAAAAGGCCTTGACTTTGAACAGAAGGACATTACGTTTACCGGGCATGCAATCCAAGCAAGGGTCTGTTGTGAATCAACTGAGGATGATTTCAGGCCTCGTACCGGGAAAATTGATGTTCTTAAACTTCCAACAGAGACAAATGTGAGAGTAGATTTTGGTATTGAATGCGGCCATAGGGTATCTTCAGATTTTGATTCCATGATTGGAAAAATCATTGCTCATGGACAGAATAGAATAGAAGCAATTACGAAACTCAAAAATGGTCTTTCGGATCTTACGGTGCTAGGATGCGAAACAAATTTAAATGCTCTGTTAGCTATTATAGGGTCAGAAAGTTTTTATGGCGATGAAATTATCACTACTAATTATATTAAACAAAATTTAAACAACATACTTAAACAATATGAAGAATTAACAGAAAAAGAAATCGCGATCGCCGCGCTGATCGCCCTAAAAAAAGAGAGCGCGTTTTCTTCTTCTAAAATGCGCCAAGAAATTTTCGGTTGGCAAAATTGTGTCAGACCAGTGATTTTACAAACCCGAAAAAACGACAAAATTATTATTCAAGTCATACAGATATACCCTTACGTTTTACTAAATCTATCCAATAAAAAGACAATAAAAATTAAATCATTTACTTTTAGAGAATCATCTCTAGAGGCTGTAATTAATAACGAGAGAATAACGTGCGATTACCTTTCATTTGGAAATTTTTTACACATCAAGGTTAATAATCAACATAAATACCTTGAGTTTGCTAAAAATTTATCGGTAACTCGAAGTAATTACGAGCCAGATAAAAACATAAAAGCAGAAATGCCGGGAACAGTAATTTCAGTATTATCTGAAGAAACCATGAAAGTTGAAATTGGTCAAATACTTATGGTCATCGAATCGATGAAAATCCAAACCAACATCATCAGTCAGGTAGATGGTACTATTGATAAAATTTACTTTTCAGAAAACGAAAGCTTCGAACGCGGCTCAACCTTAATTTCAATTTCGGAGACTTGATTATGAGCACTATAAAAACAACTATAAACACATCTTCAAACGAGTTTAATACGAACTATGAATTTAACAAAAAGTTAGTTGAGGCATTTAGAAAAAAACAAGAAGAGTCAAGATCAAAAAGAAACGATAAAGATTTAACAAGAGTAAAGTCACAAGGTAAACTTCTCCCTCGAGAACGTATTAGTCTTCTACTAGATCAAGGTTCGCCTTTTCTCGAATTGTCTTCACTTGCGGCTTGCAGTGCTTACAATGGGGAAGCTCCGTCCGCATCATGCGTAACCGGAATAGGATCAATACACGGTAAAGACGTCCTCATAATAGCAAATGATCCAACCGTAAAAGGCGGAGCATGGTACCCACTAACGGTAAAAAAAATAGTAAGAGCGCTCGATATAGCTATCGAAAATCAGTTAGCAGTTGTTCATCTATGCGATAGTGCGGGAGGATTTCTGCCTCTACAAGCAAATTTATTTGCAGATAAGGACCACGCAGGAAGAATGTTTAGAAATCAATGCATTTTATCGAAGTTAGGCGTCAAACAATTAGCTATCGTTTTTGGGCACTGCACTGCCGGTGGCGCTTATATACCAGCTCTTTCAGATTACTCTATTGTGGTGAGAGGAAATGGAGCCATATTTCTAGCTGGGCCACCCCTAGTAAAAGCAGCGACTGGAGAAAATGTTTCTGCAGAAGAGCTCGGCGGTGCTAACTTACATTCCCAGATCAGTGGGACATGTGATTATGCGGCTGATAGTGAGGAACAAGCAATTGAACTTGGACGGGAAATTGTTGAATATTGGTCAGAAGGTAATAAGTTTATCTATCCTCGACAAGAAATTTCTGAACCATGTTACCCTCCCACAGAACTTTACGGAATCATACCTAATGATATAAAAAAAGCCTACGATAGTAGAGAAGTAATAGCGAGAATCGTTGACGCGAGCAGTTTTCATGAATTTCAACCAGACTATGGTAAAACCCTTATTTGCGGATACGCTCATCTCTGGGGTTTCAAAATTGGTATAATTGCAAACAATGGTGTCATATTTAATGAGAGCGCCCTCAAGGGCGCGCACTTCATCCAACTTTGTGATAAAAACAATACTCCTCTTCTTTTTCTACAAAACATCACTGGTTTCATGGTAGGAAAGGAGTATGAGCGTCGCGGCATAACAAAAGACGGAGCTAAGTTTTTAATGGCGCAAGTGGGTTGCTCTGTCCCAAAAATAACCATAATGTGTCATGGCTCATTCGGCGCGGGAAACTACGCGATGTGCGGTCGGGCTTTTGACAGTCGTTTTATCTTCGCGTGGCCTAACCATCAAATTGGCATAATGGGAGGCGAACAAGCTGCAAAGACCTTAGTAGAGGTCAAGGAAAGACAATTGAAAAAAAAGAAAGAAAAAATAAATAAAAAAGAAATGGAAAAAATTTATGAAGACACTTTAGCGGGATTTAACGAGCAAATGACAGCCTATTATTCGACATCACAGATTTGGGACGATGGTATCATCGATCCAGTAGATACGAGGGGCTGTCTTGGTATCGTTTTAACAGTGATAAGTAAATCCAGGCTGAAAGATTTGGGTTACGGCATCATGAGATTTTAGTCTACACCTTGACCTGTAATGCTCGTTCTACGGCTGTTATCTCTTCGATTTTTGACAGAGCTTCTTCATCTAGCTCACTGGAAACCGCGAGCACCGCTATCGCAAGCTGCATGTTTTCATGCACTCCAACTTGCATTCGCGAAATATTGACACCCATTCGGCCAAGAATATCACCCAAGATGCCAATCACTCCGGGTTGATCAGCATGCCACGTTATCAAAATATGTCCTTCAAGGGGCGACTCGACGATATAATTATTAATTCTAGTTAATCTTGAATGCCTGCCATCAAAAACACTACCCTCAACGGTAATTGTTTCATTTTCCGAAATCAAAGAAGCTTCTATGACAGAAACATAATCTTTCGAATCCGATGACTTTATCTCAGTGACTTTTATACCTTGTCTTTTGGCGAGCTGTTTCGCATTAATTTGATTGACAGGCACAGAAAGTTGGCTTGATAAATAACCTATCAAAAGCGAACTTGTAATAGGATGAGAGTCTAATTTATTGACTTCTCCGTAACTACTAACCTCAATAGATGAAACACTTCCCACTGACATCGCATTTAGTAGAACTCCTAGTTTCCTACCAAGCTCGATAAAAGGTAAAAATTGCTCTTCCTTACCCTGGTCTATGCTTGGAATATTGACTGCATTTATCACTTGGCCTTTTATCAAATATGACGCGATGTTGTGGGCTATTTCTACCCCAACTGCTGTCTGGGCCTCATGAGTAGACGCTCCCAAGTGGGGAGTGAACTGAATCTTATCGCATCTAAATAGTGGGCTATCACCGGGCGGTTCATTTTCAAAAACATCTAGTGCAGCCCCAGCGAGATGTCCATCCTCTACGGCTTCCAGTAAAGCGTTTTCATCAATTAACCCGCCTCTTGCGCAGTTAATTATGTGCGCACCTTTTTTCATCAGTCCTAGGTTTTTTTCGTTTATGAGATTTCTAGTATCATCAGTAACAGGACAATGGAGACTCACATAATCTGAGTTTATTAAAAGCTCATCCAGATCAACCTTATTCATATTATGGCTCCTAAAAGTTTCCTCAGTAACAAATGGGTCAAAACCTATTACAGTCATGCCTAATCCAATACATTTCTCCGCAAATAATCTGCCTATCGTTCCAAAACCAACAACACCGACAGTTTTACCTGTTAACTCAATACCCAGAAAATTGTTTCTTTCCCAAAGCCCCGCTCGAACCGAACTATCTGCTTTCGGCAAATTTCTACTAAGAGAAAACATATGCGCAACCGCCAATTCTGCGGTTGTCGTTGCATTTGCATCTGGTGTATTTAAAACAACTATCCCTCTTTCCGTTGCAACATCCAGGTCAATGTTATCAACGCCAATTCCGGCTCTTCCAATTACTTTAGCTCTTTTTGCAGATTCCAGAAGCATGCCTTTCATCTTAGTCGCGCTTCTCACAATTATCCCGTCTGCATCCTCTACAAATTTCTTGGCTTCTTCAGGGGACAATCCAGGCTCAAAGGTCACCTCAAGTTCTGGATATTGCCTTAAAGCATCTATTCCTTCTGGGGCTAACTTGTCAGCTACAAACACTTTAAACATTATTCATTCCTTATCTTTTTTATCTATTTCCAATCCGCTAATCGTAATATCCATTTTTCACATTTGAATAGGCCCAATCAAGCCATGCACATAATAATTCAATATCGGAAGACTCTACAGTTCCACCTCCCCATATACGGAAACCGGGCGGTGCATTTCTATATCCCTCAATATCAAAAGCAACATTTTCAGTCGCCAGTAGTCCGACAATCTCCTTAATAAAAGCTCGCTGGTCTGATTCTTGTAAGCCAGTGAATCTTACATCTGATATTTGAAGACAGATTGAAGTATTAGAAACCGTATCTGGATCTTTTGCCAACATATCCACCCAGGCAGTTTTTTCGACCCATTGCATGACTATTTCTAAATTTTTTCTAGAGCGACCAATAAGTTCTTTTAAACCACCATGCTTCAGCACCCATCGCAAGGCAACCAAGTAATCTTCAACGCACAACATAGAAGGAGTGTTAATTGTCGAGCCCGTAAAAATAGCTAGATTAGGTTTTTTGTTTTTTGCTAATTTAAAGAGCTTTGGAATAGGCCATTTGGGAGTATATTCCGATAATCGTTGTATCGCCTTCGGGCTGAGTATTAAAATTCCATGTGCTGCTTCTCCTCCTAACACTTTTTGCCAAGAGTATGTAACGACATCGAGTTTCTCCCAAGGCATTTCCATAGCAAAAACTGCTGAGGTCGCATCACAGATGGTAAGCCCTTGTCGATTGTCAGGAATCCATTCACCATTAGGTACTTTCACCCCGGAAGTCGTACCATTCCAAACGAACACGACGTCATTTTCAAAATTAATATTCTCTAGATTTGGCAATAAACCGTAGTCGGCAATATGTTTATTTACATTGTCTAATTTCAATTCACCAACAATATCGCTCAACCAATCAGAGCTAAAACTTTCCCACGCTAAAACATCAACACCTAAATATCCAAGAAAATTCCACATTGCCAGTTCAATAGCTCCAGTGTCTGATCCTGGTACAATCCCAACAACATAATCTTGAGGCAATTTTAAAATATCTTTTGTCATTTTTAGTGCTTCCTCAAGCTTATTTTTACCCAATTTAGATCTATGAGACCTGCCAAGAACAGCCGCATCTAGGTCTGCTAATTTCCAACCTTTAAATTTTGGGCATGGTCCCGATGAAAATGATGGATTATACGGTCGTTTTAGTGGCTTCTCATACATTTGATTTAACATCCTCATAACTTATTATTTGTGAGTCAATCTTTACATAAACCTCACAACTAATGGAAATCTCTTGAATTTAAATTTAAATCTGAAATTAAATGGCTAATATTCGATAATTTTTCAACAACAATATGAGCAACATTGTTTTGAATTTGCAATTTGCCTTTACATTTAATTATACATGATTTGAGTATTGTTTTCCTAAATAAACTAGCTAAATTAGGCCAAATAACTAAGTTAATAAATCCGAGCTCATCTTCTAATGTTAAAAACACAACACCTGCTGCAGTCTTAGGCTTTTGCCGACTAATTACCAGACCTATTACCTCTACACTATCTCCGTTTTTTGAGAGCATTAAATCCTGTGATGATAAAAATTTTTCATTTTTAATCTTAGACTTTAGTATCAAGATAGGGTGCTCCCCAAGCGATGCGCCATAAGATTTATAATCCATTTTACAAGAATCTATTTCACTCAAACTATTTAACATTGGAGATGAGAGATCATTATTTTTAACCGAATCAAGCAGGCCACCCTCCCCTTTTAATATTATGCTTTGCCATACAGCCTCATATCTATTATGAACCAAAGAGGAAAAAGCGCCAGACTGAGCTATCAATGAGGATTGTTTTCTATCAATCTTAATATTTGAAATAAGATCTTCAATATTTTTAATATCTATCTGATTTCTTTTTCTTATAATTTCATCGATCACAGATCTTTTAATACCTATTATCATGATAAACCCGAGGCGGAGTGAAAGCTTAGAGCTTTTTGATCCCTTCTCAACAGTACAGAACCATTTACTTTTTTTAATATCAATAGGCTTAACTTCAACATTATGCGCCAAACAATCATTAATAATTTGCGATGATGAATAAAAACCCATTGGTTGACTATTTAAAAGACTAGCTGCAAATATCTCTGGATGATGCCTTTTTAACCAAGCGGAAGCATAGGCAATGAGAGCAAAGCTTGCCGCATGAGATTCTGGAAATCCATATTCTGCGAAACCTTTGATTCGATCAAATAAATCTTTTGAGAAACCCTCGCTATAACCTCGATTTATCATTCCTCGGATTAATTTTTTGTGAAATGAATCAAATATTTCATCTTTATCCCATGAAGATAGTGCTCTGCGCAATTCATCTGCTTCACCTGCAGTAAATCCCGCAGCAACAACCGCTAATCTAATAATTTGCTCCTGAAAAAGAGGAACACCAAGTGTCCTTTCCAAAACCGACCTAATAGCATGGTCAGGATAAAAAACCTTTTCAAGACCATCTCTACGTCTAAGGTAAGGGTGCACCATGTCGCCCTGTATAGGGCCAGGTCTTATAAGCGCTATTTCTATGACTAAATCGTAATAGCAGTTAGGCTTTAATCTGGGTAACATAGCCATTTGCGCTCTTGACTCTATTTGGAACACACCTACAGTATCTGCTTTTTGAATCATTTGAAAAGTAGCAACATCATTATCTGGAATATCACAAAATGAAAACGGTTTTTTGTGAATCTCTTCTATTAATAAGAAACTTTTTTTTAAAACCGTAAGCATCCCTAAACCCAAACAATCAAATTTTAAAATATGCATAAAATCTAGATCGTTTTTATCCCACTGTATTACAGTTCGATTATCCATTGAGGCTATTTCTATAGGAACTATGTCACTTAGTTTATTTTTCGAAATAACAAAACCGCCAACATGTTGCGAAAGGTGCCGCGGAAAACCTATTAAATCTCTAACTAGATAAAATAAAGCTTCCTTTCTTGTTTTAAAAGAACCTGTAAAATCTAAATTTTCACAATTATTTTCCAAAGAAAATTGATTAATAAGACTATAAATTTCATCACTACCAAAATCTAATACTTTAGCGACATCTCTTATGGCACTCTTAATTTTATATGTAACAACACTTGCAGCTATAGCAGCCCGCTGTCTTCCATAACGTTCATATATATATTGTATAACTTCTTCTCGACGCCCACTTTCGAAATCCACATCAATATCTGGTGGTTCATTTCTTTCTCTTGAGACAAATCTTTCAAATAACATTTCAATTCTTGATGGATCAACTTCCGTTATACCTAAGCAGTAACAGATTACAGAATTAGCAGCAGATCCCCTGCCCTGACATAAAATCCCTTGTGATTTAGCAAAAGAAACAATATCTTCGACTGTAATGAAAAAATTCTCATAATTAAGTTCAGAAACTAAAGAAAACTCATGCTCAATCAATTCTCTTATCGCTTTACTCTCGCCATGAGGCCATCTATTCTTTATTCCTTTTTCTAATAAATAACGAAGATAACTTTTAGTAGTATATGTTTTAGGTACAACAATGTCAGAATACTCACAATTAATCTCGCCCAAGTCGAAAGTACATCGATTGGCGATAATTAAACTTTCTTTTATAAAAGAAACAGGGTAAAGCCTTTCTAACCTACTCAAAGGCCTTAAATATCTTTCAGAATTATTAAAAAGACAATCAGGCTGAAGTTCTGAAATTTTAGCATTGTTTCTTATAGCTGCAATAGTGTCAAGAAGGAACCTTCTTTGAGGTATATGCATATGCACATCACCTATAGCAGTTATAGGAATTTTATATTTATCACTAACTTGAATTAGAAGATTTTCAATATTTTGACGATTGCCTTCATAGTGATTGCTCAGGCCGATCCAGAAATTTTCAGGGAACACACTTTTTAGTTTCTTAATAGATTTTTCTACATCTATAATATCTAAACATTTAGCTATTATTATTGTTTCCTTTAAACTTAAAACATCATCTAATACAATCTTGTAATTGCCTTTAGATTCTCTGAAACGCCCTTTTGTTATTAGGCTAGAAATTTCTTTATAAGACTGCTTGCTGCTAGCTAATAAAATTAAATTTAAGTTTTCATGGACCTTAAATTCCGATCCAACAATCATTTTTATTTTATGTTTTTTCGCGGACTTATATGCCCGAACAATTCCGGAAAAAGAGCATTCATCGGTTATTGCTATCGCTGAATAACCGATAGTTGCAGCTGTCTCTACTAGTTCTTCAGGATGAGAAGCTCCTTTTAAAAAAGAAAAATTTGTTATGCAATTTAACTCGGCATAATTAATTTTTTTTTTGTTAAAATTAAACATAGCAATTGATTTAAATATATACTGTTAATTATAACAGTATATATTAAAAATCACTATATTATCCATTAATTAATTTACTATAAAAATCTTGTGTAATTTCAGCTATACTTAGTCCACTCGGATAATAAAGAAGCAAATGATGTTTGAAAATATATCACCTCTAACAGCCGATCCTATTCTCGGCCTCATGGCGGAATTCAGAAACGACAAAAGAGAAAAGAAAATTGATCTTGGGGTCGGAGTATATCGAGACGATCACGGGAATACCCCAATAATGCGAGCTGTAAAAGAAGCAGAAAAACAAAAATTAACAATCGAATCAACTAAATCTTATATCGGCCCTAATGGCTCGGAACGTTATAATGAACTTATTCAAAATATGACACTGGGATCAAATCATGTGGTAATAAAAGATCGCCGCATTGCTACAATTCAAACACCAGGTGGTTGCGGTGCACTGAAAATAGGGGCAGAACTAATTAAAAAAGTTAAAGGAAACTCAACAGTATGGGTGAGTTCACCCACCTGGGCCAATCATATCCCATTACTGGGTGGTGCCGGCCTCAAAATTAATGACTATCACTATTATTGCCCTGTAACAAAGCGAATTAATAAATCAAAAATGTTTGAAACCCTCGAAAAGGCGTCTGATGGGGATATCATTCTGGTTCATGGTTGCTGCCATAACCCTTCTGGTGTTGATCTAGATGAAGAAGATTGGAAGAATCTGACAGAACTACTAGCAAGAAAAAACCTACTTCCTTTTATTGATCTAGCTTACCAAGGACTTGGTGACGGCCTAGAAGAAGATGTTACGGGTATCAGAAAACTCTTATCCATTATACCTGAAGCGCTAGTAGCTTGCTCCTACTCAAAAAACTTTGGATTGTACAGAGAACGGACTGGTGGTCTACATGTCATACTAAGTTCAGCTGACATAACAAATGCAGTATCCGGTCAATTAGGTTCAATAGCTCGTGGTATTTATTCAATGCCTCCAGCACATGGCGCATTCTTAGTCGAACAAATTTTAGATGATGGTTGTCTTAAATCAATCTGGACCGGCGAACTAAACGAAATGCGAGGCAGGATATCAAATTTAAGAATGAAACTTGCGACAGAGCTAAGTGAAGCTACAAATTTAGACTTTAATTTTATTATGAATCAAAAAGGGATGTTCTCATTTTTGGGAATCTCTAAAGAGCAAATTGATATACTGAAAAATAAACATGCCATTTATATGGTTGACTCTAGTCGTATAAATGTTGCAGGATTAAATTCGAATAATCTAGACTTTTTTGTTCAAGGAGTTAAAGCAGTAGTCTAACTTGCCTATCTGTGAACAACCTTTTTTACATTGCTCTCTAACATCGAACCTATAACTACTTTATTAAATCTTTGAGTAATTGCTAAAGCCATCTCAGCTATTTCAATTGCATCTTTCAGTTCTCTTTTCGAATCCGCCATATTTATCAATGGTAATATTGTACGTGTATTTGAGTTTTTTAAAAACCCGTTCTCAGACACCATCAAATGTACTATATGTTCTTTTGTAATCAAACATCCTGGTGACTCTAGCCAAAGTTCACAAAGCTTATCAACTCTATGAGCAATTCGCGGAGTCAACTTCTTTCCGAGTACTTTAATAGAAACGATGGGTACTACCAAATCACAAGAATTTGGAATAATTGGTTCATCATCATTAGGACATTTTATAAGTTTTGCTCTAGCACCATCTGCTTTACAAATCAAAAAGTCAAATTTTTTTGAAAGCCAGACACTATCTAGCTCTGTATTGGATAACCCTTCGACTCTTCCCTCTTTATCCGATTTTTTGTGAAATGCAACGACTCTATCTAAACGATTCAATTTAAATTTTTTCTCCGGTCCGAGGTCTACTATCTTATCAACTCTGCTATCATCGTATTCGTACATTCTTGTTGTAGAGGATAAAGCCAGCCGTCCGTTAATAAATTTGCTTAGTGCATACATAAGAGTCTTTTTTCCTCCCGCTCCTACCAGCGAAATAAAGCCTTTTGTTGATTCTAGAAAGACATTCATAATAAAACTGATCTCATAGCCTGAATATGGTTTAATACTTTGATAAAAACAAGACATCGATTAAAAAATTAAATTAATTCGGAACAAATCTCAAGTGGAAGTTTTTACGACTATTGACCAAAAAAATTTAAATTTAGCCTCAAGTTCCGCATTAGGCGCTGAAGCCCTAGGTTTTGATGGCATTTATACATTAGAAAACAAACATGACCCTTATCTACCATTAGCTTCAGCAACCGTTACAACAGAGAAAATCTCTCTGCTCACTGGCATTGCACTGTCGTTCACTAGGTCTCCGATGCTTACAGCAAATCTCGCATGGGACCTCCAAGTTTCTTCTGATGGCCGTTTCATACTAGGCTTAGGTCCGCAAATAAAGGCCCACAACGTCAGGAGGTTTAGCGTTCCATGGTCCGCACCGGCTCCCAGAATGAAAGAATATGTGCTAGCTATCAGGCATATCTGGAATTGCTGGAAAAACGGAGCTAAATTAGACTTTCAAGGTAAATTTTACAAATTAGATTTAATGCCCCCTAATTTTGTTCCAGAAAAAAGCAATGTCAAACCTCCCCCCATCTTTTTAGGAGCCGTAGGACCTTCAATGATGCAGGTTGCCGGAGAGGTGGCGGATGGTGTAATACTTCACCCCCTTTGCACTGAGAAATATTACAACAAGGTTGTACTCCCAAATCTTACTTTGGGATTAAAGAAAGCAAAAAAAAAGCGTGAGAATTTCAAGGTCGTAGGAGGAAGGTTTTTCAATACAGGGAGGTCTGAGGATGATGTAAACCTTAAACGAAAATGGGCAAGAGAAAGGATTGCATTTTACTCATCTACGCCAGCTTACTGGCCCGTCTTAGAATCGGAAGGGATTGAAGAACTAGGACCCGTCCTAAGGGATTTGACCCGGCAAGGAAAATGGAGCGAAATGGCAGGAATTGTTCCAGAAAACTTTGTTGAAGCCTGTTGCCTGAATGGCACACACACAGAAATCGCAGAGCACGTAAACAAAAAGGTCGCACAGCAAATTGATACAATTTTAGTAAGTCAAAGTTATGAGCAACAGATATGGCTCCCAACAGAAACCCTTAATTCTTTGCGATCAATTAACACTCCATTTAAAAAATATATTTAAAAAAATCAACAGAGGAATATATTATGCGTTTATATAGCAAAATCACTAGAAGAGCATTCTTCTATTTGATTGGATTACTTTTTGCCGGAATCAGTTCGGCGAAGTCAGTAAATATTCTTGGAACTAAACATAACAGAATAAAAGAGTGGAATGATATTCTTAAGGAGGCAAAAAAATTCCCTTTCATAAAAGCCTTATATTCGAGAAGATCGCGCCGTTTCGGTTGGGGTATGGAAATTCCCTCTGGCCCTTTAAAATTCAAATCCGACAAACCTCCAATCGGGTTAGATGCTTTCGAGAATGCCTTTATTATTTCGTCTGGTATAGGGATCTCAGGCTGGCATAACGGAATTCCCTTTTCCTCATCGCAAGATGGGCTTTGTAGCTATAACGTAAGATTTACTGGAAGAACATTTCCTTGCACAGCCGGAATTGGAAATATGGATTTATTCTACACAAACGATAATGGAACCTACTTCGTTTCTACCAGAAATGGAGACGGAAGCAACCCTTGGAAGATTTCACAAGATAGCGAAGCAGAAAAGTTGATTGCCCAAGTAAATGAGCATACTAAAAAATTGAGCAACACTAGGATTCAACTAAGCAGAGACGGTACTAATTTTAGCGCACACAATATATGGAATGGTAATAAAGAAGGTTCTACTTTATACATACCCGTAAGCAATGTAGCTGAACAGTTGATAGCTATGCTTTTTATTGTTGTAGAGTCAGGCTATTTAGTCTATGACGACCTAAGCAAAAGGAACGCAGGAAATCTAACGAAATATTTAAATAGTCAACTACTTCAAAAAGATAGAAAATATCCCCTTTCCTATCTTGAACAATATACCCTTACGCAATGTGCGGTAGAGATGGGTACCATGGGTCAAAATATGGCTTTATCTCTGCAACCATTGGGGCTAGGAGGATGGTTTTATTCAGGTATAAACCCTTTCTCTATAATGGGTTTAAAAGTTAAAAAAGGTCAGCCCGGACTTGGATTTAACTTTGAATTTAATGACGATTGGGGCGTCCCAAACCCGACAGGTATTTCAGATCTATATCATTCTATGTCACCCCCACATTTCAACTCAATGACCGAGGCCGTAGATATGTTTATCGAGAAAAAATTTGGGGAAAATGGTGCTTTTAGAGGACAAAATCATCCATACAAAAATGATACATTTACCGACAATGCCAATCTACCAAGTAAAGAAACTATTGAGTGTGTAAGCGAAATAGCAGAGTACATATACAAAGAATACGGCAAATTTCCAGGCACTGTTCCCAGCATTTTTGTCAGGTATTATATTCAGGCTCAACGGTTAGAAACTGATTATTACGATAAATTTTTTAAGCCAGGGGCATATACTGAAACACACAAAGCGAATGTCGAAAGATGGAGCAGACAAGATATTTAAAATGCTACTTTATCTAGCCGAAGGACCATCATCGAGAGTAGTTGAGATTTTTCTTATCGAAAGTGGGCTCAAAATCGAAAAGAAAATAATTAATCTTGCTAGAGACGAGAATCTTCAACCAGACTTTTTGAAATTAAATCCTCTTGGACAGGTTCCCTGCTTAGATATTGGAAACAATACTATTAGTGAGAGCGTGGCAATTTGTGAATATCTAGAAAAGGTAGGGCTATCAGATAGCCGCCTATTTGGACAAACAGAAATAGAAAACGCCTTAATCAAGATGTGGCAACGTAGGATTGATCTATACATATGGCAAAACATATATTTCTCATATCAATCATCCATAGGCCTAGAGATCTATAAAACAAAAACGCTTACACTGCCAGATTCTTCAGAAGCGTTTGCACGAATCGCTTATGATCGCCTCAAGATTTTCGATGACCAACTAAAAGACAACCTATGGATTGGAGGAGATGACTTCTCAATTTGCGATGTATCTCTGTTTTCAATATTAGACTTTGGTTTACATAATAAACAACCATTTGATTCAAGCCTTCTGAGGCTAAACGTTTGGTTCTCTACTATGATGACACGCGATAGCATACATGAAAGCAAACTCAATCTGGAGATGACGAATGAATAATAGAATTAAAAAAATTCTTGATACTAAAGGACTCAATTGTCCTTTACCTTTGTTAAAAACAAAAAAAGCTTTACTTTCAATTACACAAAACGAGGTCCTTGAAGTATATGCGACTGATCCTGGAGCTGAAAAAGACTTAAAAAGCTTATGCGAGATCACGAATTACGAATTACTATTATTCGAAATTGCAGCTGATGGGACTCTAAAATTTCAAATTATAAAAAAATGAACAGAACAGGTAAAATCATTAGGCCCGTTGATGCTGCCAGTCTCGTTATCTATAAAAAAAAAGAGGGGCAGATAAAAGTTTTAATGGGGAGACGGGGGAATAGTGCGAAATTTCAACCCGGGTACTATGTGTTCCCTGGAGGGGTCAAGGAAAGAACAGATTATACCACGAATTTTATAAATCACCTCGACAAAAAATCAATTAAAGATATGGGAGTATCCAATAGTATATCAAAGGCCCATGCACTAGCCATGACTTCTATTAGAGAAGCCTACGAGGAGGCTGGATTAGTTTTTGGGATACAACTTTCGGTTAATCAAAAAAAAAGTAACAAAAATTGGCGATTCTTCCAAGAAAACAATATTTATCCTGATCTAGGTACCCTCGAGTACTTAGGCAGAGCAATAACCCCTTCCTACCTTCCCATCCGTTATCACGCAAGATTTTTTTCCATTAATTTAGAAAACCTTTTTTGCACCAGTAAAATCGACGGTGAACTTGAGGATATCAAATGGATCGACCTAAACAAACCACTTAAAATAAAAATGATGGGTGTCCAAGAAATGATCTTAAAGGTTTTAAAAACAAGACTCCAAACCGGGAAGCTTGCTCCAAAATTTTTGTTTTTCAAATGGAACAAAAAAAATATCGTTTAACCACTTCACTATAGCGCCTTCAACTCAATCTTGTTATTCTCAATATCGTAAAAATATAGAGAAGTTCCAAAACCTGATGCCCCATATCTTTGTTCTGGTTCCTCGTAACGAACACCGCACTTTTTAAAGTGCTCTATTATATCGCAACAGTCAAACGGCGAGACGCGCAAACAAAAATGGTCGATATTTTTTCTAGTCTTGTCTTTTGAATCTGCGGAGCTAAGTTCAAGTAGATCAATTAGTATTGAGCCTAGCTTAAGTTGAGTCATCGCGGGAATACTTCGCTCAACTGAAAAACCAAGAACGTTACAATAAAAATCTACCATCTCCACTCTCGATTTCGCTTTTATAACAATATGGTCTATTGTCGCCTTATCAAACATTATCTGTAATCCTTTCAGTATCCGTATTTTTTTCGACTCCGAAAAAGACAAAAATTGCACCAAAACCGCAAGCAATACCAACAATAAGTATGCCAGCATTAAAAGGAAATAAGGCAAGAGATAAGCTCGCAAGAATAGGTCCAAGAGAAGAGCCACCATCAGTCAGCAATCTCCAGATACCAAGAAATTCGCCTTTATTATTTGAAGGCGCATTATCAGTTCCAAGCATCATGGTAATCCCAGTAGATAACCCATTTGCTATCCCGAGTACGATAGCTGCGAGACACAGGAGAAAATAAGTATCTGCAAAAGCTAAGGAAATTAATCCAAAGACAAACAACAAAGAGCTTGGGATCGCCCCCGCCCTACGCCCAAATCGCCCCATTATCACTCCAGCCGGATAAAATAAAACGAGGTCGATTGCGGCAGATAGTGAAACTATAAATCCTATGGAAGTTACACTCAAACCAATATGATCACCAACTAAAGGGATAAGCACGATTCTAGCAGCCCTCATTAACATAAATATAACTGAGGCAAGGCCGGCAGTTAGAAAAACCTTACTATTGTCAACAGCCACCCTAACGTAAGAAGTATAAAAATTTGCTTTCACTCTATTTTTATCATCGCTTATTTTTGTAGAAACGATATAAAACGCTACCAATAAGAAAAGGGAGCCAATTAGAAACGTTTTTTCGAAGCCAATAGCTTGAGCAAATATTCCCCCAATAATTGGGCCTATTAGAGCAGTCAATCTCAAGCCTCCTGCTAACATCGCAATAACCCTGCCCCTAAGATCAAAATTATACTTATCTGATATATATAGCATGCGTCCGACTAAAAATAGTGCGCTTATGAAACCATGCACTAAAGCTAAAGACAAAAATACGAAAGGTGAATCAGCAAAGCTATATAGAATGAATAGGCTAAACAACAAGAAAGAAGCAACAGACATTGCCATTTTGCTTCCTATTCGTGAAACGAGAAATCCAGCTGGTATATCAAACAACATCATTCCGAACCCTTTGAGTCCAAGAACTGCCGCTGCTTGAGAAGTAGAGCCCCCTGCATCAAGAACTGCCAAAGGCAATATCAGAAAGGACGAGTAAGTTACGGTACCTATGAGTAAGAGCGGAAAGTATATTGAGATAAAGGGTTCTTTATGTTCCTGAAAGCCATCCTTGAAAATTTTACTAAAATTCACCAACTTAGAACAGCCAAAAATACATTTCCGATTTAACCACCCTCTCTCTCTCTTAACTCAATTCTTCGTATTTTGCCACTTACCGTTTTTGGAAGGGATTTAACAAATTCTATTTTCCTTGGATACTTGTATGGGGCAGTGATCGTTTTCACATGCTCTTGAAGGATCTTCTTCATCTCTTCATTTGGAGTATATTCGTCTCCTAAGATTACAAACGCCTTAACAACCGCGCCTCTCGTTTCATCTGGACTGCTTACCACGGCCGATTCAATTACTGCAGGATGTTTGAGCAATGCGCTCTCCACTTCAAAAGGACCAATTCGATAACCAGCTGACAAAATAACATCATCAGCCCGACTGACAAACCAGAAAAAACCGTCTTCGTCCACCATCCCTCGATCACCAGTAATATACCATTCCTTAACAAAACACCGTGCATATCTGTCTCTATCTTTGTAGTAATCGACAAAAAGACCCGGAGCGCCTGTTGAAGGATTCTTAATAGCAATATCACCTTCTTCATTAAAACCTAACTTTTCCCCGTCGCCCCCAATTATAGCCATCTCAAAATCTGGCATGGGTTTCCCCATCGAGCCAAGACGAATCTCACCATGAGGTAAGTTACCGCATATCAAAACTGTTTCGGTTTGCCCGTAGCCATCTCTAATCGTCAACCCAGTAGATTCTTTCCAGCTTTCTATAACTTCAGGATTTAATGGTTCACCCGCACCCACACAATGACGCAAATGCCGTGAACTAAAATCAGTTAGATCTTGTTGAATCAGCATTCGATAAACAGTCGGCGCACCACACATAGTAGAAATAGGGTACCTCTTTAATGTTTTTATCGTTTCTTCTGGTGTAAAAACAGGATTGTTTGAAATGAACAAGGCAGCGCCTTGGTTCCAGGGACCAAAGTAACTCGAATAAGCTGCCTTCGCCCAACCATTATCACTTATATTCCAATGTAGATCTTCTGGTCTCAAGTCAAGCCAATATTTCCCAGTAATTTGGTGGGCGTAACCATAACCGTGATTATGAATCGTCATTTTAGGATAACCAGTCGTCCCCGACGTAAAATAGCACAATGCTCTGTCGGAATATTTTGTCTTACGTTTTTGGAACAATGGATCTTCCTGAGCGATTATTGAATCATAGTGTTGCCATTTCTTTTTTTTGCTGCCAATCTTTATTTTTATTTTTAGCGTTGGGCACTCCTCAGCTACCTGATCTACTTTTTGCGCATTTT
This sequence comes from Methylococcaceae bacterium TMED69, assembly GCA_002170535.1. GTDB lineage: Bacteria > Pseudomonadota > Gammaproteobacteria > TMED69. The sequence continues at coordinate 36,576 of NHDW01000009.1, forward strand.
CATCATCAGTAACAATACATGTTGCCCCGGCCGCTTTGACTCGATAAGCGATGTCTTCTTTTGATAATTGAGTAGTCCCCGGTGAACAAACAGCACCCATACGCAGACAAGCTGTCAGAACTATCCACCATTGGATTTCTCTTCCCATGATCAAAAGAACAATATCGTCCTTTTTGCACCCCAGTTTAGCTAGAGCATTTGCAAACTGTTGAGATTGTTGTGAAATATCTTTAAAAGTTAATTTGATTTCTTTATAGCCATCTGTCCATAACATCGCAACCTTATTTTTTTCTTCGCTCGCCCATAAATCTATTACGTCCGTTGCAAAATTATAATATAAGGAAGGTGGCCATTTTAATTTTTCAAATGTATTTCCGCTCATTTCGGGCTCCTATTAAAACCAATCCCTTTCCATCTCCACAAAAGAGGAATCAAATCGCGCAATAAACTCTAATCTCTCTCTTGCTTTTGGCAAATCGTGATTAAAATAAAATTTAATCGTACTTTTCTTTCCCAAGTAAAACGAATTCGTATCTTCCTCTCTCAACTTCTCAAAAACTACAATACCTTGTTTAAGCCACATCCAGCCTATCAAAATTAGCCCAAAAGCATCCAAAAAAATACCTGCGCTCGATAACGCCAAGTAGTCGCTTGAGCTTTTTCTTTTAAGTTTTATTGACTCAACTACCGACTCTAATTGCCTAATTGATGCTTCAAGTTCGTCTCCAAAAATTTTGAGATCCTTATCCTCTTTTGCTTTAAAAATAGTTTCCCTAATCAAAGTTAGAAGATAAATAAAAGATCTTCCTTGATTAATAAAAAGCTTTCTGCCGATCAGATCTAAAGCCTGTATCCCATGGGTGCCTTCGTGTATGGGGTTTAATCTATTATCTCTATAGAATCGCTCTAGTGGGAAATCTCTCGTATAACCGTATCCGCCCAGCACCTGAATTGCATGCTTATTAGCCTCAAGACAATATTCCGAAGGCCAAGACTTCGCCACAGGGGTAAGAAGCTCCAACAACAAATTTATTTCCTCCTTAGAAGAGACATCGGTTTCTACTAAATACCTATCGTATAAAAAGGCACAATATAGTGTTAGGGCAAGACTGCCTTCAACAGCAAGCTTTTGCATCATTAATAATCTTTTTATATCTGGATGCTCGATTATACTTACTTGGTTTAATTCTGACTTTGGTGCACCAAGTCTGCGTCCTTGGATCCTATCCTTGGCATAAGACAAAGAATGCAAGTATCCAGTATAACCTAGGGCCGTTGCATGCATGCCAACACCAATTCGTGCTTCATTCATCATGTGAAACATATACAACAAACCTTGATTTGGTTCACCTATCAAATAGCCGTAACAATCAGAATTTTCACCGTAATTTAAAACAGTATTTGTTGTCCCATGCCAACCCATTTTATGATTAAGACCCACTACTTGGATATCATTTTTTTTCGAAAAATTACCTTTATGATCCTCTCGATATTTTGGAACTAAAAATAAAGATATACCAGCGATTCCAGACGGAGCACCTTCAAGTCTAGCAAGGACCATATGAACTATATTATCAGACAAATCATGCTCACCACCGGAGATCCACATTTTGGTTCCGCTAATTAAGTAATGTTCAGATTTTGTTGGTTTAGCAAGAACTTTAATATCAGCTAGAGAGGAGCCAGCTTGAGGTTCAGAAAGATTCATAGTTCCAAAAAATCGACCCTCTATCATGGGGCCTAAAAATCTATTCTTTAAACTGTCTGTTCCATACTTAGCGAGAAGATTAGCAGCAGCCGTAGTTAAAAAACTATAAGCGATGGCACTAACGTTGGCAGCTGCAAGAAAAGCACCAGCCGCTTGAGCAATAACAAATGGAAGCTGCATTCCTCCAAATGCCATGTCCGCTGACATTTTTGTAAAACCGAGCTCTTTGTATTCATCTAAGGTATTTTTTAATTCTGGAATTGTTACGACTTTATTATCCTTAAGATAAGGCTCGTTCTGATCAAGAGGTCTGGCTAATGGATAAAATTTTTGCTCAGCGAAATCCTTCGCTAACTCTATAACCGCCTTAAATGTTTCACGATCATGATGCGAATATCGTTCATTTTTCACTAACTCTTGCACACAGAAAACTTCATAAAGAAGAAACTCAACATCTCTTGTTTTTAATTGTAACTCGTCTTTCATGTGTTTTATCGCAACTTATTTTTTCATTCATCTAATTTTTTAATTTGGAACCTTTCCAAGTTGTATCGAGGCTCAGCCGTTGCCACCGATTCAATTAAATTTACTCCAGCTTCTAATAGTGAAAGATGTGAAATATCAAAATTTACAGGCTCATCTACTTTTGGTTCGATTAAAAGTGCTCCAGCCTCGGCAAGTTTTGCGTCAATGGCTTTTATTGCTTCATGATGTGCCATAGAAGCAGGTTCCTCATCGATTTTTTCCTGGCTAGCTATTGTTACACTAGCACCTCTCTCCGCCATAGCGGCCTCATACTTTTGGGCTTGCTCTAGAGTAAGGTCTTTTTTTAATACAACACTAGAATCAACAAATATTTTTTTTCTCAACCCTACTGGATCAACCTTAAACAGTTGACCTAATCCTACAGCTACTTGTTCTATTGTCCAACCATCTTTTAACTCGCCTGAAAATACGATATTAAACTTTTCCATATATTGTATCCCTCAAAAAACGATTACAAATGTCGTATCGTTATTGTATCGTTAGTCGCTATTCACTGCTAATACATTATTAATTTTTGCTGGTAGATCAATAAAAAGACTAGATAAATACTCGCTATCAAGGGAACAATATAATGAGCAGCGGTCCAAAATGCCCAAATATCTTTCGACGATCCGTTTGGCGATATTTTCAGGATTGTCGATGATTGCAATCTGCTCTAATAGTGCATCAGGAATAAGGTTTCCCATTTTTTCCATTTCACCTCGTTTAAGAGAAATATTAAGTTTTTTCCCTAACTCATGATAACCATGATATGAGAATAAGCTAGCATAATTGGGTGTTGAGCCGTAAAAAGCGATTTGCTGGCGGACGATCTCCTCCATCTTAGTTCTGTCCTGATTGGTCGCCCCCGTTATAACAAAAATAGGAGCATACAATTCGAAATATCTAAGCGGATTTTCCGAAACATTTAAACCTTTCTTGATATTTGGAAGAACCATATCTTTAAGAAACCCTGCCGTGTGCATTGGATGCACGTGAAATCCGTCTGCAACCCTACCGGCCACCTCGCACATAAGAGGATTTACCCCTGCTAGATAAATAGGGATATGAGAACATCGATTTGGCCCAGGGTTAAAAAAATCAGTCAATAAACTGAATTTATAAAATTCCCCATTAAAATTTGGTGGGCTGCCATTCTGAAAACTGTCCCATATGGCTCTTAAGCAATTTACATATTCTTCTATCTTGGCTGCCGGTTTTTCGAATTTCGTTGAGTATCGTCTCTCAACATGCGCTTTGACCTGTGTACCTAACCCAAGTTTAAATCGGCCTTCGGATAACCGCTGTAGATCCCAAGAAGTCTGTGCTAACGCAAACGGGGAGCGAGCAAATGCGACTGTAATATTTGTACCCAAATCCACTGACCGTGCTGCATCAAGAGCAAGGGATAACGGCAGAAATGGATCATTTTGCGCCTCAAAAGTCCACAACCCATTGTAACCTAACCCTTCTAATTGACGGGCTTTATCTTGGATTTTTGAAGGACTAGCGGATTTTAATAAAGCATCAATTTTCATATTTTTTACTTTGTAACTTAATCAATATCTAACTTTCGAATGCTTCTGGAAAAATATTTCTGAGCTCATTAATCAACTGATCTTTACTCAGAACTTTGATTGTTCTAACCCCTAGGTTTCTGGCGGGCTTTAAATTAATTCCCAAATCATCGAAATAAACTATCTCGCTTGGACTCAATCCTATTTTTTTTATTGCTAACTGGTAGATTCTAGCGTCGGGTTTTCGAATCCCAAGCTTGCTGGATTCCAATACATGATCGAAACATTTCATTACACTTTTTAATTTAACATGGTAGTCATCACGGTATAATTCGATTGATAAAGATGGCTTATTTATGTTGTTAGTCAGACATAATTGAAAAACGCCAATAGCTTTTAACTTCTGAATAATCAAAACCACCTCATCACGGATATCACAATTTATTAAAGGTAATACATCAGCCCCCCTGATTGGCTGCCCCAAGTTTCTTGATTCCTCCAAGAACATATCATCGAACACAACATTATCGATTTCTCCTTTTTCCAATAGAGCCCAAGCGTTACAATCCGAATTTTGCGAATTAACCGTTCTAATAAATCCTTCGGGAAGGTTTTGACGAATTTCAAACTCCTTAAAGTTATCAAAAGGAGACTTTGTTACAACTCCCCCAAAATCCCATATTATGGCCCTTTTGTTCATACCTTAGCTATCACTCCTTATTTTTTAATCTTATAATTATTGGATGTTAAATTTTATCCAGTGTAGAGTAGGAATGGCGTTTATTGCAAACTCATTATAGAACCATAATATATGTTCAGAAACCTAGACAATTGTAGAAACATTAAAGACTTTCAGCTTCTGGCCAAAAAACGATTACCAAGAGCTATTTTCCACTACATAGATGGTGCCGCTGAAGATGAAACCACGTATCGTAGAAATACTCTCGCTTTTGAGGAAGTTGATCTCGTGCCAAATGTGCTACAAGATGTCTCAAATATCGATATATCCACAACTGTTATGGGTCAAAAGCTTGGAATGCCACTGTTCTGCTCTCCGACAGCCTTACAAAGACTGTTTCATTTTCAGGGAGAAGAAGCTGTTGCTAAAGCAGCAAGTAATTTCAACACTATGTTTGGGGTTTCGTCTTTAACTACAACTACTCTAGATAAAATAAAATCTCTACCCGATTGCCCCAAAATTTTCCAATTTTATTACCATAAAGATAAAGGACTTAATCGAGCGATGATTGAATCTGCAAAAGAGGCCAATTTTGACGTTCTTGCCTTGACAGTAGACACCATTACTGGCGGTAATCGCGAGAGGGATCTCAAAACCGGTTTCACCTCACCCCCGCGATTAACACCGAAAACATTATTAAGCTTTCTTACTCACCCAAATTGGACTATTAACTATTTAACACATGAGAAATTCAGGCTTCCACTTATGGAAAACTTTGTAAAAGAGGGTTCTAAAATATCAATTACCGTAGGAGAATATTTTTCAACAATGCTTGACCAATCATTAAACTGGGATAAAGCATTAGAGCTACGCGAACTGTGGGGCGGACACTTTTGTTTGAAAGGAATTATGAGTCCCAGAGACGCAAAAAATGCGGTCTCAATTGGAGCTTCTGGCATCATGGTATCGAATCACGGAGGACGACAATTAGATGGAGCCCGCTCTCCGTTCGACCAAATAAGTGAGATTGCCAATGCGGTAGGTGATGATCTCGACGTAATTTTAGATGGTGGTATTCGACGGGGAAGCCACGTCTTAAAAGCTTTGGCATCTGGAGCAAAAGCTTGCTCTGGAGGAAGAATGTATCTTTATGCTCTAGCAGCTGGAGGACAAAAAGGCGTACAAAAAGCTTTGGGTATCATGCGCGAAGAAATAATTCGCGATATGAAATTGATGGGAGTTTCCTCGATCAATGAAATAAATGGCTCAATGCTCCGAAGAAGAATTAATTGATAATCAAGGAAATAAAAGTTTATCGTTCCAGTTACCTTGGTCATCCCGCTGATAGAAAATTCTTATATGAAGTCTATGCGGCATCTCTTCCCAAAATTCAAAGTTACTTGGACTCACCCGAAACCCTGACCAATAATACGGTCTAGGGATCGATTTGTTGGTAAATTTTTTTTCAAGAAGTTTTATTGATTTCTCTAGCGATTCGCGTGAATTTAAATTCCTTGACTGAGCAGAAGCCCAAGCCCCTATTTGTGAAGAACGATCTCTAGTTGCGAAATATTCATCAGCAACTGAGTCATCTACCACGTCGGCTATTCCTTGAATTCTGATTTGCTTTTTTATCGATTTCCAATGAAAGCAAAGACAGACGGCTGGGTTTTCTTGAATTTGCCTTCCTTTTTTGCTCTCAAGATTCGTATAAAATACAAATTCCCTATTATTAAAATTTTTCAACAGGACTATCCTAGAATAGGGACGCATTGATTGGTCGACGGTCGAAATAGTCATCGCATTAGCTTCCAATTCTGCGCTGTGTGCCTGTTCATACCAACTCTCAAATTTTTCAAAAGGAGAGATTGAAGCTTTAGTTGAGTTGCTAATCATTTCTGCAAAACGGATTTCGCAACATAATAGTATCATCTCTGTCGGCGCCAGTTGAAATTATTGAGATATCTATCTTTAAAGCATCAGAAATAAAATTAAGATAATCGCGGGCCTGAAGCGGAAGACTATCAAAAGTTCTCGCACCTTTTGTACCTTCACTCCAACCCGAAAAAGTCACATACTCGGGACTTATTTTTTCTAGCTCAAAAATCTCAAGCGGATAAAAAAGATCGGCTCCATCTTTTGTTTTATAAGCTGTACAAATATGAAGCTGACTCAACCCTTCTAATACATCAAGTTTAGTAATGCATAACTGAGTTATTCCGTTTAGTTCACATGCGTATTTTAAGGCAACTAGATCTAACCATCCGCATCTGCGAGGGCGTCCTGTAGTAGAACCAAATTCATTGCCTTTTTCGGCTAAAAAGTTCCCTGCTGAATCGGTGCATTCTGTAGGAAATGGGCCTGCTCCCACTCGGGTGGTATAAGCTTTTGTAATGCCAATGCTATTTTCATTATATTTTGGGCCTATCCCTGAACCGGTGAAAACGCTTCCTATCGTCGTGTTTGAAGATGTCACATAGGGGTAAGTACCATGATCAATATCAAGCATTGCACCTTGAGCACCTTCAAAAATAATATTCTGGTTATTATCAAAGTGCTGTTTTAACAAATTAGAAACATCATCAGTCAGACCCTTAACCTTTTCCCAGTTTCCCATTGTTTTATCAAATACCATAGAAATATCTACCGGCTCTTGTCTATAGTATTGCGTAAGTGCAAAATTATGATAATCATCTAATAATCTCAATTTTTCCCTAAAAATTATTTCATCAGATAGATCCGATAGCTTAATCGCCCTCCTAGCAATTTTGTCCTCATAAGCAGGCCCAATCCCCTTTTTTGTAGTCCCAATCTGGTTGGCTCCCAGATGAGCTTCTCTCGCTTTATCGATAGCTATATGATAATCCAGAATTAAAGGGCAACCTAGACTAATTCTTAACCTGTCGGAGACAGACACTCCTTGGTTCTCTAATGAAGTTATTTCTTCTGAAAGCTTATCTAATGAGATAACTACACCATTACCGATTAAACAAGTTACGTTTGCGCGTAAAACTCCAGAAGGTATAAGGTGCAATACAGTTTTTTTACCTCCAACCACTAGAGTATGTCCTGCATTATTTCCTCCTTGAAATCTGACAACCGTACTGGCTTCTGAGGTTAACAGGTCTACAATTTTTCCTTTCCCCTCGTCGCCCCATTGAGTGCCGAGTAATACGATGCTTGTCATAGAATCTCCTGAAACTAAAAACTACTTCATTTCTTTTAAAGCCCAACAGCCGCTTTCCATTTGAACTATGATACCTTGCACGGGATGTTCAAAATTCTCACCAGGCAATTGATGAATCACAACATAACCGTCTTTCCTTAATTGATTCACAAGTTTATGCAATTCATCGCTGTGCACTGAAGGAGCCAGAGCAATCTTTTCTCGTGAGCGGCCCACATTTAGTTTAGAAATCCTTGACAGAGATTTTAAATCGGCGCTAAACCCAGTTCCAGGTCGGATGGTTCGGTCTCGAGGAGACATATAGTCATAGCGACCTCCCCAACAGAGTGGTCTTCCGAGACCCTCTATGTGGACTATAAAACTTGTAGAAGAATGATATTTATATCCTCTCAACTCCGAAAGGTCAATTTTGATATCCATCATCGGATTTGTTATCAGGAGTGACTCTGCAACATACTTAAGCCTAAGAATCCCTTCGAGCAAGCATGGCGACCCTCTAAATATCTTTTCCGCTTCAAGTAAAACGTCTAAGGACCCATTTAATTCTAGTAAGGCTTCAAATTTTGAACAAAATGACGGGGCAACTTTCCAGCTTGTTAACCTATGCTGCAAATCGGTTAAATCCCTTCTAAGTAATGCGTCTAAAATATCGTTTTCAGCTAATTCATCAACCAAAGCATCACGGCAGAGTCTTCTGAAAAGACCCATATCACTTAGCTCAATTACAGGATCATCTATTCTTAAAACTTTGAGGAGATCATATAAAAGGTTTATTATCTGAACATCACCGGCCGGGCCTTCGTAACCAAAAAGCTCCGCACCTAATTGTATAGGATTTCTAGAGCCTGGATAACGACTGGAATTGGCTTTCAGCACCGGTCCTACATAGCATAACCTGCTAATTTGCTGGTTAGTCATGAAAGATTCTATTCTCGCTATTTGTGGAGTGATATCAGCTGGTATACCTACTGTTCTACCGGTTGACTGGTCCACCATTTTCATAGTGTTCAAATTAAGTTCCGGGTCCATTCCCTGTAAAAGCGAATCTAGGTACTCTAAAATAGGTGGGTAAACTAATTTGTAACCCCAATTTTTCATGTGCGCAATCGCGTGAAATCTACAAACTTCGAGTTTGTCTGCCTCGGCAGGGAGAAGATCGTCTATCCCCTCTGGTAAAGTCCATATAGATTGGCTCTTCGTTATTGACATTACTTTGTTTTGCTAGCCCAACTACTTTACCTGACCATCTGGATTGCCAAAGAATTTAAAAAAGTCGGAATCTGGCTTTAATAATAGAACATCATTATTATTGCCAAAACTCGCCTTATAAGCATTCAAGCTTCTATAAAAATCATAGAATTCCGAATTTTTGTTGTAGGCTTTAGCATAAATTTCCGACGACTTCGCGTCTCCCGCTCCTCTCATTTCTTCAGCATCCTTATAGGCCGCCGCTGAAATAACAATGCGTTGCCGATCTGCATCAGCCGTAATTGTAATTGCCTCTTTTTCTCCCCTAGCCCTAAACTCTCTAGCAACTCTAGCTCGTTCTGACCTCATCCTTTCGTAGACGTTAGCACTAACCTCAACCGGTAGATCGATTTTTTTTAGTCTTAGATCAAGAATCTCCATTCCGAGATCTGCCGCTCTCTCATTTGCTGTCCTAGTAACAACTTCCATGATTTTACCGCGCTCACCGCTTACGACTTCCTGCACTGTTCTTTTACCAAATTCACTTCTTAAACTATCGTTTATTTTTTGATAAACTAAAAGTCCGGCTCTTCGAATGTCCCCATCTGTGGACTTAAAGAACTGTTCAACGTTTTGGATCCGCCACCTAGCAAAAGAATCCACGATGACGTCTTTTTTCTCTCCAGTAAGAAAGCGTTGCGGCTCAGCATCGAGTGTCTGTAACCGCTTATCAAATTTTTTGACATTCTGTACTCCAGGTATTAAAAAATGCAAACCAGGCTTAAAATCAGAACGTTCAATCTTACCGATCTGAAAAAGAATAGCTGATTGATATTCATAAACTCTGAAAGTCACGAGGTATAAAATTCCAACTATTATGGCAAATGTTAATGATATTTTTGTGACCATTTATTTTCTCTTTTTGATTCAAATTATTATCTTGTTGCTCTATCTCTATCCCAGCGCTGACCATCAACCGAATCGTCCCTTTGATTTAAGTTGCTGATATCGCTTCCGTCTCTGTCTGACCCTCTTTGTCTTGCCCCTGACCCACCGCGCTCTACTAGCTTATCTATTGGGAGATACATTAAGCTAGAGCCACTTTCATTATCCAATATTACTTTGTTCGTTTTCGACAAAACTGACTCAATTGCTTCGATGTATAATCTTTTTCTAGTTACCTCAGGTGCCTTACTATATTCTTTGTAAAGTTGATCGAATCGACTCGCCTCACCTTCCGCCTGAGCAATGACTTTATCCCGATAACCTTCAGCTTCGAGCCTAATTCTTGCAGCTTCACCAGCTGCTTTTTCAACTACTTCGTTTCTGTAGGCTTCAGCTTCGTTAATTTTTCTTTGCTCATCTTCCCTCGCCTTTATCGCATCGTCAAAAGCGGCCTTAACTGCTTCTGGCGGTTTCGCTGGTTGCATATTTACACTGGTGACCTCAACACCTGATTCATAGACGTCCAGAATATCTTGGATAAGCGCCATCGCATCTGTGGCAATTTGCGCCCTCCCCTCTGTAATAACGTAAGTCAGAGTGCTCTGGCCTATTATATCTCTGATGGCTGACTCCGTGACTCGCCGTACAGAGACATCTGGGTCTGCGATCTTAAACAGATAATCGGTTGCCTCTTTAATTCGATATTGCACAGCTAGCTCAACTTCCACAATATTCTCGTCCCCTGTTAACATCGACGATTGAGACGTTATAGTTTGAATACGTTCTACGTTTACTTTAATTACTTCTTCCACAGGCCTTGGTAATCTAACGTGAGGGCCTGGTTGCAAAGAAGTAACATATTTCCCAAACCTCATTACTACCCCTCTTTCTGCTGGATCTATTCGATAAACCATCTCATATCCGAGCAACAAAACAAATAATATCCCCGCTATTAGTAATATTGGGCCTTTTGGCTCATCACCGCTTTTTTTAGAGCCGCTCCCGCCGCCGAAAATTTTCCCGAAGCCTTCTTGCATTTTTTTTACCACCTCGTCCAAGTCAGGTGGTCCTTGATTTCCGGGCCTGTTACCCCAAGGATCTTTTTCTTTATTATCTGGATTCCATGACATCTTTATTTTCCCATTTTTATCTTATTTACTCTAATTTTTTAATCCAATATTACCAACATCAAAATTCTCGTACGAGGACAGTTCATCGGTAGGTACCAAATCATAAATATCTTTATACTTAAGCATCAGTTGCTTATCAAACCGGTCAACCTCAAGCGTCAATACGATGTCCCCATTAGTCCCAACGCTTTCATTCAAAACCACACCCCGCTCATAAAATACTGATCTTAGCTTTCCACCGGTGGCTCTTAGTCTAACAGTGATACGGTTCTTGGCACCATAAAGATTTTTTACTATCGCCTTTTTAAGTGCCTTTATTCCCTCCTTTGTTGTAGCAGAGACCTCAACACGAACTGTTTTGTCTAGAGCCAGCGAATTTATTTTTATTGCCCCTTTTGCCAACAGATCGATTTTATTATACACCATTATCGTCGGTACATTATCTGCCCCGATCATCTTAAGGATTTTATCTACCTCATTAATTCTTTCATATAATTCCGGATCAGCAATATCTACAACATGCAGGATCAGCTGAGATTTAGTGGTCTCTTCTAGCGTTGCGGCGAAGGCTTCGATCAAAGTAGGGGGTAAATTTTCAATAAATCCAACAGTATCCGCCAAAAGCACGCGTTTATCGATACCAATTTCCATAGCTCTTATAGTAGGGTCCAGCGTAGCAAACATGAGGTCTTTTGCCTCAACTTCACTTTGGGTTAAAGCATTGAATAACGTAGATTTGCCTGCATTAGTATATCCGACCAGAGCCACGGTAGGCAGACCTTTCTTTTTTCTAAGTCCGCCAGCAAGGCTCCTTCTTAATTTGATTTTTTTCAATCGACCAGTTAATTGCTTTATCCTTAAACCCAAGAGACGGCGATCTGTTTCCAGCTGAGTCTCACCCGGACCCCTCAATCCCAAACCACCTCTTTGTCTTTCGAGGTGGGTCCATTCACGAGTCAACTTGCTTTTTAAATAATCTAACTGAGCTAATTCAACTTGAACTCGACCTTCAAAAGAACGTGCTCTTTGCGCAAAAATATTTAGAATCAAACCGGTCCTGTCGATAATCTGGCAACAAAGTTGTCTCTGAATATTGCGATGCTGGCTAGAGGATATATCTCTATTTATTATCAACAAAGACAAACTGTTAAGTGCAATTAGGTCTTTTAATTCTTGCAACTTTCCTGACCTAACATAAGTTCTTACATCTGGTTTATCCACTGCAGCAGAACAACTAAATTTTATTTGAAAATCAGCACTTCTAACTAGTTCATAAAATTCATCTGGGTCATGGCGACGTCCCTTAAATGAAACAACCAATACACCCACCGTTTTCAATTTCTACCGCCTGAATCAGGGTAATTGCTTAGTTGGTTGTCGTGCCTTATTCTTATTGCGAATTCAGTCAATGAGTTTCTGCTCTATTTTCACATTCGTACTTGGTACAACGGTGGAAATTGCATGCTTATACACCATTTGGTAAACGGAGCTTTTTAGGACGATAACAAATTGATCGAATGAATCGACTGTCCCTTGCAACTTAATTCCATTTACTAAAAAAATAGAGACCGGAATCTGCTCTTTCCTCAAAGTATTTAAAAAGGGCTCTTGCAAAGATTGATTTTTACTACTCATAGCGTCTAGTTTAACTAATCAAGCTTCCATTAATTAATTAATTTGGGTCTAAAACTCCACAATTCTTTAATTCTTTAATTCTAACATTATTTTCGCGATCGCATCATTAATACGACCAGATTCTATCCAAATGGTGTTTCTTTCCTTTTTAAACCATGTAATTTGACGTTTTGCTAGCTGTTTAGACTCCTGAATCGCTTCACTCCGCATTTCTGTGAAACTTAACACGCCCGTCAAATATTTTATCACCTGTAAATATCCTATCGCTCTTAGACCTGGGGAATTAATAACCTGAGGATTTCTCAAAAGTAAAGTTTTTACCTCATTTATTAGGCCGAATTCGAGCATCTTGTTAAATCTTTTTTCAATATTTTTATGGTGGATTTCCTTATTAGGCTCAAACACTACTAACTTTAAGGGGCGACTCACCAATGGCTTTATCCGTTCTTTAGATCGAAATGAAGAAAGTGCTCTTCCCGTACTTTCGAACACCTCTAGTCCCCTCATAATTCTCTGCTTATCGTGAGGATGCAGTGCAGAAGCAAGTTTAGGGTCTATTTTTCTCAATTTCTCATAGAGATAAGGCAGACCCTTATCCTTTAATTCTAACTCGATTTTTTCCCTGAATTGACCACCAATCATAGGGACGAATGAAAACCCATGCTCAATTGCTCGAAAATAAAGACCAGTCCCACCAACAAAAAAAGGAACTTGGCCGATATTTTTTTTTTGACCTAACACAGACGCACAATCATTATAGAATTTAACTGCGGAATAGCTTTCATCAAGCTCTAATTTATCTATTAAAAAATATTCTATTCTCTTTTTTTGGAAAGGAGTCGGTTTTGCACTACCAATGAATAAATTTTTATAAATTTGAACCGAATCAACGTTAATTGCGAGCAAGGGTTCATTAAATTTTAAATTACTTAATAATTCGGTCTTACCAACACCAGTAGGCCCCATAATGAATACTGAATCATACATTTGCGTTTTCTAATTTTTATTTGGAATTTTCAATAAATCCCCCTTCTGAATTATGTCGCTTTTTAATTCATTAAATTGGATCAATTCCTCTAAGTCAACGTCAAATTGATGAGCAATTTCTGAAAGTGTGTCACCGATTATTACTATATGCGTCCGGCCCTCACTATTCAAAAAATACTTTAGTCCAAAATAATCGCAGACGCCACGATAAATCCAACTGGCAATTTTTATTTGGGTACGAGGTTCACTTAATCTCTTCTCTTCAATAGGGTTTGAGATAAAAGCTGTTTCTATTAGAACCGAAGGAATATCCAACGCTTTTAAAACCATGAATCCCGCATATTGCACGAAAGGTTGATGGACGGGTCCATAATTACTTAATTGTTTAATTATGCTATCAGCGACCTTTATACTTTCATCTATCGTGGCTCTCTGGGATAGATCTACTAAAGTTTCCCACAAGTTTTCGTCTTTTTTTTCTCTTTTTATCGAGCCAATGAAATCACTTTCGTTTGACTTATTTGCCAGCATTCGGGCTATCTCACTACTAGCTCCATGCTGAGAAAGCACATAAACTGATGAACCTCTTGCTTGTCGATTTTTAATTGCATCAGCATGAACCGACAAAAACAAGTCAGCATTTGACTCTCTGGCAACCCTAACTCTTTGTCTAAGTCGTATTTTACTGTCATCTTTACGGGACAATATTGCTTTCATCTGAGGATGGCCATTAATATAATCAGCTAGGTAATAAGAAACAGCTAGTGTGATATCTTTCTCCAACACACCAGTTGGCCCAACCGCGCCGCTGTCAATACCGCCGTGTCCTGCGTCAACAACCACTTTAAATATAGAGTTAACATTTGGACTCGAATTGACTGCGAAAGTGCCTTCTTTAACTTTTAAGCGGAAAGTGAGCTTTGTCGCACTCTCCCTCTCGAGAGTAAGTTTTGAAGGATCAACGGTTAGCTCGAGAACAACACGTAACAAATCAGGATTGCGGAAACCGTGCCTCATCACTTTTACTATTCCGGCCTTATCAGAAAGTTTAGCGCTAAATCCATGAAAGTCCAATGATTTAATATCAAGAACTAGTCGAGAGGGTTTTTGTAAAAAAAAAGAAGATACATCATCCAAATCATCCCCGTTAAGGGTAACAACCGAAAAAGATTCGTAATTATTAACTTCGACCTTCAGAGCTGCGGAAACATTAGCAGGAATCCAAAGCTCATTAAAAACTATTATCAGAGTTATGCAACATTTAATATATTTAATAATATAAACACCTCCGAACGCTTTAAACTGTCAAAGCTTGAACTAATCTTCTGCCCTCTTGCGTGTGCGCTTCGATTACTGCAACACGCCCACTATCGCTCACTTTAAACGTAATATTCAAATCAATTTTTGAAATAAAGGTTAATTCGAATTTAGGCCACTCTATTAAATAAGTGGTTCTATTTCTCGAGTTTGCATCAAGCCCAAGATAATTTAATTCATCGACATCATTTAATCGAAACAAGTCTATATGAAATAAATCGTATGACTCAAATTCATAATATTCAATCAACGTAAAGGTCGGGCTTTTAACGGGCCCTCTATAATTAAGCGATTGTAGAAAGCCTCTAGCAAACGTCGTTTTTCCTGACCCTATCTGCCCCTCTAATGTGATGGAAGCGCCAGGGGTGTGAGCTGCGCCAATCAGTGCTCCAAGTCTCTGTGTTTCCAACTCATTCCTTAAAATTTTTACCATCTAATTTACCATTCTCACCTTAACAGATCCCGAATGATCGGCAATAAATCACTAGGCACCATTCCCCTCAAGCCATCATCTTTAGCTTTATCAGCAGCTCGGTTATGGATGCTCGCACCTAGAGCAGCAGCCTCAAATACTGTTACGCCTTGCCCGACAAGTGAAACGATTATACCCGTGAGTAGATCGCCCATCCCACCAGTGGCCATGCCACAATTTCCGCCAGCAATAACTCTAGTGGTTCTCCCCATTCCAGCTACAACAGTTCCCGGTCCTTTCAGCAGACAAACTCCTCCAAAAGTTTCCGCTATCCTCTCAGCAGAGGAAAATCTATCAGATTCTATTTGGATATCGGTAACCCCTAATAACCTTCCCGCCTCCTTAGCATGGGGGGTTAAAATGCGGCAATCATTACAATTCGGTTGCTCAGCAAGAAGGTTCAAAGCATCTGCATCGAAAACCATAGGTTTATTAGATTTCAATATTTTTTCATACATCTGTCGGCTCCAAGTTGAGAGACCTAGACCAGGGCCGATTCCAATAACAGATGCGCGATCAAGAATTTTATCCATATCTTTGGCATCTTTAATTTTATGAAGCATAATTTCTGGCTGACTGCTAATCAAACCCTCTGAGTTTGAAAAATGAGTCGCAAGCGAAACCAAACCGGAACCAGTCCTCAATGCTGCCTGAGCGGCAAGTAACGACGCGCCGGCAAAGCCAGGCGCCCCGCCAACGATCAAACAATGGCCAAAATCGACCTTGCTTGAGTAGTCTTGTCTGGCTGGAAACAGATACCTCAAGCTTTCCAGATCCTCAAGTTTTGACGAATGAAACCTTTTTAATTCATCCCGAACAACAAGAGATAGTTTATTAATCAACACTTTTCCAGAATGGCTGCGTCCTTTACAGGTGAAAGTGCCCTGCTTTCCAGCAAAAAAGCTAATCGTCAAATGCGCCCTGAAGGCAATGGCTTCTATTTTTCCAGTTGATGGATCAACTCCTGTTGGCATATCAATGGCAACCTTTGGATTAGGCGTCTCATTGATTCTAGTTAAAGTATCTTCGACTTCTTGAGATAGGGACCGATTTGTTTCAATTCCGAATATTGCATCAACTATTATTGCTTCTCTCAGACTAAATTCTTTAAAAGATCGAATAGAGATGCCTGCTTCTTTGCACTCTTCAAATACCGATAAATGCAACGCTTTTTTTATAGCATTTTGATTCAATATATAAATCCTAACCGAACATCCAACACTCCTTGCATATTTCGCAATATTCAGTCCATCGGACCCATTTTTATCTGGCCCGCAAAAAATATCAAAACTGTTGTAGCCAGGAAACTCCTCAGAAATAGTTCTAAACGCACTTGACCCAACAGCGGCCATCAACGCGCTTTCGGTTAACCTGAATTTTTTTATAAGGGCCTGGTCAAGTAACTTAGCAGAATGACCACAAACAAGTTCATCGTGCGACATTTATAATCAATGGAATTTACTGAACATCATTTTTCTATAGTAACGTAATTCTGCTATGGATTCTCTTACATCATCTATAGCTCTGTGAGAGCCTTTTTTTTTAAATTTTGGCACTTCAGGATTCCACAGGCTTGCTAGAATCTTTAGACTACTTACATCAAGATTACGATAATGAAAATAACTGTGCAACTCTGGCATCCACCTTCTCAAAAACTGACGGTCCTGACAAATACTGTTTCCACACATCGGAGAGACACCGGGCAGGCAGTGTTGCTCTAGAAACTGCAATACTTCGGATTCCACCCCTTTTGAAGAGTTAGCACTTTGAACTACCTTTTTATATAAACCTGATTTTTTATGCTGTTTAGTATTCCACGAATCCATGGATTCCATCAACTTTTCTGGTTGCCCAATGACAAGATTCGGGCCCTCAACTATCTCGGAAAGATGATGATCTGTAATAGCTACTGCCACTTCTATAATCTGGTCTTGATCAGGATTTAAGCCAGTCATTTCTAAGTCTATCCAAATCAAACTATCCGGTGATTTTCGTGTCATTAAAGATCCCCTTCTCAATATTTCTGTCTTCCTCTGAAGGCATGCAATATGGTAGTACTATTAACATATTCTAATTCACCACCCGAGGGCACGCCATGCGCAATACGAGTTATCAAAATCGAATAACGTGCAGCTATTTCCTTGAGAAAAAATGCCGTTGCATCACCTTCCATTGTCATGCTTGTTGCAACAATCAACTCACTTACATTTCCACTGGATAATAGATCCTCTAACTGATCTAAACCCAAATCTTCCGCTAGTACGTTATCCAGTGGTGACAGTCGTCCAAAAAGAACAAAGTATAATCCATCATAGTCTGAGTTAGCCTCAATTGAATCAACATCCAATGGGCTTTCCACAACGCATATTTTTGAGCGATCTCTTCTAATATTGGAGCAAATCGAGCATATTTCTAACTCACTAAAGGTTCTACAATTTTTACAACGATCGATTTTCTCTAAGCATTGGGATAGTGCATCAATGAGAATCCTAGATTTAGTATGTCCTTTTTCAATCATGAAATAGGCTAGTCGTTGAGCCGACTTCGGCCCTATTCCAGGCAAAAACTGTAATGCGACTATGAGTTCATTTAAAAGTGGTGACGATCTCATCCAACACTTTCCTCTATGTTTCTTCCCTTAAATGGATGTCCTTGAGTTTTGCGTCAAACAAGTTCTGCAAATCTCGAACTTGAGGCTTGTTGAGCAATCTTTCTTTTTCTTTACTTGTATTCTCCTCCTTGGTAGCTGCTTTCTGATACGCAGGGGAGTCTACATCAGGAGTTGACTCTTCTAAACCAACCGCCACTTTAAAGGTCCCGCCAAAGACCTTATTTATTCTTTTTTCTATGGAATCGATATAAGGTTTTTTATTGAGATGCTGATGTTTGAGAGGAATTTTGAGTGAAATATTTTCATTTTTCAAATAGGTCATTTCTGCATTATTTACTAGCTCACCGGGCAGGCCTCCTATGTCTAATCTCTCTACGATTTCTAACCAAGTTAGACATTGAATTGCTTGGGCTGAGGTAGAATCTTTTTTATTTATTTTTTTCTCATCATTTGATGACCCCATACCTTTGGAAGGTGTATCGCCAATAGAAGAATTAGAATATGAACTGCCAGCTTGAGTTTGAGAATTCGATTCGTTGTTAGCATCAGACTTGAAGTTTAACAGACGTACTAACATGATTTCGAAAGCAACGTTATGTTCAACTGAATAGATAAGGTTTCGTTTTGAAAGCAAACAAATTTCAAAAAAAAGCTGGCAAAGCTCAGGGTTTATTTTTTTTGACAACATTATTATCTTATCCTCGTCTTGGGATAATTGGCTTGCGTCTTTAGTTACTTGAAAAACAGCAATCTTTTTTAACAAGGATAGCATTTGGTCAAGCATCAACTCATAGTTAGGCGCTAACTCTGCCAAATCACGAATCAATTTGAAAACCTCAGCTTGATTATTTTCAGCTATAAGTTCAAATATTTTTATGATAATTGTTTTATCAATAATCCCGAAAAGCTTAGAGACATCCGCCGTCTCTATGCTCCCGTCACTCAAAACGATTATTCTATCAAGCAGACTTAAAGCGTCTCGAGCACTGCCATCAGCGCTTTCCGCAATAATTTTTATTGCTTCTCTTGATGAAGCAATCCCTTCGCCCTCTAAAACCTGCTCAATATAATTAATCAAAAATTTATTTGAAATTTTTTTTAAATTTAATTTGAGGCAACGAGAGAGGACGGTAGCTGGGATCTTTTCATGGTCCGTTGTTGCTAACAAAAATTTCACGTGCTCTGGAGGCTCCTCTAGCGTTTTTAACAGAGCATTAAACGAATGTTTCGAAAACATGTGTATTTCATCGATCAAATATATCTTGAAACGACCTTGTGTCGGAGCATATTGCACGTTATCGAGGAGCTCTCTCGTTTCTTCGACTTTTGTTCGTGAAGCCGCGTCTACTTCAATCAAGTCAACCATATTGTTATTATCGATACCCTGGCAACTAAAGCATTTGCCACAGGGATTTGGGGTAACCCCTTTTTCACAATTAAGAGCTTTGGCAAATATTCTGGCCATGGTCGTTTTGCCAACACCTCTAGTCCCTGTGAAGAGATAGGCGTGATGGACACGCTCAGACGTCAATGCATTTCGGAGTAGAGAGACAGTTTCAGTCTGCCCCATAACTTCATCAAAATTTTTGGGACGCCATTTTCGCGCCAAGGCCTTGTAACCCATTTTTTTCTCAATTTAAAAACTAAAATACAAAAACAAGAATGATAGCCGTTCGACTTGAATCATACCCAGCAATTCCAATACCGTTGCTCCTTTTCAGGCCTGGCGGGGTTTTCAGATTTCTGTCATAACTACGTGTTGAACGACTATCATCTAAAATAGTAACATATTACTGTTAAGGTTCACCTATTAAATGACCTAGAAGATAAAGCTAGCTCAGGGTTTTATGTTATTATAAAATTTAAACAGTTAACTAAAAAAGGAGCGTCATGGATTATAGAGTCTCTGTAGACACTGGGGGAACTTTCACAGATGTAGTAGTAACCGATAGTGACGGAAACTTTACGGTAGGAAAAGCTCTCACTGACAAAAAAAGAGCTTTCAACAGTATTAATGCGGGGCTAACTGTAGCAGCCGAACAACTCCGAACCACGACCGAAAAACTATTGTCGAAAACTAGTGTTTTTATTTATGGAACGACTAGAGCTACCAACGGAATTGTTGAGAGAAAGACAGCTAAAACGGCCTTTTTAACAACCAGCGGATTTCCAGATATTTTGCTTTTGAAAGAGGGAGGAAAAACAGAACCGCATAATCTATCGATCCCTTATCCAGAGCCTTATATCCCTAGAGAATTAACATTCGAGATACCAGAAAGAATCAATGCCGAAGGCGGAATAGAACAAGAATTAGACGTGGGCTACACTACTAAGCTAGTTGAAGACTTGCTGAAATCAGGCGTTGAGGCTATCGCTGTTTGCTTTTTGTGGTCCGTAGCAAATCCTGAGCATGAACTTAAAGTTGAGCAAATCATACGGTCAATCAAAGCAGAATTACCTATTACACTGAGTCATCGCCTGAATCCAATTGTTCGCGAATACCGAAGGGCTTCCTCGGCTGCAATTGATGCGAGTCTCAAGCCCTTAATGCAATCCTACCTCCTTAACCTTCAAAGTGATTTGGCTGAGGCAGGATACCAAAACGATGTCCTTGTTAGCACCTCCTATGGCGGAGTCATGCACCTGACGGATATTGTTGAAAAACCAATTTTTTTAGTCAAATCTGGCCCCGCGATGGCACCAATCGCCGGTAAAGCCTATGTTAGCGCCGAAAATCTCGACGACAATATTATTGTTTGTGACGCGGGCGGAACAACTTTTGACGTCAGCTTAGTGAGAGATGGCACAATTGAATTTTCGCGGGATACATGGCTTGGACCTAGATGGATGGGAGATAATCTTGGAATGGCTTCCGTCGCTGTGCATAGCATTGGGGCAGGTGGCGGTTCAATTGCGTGGGTTGATTCAGGTGGACTGTTAAGGGTCGGGCCTCAATCAGCGGGTTCGGAACCTGGGCCAGCATGTTATGGATTAGGAGGAACAAGTCCAACAGTGACTGATGCAGCGGTTATGTTAGGTTATATCGACCCAGCACATTTTCTCGGTGGAAGAATGGATCTTGATCAAAAAGCGGCTCACGATGCTATCGCTAAATTAGGCGAAGCTTTAGGACAAAGCGTAGACAAAACTGCTTTTGCTATAATGGCGGTAGCTAATGAAAATATGATTGAAGCTATTAAAGAACTCACTATAAATGAAGGAATTAATCCTGCTGAATCAACCCTAGTTGCTGGAGGAGGGGCTGGGGGACTAGGAATTGTTCCAATAGCTAATGAACTAGGATGTAAAAAAATACTAGTTCCGAGAACAGCTGGAGCACTGAGCGCTTCTGGGATGCAATTTTCCGATATAATTACCGAAGCCGGCGCTAGCAAGCTGACCACAACTGACAATTTCGATTTTGAAGGCGTTAAAGAAGCTCTTAAAAAAATTGATAATGACTTAGGAGCCTTCAAAGAAAATTTGAATAATCGTGGCATCGAAGACACAGAGATTAGGTATTTCGTAGAAGCAAGATACAGATTTCAAGTTTGGGAGCTAGAAATCGAATTGAAAAACGGAGAGTTTAATTCTGAGCTCGATGTAAAAGATTTGATAACGAAATTTCACCAAATGCACGAAAGAGTATTTGCAATCATCGATGAAGGGCAAACCGTTGAGTGTCTAAACTGGCGAGGACGTCTTATAGGAAAAGTTAAAGCACCATCCCTGGAACCATCCAGAACCTCTGAGACGAAATCAAAAAAACATGACAGAGAAAAAGAGACTATTTTTGATGGCAAGAAAGTTAAAACCTCAATATTTAAAGGTGAAGTGCTATCTGTGGGTGATAAAATTTCAGGGCCAGCAGTCATCGAAGAACCAACGTCTACGCTCGTTGTTTATCCCGACTCTTCTGTGGTAGTCAGTGGAGGTGGTAGATATATCATCAGCTTTAATTCGTAGCCCTATTAGCATTGCGAAACCAATTAACCCAAACGACTCCTAAAATAGTAAGGGATCCGCCAAACATAACCGTCTTGCTTAGATGCTCGTTAATCAAGACATATGACAGACCAGCTCCAAAAATAGGAACTAAATTTAGGTACATGGCCGCAGATGCAGTGCCCAACTCTTTTATACCTTCGTAATACCATAAAAACCCCAATCCCATAGCTAGGATACCTTGAATTAGAAGCACTACTAAAACATGTCGATTTGCCAACATAATCAATGAGTTTTCAATGTTATGCGCCAAAAAAGGCATCAATAGAATCCCCCCGAACAGGCATGGGAAAGCAGTAACCCATATCGGTGGGTTTTTCTCCAAAAGTGGCTTCGCAATGATAGAGTAAAATCCCCATCCAACTATAGCCACAAGAAATAACGTTTCCCCAATTCCAATTCCAGACTCCATAACTTCAACTAACTTACCCTCAGTGATTACAAGCAAAACCCCAACAAAACTGATTAGAGAACCAACGAGCATGCCAGGCCGAATTGTTTTTCTGAAAAGTAAAAAGTCTAACCCCATCACAACTATTGGAATAGCTCCGTTAATCAGCGCGCCCTTAGTGGCCGTTGTAAATTCTAATCCAATAAACATCAGATAGTTGTGTACGACAAAGCCGCAAAAACCGAGAGTAATCAACTGATAGAAAATTTTTTTATTCAAGCTAAATTTTTCTGTGCGAGTTATTTTGGCAAGTATCACCAAAAAGATGAAAGCTGTTAAGACTCGCACTACCACAATCGTCTCTGGCGCTTTGTACTGAGCTAACCAGACACCTACGGGATAAGAAGTCGCCCAGAACATTGCCATTAATGTCAATTTCAGGTGACTGATAAGATTAGACTTTTGATTCAAAATATCGCTCTACATCTAAAGCAGCCATGCAACCCGTGCCTGCCGACGTAATCGCTTGCCGATATACAGAATCAGCCACATCTCCAGCCGCAAAAACATTTTCTTTACTCGTTTGTGTTTGAAAGTGGCCGCCACCCTTATTTACAACAATATAGCCATCAACCATATCCAGTTGATCAATAAAAAGTTTTGTATTAGGTTCATGGCCGATTGCAATAAACACACCATCCAATTGAATTTCTCTTACGCTTTGCTTCTTGTTATCCGTGACTTTTATAGCCTTTACAACTTGATCATCGCCTAAAACCTCAACTAACTCAGTCTGCCAAAGGATTTCTATCTTTCCAGCTTCTTGTTTTGTGAGCAGTTTATTAACCAAGATTTTTTCCGCTCTTAATTTGTCTCGTCGATGAATAAGCAGCACTTTCGATGCTATATTCGATAAGTAGAGGGCCTCCTCTACCGCAGTATTTCCACCGCCAACCACAGCCACCGTTAAGTCTTTAAAGAAAAATCCATCACAAGTTGCACAAGCAGAAACACCTTTACCCAAATATTTTTTCTCGGAATTAAGACCTAGATATTTAGCAGACGCACCAGTAGCTATAATCAAAGTCTCGCAGAAATAACTAGAATTTTCGCCCTCAAGATTTAAATTTTTATCTTCCAGATCAACTTTTATTACTGAATCATTTATGATTTTTGTTCCAAACCGTTCCGCATGATCTTTCATCCTTATCATCAGTTCGGGACCTTGGACACCCTTGTCGTCACCTGGCCAATTGTCTACATCGGTAGTAGTTGTCATCTGTCCGCCCACCTCAAGCCCAGTTATTAGTAAAGGCTCCAATGCGGCGCGAGCGGCGTAAACTGCCGCTGTGTAGCCAGCGGGCCCTGAGCCCAAAATAATCAATTTTTCTCTTTTATTTTTCATCTTTAAACCATTTTCCTTTTGTAACCTATTTGGGAATTTCACTACCTATCGTAACTCGCAAAAGAATTCTGTCGTAGCCATCGTATCCGCCCTCAGCTTTGTGGATTACCCGCCTATTGTCCCAAATGACCAAATAGCCTGCATCCCAAGACAGTTTGAACTGATGTTCAGTCATAGTTATCTTTCTTATTAGATCATCAATTTTACAGCCAACAGACTCATTGTTGCTATCCAACAAATCCACCGTGTAAACAGGATTTATAAATAATGACTTTTCACCGGTTTCAGTAATTGTTCTTATGAGCGGATGATAAACGTAGTCGTTCGCTTCATTCGAAACTCTGATCTTCATCGCTCGAGTAGAATCGTCATTGGAAAACAAACCGTCAGGCCCATAGGCTTTCGCGGCAGTATGCTTGGCGCGAATTTTTTTGAAAAAACCTCTTTCGTTGGGACTCATCCTGTCATACGCAGCGACACAGTCAGCAAAAGTCGTCTGCCCCCCAACAGGAGGAACTTTTTTCGCATGGAGAAAAGTATAGATCGGAGGTGTTTTTTGAAAACTCCAATCAGAATGCCAATCACTCCCGAAAATGGGAGTCGTTTCTCTTGCGTCTCTTTTGACTTCAATGACATGTTTATAATTATCAAGACATCCTAAATACGGATCATCGGCGAAAGGTCCAAACTTGGAGCCTAAATTTTCCAGGCCTGCTGGTTCAAGATTAATATCTCTTATCACAACAAATTTATATTTACTTAAAGCCCGTTTTACCTCGGATACATGCTCGTCAACTACTGAACTAGCGACATCAAATCCGTCAATGTAACAACCAAAATTTGTATTTAATTCCTGTATAATCAAATTAAAATCCTATTGTAAAATAATCGTTAAATTCTAACCCAAATCGTGTATAAGTATAAGGAAAATAATCTAGACAAAATGGACAAAAAAAAATTTAATTTACATAAAATCAAATTTTCGGAAAGCTCATCTTATTAACCTTGTA
This sequence comes from Methylococcaceae bacterium TMED69, assembly GCA_002170535.1. Lineage (GTDB taxonomy): Bacteria > Pseudomonadota > Gammaproteobacteria > TMED69. Next base: position 61,288 of record NHDW01000009.1, read on the forward strand.
ATAAAAGTCAAAGGAGATGTCAGTATCAAAGAAGTAGTTTTAGTTGGGAGTGGTCATGCGAACCTAACCGTAATAAACAAAAAAAGCATGGGATTTTTTCAAAACACCAGGATAACACTTGTAAATCCAAATATTGAGCAACTCTACTCCGGCATGATCCCGGGACTAATCTCAAAAAAGTATAATTTCGATGAATCTAGCATCGATTTGATAAAGCTTACCCTAAGCGCCAACTGCAGATTTTTTAAAGACACTCTCGTGGCGATTGAGCCAGATAAAAAAATTATATTATGCAAGGAACGAGGGCGCATAGAATTCGATATCTTAAGCATAAGCACTGGTTCTGATACAAAAAAAATTCCTGGTTCAAAAAACTCTAATTTTTTGAATCTAAAACCATTTCATTCTTTTTTTTCCGATTTTGAGGTTTGGATCGCTTCCTTAAAATGCAATCGCCAATACATTCGGATAGGCGTAATCGGCGGAGGAATAGCTGCATTGGAAATCATATTGGCAGTAAAAAAACGATTAGAATCTCACCTAAAAGATATGGCTTATAATACTAAACTTGATATTTTCTTTCTCACTAAAGAAGAATCCCTATTTCAATCCCTTGACACTATTTTAAGAAAACAATGCCTAAGAGTTGTTAAAGAAAACAAAATCACAGTTATTCCAAGCTTTCTTGCATCTAAAATAGTGGGAAATCATGTTTTTACCCCTGAGGGAAATTCATTTCAACTTGATCTTGGCATTTTGGCAACGGGACCATCTCCACAACCTTGGACAAAAATAAGCGGGCTTCCTTTATGTGAAAATGGTTTTATTAGAGTAAACAAGGATCTTACTTGCGAACACTTTGAAAATATTTTTGTCACTGGCGACGCCGCATCTTTAATTAAATATCCAAAACTACCAAAATCAGGGTTAATAGCGGTCCGTCAAGGACAAACGTTAGTCAAGAATATACAAAAAAAAATAGATAAAAAGCGCCTCGTACCCTTCAAGCCCCAAGCTTTAAAGCTCTCGTTAATTGGAACCGCTACCGGCGACGCCATAGCCTCATACAACCGGCTAGCGTTGCGAGGGATGGTTTTTTGGCATCTAAAAAGTTTTATCGACCTTAGATTCATTAATAAATTTAAATCATTTGCAAAAATGAAAAAAAACGACCTCCCCCTTAATGAGCTTCAAATAGAGCGATGTGGAGGATGTGGCTCCAAAGTTGGCTCGAATATCCTGAGAGGTGTTTTAGAAGAATTTAAAAAAGATCAGAGTTTTTCTAACATAGATAACATGGATGAAGATGCAGGTTTTTCAATAAGTTATAGCGATAAGCTAAATTTACATACAATTGACGGATTTCGGCAACTTATCGACGAACCTTACGATATGGGGGTAATTACTGCACATCATTCAGTCAGCGATATTACAGCGATGGGGGGGACACCTAAAACCGCCTTGGCGTTAGTTGGTGTTCCTTTAAATGATGAAAAGTTAATGAAAAATGATTTGCGTCTAGCTCTAAGGGGTTTGCTCGATGGGCTTAAAACTTATTCAGTAACTGTGATTGGAGGACACACCAATGAAGCCGAATCTATTTCACTCGGATTAGCTATTAATGGGGTTGTAGGCAAAGATCAGGTAATCAAAAAAAACAACATTCAGCTAGGCGATCGGATTATTTTAACACAGGCCATCGGGGCCGGTGTAATTTTTGCTGGATTGATGGCTGGACATACAAAAGGCAAATGGCTAAACCAAATAGTAAACGAAATTAAACAAAGGAGAGACGACATTACAGATTTTATTGGTAAATTTGCAAGCAGTTGCACGGATGTTACCGGTTTTGGTTTAGTTGGCCATCTTGTTGAAATGACAAAAAATAATGCTTACGGCATTACAATCAATTTAGAAAAAATTCCATTTTTCGAAGGAGCTAGAGAATTATCATTAAAAAAGGTTCGGAGCAGTTTGTTCCCGCAAAATATCAATGTGCCGTATGAAGTTGATTGCCAGATAAAGGATGATCCGCGTTTTGATTTGTGTTTCGACCCTCAAACTGCAGGTGGATTTCTACTTTCTGTTGATGCCAACAAAGCTAATCATTGCGTGGATATGCTGCTTGAGCTTGGTTATAGCCGTTGCTGTGAAATTGGAACAGTGGTCGACGGCCAAAGTGGCGTTAAAATATGTCGATAAAAATAGGGTTAGATTCTGGTATCAGGAAGTACAATTTATGTAAAAACTAATGTATAGTATGCAATAGGGGCTGAAGGAGAGAAAGCACTAAACCCTGCATTTAATCATGAGCAACTTAGAATTAGGGTAGTAGAAAAATGTCTCACCGAAATTTACTAAAATTATGCGTTTTCGTCACGGCCTTATGGTCATTCCATTCTCACGCCGAAGACCCCCATGCGGCCGTCTTCGCTGAATCAAATTACCCCAGCGCAATACAATGTGCATCTTGCCACCCGAAAGTCTTTTGGGAGTGGGCCGTTTCAAACCACGCTTACTCTTCTATATCACCAATGTTTCATAAATTTGAACAAGCCCTTAACAGCCTTGCATCAGGAACTATTGGTTCTTTTTGTGTTAGATGTCATCAACAAGTTGCGACGCAGATGGGTGAACCTCGCGAAAAAGCGCTTTGGGAGCGGTCAGATATATCTCGCGAGGGGGTGACTTGTATCACTTGCCACCGAATCTCAAATGAGTTCGGAAAAGTAAATGGAGAACGACATGTCATGCCTGCACCGATTAATGCTCCAGTTTACGGAGCGGGCACTGGGAATGCTATTGAGCAGGTCTTGACCAATGCTGATAAATACGAGGTGAGCGTCCTCACCGACGATACTGCGCCGACTAACGATCAATGGTCAGTAATCCACACAAAACCAATCGAATTTACACAAATATCAAAAAGTGAGTTTTGTGTTTCCTGCCACCAAGTAGCAGTCCATCCTGGGATCAAACTGGAAGTTGTTTGGGAGCAGTATCGGGCAAGTCCAGCGGCAGATGCCGGAATCACCTGTCAAGATTGCCACATGGGAAAAGTTCCAGGCGAACCGGCAGGATACGACACATGGCCAATAGCAATTGTGAACGGACAAACAGTAGGTGACCCAAACGCCAAGCATTCCAATCACTTGTTTTATGGTCCTGGGTATCCGATCGCACATCCAGGCCTTTTTCCTTTCAATCCCAAAGCCATTAAATGGTCAATAGATGATTGGCTGAAATTCGACTATCGGTCTCCATGGGGAGAACCAAAATGGGAAGAAAAAATAGAGAAAGGGCTGATCAAAGCTGAATTTCCAGAAGAGTGGAGCAACAGAGAAGATCGCGAAGAAGCTAGATACGTCATTTCACTTAACTATAAGTTGCTAGAAGATAAGAAGAAATCAAGGATCGAGGTGATGGAAAACTCCATGCACATTGATGGCCCATTTTTTTCAAGCAAAATGGAAACAGGGAAATCACTTAAATTTAGTTATAATATAAAAAACAAGGACAGCGGTCATAACCTGCCATCGGGCAGTCTTGGTGCGCAACCTGAGCTGTGGTTTAACGTTGCGCTAGTTGACCCTGACGGAGTTACCGTTTGGGAGACCGGTTATGTTGATAAATACGGAGACATGGCCGATATCCATTCACTCGAGGTTGCAGCAGGTACGATTAAATACGATAAACAACTATTCAATTTGCAAACTAAATTCCTTACTACTAACGTTAAAGGTACAGATAGAGAAATGTATTTGCCTGTTAATTTTGATGTTGACCAATTGCCCCATATCAGACCTGCTGGATTACCGACTTCAGTAATCAATCACCCTCCTCTGATTAGGATGGAAGGAAGAAGCTTACCACCACTTTCTTCAAGAAAGGTAGATTATAAAGTACCTGGCAAATTAATTACGAAACCTGGTAAATATACATTACAATCTAGGTTTAGAAGTCGTGCTGAACCCATTTACTTTATGAAATTTGTTGGAGCAACAGTTGATATGGAACAGTCCATTAATGAATGGATGATCGATATCCACCCTTACGCAGCGGAATTCGAAATAAAAAATGGAAAGAAAAATAAAGTAGACAAAAATACGTATCCAGGTTATGTCGCAAAATAAATAGAATCGGGTCTGGATTGGAGCAACAAACCATTGATGTTAAAGGCAGTAAGATATAATTATAATAGCCTATTTGGCGTCACAGTGGCGCTAGTGGCTCTTGTCCTTTTATTGTCAATTAACTTTGCTACAGCACAAGTTTTGCGGAAAGGGGTAACTGATACTGAAGCAGATCCAGTAATTCCTGAACCGGCTGAAGGCAAAGTGCATGGCGAGGATTACCACCATCATCATGAGCCAGTTAAAATGTCGGATGGCGCTAAACCGACAAAATATAATTCCGAAGTCTTCAAGCCAGACCCTTCTTATGAAGACAAGCCTTATGATGTTGAAGAACAGCTCAAAATATATGGGGGCAAATATAAAATAGAGGACGGCGCCGCGCATTATTCTCGAGGTGAAGTACCAAGACCGGTAATAGAATGGGGTTACCCAATGTACCAAGAAGGACCTATTGGAGCTGGCTTCGATGTTTGGGGTAGTAAAAATCTGTTCAGGCCACAACTTTTAGTATTCGGTGACTGGAGATTTGGCTTGGTTCATAATGACAATGGAGCACTAGACACCTCTCAAATTGCAACGAGACTTAATCTAAACGTTGACTTAAGATTAACAGCAACGGAGAGAATACATGTATTTTTAAGGCCGTTTGACAGAGTAGAACAGGGGAAAAGTCTTCGCCACGAATTTGGCGGATCGGTGCAAAACACGCGAAAAGAGAAAAACGAAACTATTTTAGATGTGACCCCAGAGGCCTTTTTTTTCGAGGGAGAACTGGGGGCGATCGTTTCAGGCCTAACAGATACTCACACTAGCTTCGATCTTCCCTTGTCTTTCGGTTTCATGCCTTTATTCTTTCAAAATGGCATTTGGATGGAGGACGCCTTCATGGGCGGAGCTGTATCGCTCACCGCCCAGAATAGCTCTTTCTTTGATATCACAAACTATGACATAACGCTTTTCGGCGGTTTCGACAGAATTACATCAAAAGCAATTGTCGAAAACAACGGGAGTTTTGATGATCACAGAGCCAACCTGATAGGTTTAGCCGCTTTTCTTGATATAGATCAAGCATATATCGAAGCCGGTTGGGCCTATACGCATGATGGTGGCCCACGGTCAAACGGTGATTTTAGTTATCACAATATGACTTTAGCTATAACAAAACGTTATTTTGGCAAGGTCTCTAATTCCATGCGAGCTTTTTGGAGCGTTGGTCAAGATCCTGGGAACGGGTTAGGCAAAACAGCAGATGGCTATCTGTTTTTAATTGAGAATTCACTTATAACTTCTAAGCCCTCAACTTTGGTACCTTACCTCAATCTATTTTACGGGAAAAATAGACCGCAATCTCTCGCACGAGATTTTGGAGCCGGCGGAATTCTAAAGAATACAGGTATTAACTTTGAAACAGATGGTATGACAGGATTTCCGAAGCTCGATGACACGGCCCTTGATAGTGCCGGAGGGGCTCTAGGAGTCTCTTATTTGTTTAACTTGAATCAGCAGCTTGTCGTCGAATTGGCTGGACTGACACCTTTGGGAGATGATGTTATGCGTGGTCGAACCGCGCGTGGGGACCAAATCGCAATAGGAGTGCGATACCAAAAACCCCTCTCAAAATCTTGGATATTTCGAACGGACGGAATGATAGGTTTTAGAGAGGGTCAAAGCGATATAAATGGAATCCGAGTTGAAATGAGAATTAAGTTTTGAAGAAAAATATATATTTCCTATTTACTTTTGGCCTTTCTATAATTGTATCGACAAATACGCTAGCTATTTTAAGCGAAAACCATGTATTACCAATCGAAATGGAAGGACAATTTTTGGGGGTCGAGACTTGCGGAAGTTCGGAGTGCCACGGATCCGCAGAAAGATGGAGAAACGCTACTGTTTTGATGAAAGAGCGCTTGATCTGGAACTCGAGTCGCCACGCAAGTGCTTATGATTCATTAAAATCCGAATTAGGGAGAAAAATAACTAGAAACCTCGGATTGCCAAATGGTGAAAATGTAAAACAATGCCTAAGTTGTCACTCGACTTATGTGCCAAATTCTCAAAGAGGGGAGCGCTTTTCATTAACCGATGGAGTCACATGTGAGAGTTGTCATGGACCAGGTGGTAATTTTTTGTCTACACATGTCTATCCAAGTAGCACTCACGAAAAAAACTTATCGGCCGGGATGACGCCAACCAGCGAGCCTGATTATAGAGCGAATCTTTGCTTGTCTTGTCACCAGGCAAACAAAAAAAACCAATTTAAACATGCCTTTTATGGAGCAGGCCATCCAAGACTTAGGTTTGAGCTGGAGACTTACTCGGAGAACCTTCCCTATCATTACCGGTATGACTCCGACTACGAACGAAGAAAAGGTCTAGTAAACGGAGTACAGTCATGGCTCATTGGTCAAGTTCTTTCCACAATCCAAACTCTAGACTATCTCGAAGAAGCCATCACTCAAGCCAAATTCATTCCCGAGCTAGCTAGTTTTGAATGTTTCAGCTGTCATCAAAATATAAACAAGCCCTACAGCCGGAAAAATAGCTCCTTTGAATTTGGAACACCATCCGTTTATAGCGGAAATTTACTAATGATTAAGGCCATAGCCTCCACCTTCCCCAATAGCAAGTCAAAAAGATTGAAACAACTGATTGATGAACTTATGCTCCCTGTTTCTCAAAAACAAGAAACTCTAACCTTGATAAAAGAAATACGATTTTTAGTGCAGCGATTAAAATTCGAAGCGCCGTATGAAGAATATCGTCATATTGGTCCGAAATTAATAAAAAATATTGTTAAATACGCTAACCAAGAAACAGAAATTTCTTACGGTAAAGCAGAGATGATCGCGATGAGCCTGAGCTCTCTCATTACCTCCGCCTCAGGACAGGGGTATTTAAAGAGCGGTTCTGAAAATGTCTATGAAAAATCGCTGGATTCACTTTATACCGCGGTCTCAAATTCAATGAATTTTAAAGAAAAACGCTTCAAAAATACTCTAAAAACACTTCAGGCAAAATTATAAATGACGCTATCTATCAAATATGTAAATACGATACTCAGATTAGTTTGCCTAGTTTTTTTAGTTACACCATCAATTGCCAAAAGCGCTAGTATTCAAAAACTTCACATTGATAATCCCGATGCGAAATATATCGGGTCAGCCTCATGTTCAAGCTCGAACTGTCATGGCGCTGGGACTGTGCAAAATGAAACTAACGTCAGGCAAAACGAATTCAATACTTGGTATAATCATGACCCACACGCTAATGCTTATGCTGCTTTAAAATCCGAACAAGGAAAACAAATAGCAAGTAATTTAGGCTTAGGAGACTCAACTAAAGCCCAGGTATGCCTTAACTGCCACACAACGAATGTATCTGAGGAACGACAGTCAAGTCGCTTTAGAGCAAGCGAAGGTGTTTCTTGTGAAGGTTGTCATGGTCCTGGCTCACTATGGTTGTCCAGCCATTCGAATCCTAGTACCGCTCGTTCAGAGTTAATGGTCCAAGGGCTGTACGACACATGGAATTCAACGAGCAAGGCAGAATTATGTCTATCTTGCCATTTAGGGGACCAGAATCAGAGAATTACCCATAAAATAATGGCTGCTGGCCATCCACGTCTTGTGTTCGAACTGGTCACCTTTACTGACGCTCAACCTCGACACTATGATGTTGACGAGGACTACATTAATCGGAAAAAACCTTACAGGCAAATTAAAGAGTGGGCAGTGGGGCAAGCGCAATATGGATATCAGTTTCTTGACTTGTTGCAGGGCACTGACAAATCGGAAAATTCTTTATTTCCTGAGCTATCTATGTATGAATGTCATACATGTCATCATAATCCAAAGAACGTTAGATGGAATAGATTAGATGGAGAAAAAGAGACTCCGGGGAGAATCAAAATAAATGGTAGTAGTTTATTAGCAACTCAAATAATAGCAAACGTGATCGCTCCAGAATACGGGGATCGCATCGGTCAGTTGAGAGCGGAGATCCGTAAAAAAACGATGTCTAACGAGGGAAATATTTCTGAAATTGCAAATCAAGGAAAGCAATTATTCAAGACAGTTACAGAAATACTTCGATCTAGAACTATTACAAACGAAGACGGTATCGCTATACTCGAACAAATAGTTACGGTCGGCAAGAAAGGAACTTTACGAGAACTAAGCTCTGCGGAACAATCGGTTATGGCAATAGCCCTAATAACCAAAGATCTTCCTTCAAACTCCAATTATTTTCATGCTTCAGGAGACATCTCAAATGTAGTCGAAGGTCTATATAAAGTTTTATCGGACGAAAATGCGTTCAGTCCTCAACGTCTGAAAAATAACTTAAAAAAACTTAAGGTATTGGAAAATTAATATGGCAGAGCATTTTAATATAATCATAATCGGCGGGGGTCCTGGGGGACTTTCAGCCACAGCAAGAGCAGCAGAAATGGGAGAATCCCACCTTTTGTTAGAAGCCTCTCCTAACATTGCAAATACGATTTCTAAGTTTCAAAAAGGTAAACATGTTATGGCGGAACCTGCCGTTCTTCCAATCAGATCAAAAATAGCTTTTGAGGCCGGAACTCGAGAAACAATACTTGATACTTGGACTGAAAATATTACGGCAATAAATGCAAATTTAAAATTTAATAGTGAAGTTCAAAAAATAGAACGTGATGGAAACGTTTTCCGGATCGGTACTAAAGATAGCCAGTATACGGCTGATAACATAGTTCTGAGTATTGGAATTCAAGGAAATGTAAGAAAATTAGGAGTTACTGGCGAGGATTTAGAATTCGTTCAGTATCAACTCGACGATCCAGACGAGTATGTGGATGAAACTATAGTGGTCGTAGGAGCTGGTGATGCGGCGATAGAGAATGCTCTAGCCCTTTCAAAAAATAACAAAGTAATAATACTTAATCGTCGTGATGAATTTGCGAGGGCTAAAGAGGGAAATTTAAGCGCGATTTTATCTGCAATAGAAAAAGGTGTAATTGAATGCATATATAATGCGAATGCATCTAAAGTAACTAACATCGACAAAGGCGAAGGATCCGAACACAGACTTTGCTTCGAAGTGGCGACTAAGGAAGAATCAATAGAAATCGAGTGTGATCGAATCATTGCCCGACTCGGTGCTTTGCCTCCACGAAAATTTTTAGAAAGCTGCGGCATTGAATTTGCCAGCGACGAACCGAACTCGGTTCCATCTGTCTCAGGAAAATATGAATCAAACGTAAAAGGGCTCTTTATAATTGGCTCACTAGCGGGATATCCTTTAATCAAGCAATGTGTAAACCAGGGGTACGAAGTAATAGAGTTTATTTGCGGAAGAGACGTTGAGCCTGCTGATGAATCACTTTTATGGGACAAGATCAAATGTATTCCAAATGTTAAAAATGTCAACGAAGGAATTGAAGTCATTCGATCAGAAGTACCGACGTTTTCAAGTCTAACGCCTCTTCAATTACGAGAATTTTTATTGGATTCTGATATATACGAAGCTGATTTAGGTCAAACACTGATTGAGTACAATGATTATACAAATACATTCTTCTCAATCATTAGCGGAGAAGTAGATATCCGACTGACACCCGACGACCCAAATGACACGGTGTCAATTGGATCCGGAAACTTTTTTGGGGAAATGTCTCTTATATCTGGCCGCAGAAGATCAGCCACAATTACGGCAGGCAAAAATTGTATAGTTATAGAAACACCAAGAAGGTCGATGAATAAATTGATCAACTCAGTTGAATCGGTTAAACGCGTAATAAATGACACATTTATCTCAAGGGCGATCAAAATGCATTTAGCGCCTGGGTTAGATGATGAAGAAATATCCGAGGTAATCGCCTCAGCGACCTTGAGCGAGTTCAAGCCAAATGAAATTATCTTCAGCGAAGGGGATGCTGGAGACTCATTACATCTAATTCGCTCAGGTTCGGTTACCGTTTCAAAAATAATTGGAGATAAAACCACAACACTCGCTTATCTGCCAGCTGGAAACTATTTTGGGGAGATGGCTCTATTAAACGATGCGCCAAGATCGGCCACAATAAAAACAGCCGTAGCCACCGAGACAATTGTCCTACAGGGTAAAGAATTTCGCAGGCTACTTTCAAAAAATCCAGAAACGAAAAAGAAACTTGAAGCGTTATCCGAAGCTAGGAGTCTTTCAAATACAACAAAAAAAAGCGGGCAAGGAACTGACATAGTTGAGTTTATGATGGAGCAAGGATTGGGTGAAGCTACGGACGTGCTTCTGATTGATGAATCTCTTTGCGTTCGATGCGACCATTGTGAAAAGGCTTGCGCTGGGACCCACGGAGGAAGTTCAATGTTAGACCGAGAAGCAGGTCCTACCGTAGCCGGTTTGCATGTGCCGACCTCGTGTCGACATTGCGAGCATCCACATTGTATGAAAGACTGTCCTCCCGACGCAATACACAGAACCGCAGACGGAGAAGTTTATATCGCTGATAATTGTATTGGTTGCGGCAATTGCGTGAGAAACTGCCCCTACGGAGTGATCCAAATGGCGGCCATCAGAAAAGAACCAGCTACTCCCTTGTGGAAACAAATCATTTTCGGCTTTGACCCTTATCCTGAAACACAAGATAAAGATGCGCCAAAGAAAGCAGTTAAATGCGATATGTGTAAAGATTTAGCAGGAGGACCAGCTTGCGTCCGCGCATGCCCTACCGGAGCAGCAATTAGAGTATCGCCGGAAGAATTTATAACAATGAAATTACAAAATTAGCCCAAATGCACGATTCATTCGTTACTTATAAAAATTTCTATTTTCTTAAAGTTGCATCAGCGTTAACTGCGGTACTGATCATCTTTTATCTTTTTCATGATGCCTATCCTGAACCTAATGGAGGTAGCTGGCTTGGTTATCTTCTCGGAATCCTGGGTGCTGTCATTTTAATTTGGCTTTCACTTCTGGGAATAAGAAAAAGGCGGTACAGGGAGAGCCAAGGAAACACAGTCTCATGGGTATCAGCACATATTTACTTGGGCAGTGCGCTTATTATAATCACAACTTTACATAGCGGTTTTCAGTTCGCGTTGAATATTCACTTTCTTGGTTACTTTCTAACCCTACTTGTAGTGTTAACGGGATTCTATGGCCTATACGCCTATTCAGTTTACCCAGACAAGATTACAGCCAATTGTGGTGACTTAACAAGAGATACAATGTTTGATGAAGTGATTGACTTAGATGAGAGAAGTTTAGCTATAGCTGAGTCAGTCAGTGCGGACTTTTACGCACAAATTCTAGATTTAATAGAGTCTTGTAGGGTGAAACCCTCTCTTTTTCAACAAATTTTTTCGAACTCAGACTACAAAAACGCGAATTTAGAAAGTCTGGTTAACCGAATCAAAAATAGTATTAATAGTGACCATGACAATCGAGATAATCTTAACCTACTGCATGATTTAATTATTGGAAAATATGCACTTTTAAAAAAAATCGATTGGGATATTAGATATAATTGCAGGTTGAATTGGTGGCTTTATCTACATGTACCTCTTACTCTGGCTTTGATCGCCGCAGTAGCAATCCATGTCTTTATAATTTTTTATTATTGGTGGTAACCGAAAATGGAAATAATTCTTCGTAAAAAGAGACAAGTTAAAGACATCATAAGTCATAAAGACCTTAAGGTATCTGGAACCAGATTTAAACTAGGTCGTGGAGCTGACCAAGAAATACATTTGCCAAATTCTAGAGTTGCGCTTGAACATGCAATTTTAGAAATCGATAAAAATGATACCCTTACCCTTACTGCAACTGAAAACCACAACTTTATTCACAACAACATAACCACGACCAAAGCACAGCTATCTGAGGAGGACTCAATACAGATTGGTGGATTTTTTATCACCCCTAAATATAGCAGTGATGGCACGGTCGTTCTGGAAATTTTTGAAAAGTTCACCGACCAAACAAAAGCAATGAAACAAGAGCTAATAGGTCGATCAAGCCGAGGACTTGAAAACTCATTTCTATCTAAAAGATTATTAGCCTTAGGAATAAGCCTGTCTGTTTTGTTAGTTGCCCTAATTTTTCCGTTTTCCTATTTAGATAAAAAAGAGCAGAGTACTCTAAAGAATGTATCGAACCATATCCTCATGCCTGGCTCTTTAAGTATTCATCACTCTGAATTCAACTCCGATTGCACTAACTGCCATGAGGGCGCTTTTGATTCTAATCTAACTGAGGCATGTAAATCATGTCATGAAGGCAACATGGATCATGCCGGAAGCTCACATGTATCCTTTAATTTAGAAATGGAATCAATGGAATGTACATCATGTCATTGGGAACATCACAATACGGAAACCAACGCTATCAGTCGACAGGACGAAGGCTTTTGCGCTGATTGTCACGGCGCTGAGATCGCAAATTCCGAGCTTTTAATCGTAAAAAGATTTAAAAAACATCCTCAATTCAGAGTCCCTTACAAAAAACGCAAGGATAGAGATGGATATGACCTCATTCCCATATCTGATTATCAACAAAATTCCGAGTTATCAATGATTAGGTTCCCTCATTCCTCACACTTAGATAATAGATTACAAAATAATGTGGGCCAAGAAACTGAACTTGAATGCAGCTATTGCCACGTCTCAGATGCTGCAGGAGAAATGAATAAAGTAAGTTATGAGGAACACTGTGACAGCTGTCACCAGATAGAGCTAACAAACAATAATTCAGAGAAATTAATACTCCCACATAAATACCTGCAAGAAGTAGTAACCAAAGTAAATGAGTTCTATGAAGATAAGTCTAACTTTGATGCAACCTCTTTGAGCATTGATGAGACGTCGTTGGTTATTCCGGGATCACAAAGAGTGCCTTTAACAAATAGAGAGAGAAACTCAAATTTCAAAAATATTGCGGATGCTAAAATACAGGAAATAGTGTTTTATACAGGCTGCAACACGTGTCACAATGTCGTCTCTGACGTGGAGCAAGCCAACTTCCCTTGGAAAATTCAGTCGGTTGATCCTGTCAATTGGTATAGCAAAGCATTATTTAATCACAAGGCACATGAGGAACAGGAGTGTGGTGAATGCCATATGGGTATTGAACAATCTAACAGCAGTCTTGATATAAATCTTCCAAACGTTGAATACTGTCAAAGTTGTCATTTGGGTGGCTGGGGCTCTCCATTAAAGACTGCGTCGACTTGTGTTACCTGTCACATTTTCCATATTGATCCGGTTACGGTAGAGCCTGAGAAAGCTGAACCTTATCAAGAAACTCGTGCTCACTAGTAGCCCTCCGCTAGACAATAGTTTTATTAAAAAACCTCATTTCAAAAAACGACTTGATAAAGTTATTCTTCAACACTTTGCCGAGGTGGAATTAATTAAAGAAAGAAATATTTTGTAAAGAACTATTGGGGATAATACCCTATCTGGTCTCGGCTAAATTTTTATCTAATCTTTGCTTAAGTGAGCAGGATTTCCCCAATTTGATTTATAGAATACAGAAGAATTGTTAAAGGTGAGGTACAGCACTACACCTCATAATTCAAAACCCTTGCTTAAAAAAGCTTTGCCACGCGTGCCAAAGCTTCTTAAATCTTCAATTAAGGCAGTGGATCTAAAAGATAATTGTCGCCTTCCCTCATATCATTTTCTAACCATTTAGATGCACTTGGGCCCATAGGTTGAATGAGAGGCAATTCTCCCTGTTTTTTCTTCAAGGCCTGTCTATTCTCTTCAGTCGCGCCGGCATCGAGAGCGTAAGTATTCTCGTTAAAAATGACTCCATAAATATTTCTGGCAGTACCTTCGCTAATAATACCGTCTCTAACGTGTTCAACGACTAAAGCTGGGTCTCTGTCCAGTGGGTCGCCGAATCCTCCACCGCCTGATGAGATTCCTACCCAAGCTTCACCCTTACTAATTTTAAGGTAACCTTTGCTAGAACAGTAGTCTCTGTGACCTGTGCTAAGATTTTCTCTATAATTTCCACCCCCTATTCCCGGGGTTCCACCTTGTAAACCAAAAGGAGGGTTAGCAGCACCGTCCCCGGTGTTATGACAATCCATAGGTGTGTCATATGGACTAACTTTAATCCTGATACCAGTCCCACCCATCGTACGACCGTGACCCATAGAATCTTTTTCGATTTCATGATAATCGATGAGGATAGGATAAAGGAGTTCAGTCAATTCAGCGCTTATGATTTTGAGTCCACCCATCCCAGAAGAAGTCATTATAAGAGGCCAGCCATCAGCTCCATGAGAGGCTCCTCCTGCTGGTCCACCATTAAAAAACATTGCCGACCAGCCTTTTGACTCCCCCTCTCTTTCATCTACACCAGAAATTGTAGGTATACAATGAAAATGGCCATATCCAGCTGAAGAACGTTCAGGACAGGCTTGAGCTAAAGCTTTCCATACAACCTCCTGCTCTTGCCCTGCTGGACAAAGAGTTGCCATCGCTGTGGCGGCTGGATATTTTGCCTTTACGATAGTCCCCTCTGGAGAGTAGCAAGTAATGTGTCTCAAACACCCGTCATTGTGTGGTATTTCCGCATCAATTGCGCAAAGAATAGGGATTCCTGCAGATGCTTCCATAACACCTTGGGTGCCGTTAGTTCCGCCACTTCCCTGAGGAGCGCTCCCAGTGAAATCAGCATGGATTTTGTCATCGTCAATATTTAGAGTTACGGCAACTTTTAAGTCTGTATTACCAGCTCCATCTGTATCCACATAACCCTCTGCATAATATTTTCCGTCAGGCATCGTGCGTATTTCATCCGCGGTCCTACGATCGGCATAATCTAATATGGCTTCAACGTACCGCATTGTTTCTTCCGGACCATACTCATCGACGAGTTCGATCATCCTTCTCTTCCCATTCCAAATCGAACCTAACTGAGCCTTTAGATCTCCCGAGAGGAGTTCTTGATATCTAACATTAGCCAAATATAGGTTTATTACATCTTGCCTAGGCTCACCTTTCTCATAGAATTTAATAGGTGGTATTTGCAATGCTTCTTGCCACACATCCTTTGCGCTTGGGGCAACGCTTGTTGCCTCATACGCCCCACAATCTAGTTGATGGCCTTTAGTTACCGACCAAAACATATGCTTACCTTGATAGAAAACAGGCGTGGCGGTAACAAAATCACCCACGTGAGTGTTCCCTGCGTAAGGGTAATTACTTACTATTACATCACCATCATAAACGTTCCCATCGAAAGCTTTTACCATTGACTTAAGAATTACATGAAGCGAATTCGTATGTATCGGCAATGCATCCTCCATACATACTTGTCTGGGTTGAGAATCATATATCGCACATGAGAAGTCTCGTGCCACGGCCAGTATAGAGGTCCAAGAGGTATACTCTAAAGTAAGAGTCATCTCTCGGGCTATTGTGCTAAATCTGTTTAAAATGACAGAAAATGTGATCGGGTCTATATCTAACTCAGCTAAAAACGATTTTTTTACTTGGTCTACATTCTTATTTTTTGCTGGGGCCAAACTACTCATGTGAACTCCTTAAATTGAATTAGCTTTCTAAATTTAACACGAAGTCGCCGAAACGATTAACAGTAAGATTTTGTCCCGGAAAAATAACGATTGTCGTAGTAGTCTCTTCAACCACCGCCGGGCCTTTGATAACCATTCCGTGTCGGATACTAGAGCCATCATATATTTGCGTGCTCCTGTAATCATTTATATCACCAAAGTATACGTCTCTTGTTCCCTTCCTTGCAACTTCGATTGCATCCGAACTCAAATCCATAATTTGAGAATTAGGTTCTTTTACGCTTCGATACGCCACCACACGCCAATGAAAGATATCTACCGAACTCTCTCTCACACTATAGGTGAACATTTGCTCGTGCAAATCATGAAAGGAATTTTCTAGCACTTTAATATCAGACTCATCCAAAACTTTATCAGAGGGAACATCCACCGTTAGCTCATGAATTTGAGCAGGATATTTAGCATCAGCAAAACGCTTAAGTATCACCTCTCCTTCTGGATAACCCTCCTCGACCATTTCATCAACGGCCTTTTTCTCAAGATCGGCCAACACTTCATTCACAGCGCCAAGATCGAATTTGTCTGTATTTGCCGTGAAAGCCTTGAGATGATCGTGTCTGACGTCGCTCACAATCATTCCGAAAGAACAAAAGACCCCACTATATCGCGGAATTAGGACCTGTTTCATACCAAGGGTACTACCTAGCATTCCAGCATGGATGTTACCTGCCCCTCCACCAGATACTAGAGAATAATGGCGAGGATCGATACCTCTTTCAACCGATACTACCCGGATTGCATCTACCATATTATTATTTATTATCCGAAAAATTCCATGGGCAGCCTCCGGCACTGTTAGTCCAAGGGGATCGGCGATATGTTGCTTAATTGCTTTTTCTGAAAGGGTTGTATCAACAGTCCTTCGCCCTCCTAAAAAGAAATCGGGATTAATATACCCAAGAACTAAGTTCGCGTCAGTACAAGTCGGTTTCGTTCCACCTTGGTTGTAGGCTGCAGGCCCTGGTTCTGCCCCTGCACTTTGAGGTCCCACCATCAGAGCACCTCCAGGATCAATCCAAGCAATGCTACCTCCACCCGCACCAATTGAGTGAACATCTACGGCAGCAACACCAACTGGATTTTCATGTATCTTCAGGTCTCTTGTCAAACTTGGTGCCCCTTTGGTTACCAGGGAAACATCAAAACTAGTTCCGCCCATATCAACGGTGATTACGTTGTCAACATCCATCCGTTTTGACGCAAAAAGCCCAGCCATTGGCGCAGCTGCCGGACCCGATGCGATTGCATTTATAGATTTTTCTAGTAATTTGGATACCGTTGAGGTTCCGCCATTAAGTTGCATTACCAAAAGAGGATGTTTAAAACCGTTTGAGTGCAACCAGTCCTCTAACTCGATCATGTATTTAGAAATTCCCGGCAAAACATATGCACTCAGGATAGTGCAGGTGGTTCTTTCCCATTCCCTTATAATAGGAAGAGCATCTGAACTTGCAACCACTGGTATGTCAGGTAGTTCTGCTTTCAAAATTTCTTTTACACGCCGTTCATGAGACGCATTCACAACCGACCATAAAAATGATACAGCAACCGCCTCCACTTTTTCTTTTTTGAGTATCTCTATAGCCTCAAACACCGATTCTTCATTTAGTGCTTTTAAAATATCCCCTTTATAATTGACCCGCTCTCCAACGGGAATCCGAAGATACCGTGGAACGAAATCCTTAGGTGGTTGAAGCTGAATATTATACCGCTGAGGTTTGAAACCATCTCTGAAATGAATAACATCCCTAAATCCTTGGGTACATAAGACAGCCGTTTTAGGACCATTTCTTTGGATAACGGTATTAGTGGCGATCGTTTGTCCGTGAACGAATAAATCTAACCGACCAAGAAAGTCAGATAAGGGTAACTTCTCGTTTTCAGACATGGCATTCAGACCCTGAATTATTGCCTGTTTACTATCCTTAGGAGTACTCGCCTCTTTCCAAAGAGTTATTTTCCCTTCGGCATCAATAAGAGAAAAGTCAGTGAATGTTCCGCCAATATCTACCCCGAGTGTATACTGCAATTTTTTATCTCCGTATTTTAGTTTCTTTTTCGTTAACAGATTAAGCTAATTAACGTTCGAATTAAACTATACCCCTAAATTATTAATTGGGATTTCTTGATTTAATTAAATATTCTGTACACTGCTGCGTTAGCTTGTCGTGTTGTTCCCATGATATTTGCTGGATCAACGCAGTTGCCTACCAAGAAAGACTGCTCAGCCACCCCCTCCCACTTTTTGTAACTGTCGAGCTGATTTTTGAATCCATTTGCTAGAACAATCTCTTCGGCTGGCACAAATACTTCTTTGTTTTCCGCGTTGACAGCGATGATGCCTTTATCGGTCACTTTTTTATAATCTAAATTGGGCATTATATCCACGTCTAGTTTCTTTAAAAGCTCAAATAACGAATTTCTCGTGAAGAACCCAACAGTACCACCTATATTTTCCATCGAATTCTTTGACACGATAGTAGCCTTCTTGCCTGCGGTCGCAATATGTTGCGCTATATCGCAGCCCATGAATCCACCACCAATTACTAGACTATTTTTAGGTTTTCTACCTTTCAACAAATCCATTGTAGTGCAAACAATTTTATTATCTAGGCCCTCAACATTCTTGGGTAACTTGGGCGTATCCCCGTGTCCAGATGCAACGATAACTGCGTCTGGATTTAATTCATTTACTAATTCAGGAGTTGCTTCTTGACCTAGTTTTAGCTCGATCGGAAGTCTATCCATTTCTCTTAGGTACCATTGAAATAATTTATCTAGATCGTGTTTAGTAGGTATAACGCACGCAGGTATTAGTAATCCACCCAACCTCTCCGCTTTTTCGACGATAGTTACATCATGACCGAGCAAGCAAGCAGTCCTAGCTGCCTCCATCCCGGCTGCTCCACCGCCAATGACCACCACTTTTTTTGGATTTTTTACTGGGTTGAGGTTAAAGGTTGATTCCCGCCCTTCCCAGAAATTTACCCGGCATCTCATAGGAGTTCCGGGAAGAATGCTATCCAAACAATCATTGCACCTTATGCACGGTCTAATTTCTTCGGCCCTGCCGGCTTCAGCCTTTTTCGGCCAATCCGGATCAGCCGTAATAGCACGACACATCGAGATAAAATCTGCTTTATTTTCAGTTAAAATGCTCTCGGCCAGCTCCGGTTCATTGATGGCTCCAACCGCAATTATAGGAATGGAGACATGATTTTTAATTTCAGCAGCCAAGTGTACCAAGTTACCATATGGATAATGAGTAGGGGCTACCGTATGCTCCCAAACTTCTCCCGTCCCTGCGGATACCGCTATTGCATCGACTCCTGCGTCTTCTAACCATTTAGAAAAAATGACCGATTCTTCAAGGGTTACTCCATCTTTCACATATTCTTCAGCGCTTATTTTGTATAGTAGCGGATAATTAGGCCCTACTTTCTCCCTAGTACGTTTGACAATTTCAAGACAAAACCTTGCCCGATTTTCTAAACTTCCACCCCACTTATCAGTCCTATGATTTGCTTCTGCGGACAAAAACTCAGCGGGAAGATAGCCATGAGCCCCGTGAAACTCTATACAGTCAAAGCCTGCCCTTTTAGCTCTCAATACCGCGTCGGCCCAAGCCTCGATAATTCCGTCAATTTCCTCTTCTTCCAACGCACGAGGTTGAACTTGGAAGTATCCATCTTTTTTCGGCGAAGGCGCAACCGGTGTTGCCTCTTTTACCAGACATTGCCTACCTGCATGTATTAATTGTATCCCCGCTTTTGCTCCATTCATTTTAATAGTTTCGGACAGATTCCAGAGCCCACCAATGGCAAAATCTGAATCGATATTTGGTTCTCCGTACTGTAATCTCGAATTTACATTAGTTGACGAAGCTTCAACTAAACAAAGACCGACACCCCCGGCAGCTTCCACCGCATAGTGATCGAGTAGAAGCTGAGTGACTGACCCATCTTTAGGAGAAGCATAAAGTGTCGTATTAGCCGCCCTTATGATTTTATTTTTTAATCGCATTCGCCCAATTCTTGCCGGACTAAAAAGGTTAGGATAACCTTTACCTTGCTCGATATTCTTTTCGACTTTATTTTGCTCTTCAATACTAGCTACCATCATCATGCTCCTAAAATTTACATCCGAACCAAATCTATTTTGTTGACAATTACCTGTTGTCAGATGAGAGCGTATAGTGAGGAAACTTAAAATAAATTTCCCCACCACGCCGATCATTAGCTGGCTCCTTCAGCGCTGTTATCGACCTTCGGATAAAATATTTATATCCAGGTCTCGTTTTATTTTGGATAACTCTGTCCGAGGATAGCTCAGTCCTCTACAAGGCACCAAAGTTGCACGTCCATTTTGCAAGTTTACCACTTGAATTCCCTGAAACGCACTCATTTTAGTTCCTTCAGGAGTAACGTCACCACCAAATTTATCTCTTTCCTTAAATTGCGGGTCTTCAGTCCATACTGCTGGTATCTTCCAGATTTTCCACAACTCGCCAGCTTTATCATAAGCCTCAGAATAATAAGGTACGTCGTTAACAGTGCTTGTCATCATTATTTTAGTCGAGTAGGGGTGGTTCGATCTCTTCGGGTTTCCTTTAATTACGTGAACCTCTACTAAAGAGTAATCGTCTATCTCCTGCCACCCATTGGGCCCACCGAATACAGTGTTCAAATTACGGGAACGAGCTATAGCCAAAATTTTGGCTTTTCCTAAATATTCCCAATCCCACTCCAGTAATCTACCCGAAAAACCGTAAAAGTCCTCTAAGGTATCTTCTGTACCTAGTAAAGAATCTGATTTTACCTCCACCGAGATTCTTCGGACTCGTCTNAAACTNGGAATATAAGCCCAAGAATCATCCGCCTTGTGAGGATCTTTATATCGCAGAATTAAGAAACTTGTTCCAGCGATGTCAAATGGNGCATCNAAACCCGTATATTCTCTAAACTCGGTCTTCTCGGCCCATCTACCCGGAATGCGGTAATCCGTATCNGCGCGGTGAGCTAAATGATTCATATAGACTCTTTGATATGGTCCATTAAGGATCCTCGCGAATTCTCCACCACCTTGGTAAAATTGACCTTGCCACGTTTTCATTATGGAATGNTTGTCGTGGTTCTTCTCGCTTTTCCTAACCCAAACCCACTCGACATCTTCGATTTTTAGACCATCATGTTGCCATCGAAAGTTATAATTCCACATTGATTTGAAGCCATCTTCCCTGCTACCTGCTGTAAATCCAGTCGGGTCGAATGGCCGTCCGGCTGTNTAGCCTACAATTGCGCCTTCCGCATCTAAACTCGTTTGTCCANAAAATTTCTCTGTAGCCTCTTTGAAAACATCTGGCGGAGAGAGATCGCCAGGNTCTGATAGANTATATTCCATACCTTCAAAACAAAACCCTTGTTGTTGATANGCNGGAGGTACAAATGGCAAAAATTCCTGACAGTTCTCAGATGTAATTTTGGTCCCCGGAAGAAACTGAAAATCTGCAATCTGATTGGCTTCCAGCCAGCTTTCAAATTCCTCTACACCAGCNGCCAAACTTTTANATGACATNAACAGGGAAATAAAAATAAATAAGCAAAAGACTTTAAGGCTNATTTTCATGAAGGNGCTCCNTNTNGNTNAAGTNATTTAAACCCTACCTAATNTTTTTTAAGAGTCGAGTATTTTTTTTGCGTAATGACGCNGTTTTTATACTTATTTCTTATCAACTTATAATTTTTTTTTTACTTGCATTACAATAGCGCAAATTGTTTTAGAAATGCACGGTTATGATGCAAGTTTTAATGATTTGGTTCATGCGTCTTGTATTTGACAATTACACAGAGAACTAGTCTATTATACGGTTTAGTTAATTAATTTTGTCGTCCTAGGAGCTTTAATAATTGGAAACCACTATACCTAAAGAAGCAAGCGTTGTAGTAATTGGTGGAGGAGTAATAGGTTGCTCGACTGCTTATCACTTAGCTAAATACGGCTGGAAAAATGTAGTTCTTATAGAAAAGAATCAATTAACCTCAGGGACTACTTGGCATGCGGCAGGCTTAGTTACCACATTAAGAGACACCGAAAGTCAAACAAAATTGGCCCAGTATTCACTTAAACTATACAATGAGCTCGAAAAAGAAACAGGACAAGCTACTGGCTTCATTCAATGCGGCTCAATCCAACTCGCAACTAATAAAGACAAGGCGGAAGAAATGCGTAGNGGCTGCGCGATGGCCCGTTCCTTTGGAGTTGAAAATAGTGAAATNTCTCCTCGTGAGGTAAAAGATTTGTTTCCTCTTGCTTTTACTGANGATTTAGAATCTGCTTTTTACTTTCCTGAGGATGGAAGAGTAAATCCGGCCGATGTAACTCAAGCACTCGCTAAGGGAGCAAGAAATCGCGGGGTTCTAATTAAGGAAAATACCGAATTCCTCGGATTCAAAAAACAAGGTGATACGATTCAAGCAGTCCAAACCAGTGGAGGTTTAATAAAAACAGACCANGTCGTTCTTTGCCCAGGAATGTGGGGATACGAGCTAGGCCAAAAGGTTGGCGTCAATATTCCTTTACAGGCAGCGGAACACTATTACTTAATTTCCGANCCNATTGATGGAGTAAACAACAAACTACCAATTCTTAGAGACCCAGGCAGATGTGCTTATGCTAGGGAGGAAGCAGGCAAAATTCTTTTAGGATTTTTTGAACCTAATGCTGCTGCGTGGTCAGCAGATAAAATACCTGAAGATTTTTGTTTCGGCGAAATCCAACCANATTGGGACAGAATGGAAAAACATATTGAAGAAGGAATGCAGAGGTTGCCAATACTTTTCGACACTGGNATTCGTCAATTCTTCTGCGGTCCCGAATCATTTACCCCNGATCATAATTACCTAATGGGAAAAGCTCCAAATGTCGAGAATCTCTTTATTGGGTGCGGATTTAATTCACTCGGAATTCTGTCAGGAGGCGGCGCGGGTCATGTCTTATCAAGATGGCTTACAGACGGAATACAACCTATGGATATTTGGGATGTAGACATCAGACGAGTGCCGCAATGTTACAANAATAAATCNTTTATTGTAGATAGAACGTCTGAATCACTNGGGATAGCTTATCAAATGCACTGGCCGAACAAACAGTGGGAGACAGGAAGAAACGTAAAAAAATCAGTCCTCCACGATAGGCTGGAAAACGTCGGAGCGGTTTTCGGTCAATCAGCNGGCTGGGAACGTGCAAACTGGTTTGCCGATTCAGGTCAAAAAGCCGAGTATAAATATGATTTTTTTAAACAAAATTGGTTTGAAAATAATAGAAAAGAACACGAGGCTGTGCGAGAGCACGTGGGTATCTTCGACCAATCATCATTTAGTAAATTTTTAGTGCAAGGAAACGATTCNCTTAAGGTTTTGAATAAACTGGCAACAGCAAACTTAGATAAACCCATTGGGAAGGTAATGTATACCCAGTTTTTAAATAATGTTGGAGGGGTAGAAGCGGACCTTACTATAACCCGATTATCAGAAACGGAATTCTTAGTAGTGACNGCAGCTTTTACAGCTACCCATGTCTTTTCTTGGATAAAAGAAAAAATTAAACAAGAACAATTTTGTGTAATAACAGATGTNAGTAGCGCTTATTCGATGCTAAACATACAAGGACCTAAATCACGTCAACTTATCTCAAGCGTGACAGATCCNTCTGTAATGTCAAATGAGTTATTTCCTTTTGGGACATCTAAAACTTTGGAAATNGGATACCAAACAGCGTTAGCAGTTAGGATATCTTATACAGGCGAACTAGGTTATGAATTGTATGTTCCAACNGAGATGACGGAATACGTTTACGATNGGATCGTTGAAGAAGGCACAAAATTCAATCTTAAACATTGNGGTTATCATGCCCTAAATTCCCTTAGGATTGAAAAAGCCTACCGAGAATGGTCACACGATATGGGACCAAGAGATTCAATTACCGAATGTGGGCTCCAATTCACTTGCGACTGGTCTAAACCAGATGGTTTCATCGGCAAAAAACACCTCGAAGAAAATAAACAAGATCTAGTTCCAAGACAATTAGTACAGTTTAAACTAAAAGATTCAGATGCCTTACTTTTTCATAACGAGCCAATCATTAGAAATGGAAAACAAGTCGGATATATAGCGTCTGCCGGCTATGGATTCACTGTCGGATCAAGCATTGGTTTAGGTTATATAAATAATAAAGAAGGTGTAGACGACGACTTTATTTTAAATGGAGAGTATTACATTGAACAGGCAAATAGAAAATACGATGCAATACCAACCGCTAAACCCTTTTACGATCCAAAAAGTGTAAGAACGAGAAGCTAAATAAATGGGGAGAAATTAAAAATGGCAAAACTAGATTTTGGACTACTTCTGGCTTTTAGAAACCCTCCAACTTGGAGACGACCTTGGGACGAAATTTACGAAGAACATATTAATCAAGCTAAAGTCGCAGAAGATTTAGGTTACGATACAGTATGGTTAACTGAACATCATTTCTGGGAAGACGGTTGGTGTCCGGCTTTGCTACCTACTGCCGCCGCAATAGCTGCCAAAACAGCAACAATCAGAATAGGAACTTTCGTTATTTTGCTTCCTTTGGGTAAACATCCTATAAACGTAGTAGAAGAAGCGACCGTTGTAGATATTATATCAAAAGGACGACTAGACCTTGGACTAGGTTTGGGATATCGAGTACAAGAGTTCGAAGGTTATGGGATACCAAGAAGTGACCGGCCAGCACTCATGGATGAGGGCTTGGAAATCATACGGAAAGCTTGGACGGAAGATATGTTTTCATTTCAAGGTAAACACTTTAACTTAAAAAACGTCCATTTAGAGCCTCAACCAATACAGCAGCCCCATCCTCCAATTTGGACCGCGGTGATGGGAAGGAAATCCGCAAAAAGAGCCGCTAAATTTGGATTTCATGTTGCCGGTACCGGTGGAGAAAATTTGCAACAAATGTACGATGAAGAGTTGATAAAAAACAATCGTAACCCGTCTGAGCATAAAGTCTCTCAGCTCAGATTAGTTTCTGTAGCACCCACCAGGGATGAAGCATGGGCTAATTGTCAACACCATGCACATTATATGATGGATACTTACGATAAATGGTTGAAAGAAGCTGCAGATGTCAAATGGTTTCAGGAAACAATGTCGGTATCAAAAATGCCTCCTC
The DNA here is from genome assembly GCA_002170535.1 of Methylococcaceae bacterium TMED69. GTDB lineage: Bacteria > Pseudomonadota > Gammaproteobacteria > TMED69. The sequence continues at coordinate 86,227 of NHDW01000009.1, forward strand.
CAGAAAAGCTGCGTGAAGACCCGAATCTAACCTTTTTCGAGGCACCATTAATGGTAGGTACCCCAGATGATATTATCGAGGAAATTGAAAGGTATCAGAAATCCAGCAGAGTCACTCATCTAGTGATGTGGATGCAACTAGCGGGAATGCCTTCTGAGGTTGCAGAAAAATCCATGAAACTTTTTGCTGAGGAAGTAATGCCTCATTTCAATAAGTAAAACTTCGAAATATAACTGGGCCCCTGGTTAAGGAGAAATTCAAGTAATGAGCATAACTGATAAAAAAATATTCGAAAAAGACTTGGGAAAGTCCGATGCAAACTATGTTGCCCAATCGCCTTTAAGTTGGATAAAGCGTTCAGCAGAAATCTTCCCTGATAGAACGTCTATCATTCATGGCAAGACGAGCTTTACGTGGCAGGAGACTTTTTCAAGATGCCGCCAATTAGCGTCTGCTTTGGATGGAATCGGTATACGAAAAGGTGATACCGTTGCAGTAATTGCAACAAACATTCCTGCGTTCTATGAATCCTTGTTCGCCATACCGGCACTAGGTGCGGTTATAAACCCTATCAATATTAGACTTGACTTTGAGGCAATAAGGTTCATTTTGGAACATGGCGAGGCAAAAGCAATTTTAGTCGATACTGACTTCGCAGATGTTACTAAAGCTGCAGTTGAAGGACTTAAGAGTAAACCTTTCATCATAGATATAGCAGATATAAATGCTCAAAATCACAAACAAATTGGTGGCGTTGAATATGAAGAATTTATAAAAAAAGGAGATAAAAATTTTCATTGGACTCTTCCTTCCAACGAGTGGGACCCCATAGCACTATGTTATACATCTGGTACAACGGGAAACCCTAAGGGAGTCGTCTATCACCACAGAGGCGCTTATTTAAATGCCCTTGGCTGTGCATTATCCTGGGATATGAAACAACACCCCACATACCTGTGGACTCTTCCCATGTTCCATTGTTGTGGGTGGACATTCCCTTGGGCTGTTGCAGCATTGACTGGAACAAATGTCTGCCTGCGCTATATAAATGCTAAAGATATCTATGAGTCAATCGTATCGAATAATGTGACTCATTTTTGTGGGGCTCCAATCGTCTTAAATTTTATTGCTAATGCCGAAGAACAAGAAAAAAAGACACTACCTCACGATGTTGAGGTAATGACAGCCGGCGCAGCTCCGCCCGCAGCCGTGCTAAAAGCGATCGAATCACAGGGCTTTCGAATCACTCACGCCTACGGCCTTACTGAAACGTATGGACCCGCAGTCTTTAATGCGCCCCAAGAAAACTACAGGGATTTAAATGAAGATGATTATGCTGAGCGGTTAACTAGACAAGGGGTTAAATTCCATGTTCTAGAAAATCTTACAGTAATGGATCCCAAGACAATGAAAGCCGTACCTGCCGATGGGAAAACAATAGGAGAAATAATGTTCGCGGGTAATGTAGTAATGAAAGGTTATCTAAAAAACCCGAAAGCTACCAAAGAAGCGCTGAGTGGAGGCTATTTTCACTCCGGAGACTTGGCAGTGATGCATTCGGATGGTTATATTCAAATAAAAGATCGTTCAAAGGATATAATCATATCTGGGGGTGAAAATATATCCTCTATAGAAGTTGAAGAGACCCTTTACAAACACCCTCAAATTCTCGAAGCAGCCGTCGTTGCAAAATCCGACGAGAAGTGGGGGGAAACGCCCTGTGCGTTTGTAACCCTTAAATCGGATGGTAAAAATTTAACTGAGGAAGATGTAATTAAATACTGTAGAGATTCAATGGCACACTTTAAGGCGCCAAAAAACGTAGTTTTTACAGAACTGCCCAAGACTTCAACAGGCAAAATCCAAAAATTCAAGCTAAGAGAAATTGCTGAAAATTTATAAAGGCTAAGAGAAACGCCACGGATTTTTTTTCTGTGAAAATTGCTCATAATTCAAAATATCGCCTTTATATTGAAGGGTCAGACTAATATCGTCGGCACCATCAATTAAGCGCTGCTTTATACTTGGCTCAATTGAGAAACGATAGGTATTTCGAGAACTTGTTTCAACAGTTTGATCATCTAAATTGACAGTAGCACCCAATGGATCATCTAAAGTAGCGAGCTGAAAAAGTTCTTGTATTGATTCTTCATCAAGAATAATTAATAACAATCCATTTTTTACGGAGTTATTAAAAAAAATGTCGGCAAAACTGGGGGCGATTAAAACCTTAAAACCAAAATCTCTAATCGCCCATGGCGCGTGCTCTCGTGATGAGCCACAACCAAAATTTTCTCGACATAGTAAAATATTAGCTCCTTTATATTTACTTTGATTTAAAATAAAATTTTCATTTGGTTGTCTGTCGTTAAAATTCTTTCCAGGGAATCCCTTGTCTTTGAACCTCCACTCATCAAATAAATATTCTTGAAATCCTGTTTTTTTAATTGATTTCAAAAATTGCTTGGGAATAATAGCATCAGTATCAACATTAGGCCTATCTAGGGGAGCCACTTTCCCCGAAATTTGAGTGAACTTCTCCATAAACTATGATTTATCCCTATAATCTTGAAAACGTCCAGCAACTGCGGCCATTGCTGCCATTGCAGGTGAAACTAGGTGTGTCCTTCCTCCCTGCCCTTGTCGCCCTTCAAAATTTCTATTCGAGGTACTTGCACACCGTTCCCCAACGCTCAACTGATCCTCATTCATCCCTAGACACATGGAACAACCAGGGTTTCTCCACTCAAAACCAGCATCAACAAAAATTTTGTCTAAGCCCTCGTCCTCCGCTTGCTTTTTTACAAGCCCAGAACCAGGTACAACCATGGCAAGCTTTACCTTCTCGGATTTCTTTTGTCCTTTCAGCACTTCACTAGCTGCCCTAAGGTCTTCAATCCTAGAATTTGTACATGAGCCTATGAAAACTTTATCAATCTCTATATCACTTATCTTTTGACCTGGTTTAAGATTCATATAATTTAGGGCATTCTCCATACCCCTTCTTTTCACCTCGGATGCACACTGAGAGGGATCTGGTATACATTCATCAATGCCAACAACCATCTCAGGAGAGGTGCCCCAAGACACCTGTGGTACAATTTCCTCCGCTAAAATTTTAATTCTTTTATCGAACTCAGCTCCTTTGTCTGATTTCAATAACCGCCAAGCTTCTAACGCGTCTGACCATTGAGAATCTGTTGGAGCAAAAGGTTTTCCGCGCACATAGTCCTCTGTTATCTTATCGAAACTGATCAAGCCAATCTTGCCTCCAGCCTCAATAGACATATTGCAAACAGTCATTCGCTCTTCCATAGTGAAATTTTTTATTACTTCACCCGTATATTCTACCGCATAACCAGTCGCGCCCGCCGTCCCAATTTTACCGATAATAAACAAGATGAGATCCTTTGCGGTTACCCCCGAAGGAAGCTTTCCTGCGACTTCGATTTCCATATTTTTTGCCTTTTTCAAAATAAGGCATTGAGTGGCCATTACATGTTCGATTTCGGAGGTTCCAATACCCCATGCCATCGCGGCCAAAGCGCCATTGGTAGCCGTATGTGAGTCACCACAAACAATAGTAGTTCCAGGTAAACACCAACCCAATTCTGGTCCGCTTACATGAACTATACCTTGTTCAAAGTCACCAATTTTGTGGTGAATTATTTTGTGTTCGATGCAATTTTTACTGAGCGTTTCCAATTGGATCTTTGCAAATGGATCGTTAACGTTCAGATTGCTCGTCGTTGGAACATTATGATCCGAAACAGCCTTTATAGAATTAGTACGCCATAATTTCCTGCCCGCTAAATTCATCCCCTCAAAAGCCTGCGGGGAAGTGACCTCATGAATCAAGTGTCTGTCAATATAAATAAGCGAGTTACCGTCTGGCAACTCTTTGACCATATGGTCGTCCCAAATTTTGTCGTATAAAGTTTTATTGCTCATGAATATAACTGTACTGAAAATATCGTATAGTTTAACATTGATCGTATATTTAAAGAAACAAAAGAGATAACCATTGTGAAACCAGATGATCTCGATAAAGGCCGAGAAACTTCTTCAAATAATTCAGAAGTAAAAAAATTTGAACCGTACGCGGACAGGTGGTTTGACAAAGATGGTCCACTCAAAACCCTGCATGACATTAATCCTCTTCGCCTGCGGTACATCCAAGACAAAATAACCCTGTCAAATACCAAAGTTGCTGATATCGGATGTGGCGCAGGAATCTTGTCAGAATCAATGTACCTCCATGGAGCGACAGTACACGCAATTGATTTAAACCAGAAACTAATTGAAGCTGGAAAAGCTCACGCACTTTCCAACAAACTCGATATTCATTATGAAGTTTGCTCGTCAAAAACATTTGCGGCTCAGCAAGCAAATGAATTTGATTTAGTGGTTTGTTCTGAGCTAATAGAACATGTACAAGACATTGAGGGCTTGTTAAACGATTGCAGACTACTTTTGAAAGACAATGGGATCCTAGTTATTTCAACTATTAACAGGACATTTTCCGCTTTAATTTTTGCCATTATTGCAGCTGAAAAAATTTTGAAAATAATTCCAGAAGGCACGCATAATCATGATCAATTTGTTAAGCCAAATGAACTAGTAAACTTAGCGAGAAATGTTGGCTTTGATTGTCAAGATGTTGCCGGCTTTAGTTACAACCCTTTCAGTCGACGCGCGAAATTCAGTACATCTTTGGATATCAACTATTTTGCTACGTTCACTAAATTTAGGTAATGACTAGTGAGATGAAAGGAGTCTTATTTGATTTAGACGGCACATTAATCGACTCTGCGCCAGACCTCCATAACTGTATCAACAAAGTTCTCATAGATAATAATAAGGAAAAAATCAATTTTTCAAAATTACGGAAACTCATTTCTCAGGGATCAGAAGCCATAATAAAAGGATGTTTTGATGACCATTTAGAAAATTCAACAATACAACGTTTACGTGATGAATTCTGGGAATATTACTCAAAATCCTTGACGGATAAAACTAAAGTTTTTCCAAATATTGATCTTGTACTGAACAATCTTACTGAAAAAAGCGTCCCTTGGGGAATTGTAACGAATAAAATCGAAAGGTTTGCCAAACCCATTATTGAACACTTTAGATGGGATAAACATGCAACTACCTTGATATATGGCGACACCCTGACTGCGTCTAAGCCAAGTCCCGAACCTTTGCTTATGGCTGCCGAACAATTAAAAATCAAACCTGAAAATTGCATTTATGTAGGCGACACTAGCACAGATGTCACAGCGGCGAGAGCTGCGAGAATGACTAGCATAGTAGTCGGTTACGGTTATTCAGACCTAGATTTAAATGAACTTAAAAAGATAGCAGATCATTTTATAAATAAAGTAATTGAACTGAATAAAATCATCTTTGAAAAAAACTTATAATAATGGATCTTAAAAAGGAACTGGAAAGGCTATTAAAACGTAATTTGATGTATGAACAACGAAAAAAAACACGAAAATGCGAGTGATCCAAGTAAATCAAAAAAAGCCGGAGTAGGCCAGTCGAACCCGCCTGATACTACAGGAGAGAGCGACAAAAAACCGGAGCATGGCGGACCTAAAGGGCTTGAACCGACTCGATACGGGGATTGGGAACGAAAAGGTCGATGTATCGACTTTTGATGTGCTAGAATTAGTGCCTTAGATTAACTATAAACCGGTCAAATCCATGGAAGAGCAACCAACGTCCCCCCATTTACAGATTTATCGTCCGCAGCTAACCTCCATTTTATCAATTAGTCATAGGTTAGCCGGTCTATTTTTAGGAACGTCTGGACTATTAGCTTTTACTTTCTGGATAGCAAGCTTAGCTCTTGGCCCAGGCGCTTATGCCTACTCGGTTGCCCTTTTCACTTCACCATTAATTCAACCAATTCTATTCATGTGGACAGTAGCTTTTTACTATCATTTTTCAAACGGAATCAGGCATCTATTATGGGATTTAGGATGGGGGTTTCAACTAACAACTGCCTATAGAACAGGCTACTTGGCAATTACGAATGCGCTATTATTAAGTGGCTTGACCTGGGCTTATATAATATTTTGGAATTAATTGATGGGGAAAGGTGCAGCACATTGGTTGGTTCAACGATTCACCGCTTTGGCGATCATTCCACTAACTTTTTGGTTTATTTACGCTCTAATTGAGAGTGTTTCAACATCTTACGAAGAAATGTTAATTTGGCTGAAACAACCTTTGATCCTATTTCTGTTAGTAGCAGGCATAGTGGGAATATTCTGGCATGCGCGACTTGGAATCCAAGTCATTATAGAAGACTATATTCATGGCGAAACCGCCCAAAAAGTAGCTTTACTTGGAATGAATGTGGTAATCGGCGGTCTTGTGGCTATATGTCTCATTTCCATCGTAATAATAGTAACAGGACAAAATTAGGAGTAAATATGGCCTCTGACTACAATCTAACGGTTCACGAACATGATGTCGTAGTGGTAGGTGCTGGAGGGGCGGGCCTCCGAGCTACTTTTGGGTTAGCCGCTGAGGGACTTTCAGCCGCATGCATTACCAAAGTTTTCCCAACTAGAAGTCACACGGTTGCAGCGCAAGGTGGAATGAGTGCGGCACTCGGAAACATGGGTCAAGACGATTGGCGTTGGCATATGTATGACACAATTAAAGGTTCCGACTGGCTTGGAGATCAAGATGCTATAGAGTATATGTGTAAGGAAGCTATCCCAGCCGTGATAGAACTAGAGCATTACGGAGTGCCATTTTCAAGGACTGATAAAGGTGAAATTTATCAAAGGCCATTCGGGGGAATGACAACGAACTACGGAGAGGGAATTGCTCAAAGGACTTGCGCGGCAGCCGACAGGACAGGGCACGCTATTTTACACACTCTTTACCAGCAATCTCTTAAGCACAAAGCTGAATTTATGATTGAATACTTTGCCATTGATTTGGTAATGTCCGAAGACGGAAAGTGTACTGGAGTTGTTGCGTGGAACCTAGAAGATGGGACTCTGCATTTATTTAAAGCTCATCAAGTGGTTTTAGCCAGCGGAGGATACGGCAGAAGTTATTTTTCAGCAACTTCAGCACATACCTGCACAGGTGACGGTAATGGAATGATTTTAAGAGCAGGCCTACCTTTGCAAGACATGGAGTTCACCCAATTTCATCCCACAGGAATCTACGGAGCCGGTTGTTTGATTACCGAAGGGGTTCGTGGCGAAGGTGGCTATCTTACTAATTCAGAGGGCGAAAGATTTATGGAAAGATACGCTCCCAATGCAAAAGATTTAGCCTCCAGAGACGTCGTGTCGCGCTCAATGACAATGGAAATTCAGGAGGGCCGTGGAGTTGGTCCTCTAAATGATCATATTTACCTTCACTTAGAGCATCTAGGGCCAGAGGTAATAAATGAACGACTTCCGGGGATTGCAGAATCCGCCGAAATTTTTGCCGGTGTCGATGTTACCAAATCGCCTATACCCGTCCTTCCAACGGTTCATTACAATATGGGAGGGATCCCAACAAACTATCACAGTGAGGTGGTCACGGTTAAAGGTAATGACCCTGACCATGTGGTGCCTGGATTAATGGCAATTGGTGAAGCCGCATGCGTATCAGTGCATGGGGCTAATAGATTAGGGTCAAATTCACTACTAGATATTGTTGTGTTTGGTCGAGCTTGCGCCAAAAAATGTGCTGAATTAGTAAAACCTGAAACCAAACATCCTGAACCCAACAAAAATAGCATTGATAAAATTATCAACAGATTTGACACCCTGAGGCATGCAAGCGGTTCTGAATCCACTTCCAAGCTAAGGCTAGAAATGCAAAGAGCTATGCAAACCCACGCGGCTGTCTTCAGAACCGGGCAGACATTATCCGAAGGTTGCGAAAAAATAGATGACATAGCGGGAGCTTTCAAAGACGTGAAAACCTCGGATAAGTCCATGATCTGGAACACCGATTTAGTCGAAACACTTGAAATGGAAAATCTTTTAGGGAACTCTCTTACTAGTATTCACGCCGCCGAAAATCGAACCGAAAGTAGAGGCGCCCATGCAAGAGAAGATTACCCTGAGAGAGACGATGAAAATTGGATGAAACACACCATGACCTGGCTTGATAAGGATAATAATATATCTTTTGACTATAGACCCGTACATTTGTACACCCTGACAGATGACGTAGACGTGGTCCCCCCAAAGAAAAGGGTTTACTAGTAACCTGACAAACTTAAAGGTAATAATATGGCAGAATTCACTCTTCCCAAGAACTCCAAATTAACGAAAGGCAGCGAATATGACAACTCCAATGGGAGTAAGAACTCTAAGACCTTCTTCATTTATAGGTGGAATCCTGACGACGGAAATCAACCTAGAATCGATAAATTTACGATAGACTTAGATGAATGCGGCCCAATGGTCTTAGACGCTATTATATATATAAAAAATGAAATCGATTCGTCTCTTACTTTCAGGAGATCCTGCCGCGAAGGGATATGCGGTTCATGCGCTATGAACATAGATGGCACGAATACCTTAGCCTGCACTAAATCTATTAAGTCAATGAGAAAAGATGTCAAAATTTATCCACTTCCACACATGAAAGTTAAAAAAGACCTTGTACCTGACATGAACAAATTTTACGAGCAATATGCTTCCATCAAACCATGGCTTAACTCAGATACAGAGGCACCTCTAAATAAAGAGCGACTGCAGTCTAAAGAAGATAGAGAAAAACTAGATGGTCTGTACGAATGTATACTCTGTGCTTGTTGTTCGACAAGTTGCCCTAGTTATTGGTGGAACGGCGATAAGTACCTAGGACCAGCAGCATTAATGCAATCGTATAGATGGATAGCCGATAGCAGAGACGATGCGACAGACGAACGACTAGATGAATTAAACGACTCCTTTAAGCTTTATAGATGTCATACCATCATGAACTGCGCAAAAACCTGCCCAAAAGGGCTGAATCCAGCTAAAGCTATTTCTGAAATTAAAAAGCTCATCGTAACAAAAGACACTTAATTACCTTGGATACCAAAGAACAAGAACTGCAAAAACTTAAATGGAGATGCAGAAGAGGAATCAAAGAGTTAGACCTTATTTTCACCAATTTTTTAGAAAGCCACTACCCGCTTTCTGTGAAACAAACGCAACTCACAGAAAGTTTACTTGACGTAAATGATCTTGACTTATATGACTGGTTCACTGGGAAATCTGAGCCCACTGAGTCGGAGTTGTCTGAGCACATTCAACTAATAAGATCTTGCACAAAGAAAGAATAAAAATTTAAGTTTATGAGCTTCACTCCAAATTCATTCCGGTATAGAATCGAATCGATGAAGATATGCGGGATAAAAGGCTCTGATAGTGAAGACTTTTTGCAAAGACTTCTAACAAATGACATTAAACTAATTGCTGAAAAGGAATTACAGTTAGGCTCGTGGTGTAACATAAAAGGTAGAGTCTCTATGCTTATCAGAGTTATTAGATTCCAAGATAATTTCATGCTACTCGTAGATGACTTCAATCTTGAGAAACTAATACAATCACTCAATAAATTTGTTTTTAACTCAAAAGTAACCATTACTGATTTATCTAATGACTTTTATACCTACGTTGGATTCAATAATAAAGGTGAAAATCATTCAAATGTGCTGATAAAAGAAAATCATCTAACCTGGGAAATAGAACCAATCAAAGACCATAGCTATGACACCCTTTATAGTGATATCGAAAACCATAAAAGGCTGTTTACACTTTTTTGTATAAATAACCTTATTCCATCTCTATCCGAAGATCTATGCGATAAATTCCTTCCTCAGGAAATTAATCTAGACCAACTGGGCGGTTTAAGTTTCAGTAAAGGATGCTTCCCGGGACAAGAAGTCATCGCAAGAGTAAAGTATCGAGGCAAGCAAAAGAAACGATTAAAAAAATTTATATCCCTTCAATCTCATCATGGTGAAAATTCTTTCAATCATTTAACAAATAGTTCAGGAGATCGATTGGGGGTAATAGTTGAAACGGCCAAAGATGAAAATAATTACCTTCACATCTTAGCTGTCTCTAACGAGGGAGATTTGGATGAATTGTATTTAGACAAGACTATTCCAATCATTCTTAATGAATAACTTGTTTGTCCATTTCTTTTCTTACAAAAATATTGCAAAAATCGAGGCTTTAATTATCTCCTCGGCCTTGATCTTCGGGTTTTATTTAGAATATTTCGAAGGATTGAGTCCATGTAGTTTGTGCTTGATCCAAAGATACTTATTTGGTTCGGCGTTTGTCTGCTCTATGCTAATAATTTTTTTCCGCAAATTTGGTGCCATAATTTTTACTTTCAATCTTATATTTCTTTTATTGGGGTCGATCACATCTGGCAGACAAAGCTGGCTACAAAACAACTCTAACCCAAATTCATTCGAATGCGGAGGCCTGCTTATTGACGAGAATCACAGTTTTTTATCTAAAATCTACGAAAGCTTTATGAATTCTAATCAAAGTTGTAATGAGATCCTTTGGACTTTTTTTGATTTATCAATCGCCAATTGGGCATTTTTAATTTTTGTCTTTTTGATTTCCATGAATTTTATTGCATTAATAATTAAACTTTCAACCCCGAAAATTATCTAACATAGAGGAAATGCTATTTTGACTTTTTTTGTTTTTAATTTTCTTCATTCCTGTCTGCATCTGAACAAACATTTTTAAAAGTTGATTAACGTCTTGCACTTCGGTTCCAGAACCCTTTGCAATTCTTTTTTTCCGAGAACTCTTAATAAGATTGGGAAAATGCTTCTCTTCTGCTGTCATCGAATCAATTATTACTTTCATTTTCTTGAACCTTGAATTATCAATTGCATTCATTTTGTCGATCGGAACTCTGCTACGCAAATGGGCTGGTAGTTTTTCAAAAATTGAACCTATACCTCCCATTGACTCTAATTGCGATAGTTGCATTTTAAAATCTTCCAGATCAAACCCCTTACCTTGTGATAACTTCTTGGCTAACTTTTGGGCCTTTTTAGTATCCAGGTTCTTTTCTGCCTTTTCGATTAGGCCTAACATATCGCCCATACCCAGAATCTCCGAGACCATTTGCGTAGGGCTAAATTTTTTCAAATCATCTACCGACTCACCAATTCCTATATATTTAATTGGGGCCTGCGTCACAAACTGTGCTGAAAGGGCAGCCCCTCCTTTTGCATCGCCATCCGCTTTGGTTAAAACTATCCCAGTGATAGGTACTGTTCTAGAAAAAACTCGCGCGCTGTCCAACGCGTCCTGCCCCATCATCGCGTCTACTACGAAAAAGACTTCTTTAGGCAATGCTAATTGATGCAGTTCCTTTAGCTCATCCATCATTTCATTATCGATTGAAACTCTGCCAGCTGTATCGATTAAGAGAACATCTAAAAAATCCCTTCTAGCACTTATCATCGCATTTTCTAAGATTAGCTTCGGCGTTGGTTCAGCGATATCGTAAAAAGTGATTTTAGCATTTCCTTTAACAAGTATTTGCAGTTGGTCTTTTGCAGCTGGTCTATAAGTATCGCAAGAGACCAGGCCAACATTTTTTTTAGAATCAGCTATCGACTTAGCAAGCTTTGCCGCACTTGTAGTCTTTCCTGAGCCTTGTAAACCAACAAGCATAATGGGAACTGGAGGTTGACCTTTTAAATTAATATCATTTTGGCCGTTACCTACAAAAAGCAACAACTCATCTTTTACTAATTTAATAAATGTTTGATGAGGAGAAAGACTCTCATATATTTTTGTCTGAGCGGCTTTTTGTTTAACTTTATTAATCAAGGAGTCGATCATATCGATTCCTACGTCTGATTCCAGTAAAGCGTCGCTTATTTCATTACAAGCTTGATTTATATGTTTCTCGTTCAGGAAACCCCTTCCCGACAAACGAGCTGTAATATTAGATAATTGCTGTTTTAGATCATCAAACATTGTTTCAAATTTTACCCACAAATAAAAAAATAAAATTCATATCAAAAGTACTTCATAAGGTTCAGTTTTTATGAGATTATTGACCTAAGTTTATTATGATAACGTTTGAATGTCAGTAAATTATCTGGGTTATTTAGCGGCAACTCTGTATATAGTATCAGCGCTTTTTATATTACGAACGCAACTTACCGAGAACAATAAGAGATTAACGATTGGTGTTACCTATAATCTCAAGTATCTTGCGATTATTTGCCATGCTATCAGCATCTACTTCATCGCACACACGCATGATGGCGCGAATTTATCCATATTTAATAGCGCATCTATAGTTACACTAATCATTTCAATAATTATTGTATTAGGCTCGCGCCTCGCGTCAATTTCAGCAACCGCTTTAGTAGCTTTCCCTCTATCATCGATATTCCTAATTCTTTCACTAAATTATCCTTTAGAAAATAGTTTTACGACGAATAATCTTGGTATAAAAATACATATAGTCTTTTCGCTCCTAGCTTATAGTTTTTTTTCTGTAGCTATTATTCAAGCATTTTTTCTTTTAGTAACTGAATATCGTTTAAAAATACACAGACCGATAATGAACCTACTTCCACCTCTCCGTTTAATAGAAGAACTGATGTTTTTCTCGACCAGTGTTGCCTTTATTTTGCTCACCGTAGGTCTGCTTATTGGAGCTATATCTATCGATAACATATTTGAACAAAGTCTAGCGCATAAAATTTTCTTTTCAGTATTGGCCTGGTTGATTTTTCTATTGTTATTAATAGGTAGAATCAAATTTCAACTACGAGGCAGAAAAGCTGTTTATCTAATAATAGGAGGATTTATACTTCTTGCTACTGGCTATTTTGGTTCAAAATTTGTCTTAGAAATCATACTTGGAAGGAGCTAAATTGATCATCTCGGACTTAACTTTACTTGTCATAATCCTGATTATTCTTATTCTAGTTTCAGCCTATTTTTCAAGCTCAGAAACCGCAATGATGGCCTTAAATCGTTACAGGCTTAAACATCTAGCGGCCAGGAAAAATAGAAGCGCAATCCAAACGCAAAGGCTTTTAGAAAAACCAGACAGATTAATCAGTTTGATTCTTCTAGGCAACAACTTTGTTAATATACTAGCAGCACAAATAACTACTGTAATAACCTTGAACTATTTTGGAGAAAATAGTCTTCTTGCTTCAACTCTTATATTAACCGCGGTTCTGTTGATATTCGCCGAGGTGATTCCTAAAACTATCGCCGCTACGCGACCTGAAAAAATTGCTCTGCCCTCCTCTTGGGTTCTTAATCTACTTTTAAAAGTTTTTTATCCGGCAATATGGTTAATTAATCAGTTAGCAAATCGGATAATCAAAGTGTTAGGAGTAAAAAATTTGACCCGAACTAGTGACACATTAAGCACCAGCGAGATTAGAACCGTAGTAGAGGAAGCAGGCTCAAGAATCTCTGAAAAATATAGGGATATGTTACTTGGTATTTTAGATTTAGAAAAGGTAACGGTTGAGGACATTATAATTCCTCGATCTGAAATATTCGCAGTAAATTTAGAAGATGATTGGTCTAACATTGTAGAGCAACTAAAGTATTGCCGGTACTCTAGAGTTCCTTGTTATTCAGGCAACATAAATATGATTGAAGGGGTTCTGCAAATGCGGAAAATCCGTCAATTTTTATTGACTAACGATGAATTTGCCCTAAAAGACTTAAAAGCCTTATTATCAGAACCCTATTTTGTACCCTCCACAACATCATTATATATTCAACTTACGAATTTCCAGATAAAAAGACAGAGAATTGCCTTCGCGGTCGACGAATACGGGGAACTAGATGGATTAATCACATTACAAAGCTTAATAAGTGAGATTCTCGGTAGCTTTACTGATAGTACTGGAATTCACAATCGAGATGTTTTCCCTCAAGAGGACGGTAGTTTTCTCGTTGACGGCAGTGCCAATCTTAGGGAGATAAACAAGACATTTGATTTCGAACTGCCCACTGATGGACCCAAAACCCTTAATGGATTAATTACAGAACAGATGCAAGATATTCCTGACGTTGGGACGACCTTCAAATTAAATGGCATGACAATAGAAGTTGTAAAAACCCTGCAGAATGCTGTTAAAATTGCCAAATTAACCAAGACAGATCAAAAACGATCTTCATAAAACTGAATTAATTGTAAAACTCGCTCGATTGGAATAATCTCAATTTGATTATAGTTTTTCTTAGGCATATTTTGAGCAGGCACTAAAACTGATTGAAAACCTTGCTTAATAACTTCTTTTATACGATCTTCTCCATTTTTTACGGGCCGCACCTCTCCTGACAAACCTATTTCACCAAAACATGCGACACCCAATGAAACTGGCCTATCAAAAAGGCTGGAAATCAACGCTAGAGATAAGGGCATATCAATCGCTGTTTCAGTCGAACGCATGCCTCCTACAAGGTTGACATAAACATCCCCACTGCCAATATTTAGCTTTCCATGCTTTTGAAGAACAGCAATTAGCAATGAGATTCTATTTGAATCTACCCCAACTGATAATCTCTTATTGGAATTTGAAAGATCATCAATCAAGGCCTGAATCTCAACTAAAAATGGTCTTGAACCTTCTAAGCTGACAGCTGTCACGCTGCCGGACACTGCCTCTTTATGTTGAGATAATAGAATCGCATTAGGGTTTTTAACTCCTTTAAGGCCTCTTTCTGACATAAAAAAAACCCCTAATTCGTTAATCGTCCCAAATCGATTCTTTATTCCCCGAACCATCCTATAACGACTATCGAGACAGTTTTCAAAATATAAAGTGACATCAACCATATGCTCTAAGACACGTGGCCCAGCAAGAGCACCATCTTTAGTTACATGGCCTATTAAAAAAATCGTGATATCATTGGTTTTTGCAAAATTTACCAATTGAGACGCACACTCTTTCACTTGTGTAACCGAACCAGGAGAGGATTGAGATATCTCAGAGTAAATAGTCTGAATCGAGTCTATCACAACAACAATCGGTTTCAGACGTTCCATTTCTTGAATTATATTTTCAAGAGAGGTTGTAGAAATAACGTGGAATCCTTCGACTGTTGAGCCCAAACGTTCGGAACGAATTTTCAGCTGAAAAAGCGATTCCTCGGCACTGATATAGAATGTTTTTTTCTCAAAATGCTTAGAAATACTTGATAAAACCTGCATCAGCAATGTTGTTTTTCCAATGCCGGGATCTCCTCCTAGTAAAACGACGGTGCCATCTACAATCCCCCCTCCCAGCACTCTATCAAATTCACTAATTCCGGTACTAATTCTGTTTCCGTTGACAACCGCTATTGAATCTAATTCGCTGTACTCAACCGAAGAGTTCACTCTCCATTTATTCGCTGTTTTGCTGATTGACTCTTCGACCTTACTAATAGAATTCCATGCACCACACTCAGGACATTGACCAATCCACTTGGAAAAGTTCGCATTACACTCATTACATTGAAAAGGTTTAATACTACTTCTCACTTGAAACTTTACTACTCAGTTAACTCGTACTAAATTATGCAGACAATCTACCAATAAACAAATCAGGGTTCATTTGGGTCAATGTACTCATGATTAGTCGGGTTTTCAAACTTCGTAAACTCTCCTCTGAACTGTAATATACGCTTCCCTATTGGACCATTACGATGCTTACCTATAATAATTTCTGCTAGTCCTTTATCAGGGGTGTCCTCATTATAAACTTCATCTCTATAAATAAACATTATAAGGTCAGCGTCTTGCTCTATCGCGCCAGATTCCCTTAGATCGGACATAACCGGTCTTTTGTCTTGACGCTGCTCTACAGTTCGATTTAACTGAGATAATGCCACAACAGGACAATCTATTTCTCTCGCCATAGCTTTTAAATTACGCGAAATTTCTGCTATTTCCGTGGCTCTATTCTCGGGACTTCCGCTTACTTGCATCAACTGAAGGTAGTCTATGATTACTAACCCAATTCCTTTTTCTCTTTTTAAGCGGCGACAGCGGGCTTTTAACTCATTCGGATTCAGCGCCGCAGTATCGTCTATAAACATCCTAACATCTTGTTCTTGAAATAATTGAACGCTACTACTTAGTCGGTGCCAATCTTCAGGGCGTATTTGACCTGTTCTTATATCAGACTGGCTGATTCTAGATAGAGATGACAGCATCCTCATTGCAATCTGCTCCTTTGGCATCTCCATACTAAAAATAGCAACTGGTATATCTTTCTTAATCGCTGCATGCTGCGCTATATCCATTGCAAATGCCGTCTTTCCCATCGAAGGTCTCCCAGCAACTATAACCAGATCAGATGGTTGCAAACCAGAGGTCATATCATCCAACTGGTAAAAACCAGTCGGAACTCCAGTTGTACCACCGTCTCCTTGCGAAATCTCATGGACTTTTTCTAACGTAGCTGTCATTAACTCATGTATCGCCGTAAAAGTTTTTTTCCCTCTACTCTCTTTTTCCCCAATTTTAAAGACTAAGGACTCTGCTTGACCTATAAGTTCCTCATAAGCAGTTCCATCAGTGTTAAACACACTATCCGTTATTTTAGTGGCGGCTGAAATCAACTCTCGCAGAATTGCTTTCTCTCTAACAAGCTTACAATATGCGATGATATTAGCTGCACTTGGCGTATTATCAACGAGTGTTGTCAAATAAGCGATGCCTCCGATTCTATCCAAATCGTCTCTAGCTCTAAACCACTCGGCTACAGTAACAACATCAAATGGTTCGTTTTTCTGCGAAAGGTTTTGCATCGCGATGAAAATTTCAGAATGATCTTTACGGTAAAAATCTTCCGCACTTACTAATTCAATAATTTCAAACCAAACTTCGTTTTGAAGCATTAGACCGCCTAAAACCGATTGCTCCGCATCGATTGAGTGAGGCGGAACTTTTAGGTTCTCAAAATTAGTATTGGAAATAGACTTTACCAACGTAGTATAACTCCAAAAAAAACTTAAGATTCTTTAGTATCATCAACTATCAAAACTTCTAACTCGATTGTTACATCGGGATGCAATCTGATAGCGACCTTATGAGTGCCCACTGTACGAAGCGGACCATCCGCAAGTAGAATCTCCTTTTTCTCTACTTCAATGGATTGCTGTTTAATAGCATCGCTTATATCTTGAGTTCCTACTGAACCAAACAATTTTCCTTCCTCTCCAACTTTTGCAGAAATCGAAAGAACTAATTCGGTCAGCAATTCACCTCTTTTGATGGCTTTAGACTTAGATTCTTCCATTTTTTTTACGAGCTCTGCTTTCTGCTCTTCAATAATGGCCAAATTCTCTTTTGTTGCTAACATCGCTTTTCCTGCTGGCAAAAGAAAATTCCTGCCGTAGCCTGCTTTAACATTGACGGTGTCTCCAAGGTCTCCTAACTTTCCTATTTTATCTAGTAATATAACTTGCATTTTATCCCTCTTTTAAACGTGATTTGTTAATGATATACGATTCATAGAAACCAGTGAATTCGTTTTTCAGCTGCTTGTTCGATTCCTCAAATTTATAAAACAATCTAGAATACCTGTAATTATTATGACCAAACCAACAAGTTGCGGCAACAATAAAACCAGGATATATAAAGCGGTGAACCATCCTCTGGCCAACTTGTTTTCTCTTCCAGTAAAATGGATAACAGAAAGACCATGAAAAAAAAACAAACCCATTAACATCACCGAAATATCGCCCAGAACACTAAAGTCCCTAGGACCAAGAAATTCTAATACATTTAATAACAAACAAGACGTGAGTAATAGGGCTAAAAATTTCGGAAGTTTAAATGATAGGAATTCTTGTGAGAAGCCTCCAGGGTTATATAGTTTTGATTGGTACCAACGGGATATCAGAAGGGAACTGATTAAGAAAAATTGAATCAACAATATCGACCATATATGCACTTGGCCACTAACAATTACGAGCTCCGCTTCAGAAAGATTCAGTTCGGTGACTGGAAAATTACTAAGAAAAGTCGTCACTCTATCGGTCCAGAAGATTTGAACACTTTCAACTGAAAGACGAAAAAAACAAAGATATATAAAAACAAAGACTGTTAAGGTTAAAAAAGAATAGTAAAAATCACGATGAGCTCTGTGTAAGACAGCTGCACTTGCTGCCGGCAGCCATAACCCTAACGCAAATAAAAGTGTCGAAGGCCCCAAAGATAGAAGAAACGAAAAAAAAGCGACTATCACTAGCGACCCAGCAATAGCCCTTGATACTTCCTTCCTGTCGCAAGAAAGGGCCACCAAAGAAATCATTGAAGCGTTAAAAATTAATAAAGGTCTTATCATAAGCCCTAAAAGAAAGCTCAATGCAATTGGAAATGGTGACAGGAAAGGGCGACGCTCAATAAAAAGGCGCACAAGACGTTGCATATCTTTTTAGGTAAACATCAATGACTATCACAATAGGGTAATAGTGCTAAAAACCTAGCCCTCTTTACAGCAATAGACAATTGTCTCTGATAATTGGGCTTGGTACCAGAAATTCTACTGGGTACTATTTTACCATTTTCACTTAAAGAACCTTTCAATAACCCTAAATCTTTATAATCAATATCAAGTATTCCCTCTGCTGTGAATTTACAAAATCTTTTTCTACGTTGAAATTTAGCCATACTTATTCCTCCGATTCTTCGTTTACGGGTGAGTTCTCTGGTTTTCTATTATCTATATTATCTTCAGGTGTATCAGACTTATCGTGACTTTCGGAATTATTTTTTACTCTAAATTCCTGCTTCTTCTCTTTTGCTGCATTTTCCTCGATCGTTTTCAACATAACAGATGGTTCTAAAATGGCTTTTTTTCTTTTAATTACCAAATGCCGAAGAATCGCATCATTGAATTTAAAAGCTTCCACAAGTTCGTTTAGAGGTTCCAAAGAGCATTCAATATTCATCAAATAATAATGGGCTTTGTGAATTTTTTCGATCGGATAAGCAAGCAAACGGCGGCCCCAATCTTCAAGTCGATGTACTGTCCCTTCGGATTCTTCAACAATTAATCTATATCTCTCGACCATTGCGNAGGATTGATCGCTCTGATCCGGATGGATTAGTATTACAATTTCATAGTGCCTCATAAAGTTTCTCCTTATGGATAGTGTTTTCAACAAAATTGTTGATAAACAAGGATTCTTTATTTTCTATCAATTTGCGTATTATAGCAACTCAGATTCTCTGTCGATTTGCTTCAAACAAGATAATCCCTGTTGCCGTTGCGACATTTAGGGATGAAACCGAGCCGCTCATAGGCAAGGATACTAATTCATCGCAACTTTTCTGAGTTAGGCGTTTCAATCCAAAACCCTCATTACCCACAACTAGCGCCATAGAGCGTGATAAGTCGCTATTATAAACACTATTAGTAGCTGAACCGTCTGCACCGAAAATCCAAACGCCTTGTTGTTTCAAGATATTAAGCGCACGACAGACATTAGAAACTCGTATTAAAGGAATATTATCAATAGCTCCACTTGAAGCTTTGACCAACGTTGAACCGAAAAAAGCGCTATTATTATTTGGAAAAATCACGGCTGTGACGCCGGCACATTCAGCGACCCTCAGACAGGCTCCAAAATTTCTTGGGTCTTGTATTCTATCCAGTACGAGGAATAGCCCATTTGTTAAGTTTTCGACTGAATCTAAAAACGAATTTAGATCCATAAATTTTGGTAGCTTCCTTCTTACTAAAATTCCATTATGGGAGTCTGACCCGTAAATTTTGGTAATTGTTGGTCGTCTTACCCTGTGAATTGGAATCCCCAACGTATTAAATAGAATTGAAATTTTTGAATCTATCTTTTTTTCTGAATCTTCGGTAATCCAAACTTCAATACAACTTTCAGGGCTATATTCCAAACAATGATTACAAGCATGAGAGCCTCCAATTACAAAACTATCTCCCACTGGCTTTCCCCTTTTTCAATTGAAAAAAAATTCTATTAATCTTCACATCTACTTCACACAAGACCAATTTTAAATTAGAACCAAGACTTATACTCGAACGACTGTTTACACGTCGTTTCGCCATAGCAGGTCGTGAAACAAAGCCTTCAACCATATGAGAGAAAACCTGTACAAAAAAACCTTCATCCGTAATGCCACTAACAATTCCTTCAAATTCTTCACCTATTTTAGTGCTCATAAACTCACACTTTAAACAATGCAATTCTTCCCTTGTTGCTGACTCCGCTCGCCTTTCGTATCGCGAAATCAATGAACACAATGACTCTAGGTCGGATTCGTCCTCCATTGATTTACCTTCAATTTTAACTTTCAATAGTCTGTGAACCATCAAATCGCAATAACGTCTTATAGGAGACGTGAAGTGAGTATATGAATCGAGGGCCAAACCAAAATGACTTGACTCAGAGGCAGAATAAAATGCCAAACTTTGTGCCCTTTTAACAATCAAGGAATAATAATATTTTTTTTCACTTTTTAAGGTCCTCTCTAAAATCATATTGCAAAGTCTTGAGGTGTCATCAGAGTAAATATTATTTTTAAGATTGAATTTTGCGGCCTCTTCTCTTAAGTTGATTAGTTTGTCCGGTTCCGGCTCCGGGTGATGCCTGTAGATCATATGTGATTTAGCTTCTTTTAAAAAATTTGCAACCGCTACATTCGCGTAAATCATGCATTCCTCAACAACTCCCTGCGAAATATTTCGTTCTCCGTGCTCGACTGAAATTAATTTGCCGCTACCATCGTAATTGTATCGTGGTTCAAAATTATCTATATTAAGCGCTTCACGTTCTTTCCTCACCCTACAAAGAATTTGGTAAAGGTCTTTTTGACAATTTAAATTATCAGCTATTTCTTCAGACAAAGGGTGCTTTTGAGTATCATAATAATTTTGGACCTCATCGTAATTTAGTCTACCTTTGGAACAAATTACAGCTTCATAAAAATCTTGAGCAATTGAACTGCCTTCATTATCAATTTTGCAATGAACCACAATCACCAACCGGTCAACCTCCGGTTTTAAAGAGCATAGATTGTTAGAGAGCTTCTCAGGAAGCATTGGCAAAACACTATTCGAAAAATATACAGAAGTTCCGCGAGCTTTAGCTTCTTCGTCAATTGCACTAAAAGGTCTTACAAATTCAGCTACATCTGCTATCGCAACGTAGAGGTTAAAATAGTCCGATTTTTTTTCAACAAGAATCGCATCATCATAATCTTTTGCATCTTTACCATCAATCGTTACAAACGGCATGCCTCGCATATCTCTTCTCTTTGATACAACCTTGGGATCAATTGTTTCGTCGAGCAAATCCGCCTCTCGTTCAATATCATCNGACCATTGGGCGGGTAGTTCATGATTTCGAATTGCTATCTCAACAAATTTTGTCCTGCCTGATTTGACTTGCAATACTGACGAGAAAGTAAGCGGAAGTGTTAGAAATCCATCCTGATCGCGAATTACATGACATTCAACTATCTCATTAGGGCTAAGTTTAATATCTCGCGGAATTTTAATTGAAAAAAAATTCCCTATCGAATTTTGGACGGGTTCAAAAACGGGAATTCCGTAATCGTAGACAACTCTTCCTAGAATTTTGGTTTTGCCAGGTTCAAGAACTCTAATTATTTTTCCAAACCATTTATCGCGGGTTCCCCTCTTTATCCTTTTAAAAAGTACGAGATCTCCATGGACAACCTTCTTCGCTTCTCTTTCAGGAATGAAAGTATCCGGGTTTCTGTCTTCGGACAAGACAAAAGCAAAGCCTCTACGATTTGAAGAGATACGCCCTTTGCAAATTTGGAAATTTTTCATTTGAATATTATTTGACTAATCAGTATTTTATAGTTAGCCTCGTGAAAACAACGCCGGGATGGCGGAATTGGTAGACGCGCTTGCTTCAGGTGCAAGTGAAGGCAACTTCGTGGAGGTTCGAGTCCTCTTCTCGGCATTATAGTTAAACTTAAACTCATTTTAATTCCGAGTCATTTTGATTTTGTTGAGACTCAGGCACTAGCCATAACTCTGGATCGGTAACAAGATCATCTAAGACAAAAGCTACCTCGTAGATCTTTTGCTTCCCATCAATTCGCAAATAACTTCTACCGGCCTTATCGCTTCTGCCGAAAAATACAACAACTGGTTCAGCGCTCGTTAGTGTTATTTTTTTACTGTAGCTATTATCATCAACATTAAAGCCAGAGGGAGGAACTTCACTTTCAGTAACGGACCGGATTGCTTTTATAGATTTTATTTTAGCAAGTTTTTTTTGAATTTTTTCAGAGTGAGCCCGCTCGCCATTTGCTTTAAAAAACCAATCCTGTCCTTTTTTATCGAACTTAAGAAAGGCTGATTTATCTTTTATTTCGAATTCTGTCACATCGTCTAAATTTATTGATTCGAAAGAAAATCCGTAATTTAAATTAAATTCGGTTCGAATACTTTTAGAACTTTGGCCAAAAAATATTAATAGCTGGAGAAATAGCGTCAAAATTAAAATATTTCTTATTTTTTTTTTCAAAATTTATTTTCCTTTCCCGGAAATTTCGATCTCCAACATATTTCTATTATTGCTTTTTTTAAAGTAAAGCTTAGCAAATATCCAAATGAAGATAGCGAGGAGAAAAGTGAAGCCGTATATAGCAAACTCAATGTTTACCATCACTTGTTTGGTTAACGGTGGTAATGTCTTCACAAATTGGCTCCTACCTCTTATTTTTAGCAAGTCAACATCCTCTAAGCTCCAATCTATTAAATTTTCTATTAAATTAAGAGGTTGAATATATCTTGAGCCAATCGATGAAGAGGCTAGATTGATTACAGGATCAGATGCAAGGCTGTTAGAAGAAACTAATATTAACCTTGAGTTTGATGGCGAGTCTAATAGCACTTTTTCAGTGGTTAATACCTTGTTATCGTTTTCATTAATATTAAAGCCATCTGGCGCTTCGCTAAAGAAGGAACGGAAGCCACCATCTACTATAACACCTACATTTATTGGCGCTTTTTCATCTGAAACTGAGAAACCTGTACTTGGATATTTTGTAAAATTAGGCTGTATATCCATGCTATCGGATATCCAAGACTCTTTTGAAGAATTTAGAAAGATTCGATAATTATCCTTTTTCTGCTCATTAGTGATAAAGATTGGCGATGCCCAAGTAACAGTAAGTTGCTCTAACCCAAGATTTATGTCCTGCGAACTCTCCAGTACATCAGCCCTTATATCGATAAAAAAAGGATAATTTATTAGCTGTGTTTCTCGAATTGTATAATCACCTATCTTCCTATCAACAGGAATTGGAAATGAGCTGTTTTTCATATCTGCAACTAATTCTTTCTTAATTTCGATACCATGATGAAGCAACCATTCTTCAAGGCCGCTTCTGTGTGGAATAATTGAGATATTATCGCCTTGAGAGGAAACATCCAAAGGCGAAGAAAAGATTATTATAGAACCTCCTTTCATTAAAAACTGATCAATGGCAAAAACTGTATTAACTGATAAGTTTTTAGGCGCTACTAAGAGAAGTAAGTCAATAGACACGTCGACGCTTTCAGTGAAGTCTGTNAACTCCTCAATTGCATAGGAATCTCTTATCAGCTCCTTCAATTGTGAAATTTGAGAGGAAATTCCCACATCAGAAGNGGCATCACTGGCTGTAGACAAAAGACCAATTGTTTTCTTGCCAATTCTCAATAACTTTTTCAGCCCCTCATCAATTACTTTAGTAATTTGTTGTTCGTTCAAATCTAAAGACAAGGGAATATCTACCATGCGCTCCCCAACAGCTGCCGTCAAATAAAACCAAATTCCTTCAGAAGGACCAGAAGCAATCTTTAATGGTTGATACCCCAAACTTTGCATTAGCCCCTCTTTAAATTCTTTTGTTTGTTCTGCAGGATCAATAACTTCGATTATAAATTTTTCATTTTTATTTTCCTTTAAATCAATCAAATAGTTTGTTACGACTGATTTAAGACTTACCAATTCGCTCGGAAGATCATTATCTTTAGAAAAAATCGCGGTCAATGATACGCGTTCATCAATAAATTCTTCAACGGGGGCTGCGCTTTGAACACGAGCAATAAGGCTTCTAATAGTTTTGGTAATATCATACTCGGGATTTCTCAGGTGAACTGATATATTGTTCTCGCTAATTGCTTTAACTTGAATCAAATCATCAAATGATAATACTTCATATTGGTCCCCAAGCTCTACCAACACATTAAAATAAGAGTTAACGACGGATGACTTATATCTATCCGCAAATTGAAAGGGAGTCGGATTAATCTGATACTTTTCACTAGCTATTCTTTCCAACTCCGGATAATCAGCAGGATCAATAAAATCAGCCACTATTTTACCATCACTAATGATTTCATACTCTTTAAGTAGGTCCTCTATCCTAGGAACCAAAGGGGCCAACAAAGGATGAGTCGCATCACTAAAGTAACCTCTTAGNAGAACTGGTTGATTTGCTTTTTGTAAATAATTAATACTCGCTTCAGAAATGGTGTAATGTTTATCCCTAGTCAAGTCAAATCTAAAAAAACCTGTGGTCGAACCAATCATAAACAGAGCAACAAAATTAGCTAAAACAAGAATACCTAGTTGATTAGGAAGTGAAATCCTTTTTTGCTTCCATTTTGCTTGCGCAAATTCATATTGAAATTTGCCTAGCAAGTTGACAGTTAATAGTAGAAATAACAGAATAAAAATCACATAATACAGAAGGTCTCCCGCGTCAATGACTCCTCTGCAAATAGACTCAAAGTGAGTTAAAGGTGAAATCAATGACAAGTAAGTCCCGAGATCGCCTAAGGTACTTTTGATGCTTGTTAAACCAAAAGCATAAAGAATTATTAGCACCGTTGTAGAAAAAAGCAGACTAGTAATCTGCCGATCAAATAAAACACTCGCTAACAATCCTAAAGAGATATAGCTCATACCAATTAAAATACTGGCTAGATAGCCAGAAAAAACTACAAACCAATCCAGCGAACCTATGAAGCTCAACAGAAAGGGTACCATCAAGGTTGCTAAAATAGCTATCGAAAGTATAAACGAACATGAAATAAATTTACCAAGGATTAGCGATAAATTAGATACCCCTGATGTTAGTAGTAATTCGATTGTTCCGCTTCTCTTTTCGTCGTTCCACATTTTCATTGTAATGGCACTCGATAAAAAAATTAAAAATAAAGGAAGCGACTCAAACAAAGGACGAATGTCCATAATATTTCTTGAGAAAAATTTCTCAATCCAAAAAAAGTTAAAAATTACTACACCAAGAAAAGTTCCGTAAAAAACAAGACAAGAGGACGCAGAGAAGAATAAGTAAATTTCTTTTCTATAAATAGCTAGTATTTTATCCAACAGAAGAAAGCTCCCCTTTTTCGGATCGATTAAAAATATATTCCAGCCCTCTTTGCTCTGGATTTGCCGCATATATCTCTATCTTTCTTCTAACAATGCATTCTATAATCGACGCCATTGTTTTATCTAGATCAGATTCTTTTTGCAACTTGATTGCTATTTGTATTCTATTTTCAGATTGCTTGCTAAAGTTGACACTTTCAACATCGCCTCTTGNTTCAATCGAAGCACGAAGTTCATAAGGAAAAGCATTTACTATCAACTTAAGATTCCCAGTAGCAATAAAGTCATTCATAGCTACATCGACAGTTTTTTTTCCTGAATCTAGCATGATAACTCTATCACACAATGCTTCGACCTCATTAAGGATGTGACTTGACACAAGTACTGCTGTATTCGCTGTCTTGAGTACCCTTATAAGATCCCTGATCTGTAACACTTGCGTTGGATCCAAGCCATTTGTCGGCTCATCCAGAATAAGTAATTTCGGATCATGAATTAGGGCCTGTGCAACTCCAACTCTTTGCTTATAGCCCTTTGATAACTCAAAGATAAAAGAATTAAGCTTTGACTCTAGCCCTGTTTTCAGGATCGTATCTGATATAAGCTTCATTCTCTTAGACTTCGAAACTCCACGTATTTCGGAGACAAACTTAAGATAATCAAATACTGACATTTCATCATACAAAATATTATTTTCAGGTAGATACCCAATTTTAGTTTTTATAATTTTGTTTTCGTCTCGAAACTCCAACCCCTCAAAATAAAGCGTTCCTTCGGTTGGCTGCATGAAACCGGTTAAAACTCGCATTAGAGTGCTCTTTCCTGCCCCATTTTTACCAAGAAGTCCGACAATTTCTCCAGGTTTAATCCCTATCGAAACAGAATCCAGAGCCACAAAATCCTTATACTTATGGGTTATTGACTGTGCGCACAACATTTTTATATGGGCTACCTATCAGATTAATCGGCAAAATGCCGCAGATTAAAATAATTTTTAGTATATTTTAAAACCAAAAATATTCCACAAGCAATATTATAAAGAAAGTTTAACGAAAAAACTTTACAATACAAAAAAACATTATTTCTTAAAGGATAATAAATAATGAGTCGAGTAATAGAAGTTGCTCCTATTAACAACAAAAGTGACTTCCAGGATTTTTTAAAGGTCTTAGATGCCGTTTACGATAAAACAGATAATTGGTGCAAACCTCTTGATATCGAAAAAACAATAGCCTTTTCAAAGAAACAACCGATTTTTGACCACTTAAAGTGGGCGGGATGGGTAGGATACATAGACGGAGTTCCTTCGGGACGAATTACGGCTCAAATTGATAAACTTTATATTGACAAGGAAAACTACAAGACTGGTTTCGTGGGTTTTTTTGAAGCCTGCAACAATGACGAACTAATAGCAGGTTTGTTTAAAGCAGCGGAAACTTGGCTGAGTCAAAAATCAATAAAAAAAATTCTGGGGCCATTAAGCCTCAATATAAATCAGGAAGTTGGTCTACTTATCGAGGGATTCCAAACCCCACCCTACATAATGATGCCCAACGGTAAAAAACACTATCAAGAAGCATTCGAAAGACATGGTTATTACAAGTCAATGGATACCTTTTGTTATGACATAGCTGCTAGATTTAGTCCGCCTCCATTGATGAAAAAACTAATCAAAGGATTACCAAATGAACTTAAAATTAGAGCTCTTAATAAAAACAAAATCGCTGACGACTTGGAAACACTGCGACTAATTTTCAACGACGCTTGGAGCAGAAACTGGGGTTTTACTCCATTTACCAAAAATGAATTTTTGCATTTAGGTAATGAAATGCTTAAAATTATTCCCGTTGATTTTATTCAGATAGCAGAAATAAATGACGAGCCGGCTGCATTTACTGCTTTAATTCCTAATATTAATCCAATTATTCACTCTATGAATGGGAAAATACTCCCTTTTGGGTGGGTTAAATTACTTTATAACTTAAAATGGAAGTATCCAAAACAAGCTAGGATTCCATTAATGGGAGTGAGAAAAAAATATCACAACACAAAGCTCGGGCCCGGATTGGCTTTGAAAGTTGTTGACTCTCTGAGAGCTCCAGCGATATCAAAAGGAGTTGAAACTGTAGAAATGTCATGGATTCTAGAGAATAATAGCGCGATGCGAAACATTATTAAAATACTAGGTGGCATCAAAACAAAAACTTACAGAATTTTTGAAAAAAAAATTTAGTGTAAAATAATGCAACAAGATAATATTACAGCAATAGTACTCGCTGGGGAGCGTTTAAACGAGAAATCAAAAAATAATAACTTTGGTCCTTTTACAAAAATTTGTAACAGATACGCGATCGAGTATGTTTTAGATGCCCTAAAANATACTAATCAAATTAATAGGATTAATTTGGTCGCCAATAAAGATAAGCAAAACACAATATTCAACGCTATTCAAATAAATGAAAATATCGAATTCGTCGAACAAGAATCTGGACCCAGTCTTAGTACTAAAAAAGCTCTAAATGGGCTCCGGAAACCTTGCTTAGTAACAACTGGTGATCATCCTTTACTTACAACTAATACAGTCAAGTTGTTTTTGAAAAACTCCGTTAAAGAAAATGCCGACATTACTATTGGATTGGTACCTCATAAACTTTTGCTTGATAACAATATATTGAGCAATCGAACGTTATATAAATTTCGTGATGGTAACTTTTGTGGTGCAAATTTATTTTTATTTAGAACCGATCGGACAAATCATATTTTTAATATATGGAACAAGATAGAGAAATGGAGAAAGCGGCCTTGGAAGATAATTTCTTTTTTCGGGGTCACCTATTTAGCATTGTATCTTCTTGGAATTATGAAATTCGAAAACGCTGAAAAGTATTTAAGCAAGAGGACAGGTTTAAAAATTAAATTCATCGAGGTGACTTGCTTTAAGGCAGCAATAGATTTAGATTCCGAAAGAGACTATCCATTGATAAAAGAAATACTTGGAGAACATTAAGATGAAATCTTATTTAAGGAGCTTCATTCACCAATGCGGGAAAAAGCTACTAAGATATTGCGGTGAATTTCAAGGAAAACATTCCCAACTACCCTGTACTCCTTTTCTAGAAAATTCACACTTCGAATGCGCGAAAAATTTAGAACAAAACTGGGATAAAATCAATAAAGAATTTAAACAAGTTTGGGAGCATCCCGATCAAATTCCATCCTTTCATGAAATTTCTCCTGATCAAAAAAGAATTTCAAAGGGAAAAAAATGGAAAACCTTTGCATTATTTATTTTTGCTAACGAAGTTACGGAAAATTGCAAGCTTTGCCCTGATACGACAAAGATTTTAAAAAGCATTGACGGACTACAAAACGCCTGGTTCTCTATTTTAGCGCCAGGATATAAGATACCTCCACACAGAGGGCCAACACGTGCTCTCATTCGTTGTCATCTGGGATTACTTATACCAGAGGATAAATATTCCTGCTGGATTAGGGTGGACAAACAAAAAAAATACTGGGAAGCAGGGACCTGTATGTTCTTTGACGATACCTTTGAACATGAGGTTGAAAATAACACCAGCGAATATCGAGCTGTTCTTTTTATTGATTTGGACAGACCAATGGATCGGATTGGCAGGATTTTCAATAAATCCTTACTCGCAATCGTTCAATCTAGTCACTACGTAAAGGACCCTTTAAGAAATTTAAAGAAGTGGAATGCCTCCATTCGAAATAGAAATTAAACTTGACGTTTTTTTATATAAAATTCAAATCTATTAAAAAGACTTTCTAATCTTTTTTGTCCGAAATAAATTTTACTCTAGAGCCCTTGGTCTTCATTCTTCGCGTAGAAATATCGTAGTAAATTAAATTTGCGCGTAAACTTTCTGATTTTGAATTTAATTGAGCATTTCCTTTCAACTCTAACTTATCAGCCGCCAAATACAATATTAACTCTTTTGCTGAACCGAGTGATTTACCGTATTGACTATGAGCTTTGGTTTCTATTACTGCGGGGTTACCCGCAACCTTTATTATTTGTGATTTATCAATTTCCTCATGTAGAGTACCGTTTGCTCCGCGAACCTCCCATTCCTCGTTATAAACAATTACTTTTCCACTAAAAATCAAGCCATCGTTAACATCTTTCTTCACTTTATCCGCCACCACCCTTATAACTTGTGATCTAATAGTTGCCTCCGACTCGGACGCAAAAGAGTTGGCCGCCATAAAATTCCAAGCAATAAACACCAGGATTATAAAAAACAAGAAGGTTTGATCAAAAGTTAAAAAAGGGTAATATTTATTTTTCATAAAACAATATTTGTCAAAAATCTATGGCTAAAATCATTGGTAAATACATCATAAAAGAAATTTCCAAAAATTTTTTTTTATGCCAACTTGGAATGGCCTTTCTTTTTTGGCTGTATTCAATTACGGTTTTCCTTAGCAGTGCAGGTGCCGACATTGTTACCTTGTCAGACTGTATCAGTGTATCACTGTTAAAAACAACTATTTCACTAGGCATTTTAATTCCTCTTTCTCTCTATTTTTCAATCATCATATCATTTGGTCATTTCAATCAATCTAATGAACTAATAGCTATGAATACTCTTACATATTCGAAAAGAAGAATCTATTTTCTTGTAATTGTAATAAGCATCTTTATTTTAATACTTACTTCTATTGAAACAATTATATTAAGACCTTTAGCTTACTCGAAGCTGTATGACATAAAGGAAAATATAAGTCAGCGATGGGAATTTGAAAAGCTTAATTCCGGGCAATTTTATATTTCAGATGACGGAAAAGAAGTCGTTTTTACAGAAAAAACTAAGGATCAACTTCAAAATATTTTCATCAAGTTAGATAATGGGAAAGATGTCGAAATATTCACTTCGGAATCCGGCAATATTATTCGCCCACCTCAAAATGATAAGCGTATTATTAAAATGCGAAATTCTCAGTATATAAAAAACTATTTCAACGAGAACAGTGTAATTGGCAGCTTTGGGGAAATGGAGATCCATATAAAGCAAAAAGTTAAAGAAAAAATTGATAAAAAAATCAAGGAAACCAGTACATTGAAGCTCTTCAACAGTAAAAATAAAGCTGAGATCGCAGAGTTTCAATGGAGGATCTGCTTACCTATTTCAGTGATTATTTTAATAATAACCTGCTATTTTATCCTTCGTATCGAACCGAGAAGTGGAAAATTTGCTAATCTTCCCTTAGCAATTATCTACTACTCAGCTTACTACATTGCCATCGGTTTAGGTAGAAGTTGGGTCGAGCAGGGGGTGATTACTAATATCTTTTTCATTCCAGCAATTTTTATGTTATCCCTAGTGTTGTACTACGGCAAAATCAAAAGTATACGTTAGCATGATACTAAATATTTATTTCTGTAAAACTATAGTAAGATTCCAAATCTTGGCGCTGGCCATACTCGCTACAATTTTTTTACTGCTCGACCTAATCGAACGATTAAACGATGTGGGCACAGGTTCATTCAGTGCTTTCAATGCTATTCAGGTAACTGCGTTAAATGCTCCGTATTTAATCTTTGATCTACTCCCTTCTACGTTCCTAATTGGTTCAGTAATTGCAATTAGTTCCTTAATACAATCCAACGAATTAATGGTCGCAAGAACAGCAGGGTTTACAAAATTTAACTTGGTTCTTCCGCTTTTTTTTTCCTGTTTAGCTGTTTCAATTTTTTGTTTTTTTGTCTATCAATTCGTCATACCTACTATGCAGATTAAAGCTCATAAAATTTCAACAAAAACAATCGCGGGAACTGCAATTAACTCCGAACAGATTTGGATAAAAAGAAAAAACGAAATCCTTACAATCAACAATATATCAAATCATACTCAACCACAATCAATTGAGATATTCACGCTCGATAAAAAAGGGAAAATCAGGAATATTATAAGGGCTGAAAAAGCGTTTATATCAGAAGAGAATCAATGGCTCTTATTCAATGTCGATAAGATAATTGTAGATAGTAAAGATATGAAAAAAGTTAGAAACGAGACTTTAATTTGGCAAGGCTTTATTAATCAAAATGAATATGCAAGACTGACAATACCTCCCCAGGCGCTTAGTATATCGGCATTGATACGTTATCTTTCAAAAACTGAATTAGTATCAGTTGGTCAAAATTTATTTCGCTCGGAATTGTGGAAGAAATTAAGCCTCCCAATTACATTAATAGGAATGTCCCTTATCGCACTACCAATAGCGGGAAGCGCCTCAAGTACGCGACAGACCTCGAGAAGTAACTTATTAGCGGGCCTGTGTGCGATGCTTTTCTTTATCTTGCACCAAACAGTTTCTAATTTCGATAAAATACTTGGATGGTCTTCAAGCTTATCTTGGACTCTACCACCCTTTTTAATTATTTTTATTAGCCTAATCTTAATTAAAAAAAGTAGATTTTAATCAGGAAATTCTCTAGCAACCGTCCACGATCTTTTCGAAATTGTTCTATAGGAAAAGGAATTTAATTCTAGTTGTTTCAGGGTAGTGGAAATTTCAGATTGTTTAAGTCCACAGCCAAGTTCAAAAATACGATAACTTGACAAGTTATCGCCCAAACAAGCTGATGCAGATGCTGTACAAAAAACCCTAGTAGGATTCAGGCCGTTGAATTCAATATTCCGATGAAGATGTCCGTGGCAGATTAATGCGACCTGATAATCTGATAATAGTTGCTCTAACTGCTTAGTCATCTTCAAACTTTTCCTACGATTGATACCTTCGAGATAAGGTGGATGGTGCATAAACATACAGATTAATTTATCTTTGTTTTCAGCTAGAATTATTTTTAGTTTCGCAAGTTGTCTTGCGCCTAAGTCACCTCGTGCAGACCAAAAAGGCATGGGTTGGGCTGACATTAACCCCACTAAGGCCAAGTTTTTAAATTCTCGAACCCAGGGAAAATCGCTTGAAATTTGCAAAAATTCAGACCAATGCTTTAATAAAAACGCCAAAGAATCAGGTGCGTAATTATCATGATTGCCCGGAACAATCATAATCTGTAAACCTTCAAAATATTCTAACAGCCAATTCTTTGCTGATTGAATCTCAGATTCTGTGCCTAACTGAACTATATCTCCAGTGATTATCACTAAATCTGGCTTTTCTGCTTTAACATTATCAATTAAAAGTCGTAAAAATTGATTATTGTGCTGCAAATGACGTCGTTTTTTCCATGAAAATAGACCGAGCGCACGTTTCGAAAAATAATTTTTTGCAACCGGACTTGAACCATGCAAATCAGTAAGGTGGATAAAACGCATTGGCAACCCTTTTTCAAAAATTCCAATAAAGTTTAACATTTTCACCTAAATAATTGCTAAAATTACATTGATTTTTTAATACGAGCTACCGGCTACATCACAATGACAGAAAATTCTACAGAAGAAATACCTGATTACTTTGCCGAAAAGCTCCTAAACCAATTTGGTGACAGTACTCTAGCAATCATTTTATATGGCTCATGGCTAAGAGGAAAGAGGGACACAGTAGTAGATCTGTATATTATTGTAGACAGTTATAAATATCTTGATTCGTCATTAGATAAAATTTTGACCAACTTTTTTTCTCCTAATGTTTACCAGCAAGTGGGTGAAAATCTTGCGAAAGACTTTAGAGTAAAGTTTGCAGTTATTGGTTTAGAGCAGTTTAAAAAAAGAGTAACTAATGATTTTCACCCTTACTTTTGGGCGAGATTCGCCCAACCTACGCAAATCTTATATGTAAAAAATATCAAGATTAAGCAAGCACTCGAAGCGTCTTTTAAACAAGCTACAAAAAGGATGATTACAGAAAGCGTCCCTATGCTCCCAAAAAAATTCACTACCGAAATGCTGTGGGAGACCGCGTTAAGATTAACATACAGCGCTGAGCTTCGAAGCGAATCAGGAACTGCACCACAATCAATTATCAAAACATCCTTATCAGAGCTTAAATTATTAACCGAGTCAGTAGCATCAGAATGCTCTTTAAAAAACGCAAAAGACTTTTGGCTAAACGATACAAATAGAGTCGACTATCTAAAAAAAACTGCTATTTGGCAAACGCGGTTTTTCATAGGCAAAGGCCTTTCCATTATGCGTCTTCTAAAAGCAGTTTTTACGTTTGAGAACCCACTAGACTATCTAGTATGGAAAATAGAGCGACACACTGGGATAAAAGAAGAGCCAACAAAACTCCAACGAAAGTATCCTTTAATATTTTCCTGGAGCCTGCTATGGAGGCTCTATAGAAAAGGAGGCTTTAGATAAAACTAGGCAGCTTTAGATAGCCCAAGTTCTTTAGCTATCGATTTGAAACATGCCCCAATTTTATTAATTTGTTCAACTGAGTGAGCAGCAGTAACGCTACATCTGATCACCGCTCCACCTCCAGGAGCTGCAGGCGGTAAAATCAAATTAGTATATATTCCAGACTCAAGAAGAATATTCCAGAACTGAATCGCTACTTCTTCACTCTGAAAGGATACTCCAATAACTGGACTAGGTATTGGATGCAAATCAAGCCCAATACTTTCAAGAGCCCCGTGTAAATTTCTCGCAGATTCCCATGCATTCTTACGAAGATGATCTCCTTCTTTCATAAGTTTAATGGCACTTCTTGTTGAAGCAATAACAGCAGGAGAGGGAGATGCTGTAAAGATGTAAGGTCTGCTTGAATATTTAAATAGACCTAATTGAGGGTGTTTGCTCACACAAAAACCTCCAATAGTACCCAGGCTTTTACTAAAAGTGCCAACTATAAAGTCGGTCTTATCGAGAATATCTAGTTGATCAGCTAAACCCCTTCCATAACGACCATAAAGACCTAAAGAATGGGCTTCATCAACCAAAAGATAAGAATTATAACTTTCTTTCAACTCGGCAAACTCTCTTAGGGGAGCACAGTCTCCTCTTATACTGTACAAACCTTCAACAATTATTAAAGTGGAGTTAGCTCTTTCACCCAATCTTTGAAGCCGTTTTTCAAGGCTTGAAGGATCATTATGTTTGAAACGAAAGACTTCTGCTCCAGACATCCGACATCCGTCAAACAAACTGGCATGCGCTTCCGAGTCAATAAGAACAGCATTATTTTCATCCAGTAATGCAGCCATTGTGCCAAGATTGGCTGAATAACCAGTACTAAAAACCATTGAATATGGCATTGAATATAGCTCAGCAATCTCTCTCTCCAGTTCTAGATGACCGGAATAGGTTCCGTTTGCCATTCTAGACCCTGTGGTTCCTGTTCCTTGTGTCTCCAAAGACCTGATTCCTGCGTCGATGCAATCTTTACTAAAAGTTAAACCTAGATAATTATTAGTGCCAGCAAGAATTACTATTTTTCCGTTTATTAAAGCTTCGGTTGGAGAAACAATTTTTTCTAAAACCACTCCCGTAGGGTTTATCGGAAGTCCTTCTAGCTGTTTTTTTCTGCTTTCTGCTAACTCAAAGTTTGAAAGTAAACTCATAATTTTTTTTCCCTACTTAAATGGTATACCAATTCTGCCAAATCAGAAACTGTGACAACGTCAGCGAGGCTATCTTCCCCAATTACAATATCAAAGTGGTCTTCAACTTCGCAGAGAAATTCTATAATTTGCACCGATTCCAGCCCCAAATCGGCAACTAAAGCCGACTCTGGAGTAAGTGTAATATTCTTTTCGTCTACTTTTCTCGCCAGTGATATTACAGTTTTAGTTATCTCTGCTAATTCCATATTCGATGACCCATCACTCCAACGGGAATTTATTAAAACTCACTTGCATTACAGTTTAATGTAATCCTATTTTTTAATCTAGTTTCTAAATATTTTAAACTATTATCACAGCGCCAATCAGGATGATGTAATTCTTTTACTTTTCCTAATGTGAGCATAGGCTTATAGCCAACTATAACTGACAAATAACAATTAATAATAGCAATTAATTTTAGTACCTTTATTGGAATCGGAATCATAATCAGTCTTTTTTTTCCTCTTAATACTTTAATAATTTCGCTCCACTGATATCCATTAGCTTTACCGTCATGAATTTCAAACGTTTTGAATCGATATTTTTCAAAGTTTTGTACGACTTCGACAATATCAAGAGCAAGATCGTCAACATGCAGAATTGAAAGCTTCTGAAAAGATCTGAAAATATTAGGGCAGATTCCTCTAGCAATCATTTTAAGTAAAGGAGTAAGCGCTTTGTCACCAGGCCCATAAACGGCGGTGGGTCGCACTATCACCCATTTAAAAAGAGAATTACGCAAGACTTGTTCCCCCTTCCATTTTGAAAACGAATAATCTGACAGATTTGGCTGTCGAGCTGCCATGGAAGAAATTAAAATAAAACGAGGCTTCGTCGTAAATTTTTTTGCAAGGTTAATAAAATTTTGAATAGCATCAATGTTGGCAGTTTGAAAATCACCCGGTCCTCTTCCTCTAACAGATCCCGCACAATGAATGATTATATCGGCTTCAGAAAAAGCTTCGACCAAATTCGAGGTAAATTTAGAAATAGAGCTAACAATAAAAGAATGGTTTCGGTCGGACTCAAAGATTTTTTTTTTATTTTCCTCTCTGATAATAGAAACTACGAGGTGACCTTGATTTAGTAAGCCCTCGACTATGTTTTTACCAATGAAGCCGGTAGAACCTGTCATTAAGATTTTCAAGATGATGTAATTCCAGAGAACTATTCAGATGAGCCAACAGCTGTTGGACTCTTTTGATATCTGGCTAAGAAATCTTGCTTCGCCTTCGATCTAGACAATTTGCCTGAAGATGTTCGTGGTAGTGTTCTAGGAGGAACTAGGTTGATGAGGCATTTTACACCAAAATGCAAAAGGATTAATGATTGCAGTTGTTCAATCAACTCCTTTCTTTTAGCTGGATTACTTTCTCTTGACTCAACAACCATTACCACATTATCAGTCCCGATATCATCAGCAAAGGAGAACGCAGAAACGTTTCCAAAACGAACACCGGGTAAACTTTCCGCGAGAAATTCTAGATCATGAGGCCAAATATTTCTACCATTCACAATAATTACATCCTTACGCCTCGCAGTCACTACCACTTCATCTCCTAGCCTAAAGCCTATATCTCCAGTGTCCAACCATCCTTCCTCATCCAGGACCTCTTCGGTAGCGTCTTTGTTTTGAAAGTATCCAGACATGACAGAATCACCTTTCAAACAAATTCGACCACAAACATAATCTTCAAGCTCATTTCCGGCATCATCACGAATACTCATCTCAAAACTTGGGAGTATCTTACCGCAATTAACAAAGGAAAGAGTTGATTCGTTTGTTTTATGAGACGACGCCGAGATAAGCTTAGCTTCTCCAGTTCTTGCCATCAGATCCTTATCTAAATCCATAGCATCTAATCCCTCTCCAAGCGGCGCGAAACTTATAGCAAGCGCACACTCTGCCATCCCATAACATGGGACAAATGATTTTGGATTAAAATTCGCAGCTTTTAAGACATGCGCAAACCTTCTTAAAGGTTCTGGATGAATACGTTCCGCTCCCACACATGCAACACGCCAAGAGCTCAAATCATATTTGTCTTGGTCTGTTAATCTCAGTCTCTTAGCGCATAAAGCATAACCAAAAGGGGGGCTTGAGGAGATCGTTCCTCTATTTTCCGAAATTAGCTTGAGCCACAATCGCGGACGCATTGCAAAAGTTTTCGGGCTCAAGTAATCTGCAGACAATTGATTTGCCAGAGGCAATAACACAAATCCAACTAAACCCATATCATGATAAAACGGGAGCCACGAAACCATCCTGTCATCTCTATCAATTTTAAGACCATGATTTGATATATCCCTAAGATTGGACATTACACACTTTTGGGTTATCTCAACGCCCCTCGGAAAGCGAGTACTTCCTGATGTATATTGAAGGTACGCTATATCGTCCAATTTAAGAGGATTAAGAGGAGCTTCTGTTTCAGGCAAAGTTTCAAAATCCGAGGGCAACCCATATTTTACTAGATCTAACCTTTCGACTGCCTGTCTAAGAAATCCAAGATGAGATTCTGGCGCGATTGCAATGTCAGCACCACAACTATCCATCATTCTCTCAAGTTGCTCCACATAGGCTTTTCTAGCACCAATTTGAAATCCCGCTGGAAGGGCCACTGGAACATAGCCTGCATATTGACAAGCAAAAAAGAATTTATGAAATAATGGATTAGTTTCTGCTATAAGCGCAATACGGGCGCCCCGCTTTAATCCTAGACCAATCAGCTTTCTAGCTAACTTAATTGCCTCGAGCCGCAACTCTTTATAAGAAATTTTCGATTGTAGAGAACCGCTTCCATCGTAAAAGTTACAGCCTGTCTCGCCTTTTGCGGCATAGTCTAATGCTTCGGCTAAAGTGTCGAAGGAAGCATTTTTTAAAGGTAAAGAATGATTTAATTCTGTAGGATTCATCTAGATGTAAATAACATTATTTGCCAATTGTCCCCTTTCTTAATTATGCTGATGCTCACAATAAATCAACTAAAAAGCATAATTAACCTTAACAAGTATGTAAGTATAACCTTTTCGCTTCTTCTTAACAAAGGTTAAGTTACGAAGTTAATATATTATTTAAAATGAAAATTTTAAATAATGCGGCTTTATTTATGAAGTAGTCTTTAATTTATCCACAAGGTCTAATATAAAGTTTAACTTGCTGACACGGTGCAAGCTTTGAAAATGAGCGCCTAATTTATAAGAAATATTTTAAGTTATTGTTTTTTATATGATTTTCAAATTCAAAGCAAATTGCATTTTTCGTAATTTAACCAAAATAAAGTAGCGGCATGGTATATTGAGCCGTCACCATAAAGGCCAAAAGCTCTTTATTTCTAGTCGATTTACAGGATCCACTCAATCAAAAATACCGTGCAAATACCATTTCTTTAGGTTTTTTAAATCCTTAAATATCCAAAATAACCGATGATCACTATTTTTTGCGATAAAATAATCACGTGCCACCTCGTCGCCATCCCACCATCCGCTAACAAGCCTTTCTCTATCAGAGATTATCTCCAGACTACCTTCAAATTCTACATGCCCATTTTTTACTGCTAATCGCTTAGGGTTTTTGAGCAGCCAAGTTGGCCTGTGCTTTTTCCCTTTTATACTAAAAAAAACTCTACCAACAAAAGTATTTTTATAAGAAACACAACTTGAATCATAAATATCAAACGTTCTTTCTGGAACACACGAGGGTTTTGTTAAAACTTGATATACTATATTTGAACCATAATTTTCAATAATATCATTGATATATTTATCACTACTTTTTGAAACTTCTTTATTCTTTGATAAAAACAAATCTCTTGTTTGAAACGAATAATGTCTAATATCATTCACATATAAGCCGATCTTATCTGGCATTTCATCCAGAAACATTTTTTTTATTTTCTTTTTTGTTTCATTCAATAAAAATTCAGGGTCAGAAGCATCGCTATTTAATTTGACGCCCACTTTCTTTAATGATTTTTTTGAAAAAAAAAACCACTTTAACGCTCTAGTTTTGGCTGTTCTTTTTTTTAAAAAAATATTCAAATCATATAAAATTGAGCGCATACAGTTTTCAAATGAAAACGTATTGTCAGCAAGATCAACATTAACTAATTTAGCAAAAAAATCATAATTTACACTTGTTTGGGGTAGGTCGGAAACCCTGCCATACAATTGGTCAATTACTTTTAGAACATCTGATGAAAATCTCTTAAGAAGACCAACTCTAGGCAATCTATAAACATCGCCCAATGTCTTTACGCCTAAATCTAAGAATTTTTTTGTATCTTTTTTTTGTAAGCCCAGATAATTAAGATCAATCTCCGAAACAGTTGCATTTAAATTATTGATATCCCATACATTAGTATTTAGCTCTGATTTACCAATAATCAAAGCTGCACGAGGAGTCGGAGCTATTGCTATTTTTAAAGAGTATCTGTACTTCGCAAGTCGTTTGCTGATTAAATTAAAAATTTTTTCTCCCCCTCCAAATAGCTTTATGCTACCTCCTATTTCAACTAATATTCCATCCCTTGATTCATCAATAACGATTGGCGAGAAATTATTTAAATCTTTAAAAATTTTTTTTTTAATTTTCTGCTCTTGTATTTTATCTCTACCATATAAATCGATGGGCAAACCATAAGCCATCGACGGAGTCATACTAATAAAAAAACCTTTTTTTGCAGCGTTCCTATTTAATTGAGTAATAATAGACTCGCCATTTACATATTCATACAAAACGCTCGGTCTTTTTTGATACCCATCGCCACTCATTACTTGTAGAGAGAAATTCTCTATATAGACATAGCACCAAAGAGATTTGGTCAGTTTGGAAGTTATTAGATTAATATTAGCATCTTGCTCATTTTGTGAAACTGGGAGATTAAAATTACTTTTTATCATATTAAAATCACATGGTGTTTTTTTGTAAAACCTACAGTAGATTTTAAAATCTCTAGCTTTACTTTTTGTTGCTCTATATTTTTAGAAATAAGTTCAATTTTTATTTTTAAAATACTGGCAATTGTTTCTTGATAAAATTGCTCATCAGTTCGAATAATTATTGCTAAAGTATTATTTAACTGAGCTATTAAATTAAACTGTCGACTTACTTGAAAAGGTAATTTATTGGTCCACATCATGACTACATTACAGTCATTGAGATTAAGTCCTTGCTTAAATAAGTCATAAATAACACTTGTACGATTTTTAATCGATTTGCTAGGCTTAACTATAATAATATTACTAGAATTAATCCCTTTATTTGAAATACTTTCGTGGTACGGTATGTATGGAGGATCAAATAAAATTAGTTTATTATTTAAATAAGTTTCTTCTGACATTAAGGGCATCAAAAAAGGCATTACTCCTTCAAAAAATTTAACAGAAACTATGTCGACTAAACCTGCGCAAGGCCAGCCTTCTCCAGGTAGCACATTATCTAGCTGAAGCAACCCAGTGCTTCTAGTATTTGGGATATTAGTATTTAAGTTGCAAAACATAATTCTATCTACTAAAAATTAAATATCCAAACGTAGAATCCCAATACCGAGACCTTCAATTATAAATTCTCCATATTTTGAGTTGACTTCTATCCGATCAAAATTATCATTTTCAGGAATCAAATATATTTTAGAACCTGCTTTTTTAAACCTCTTAACTGTTACTTCATCATCAAGGCGTGCAACAACTATTTGATTATTACGAACGACTTTCGTTGCATGAACTACTAACAAATCACCATCACGTATACCCGAATTCAGCATACTCTCTCCTTTAACACGGAGCAGATAGTCTGCTTTTTTTTCAAATAAAAATGGATCGATCAAAATATGATTTTCTACATGTTCAATAGCTAAAATCGGTTGGCCAGCAGCTACTTGGCCTACTATAGGTAATCCAACATTTTTATTATTTGTCTTTTTTAAGACCTTAATGCCCCTTGAAACATTAGGAACAAGCTTAATGAATTCCTTTTTTTCCAGAGCTTTTAGATGATCTTCGGCTGCATTCAGCGACTTAAAGCCTAAGTTATTGGCTATTTCTAAACGCGTAGGAGGCATACCGTTTTCATCTATAGAAGTATGAATTAAGTCTAAAATTTGTAGTTGTCTTTTTGTTAAACCTTTAACCATTCAGCACCTGCTATAATACTGTTATTATAAACAGTATAATTTAAGAAATTTTAAAGTCAAAAGCAAGAATTAATTTATAAATGTTTTCTTAGCAGATATATCCACCCGTCTCATTTTTATTTATAATTTTATTCTTGATTATTTCTTGGTACTTAATAACTTGATGAAAGCAAATATCAAAGGATTACCCAGGCTTAAAAACGCTTGGGGCTACTCTATAAATGGATTTAAAAAGGCATGGCAACATGAAGAAGCATTTAGAATAGAATCAGTGATTTGTTTTATTTTATTACCTTTAAGCTTTTTTATAGGCCAAAACTTAATCGATTATATTATTTTAATAGGCTCCTTAGCTTTACTTTTAATTACAGAGTTATTTAATTCTGCTATTGAAACGTTAACTGACAGAGTAGGTAAGGAACAAAATGAATTATCAGGAAGAACAAAAGACATAGCATCATCTACTGTCTTCATTGCAATTTTTTTTCTTATCTTTGTCTGGATAGCACTGATTTACAAAAGATTATTTATTAATTAATTGGAAAAATTTAATGTCAGAAAACATCCCAACTAAGAATTTTATTCAAAAAATTATAGACGATGATATAAAAAACGGGCAGCAAAATCTAAAATTTAGATTTCCTCCAGAACCGAATGGCTATCTTCATATTGGGCATGCTAAATCTATTTTACTCAACTATGGCCTGGCAGAAGAATACGACGGAAGCTGTAATCTTAGGTTTGATGATACAAATCCTTCGACGGAAAACCAAGAATTCGTTGATTCTATTAAATCAGATGTAGCTTGGCTTGGGTTCAATTTAGACAAGGATCCTTTATTCGCCTCTGACTATTTTGAAAAACTCTATGAATTTGCCCACGAACTAATCAACAAAGAGTTAGCTTATGTCGACAGCCAAGATCAGGAAACTATAAAGTTGCAAAGAGGCACACTAACCAAACCCGGAATAAATAGCCCTTTTCGCAATCGAGACAAGGAAACCAATATCCAACTATTCCAACAAATGAGAAATGGCGACTTCAACGAGGGAGAACATGTACTGAGAGCCAAAATAGACATGAGTTCTCCAAATCTGAATATGAGAGATCCGACAATTTATAGAATCAGAAAAATAACCCATTATAGAACAGGGGATAAATGGAATATATTTCCTATGTATGACTTTACCCAATGCCTGTCAGATGCTATTGAAAATGTAACTCATTCAATTTGTACCTTGGAATTTGAAGACCATCGACCACTTTATAATTGGGTAATTGAAAATATCGACCTTAATTGTAAACCTAAGCAAATAGAGTTTGCGAGATTAGATTTAAGCTTCACAATTACCAGTAAAAGAAAATTACACACTCTTGTCACTGAAAAAAAAGTGAACGGTTGGGACGATCCTCGATTACCTACCTTAAAAGGATTAAAAAAGAGGGGAATTACGCCAACTATATTGGAAAGATTTTGCAAACTGGTCGGGGTGACAAAAAAAGATGCCTTGATTGATGTTAGTTTACTCGAAACCTGCGCCCGAGATGAGTTCGATAAAAAA
Source organism: Methylococcaceae bacterium TMED69 (assembly GCA_002170535.1). GTDB lineage: Bacteria > Pseudomonadota > Gammaproteobacteria > TMED69. The sequence goes on from NHDW01000009.1 coordinate 128,852, forward strand.
GCACCAAGACTTATGGCCGTACTTGATCCAGTTAAAGTCATAATAGAGAATCTGCCGGAAAATGAGGAAATAAGCATCGAAGCGCAGAATCACCCTAAAGATAAAACCTTTGGGACCCGAAAACTTAAATTAACTAAGGAAATATTTATTGAGTCCACAGACTTCGAAGAAAACCCACCGAAGAAATTTTTTAGATTAAGTGTTGGGAAGAGTGTCCGGTTAAGATACGGGTTCGTTATTACCTGCACCAGAATCGACAAAGATCAAAATGGAAATATTAATACTATTTATTGTAATTATATTCCTAAAACTCTTAATGGAGTCAATCCAGAGGGTCAAAAAATTAAAGGAATTATTCATTGGGTCTCAGCATCGGAAAACATGAAACTTAAGGTTAATTTAATTGATAGACTATTCAGTGTGGCAGAGCCTAATAGAGAAAATGATTTTTTAACGGCATTAAATCCCACTAGTTTAGTTGAGATGGCAAATGCAATTGGTGAAACCAATTTATTAGAATTCGTTTCCCAAACTGTACAGTTTGAGCGTTTAGGATATTTTACTGTCGAAAATCAAACCATTGGCTCAGATTGTTTGGTCTACAATAGAACGATTACTCTGAGAGACTCCTGGGGTAAGATGAAAAAAAATTAATTTTGCCCTGGTAGCTCAGCTGGATAGAGCGCACCCCTCCTAAGGGTGAAGTCGCAGGTTCGAATCCTGCTCAGGGCGCATTTACCCCATTCCAGGACAATCCTAAGACGTCCAATAAAACAAATATATTGC
>NHDW01000010.1 GCA_002170535.1 Methylococcaceae bacterium TMED69
TTTTTCTTGGCTACCTTTTTCTTGGCTACCTTTTTCTTGGCTACCTTTTTCTTGGCTACTTTCTTTTTTGCTACCATTGTTAAAGTTCCCCCGTATCGGAATTTTTATTATTTAAGCAATCTCTGGTCTGAAAGAATATATTAAACATCCTCTAAGTTTATATTCTGTTATATTTTTAATAAAAAGTAAAACATATCTTGATAATGAAAGCAGGAATTGAACTTTATACGTTGTATTTATTTTTTTAATTCCCGAATTATTCTATCTCTAATCGATTCAACGCTACCTATTCCTCTGACTTCAACAAACTTCGTAGCAGAATTTCTTTGTTCATAATCTTTAAACCATTCTATAAGAGGTTTGGTCTGCCGGGAATAAACATCCAGTCTCTTCCTAACCGTTTCCTCCATATCATCCGCTCTCTGAACTAGTGGCTCTCCCGTCAAGTCATCTTTATCACTAACGGAGGGTGGATTATAAATAACATGATAGGTTCTTCCTGATCCCATGTGCACTCTCCTCCCTGACATCCTTTTTACTATTTCATCGTCTTCCACGACCAACTCAATCACTATATCTATCGAAACATTTAAGTTCTCTAGTCCTTCTGCCTGAGGAATTGTGCGTGGAAAACCATCAAACAGAAAGCCACCCTTGCAGTCAGACTGATCTAATCTGTCCTTCACCAATGCTAAAATTAAATCATCAGAAACAAGTTCGCCACTTTTCATAATCAAATCAGCTTTTTTGCCCAACTCAGAGCCCACTGAAACTGCATTTCTTAACATATCTCCGGTTGATATTTTTGGTATGCCATATTCTTTGCAGATAAAATCACCTTGGGTTCCTTTTCCTGCTCCAGGACCACCTAAAAGTATTATGTGCATTGTAAATCCTTTTTTTCAAATGGTATGTTAGATTCAATATTAATCATTCGCAACTAAAATTTAAATTTAACCTAACAAAAAAATTCGAGGAAAAATGATACAAATGAGCCAAACCACCTTTACTTTAGACAAACCATACGTTCAGTCTTACTCCGACGACTCTCTGATAATAGACGGTAAAGAATTCTATTTTCCTGTCATTTTAACGCCTCGCAAAGTTATGACAGGCGCCCTGCCAAAAAAATTGGAAGAGTTTTATCCAAATAATATTGCGGAACTTCTTAGAATGAATCCTGAATTAATTTTAATTGGAACTGGAAAGAAGCATCGATTAATGGACACTAATGTTAATCGGACCGGCATTGGAATCGATATGATGACAACAGGTGCAGCTTGCCGGATTTTCAATGTAATGATTGAGGAAAGCCGAGACGTCTTGGCTGCTTTGTATTAATGTCACTATTATATTTATCTTTATTTAGATTTTTGGAAGATATAAAAGTGGGTTTACTGACTTACCATTTTGTCTTATTTCAAAATAAAGCATATTTCTGGTCGTTCCAGTCGACCCCATAAGCCCAATAACCTGGTCGATTTTAACCATTTCACCCTCTTCAACTAGACGTTTTTTATTGTGAGCATATGCGCTTAAAAAAGATTCAGAGTGCTTTATGATTACTAGTTCTCCGTATCCCTTTAGTCCATTCCCGCTATAAACAACCGTTCCTGGAGATGCAGACTTAACCTCTCTTCCAGCGGAACCATAGATTTCCAAACCAATTAACTTATCACCATCATGAACTTTTTCAAACTCCCCACTTACAGGCCAAGTCCAGTCATGTTGCGAGGAATGAGGGCTAGATTTTTGGTTATAGCGTGGCTGATGCTTTGATTTCTTTTGATTCACAAGGGAAACGGATTCTGGCGATACTTCCCCAAAGTCCAATCGAAGAGTCTGCCCCTCGAATATCAAGTTTTTGTTTACGATATTATTTAATTTGAGTATCTTGCGATGATCAATACCAAATCTCCATGCTATAGCAAATAAAGAATCACCTTTTACTACCCGATATTGACCTGGGTTCTCTATCACTCCTCTCCGCCAAACTTGGACTAATTGGGCACTTGAAAAGTTATTATTTTCAATTGGAGCCAACACCTTTGAGGAACAACTGATTAGCCAATTAATCCCGAAAAAAAATAAACAAATGGCTAACAGAAACGTGACCCTTGGCATTTAATTTATTCCGGGTAGTAAAGGAACAAATTTTACGGCTTGAATCTCCTTCTCAACTATTTCATTATCCGTCTTACTATAAAGCATTAACTTTTGATTTTCGTTGATTCCTATTGGAATAATAAGACGCCCACCCTCGCTTAATTGATTCAATAATTCTTCTGGAACGAAACTAGGTGCGGCTGCCACTAAAATTGCATCATATGGAGAATGACCCTCCCACCCCATCATTCCATCGCCATGCCGAAGATGTATGTTACTTATTTTAAGTTCCCAAATTTTCTCTCTCGCTCTTTCAACTAACGAGCTTAGTCGTTCGACTCCAAATACTTGTCCACTCACTCTTGAAAGAATTGCCGTTTGATATCCACTACCAAAACCTATTTCTAAAACTTTCCTCATCTGTCCACTTTCTATCAAAACTTGGGTCATAAGCGCGACAATAAAAGGTTGAGAAATCGTTTGTCCATACCCTATTGGCAAAGCACTGTTTTCATATGCTTTTGATGCTAAAGCTTCTTCAATGAAAATATGCCTAGGTGTTTCTGCCACAATATCCAGTACCTTTTCATTTTTTATTCCCATTTCTCGCAACTTAGATACGAGTCGATTTCGAGATCTTTGGGAGGTCATGCCTATTCCCTGAATTTTGTTGGTCCCAGACATAGTTTTTTTAGATCAAATGAAAGAGATCATCTTTTTGATGAGTTTAATAAAAATTCAATTAGAGCTTTTTGGCAGTGCAATCTGTTCTCAGCCTCATGCCAGACGACGCTGTTAACACCCTCCAAGACTTCCTCGCTGACTTCTAAACCTCGATATGCTGGAAGACAATGCATAAATAAAGCGTCTGGTTTAGCGCGATCCATCAGTCTCTGGTCAACCTGAAACTCAATGAATGCTTTTTCCCTATCCATTTTTTCTGATTCGTCCCCCATGCTCGCCCAAACATCGGTTACGACCAAGTCTGCTCCATCAACTGCATCATACGGGTTCTCAGCAAGTTTGCAGTTATTTGCATCTATAGCAGTTGGCTCAAAACCTTTTGGGCATGCGATGTCAAGTTGAAAATCCATGATCTGAGCTGCTTCCATATAACTGTTGCACATATTGTTCCCGTCACCAATCCAGGTGACTTTTTTATTCTCAATACTCCCCTTAAATTCGAAGTAAGTAACAAGATCGGCGAGGATCTGACAGGGGTGGAAGGCTTTAGTAAGCCCGTTAATAACTGGTACATCACTATATTTTGAAAACGTTTCAACAGTTTCATGAGAATGGGTGCGTATCATGACAATATCTACCATCCGTGATATCACTCGAGACGTATCAGCGATCGATTCACCTCGTCCCATTTGGGAGTCCCTGTTCGTAAGAAATATAGCTCCGCCGCCACCCTCTATCATGGATGATTCGAATGATACTCTAGTCCGAGTAGAGGACTTTTCAAAAATCATCCCCAATACTTTCCTCTCAAACAAGTTTGGCCTAAGCCCATTAGTTTTCAATTTTTTTAGCTCAAGGGCTCTTTCAATTATAAAATCTATTTCTGACTTTGTTAGATCTTTTAATGATAAAAAATGTCTTCTCATTTTTAAGCATTTCCATTGAATGATTCAATCAGAGACGTTACTTCTTCAACAATTTTTAGTCCCTCATCTTCTGATAATATTAGCGGTGGTAGTAATCTCACAACATTTCCACTCGCGACGTTTATTAAGAGACCTCGGTCTAAGGCTTTCTTGACTAGTTCTCCACAATCTTTATTGAGCTCTATCCCAATCATCAGGCCTCTGCCACGAATTTCTTTAACTATAGCGATATTATTCAACCTTGATCTAAATTCTGAGAGCATTAAGGTTCCGATATTTGTTACATTTCCTAAAAAGGCTTTCTCATTTATTATTTTTAAAACTCCTAATGCTACCTTGCAGACGAGCGGATTTCCTCCAAAAGTCGAGCCGTGAGTCCCTGAACCTAGAATGCCAGAATATTGATTATTAACTAAACACGCTCCCACAGGTATGCCGTTACCAAGTCCTTTAGCGAGGGTCAACACATCTGGGACGATACCGTCTAATTGATGGGCAAACAGAAAACCAGTTCTGCCTATGCCACTTTGCACCTCATCAAGAACAAGTATTTTGCGATAATGCGTACAAAGTTCCCTTAATTTCCTTAAATAATTGAGTGGAGGCAATTTTATACCCCCTTCTCCCTGAATAGGCTCAACCATTAACGCAACAACATCTGGGTTACATAAATAGCTCTTCAGTACATCTGTGTTACCAAATTCCACGTGCTTAAATCCAGAAAGAAGCGGACTGAACCCATGGTGGACCTTTTCATTACCTGTGGCACTAAGAGTTGCCATGGTGCGCCCATGAAAGCTACCTTTCATTGTAATAATGGTTGGATTTTTTATCCCATTATCAAACCCGAATTTTCTACATAATTTAATTGCCGCCTCGTTAGCCTCTGCACCCGAATTACAGAAAAAAACACTGTCCATTTTAGCGGAATCAGTCAATACCTCCGCCAAAATCTCTTGATGCTCGATACGATAAAGGTTAGACGTATGCCATAAATCTTTAGCCTGATTTGTAAGTAGTTCTACTAACTCAGGATGCGCGTGACCTAAACCACATACGGCTATCCCGGATAAAGCATCAAGATACTTGCGGCCTTTTTTATCAAATAAATAAACACGGTCACCTTTGACAAAACTTACGTCAAGCCGTTGATAATTACCCATTATTTTAGTTTTTGGCTGAGAGTTCATGGCTTATATAATACCAGATTACGTTTTCTCGTGCTGTTTAGCATCGAATAAAACTGATTAACAAAAAATAATTTTATAGTTTACTTTACCTCTAACGTTAGAATACTATAATAAAATAATAGTTTTATATTGTAATAAATCGCCGGGAAAAAAGAGGTTTACAAATGGATCCAATTGATAGAATAAAGACAGTAATTAGCGAAAACGAAATAGTTTTGTTCATGAAAGGCACCCCCCAGTTCCCCCAATGCGGATTCTCAATGAGAACGGCTGAAGCATTAAAAGCGTGCAATATTCAATACGAACATGTCGATGTATATGCGGAGCCAGGAGTAAGAGAAAATCTTCCAAAATTTTCAGATTGGCCTACTTTTCCTCAATTATTTGTAAAGGGTGAATTGATTGGCGGCTGTGATATCGTCATGGGAATGTATCAGTCTGGCGAGTTACAAAAAATAATCTCTGATTAACAATCTGAACCGCTCTCAACTTTTGTCTTTCTGTAATGGCGAATGTTCAGAAAAAAATTTTGTATCAGATTCTATGTCTTCATTGGAAACTGTAGCCTGAATGAAGTTATTTTTTAGATAATGGACAGTCTCTGTATTTTGAATAGTTAAGTTTTCCCTATTTTCTTGAAGCTCTAATGCTGTTTGCCCTCCTGTCATAGCAAGATAAACTTCTGCTAATAAATTTGCATCCAGCAACGCTCCATGCAAAACTCGATTTTGATTATCAACGCTGTATCTTTTACAAAGTGCGTCCAAGCTATTTCGTTGTCCTGGATGTTTTTCCCTAGCATAAGTTAAAGTATCGAAAATAGTGCATTGGGCCTCTAAAGGACTATTGTTCTTATCTAAGATCTCGAATTCAGCCTTTAAAAATCCTAAGTCAAATGGCGCATTATGAATAATTAGTTCTGCATCAGCAACATAATCGAGAAATTCGTCCGCAATTTTCGCAAAAACTGGTTTGTCCGCTAAAAACTCGGCACTAATACCATGTACCTGTTGAGCCCCAATCTCTATTGCCCTACTTGGGTTGATATAGGTATGAAAATAACTCTTGGAAATTCTTCGATCGAGAATTTCCACACACCCAATTTCAATTATTCTATGGCCCTGAGAACAATCCAAGCCAGTTGTCTCCGTATCCAAAACAACTTGTCTCATTTTTCACCTCTAGTTACTAATTTGATTATTTTCGTCAATTGCTAGGTTAGCCAAATAATCAGCTCTTTCATTTCCTTCGTTCCCCGCATGCCCCTTAACCCAAACCCAATTTATTTGTCTTGAACAGATTAATCGATCTAATAGAAGCCACAAATCTTTATTTTTAACTGTTTTTTTTGCAGCCGTCATCCAGCCATTTTTTTTCCATCTTACAATCCATTGGTTTATCCCGTCCATTACGTATTTCGAATCTGTATAAATCACGATAGGCCCGTCAACAGCGGTTGACTTAAGAGCTTCTATCACCGCGGTAAGCTCCATTCTATTGTTAGTCGTCTGAGCTTTATAACCTCTTTTCTCCTTCTTATCACCATTGTTATTTATTACACAACCCCAACCGCCGCAGCCAGGATTTCCTCTGCAGGCGCCGTCAGTATAAATTTCAATCGTTTCTGTATTTTTCATTTTGTTAGATATTAGTCTTTCATATTCCTAGGTTTCCAATATTTTAGATTTTATGATTTTTCTATTTCTGTCAAATAAATTACGTAAGGGCGTAACGGGCATCAGCTTTTTTTTCGCTAGTAACAAGTATACCTCTCCGAAACAAATTGCCAGACGCTTTTTTAAAAAGTTATTACTCTTTTCCTTGGTACCTTTAAAGTCGCAAAATCTGCCAAAATATTTTGATTCTAATTTTTCAATAACTAAATTGCTTTCAGCTAGCCTAGATCTAAGATCTGCTATCGTAAATAGACTAGGGCTTCCATGCGGAGCCAAAGAATTTATCTTTGAAAAAAAGTTATTTCTTCCAAAAGACCATCTTGCAACGCCAATCAGAAGTAAATATCCGTCCGTGACAAGCAACTCGGCCATTTCCCCTAAAACTTCATAAGGCCGTTCAGTGGATTCCAGAACAAAGGGAAGAACGATTAAATCGATCTTCTCCGGAGCAATACTTATCGAACATAAATCGGAAATGAAATCAAACTTTTCGGTATTTAGCGGCATTTCAAAATTCTGAGTCACTCTCCATTTATTAGCTATTCTTGATGCTCTTAAAAAATCTTGATCAAATAAATCTCCGACCAAAAGGGCGTCATAACCAAAAATATCTATAATCATTTTACCGGCTGCCAACTTTGTTTGTTCAAAGATTTTATCGTCTTCTTTTAAAAATAATTCCATTTGTATAGTTTAAACTGATCTGAGGGAAAATTATTCGTTTTTAACAAAAATAGATATAATGGGTTCTGAAATTATTGATCAAAAACATGCGTGGGAAACTGTTGAGCACAAAGAGGCCGGATAACGCTAAAAATGACACTTCAAACACTAGCAAATTTTATAGTTGAAAAGCCTGAGCCTGAAGATAATCGAATTAGGGGGGCAGTTTTATTCATTACGAATAGAATATCGTTTTTCAATGCTGCTTTAGTACAGAGTATTTTAGGTAAAGATACCCTCCTAATAGTTGAAAAAAAGTGTTTTTTTAAATCTCTTGTCTCATTTTTTCTAAAAATTAGGGTTGTTCAGCTTGATAGAATAAATAAAGTGGCAAAAATTCCAAATGAAAACCTAATGTTTGTTCCCTCTTCCGAAAATCACTTAAATATTCGAGCACTCATAATGAGTCTGTCTGACCAACCGGAAGTTAATGCTATTCAGGGTATATTAGTAAAAGAAGAACATACTTGGCTAAAACCACTCAAGTTGAGAATGAGTCTTAGCCGGAGACAGAAAAAATCTACTAGTTTATCGGAGAAACAAGAAATGATTGATTTTCTTTTAACTGACTTGTCCTGCCGTCACAACTACTCCGACGGAACTCTAGTCTCATACCTAATTAAGAAAATACGAAGCCGAAACATGTTCCTTAAAATCATCAAAGACGCAACAGGAGCAGAAGATTCTTACTTTTCCCTATTTATGAAAATAATTTTGCTCTCCAAATTAATTAAGTGCCTTAAGAAATCGGAGCAGCGAGTAGGTGTATTGTTACCTAATACAAATATAGGTGCGATAGTGTTTTTTGTGTTCCAACTTCTCTCATTGACTCCATGCATGCTGAACTATACGTCGGGACTTGCCAAGCTACGCAATTGTTTGCGCCTTTCAAAGACAAAAACTATTCTTACATCAAAAAACTTTATCAACAAAGCAGGTTTAAGCTGGGAAATCGATGATTTGCGTAATGATTACCAGATCATTTTTCTTGAGGATCTTTCCAAAAGAATCAACTTGTTTCTCAAAATCGCTTCTTTATTTAGTTTTATAAAAGTAATGATTGCCCCAAAGTTTATTACTAAAAATATAACAACCCAAGAGGCATGTATACTTTTTACGACTGGGTCAGAGGGGTCTCCAAAAGGTGTAGTGTTAACTCAGAAAAATTTAATTGCAAATTATTGTCAAACGCAACATATGTTGGAAGATAGCACCAAAGATAAAGTTCTGAATGTTCTTCCTTTTTTTCACTCTTTTGGCTTGATGGCAGGATTGATCCTTCCTCTCCTGAAGGGAACAAACATATTTCAATATCCAAACCCTTTGCACTATAAGGAAATCGTAAAAATCTGTAGAGACGAGCAAATTTCTATACTATGGGGCACGCCGACCTTTTTAAAAGGTTATGCTGAATATGCAAAAGAGGAAGACTTCAAATGGCTAAACTATGTTGTAAGTGGTGCGGAGAAACTACCTGAAGAAATTAGGGATTTCTGGAAGAAAAAATTTGGCATTAATATCTTAGAAGGTTACGGTACTACAGAAACGAGCCCGGTCATCTCAGTAAATAATAAATTTTCAAATAAAAAGGGAACTGTTGGCAAAATACTTCCGATGATTGATTTCAAATTGAGACCAGTCGAGGGGATTACAGAGGGAAAAGAACTCATTGTAAAAGGACCAAATATTATGCAAGGCTATTTAGGTTCGACCAAGCGACCTAAGTTGATTTCAACGGACCCTGAAAATTTGGTTTCAAAAAATGAATCGTATCCAACATATGGAAGCTGGTACGAAACGGGCGATCTGGTTAGTATAGACGAAGACGGGTTTTTAACAATCGTAGGGCGAATCAAAAGGTTTGCCAAGCTTGGAGGTGAAATGGTTTCCTTGAGTGAAATTGAAGCGATAGCAACCAGAATTTGGCCATCTAGTCAGCATGCTGCTATCAGTGTAACCATAAACAATAATTTGGAGACGATTATTTTATTTACGACCGAAAAAGACTCTGGCAGAAAAAAAATTCTTGAATTTGTGAACCAAAATAAACTATCGAACCTCATGATTCCTAAAATGATAGAATACGTCGAACACATTCCAATTTTCGGAAGTGGAAAGACAGATTATCAACAATTAGCAGAGGAAATAAGAACAAGATGTGGCAACTAAAAACGTGCTCTGTTATCGCTAACCCCTTCACATATAAAGTACAGCCGGATTAATTATGGACATGAATGTCAAAAAAAGATTAGGAGAACTGATTCTAGACGTGCCAAACTTCCCCAAAAAAGGAATTATTTTTAAAGATATAACGCCACTTCTAGCCGAGCCTGGAGCAATAAAAGAAGCCGCGCGTCATATGGCATCAGCTTTTGAGGAGAAAAGTATAGATTACGTTGCCGGTCTTGAAGCAAGAGGATTTATAATTGGACCTTTAGTAGCGAGTATCTTAAATATTGGCTTTATCCCAATCAGAAAATCCGGCAAGTTACCAAGGGCAACGCTTAGGGCAACATATGAGCTTGAATATGGCATAGAAACATTAGAGATACACAAAAATAGCATTAGTAAAGATAAAAATAATATTCTAATCGTAGATGATGTCCTTGCGACTGGTGGCACCGCGCAAGCCGCGGCAAATCTTGTAAATCAATGTGGCGGAAATATCGTTGGTTATTCTTTTTTAATCGAATTGCAAAAATTAAACGGGAAACAACTTTTAAAAGACGCGCAGACCGAAAGTCTTTTTATATTCTGAATAATGTGCATAGTACTGATAGCAAAAAATACTATCAAGGATTTCCCGCTAATAATTCTTGCCAATAGAGACGAGTATTTCGAGCGTGAAACTAAAAGTTTAGGCTTGTGGAAGAAAAATAAGGAAATACTCGCGGGAAAAGATTTGAGGGCCGGAGGAACGTGGCTGGGAGTCACTAGAAGCGGAAGAGTTGCAGCGCTAACAAATTTGCCTACATTTGAAAAGACTTCTAAAAATAAAAAGTCAAGAGGTTTACTAATAAAAGACTTCTTAACCGATAACATAAACCCGTATCAATATGTCGAGTTTCTTGAAAAAACAAAAAATCAATTTTTAGGTTTTAATTTAGTTGTAGGAATAAAAGATATACTTTTTCACTATTCAAATGCGACAAGTAAGATTTCGGTTTTAAATGATGGGATTCATGTTATGACTAACTCCACTTTCGACAATCCATGGCCTAAAGGTAATATTCTCAAAAAAAGAGTAAAAGACGTAATAACTGAGAAGCCATCTGATTTAATTGAGAGTTTTTTTTCAATTCTCGGCCCTTCTTCCAAAGTACATCTCTTAAATAAAGCCTACAAGGAATCGATTTTTATAACCGGTAAATTGTATGGCACCAGATCCTCTAGTGTGTTAATGTTTCACAAAAATGGAAGTTTCAATTTTAACGAAAGATCTTATAGCAGCCGTCAAAAAGTCTTAAGCGAAAAAAAATTCTATTTGAAAGATGGTAAATATGCAGAACACCTCGAAACAGGGACAAATCAGTTTTAATAGTGGTAGAGCAACAAACAATCTTTTTCTTGAATATAAGAGAATCCGCTCTTCAACTGAAGAACTTCTTGAACCCTTATCATCAGAGGATGCATGTAGTCAATCTATGCCTGACTGCAGCCCAGCAAAATGGCACGCAGCCCACACTACCTGGTTTTTTGAGACCTTCATCCTAAAAAATAAAGAAGGCTACAGCAAACCTTTTGACCCGAGTTACGAGTATCTTTTTAATTCGTACTATAACTCTGTAGGGGAACAATACCCAAGAACAGACAGAGGCTTGATTACGCGTCCCTCATTAGAAAAAGTTTTAGAGTATAGGAGTTTTGTTGATCACAAAATGCAAGAGCTGATTAAGAAAGCCAGCACAGATAAGTCCAAACTAATAACTTTAGGATTAAACCACGAACAGCAACACCAGGAACTTTTGTTGATGGATATCAAGCACCTTTTCTCAAAAAACCCAAATGCCCCCATCTATCAGACCTCAAAAGTTTCCTGTCCAAAACATGTAAAGTCTGAATGGCTAGAAATTGAAGGCGGTACACATAGTTTTGGATCAAAAAATACAAATTTTTTCTTCGATAATGAAAAACCAGTCCACGAACAAATCATTCCCGCCTTTAAGGTTTCCTCCCAACTTGTAACTAACAGTGATTATCTTGAATTCATTGATGCTGGTGGTTACCACAATCCCGCTTTTTGGCTGTCTGACGGCTGGAGTTTCATAAAAGCAAACAACATAAGACATCCTCTTTACTGGAGTCGACAAGATAATATTTGGAACGAATTCACCTTAAATGGAAATACCAAACTCATTCCAGAGATGCCGGTTTGCCATATCAACTTTTTTGAAGCAGATGCTTATGCGACTTGGAAAGGTTTAAGATTACCCACAGAATTCGAGCTTGAAATAGCCGCGAATAGGTTTCAACCAAAACAAGAAGAAATTAGGATGCATCCATGCAGAGAGAGTAATGAGATATTCGGTAATTTCTTCTCAACCGTTTGGCAATGGACTAATTCGGCATATCTCCCCTTCCCTGGGTTTAAGCAAGCAACTGGCGCCATAGGGGAATATAACGGAAAATTTATGAGCAATCAGATGGTCCTAAAGGGTAGCGCGTGCATTACTCCAAAAAACCACTCCCGGGCATCATATAGGAATTTCTTTTATCCTCATCAACGATGGCCTTTCACTGGGATCAGATTAGCTTGTAGCAATTAAATTTTCTTATCAATTTTTTCAAAGAGTCCTTGACGGGTGCTTCTAATTTTCGCATCTTGCGTCCAATATTTTTTTGCCCATATCCCACTATAATGCTCATCTCCAACCGGGAATCGCCAAGTGCGGACTTCTGAATCTGGAATATTTACTGAACATAAAGCTCTTGGTTGATCTATCGTTCCATCAACGTAATCATCTGAGTTGTCAACATATCTGCGACAAATTCTCCGGTAAAGTTCTCTCCATTTATCATCATGACCAACCTCAAATTCTATTGCAGCGTTCCCTCTTATAACAACTTTACGGCAGGGAAGATCAGTTTCATCAATACTTAGTCCGACTTTAGTATTCGCCCTGATATGTTCCAGCCATTCAGAGTGTTGGCGTGGGGTAAACCATAATTTTTCATCCTCAAAAACAAACCATATGGGGGTCACAAGCGGCGCACCATTTACGTCGACAGTTCCAATTCTACAAATCATATTCTTTTCTTCTAGGAAATCGCGAGTTTCTTTATCACTTAATTTAGGCATATTATATTCTCTCAAATAAAAATAACTAAGATAAGACTACGAAGCGTTGGCCAAAAGTTCAAGAGCCTGGTCCAATAATTGCTGCGTTGATGCTGCCACAATCTGACCCCCCGCTCTAACCGAATTTCCATCCCAATGTGAAACTACACCACCAGAAGCTTCAATTATTGGGACTAAAGGCGCTATATCACAATATTTTAAATTTGATTCAACTACCAAGTCTACGAATCCTGATGCTAGCAAACAGTAACCATAACAATCTGCCCCAAACCTGGTCATCTTTACTTTTTTTACCAGATGATTGAAACAATCTGATTCTGCTCCCGCTTGAAACATATCAGGGGTTGTTGAAAATAGAATCGAATTCGCCAAATCACTGTTATGCCCTGATTTAAGAACTTTTGAGCCCTCAGCATTATGTAATTCAGAGATTCCAGCACCCCCAATAAAGCAATCGCCGACATAGGGCTGACTCATCATTCCATAAACAGGCTTACCTTCAAATAATAAACCGATTAAAGTTCCCCATGTCGGCATACCCGAGATAAATGAACGTGTCCCGTCAATCGGATCTATTATCCAAGACCAGCGATCCTGAGGTCCCACAGTCCCATATTCTTCGCCAGAGATTCCATGTTCAGGAAACCTAATTTTTATCTCGTTAGTAATGGCTTTTTCAGTTCTTAGATCAATATCGGTAACTGGATCAAAGAGAGAACCCGCTGCTTTATCAATTACTTCTATGTTAGAACGAAAGCCCGGCAGAGTGATTTTCGAAGCGCATTCCGCTAAGTGTAACAAAAATTGTTTTACTCCATTAGCTTCCATCTGAATTTTCCCAATATGTTTGATGCATTATTACAGCTGAGTTAAAATCAAATATTAAATCATTATTACCCGCTTAGACAAAATATTTTAAAACACTATTGCAAACAACCACAAACATGAGATCAATTCTTTATCGAATATACCAAAAAACCGTCTTTGAAAACCCTTTTTTCTGCCTTATATTCCTTCTGGTATTCGGAGTTTATATTCAAACTGGCCTGAAAAACTTTAAACTCGATGCATCAATCGATGCCTTAATCTTAGAAAGTGATCCTGATTTAAGCTTATTCAGAGATTTAATTTCAGAATACGAAACCAAAGAATTCATATTTGTCGCAATTGAGCATAATGAAGACTTTTTATCGCTAAACAGCCGAAATCTTGCAACTAATTTAGTGGAGGATATAAGAAAAATCAGCGGAGTATCGGATGTAGTATCAGTTATGGATGTCCCGTTGGTTTTCAATGATCCCAATATGACCCTAGCTGGGCTAGCGTCTAACTTTAAAACCCTGAGAATGGAAAATATAAACCTTGAAAGAGCGCGTGATGAATTAACTAGCAGCCCGTTTTACAAGGATTTAGTGGTAAATGGCAAAGGAACAGTTTCATCAATTGCGGTTTATTTGACACCGCATTTGGAGTTTTTTAAAACGCGAGACAAAAGGAATAAGTTATTAAATTTAAAACAACTTGGAAAACTTGATCTTAATCAAAATGAAGAATTCAAAAGTATAAACCGTAACTACGATATTGCAAAAGCCGAAGCAATTAAAATTACTCGCGAAACTCTTGCGCAGGTGAGGGACGTAATAGACAAATATCAGAGTCAAACCTCCTCAAAGCTTTATATAGGCGGACTGCCTTTAATAGTTGATGATGTTACCAAATATATCAAAGGAGACCTTGTGAATTTTGGAGGAGGTGTGCTTTTCTTCCTTATTCTCATGCTATCTCTGATCTTTAGGGAAGTCAGATGGGTCATTCTTCCTCTGGCAAGCTGTATCTATGCTGGCGTGACAATGCTTGGATTCTTGGGCCTTATCGGCTGGAAGGTAACAGTTATATCTTCAAATTTTATTGCTTTAATGCTAATAATCACCATGTCTATGAACGTGCATCTTATCGTTCGATACCGTGAGTTGAATAATCAGTTACCTGACCATACTCAAAAAGATCTGGTAAGTTTGACGGTTCAAAAAATGGCACGACCATGTATTTACACAGCAATTACAACCATTATTGCTTTCCTCTCCCTTTTAATGGCTGATATTAAACCCGTCATTGATTTCGGTTTGATGATGACTCTTGGTTTAACCGTCGTTTATGCGACGACATTCCTTCTATTTCCCTCTCTCTTAGTCTTGACCAAGAAGACGACCTCAAAATCATCAGGCGGACTTGGTTCTTTTGTAAAATTGACAACCATTTTAGGCATTTTTACCGAGAAAAAACCCAAAACGATATTTATTCTGGCATTTATACTACTAATTTTTGGCATATCCGGAATCAATCGACTTCAAGTCGAAAATAGCTTTGTTTCATATTTCGATAAAGAGACTGATATCTATGAGGGGTTATCCTTAATTGATAGTGAGCTCGGCGGCACAACACCGTTCGACATCGTGTTGTCATTTAAGAATGAGGATAATTTTTTCGACAATGAATTTAAAGAAGAAGGCCTTGCGGATCTATTTGATGACCTTAACGATGACTGCGGAACAAGCTGTTCTAAAGAAGAAACTTGGTTCACTCAAAAGAAAATCGAGACTATTGCAGCTGTCCATTCTTATCTAGAGGAACAAAAAGAAATTGGAAAAGTTATGTCACTTGAGTCCACAATTAGGGTTGCCGAAAAAGTGAAGGGAGAGCCGCTTGAGCCATTCGAAATGAATATCGCCAATCAGAGGCTTCCTGCACTCGTTAAATCACAAATTATCGATCCTTATGTGTCATTTCCGAGAAACCAGGCAAGAATAACTACAAGAATCATCGATACCTATGAGGGATTAGAAAGGAAAGAGCTTCTAACTAGGATCGAAAAAGAACTACAAACTAAAATTGGTTTAGATAAAGAGGAATTCGAAGTTTCTGGGCTTTTGGTTTTATATAACAACGTATTGCAAAGTCTTTTCACCTCCCAAATTCTTACTTTGGGTTTCGTTATGGCGGGGATACTATTCACAATGATGATTTTGTTTAAGTCAATCACAGTAGCATTTATTGGGCTTATTCCGAATATCCTAGCTGCAGCGACAATTCTTGGTTTCATGGGTTGGATGAATATTCCTTTGGATATCATGACAATTACTATAGCCGCAATAACCGTTGGTATTGCCGTCGACAACTGTATCCACTATTTATACAGATTCAGGGCAGAGTTACCAAACAATATAGACCCAATTAAAAATATGCACTATTGCCACAATAATATTGCTCATGCACTGTTTTATACAACTGTTACGATAGTTTTTGGCTTTTCCATCCTAACTCTATCCAATTTTATACCAACAATATTATTTGGTATCCTGACTGCTCTTGCCATGATATTAGCGTTGTTAGGTGCACTCACCCTCATGCCATTGTTAATAATAAAAATGAAACCATTTAAGAAGGCGACTTAGGTAGAAATTTAGCTAATATTTTCCTGTCTGTACCAATCAAGAGTTTCATCCATTGACCTCTTAAATTTCTCAAACAATTCATCAATCTGCTCTTCAGTTATTATTAAAGGTGGGCAAAATGCGATAACGTCCCCAATCGCGCGACAAATTAATCCGTTTTTTTGGCAAATTGAAAGCACCTTATTCCCAACTAATCCTGGTGTTGAAAAGCCACTTTTCTTTGCTTTGTCTGAAACTAGTTCAGCTGCTCCAATCAATCCAACGCCTCTTACTTCCCCAACCAATGGATGATCAGAAAACTCCCTGAAACGGGCTTGAAAGATTGGCGAAAGATTAGCAGCGTGTTCAAAAATGCTGTCTCTTTTATAAATCTCCAGGGTTTTTAACGCCACCGCACAAGCTACAGGATGCCCACCCCAAGTATATCCGTGACCAAAAATCCCCATCCCATCAGAGGCCTGCTGAATGACCTCATGTAAATTATTTTTCATGACAACAGCACTGAGAGGCAAATAAGCGGAAGTAATCGCCTTAGCCAATGAGATGGTATCAGGTTCAATCCCGAATGTTTGCATACCAAAAGGGCGGCCCGTTCTCCCGAATCCACAAACTACTTCATCGTCGATAAAAAGAATATCGTATTTTTTTAATATTGGCTGAATTTTTTTAAAATAATTGTAGGAAGGTAAGATGACTCCACCTGCTCCCATTAACGGTTCCGCAATAAAAGCTGCAATGGTATTAGGATCTTCCTTTATTATTAGTTTTTCAAGATCTTCAGCTAATCTAGTAGAGAATTCCTCTTCGGTTTCCCCCTCTGCCCCGTTACGCCAATAATGTGGAGTCTCTGTGTGAATGAACCTCCCTCCCTCGAGAGGTAAGTCAAAACCCATATGGGATGGAGGTAATCCGGTCAGGCTAGCGGTAGCTAAGGTGATGCCATGATAGGCTTTCAGGCGACTGATTATTTTTTTCTTCTTTGGGCGACCCAACGCGTTGTTGTAGTACCAAACGAGCTTTATTTGCGTATCGTTAGCGTCTGATCCTGAATTGCCGAAAAAAACTTTGGAACGCTCGAAAGGCACCATTTCATTTAGTTTCTCAGCTAACTCAATGCCTACATCATAGCTTTTGCTAGCGAATAGCTGTGCATATGACAATTTTTTTATTTGGTCATAGGCTACCTGCGCAAGCTCCTCGTTACCATACCCCAACGATGTGCACCACAATCCAGCCATACCTTCGAGATAACGATTTCCCTCATTATCATAAATATAGACGCCGCTGGCTTTCTCTAAAACTAGTGGTCCTTTTTCTAAGTGCGATCCCTGATGGGTCCAAGGATGTAATATATTTTCAATATCTCTACTGAAGAGGTCGGATTTTCGTACAGCCATAGCTTCCTCGCGTTTGTTTTTTACAGAACACTAACAGAATAGAAGATTTAAAAAAAGGATTTATTGTTGCTGTAGGAATAATGTTATTTCAGCAACTGTGACACCAAATTTCTTCAGATAAGACCGGTTTATTGCCACTTTTTTATCCATGGACCATAACCAGTCATCAAATTTTAGTCTAACTTTTCGGCTACCGACAGGCACGTCCATTGAGTAGACCCAATTAACGGCGTTTCCGTACTGTTTGCCGGTGGCCTCTCCGATAATGTCACCCGCTGTCCCAGTATAATTGAGCTCATCATTTTTGGTAATTTTCCATATTCTTTTCTGATTTTCTCCACTCTCCAAATAAGTAAATGTTTCATCAAGAGTTCCATTATTACCATCCCAAGTTCCAATGATATCGGCTTCGAATCGCGTGATAATTTTACCACGGCGATCCTGAATTATGCCCCAAGCTTTTATTTCGCCCTGAAAGAATTCTTCTATAACGAAAGCAGGTTCTCGATTCAAGTAGTCCCCTCCCTTTATTCCGTTAGCACAGCCGTTCAACCCCATTAAGAGTGCCATAACTAAAACAACCTTTGAAAAAAAAGAATAATTAATCATAATTTTTGATAATATGTTAATAGCTACGCCACTTCTAGTAGGCTAGATCAATTTACTAGAAATTGCACTCTAAATTTTTAGTATACAAGGTTATCAGTGTCACGAATGAGGAGATCTAAAAAATATGGTAGATAATGACGACATGGTCCTAAATGTTTTTGGCGAACCGCTCGAAATTTGCTGTAAATCGCCCATTACGGGCTACTTCAGGGACGGGTTGTGCCGCACTGACACTTCTGATTACGGCTTACATTTAACTTGCGCACTCTTAACCAACGAATTTCTCGAGTTTTCTAAAAGTCAGGGCAATGATTTGTCTACCCCAAGGCCAGAATTTGGATTTGAGGGATTAAAAGAAGGCGATAAGTGGTGTATTTGCGCTGGCAGATGGACAGAAGCTTTAGAAGCCGGCAAAGCTCCCAAAATTTATTTGAGCGCTACGCATCAGAAGATGCTATCAATGGTACAAATTGAAGTTCTTGAGAGATACGCCCTAGACCTGGAATGAACTAATCTGGAAAACCAACAATCATAAAAATAAGTTTTTTGAGTTTCTCCCAAGGATTACTTCTTATTGCATTAAATGTTAGGTGTTTATTATCCTGAAAGTCCTGATTAAATTCCAAGTACCAGATAGGTTCGAGTCCATTCGGTAGCAATGAATATCTCACATCTATCACTCTGTCAGGATGTAGCTCGCTAACACCCAACATATCATTAGTAAACCATTTAAACCTTCTCAAGTCATACAATGGAAGCGGAGGAATCTCTAGCTTCTCCATTTGCGCATTGATATTAAAACGTTTCACAGATCCACCGTCAAATTTACTCAGTCCTCGTCCCGCTCGGATAGCGTCTACGAAAAACTTATTATCGTGTAAATATACCGTACGCCAGACAACTAAATTTCCAAAACTTGGTTTAACAAAAATCCTTTCTACAGCATGATTTCGTTTATTTGCGATTTGGTAAACCTCAGATTGAACTCTTTGGTTCTGATAACCACCAACTAACAAATAGAGCAAGCCGAATAAAACTGTCAATAAAGCAACACGGATTGAGGCTCTAAAAATTGATGCGATTAATCCAAGAAGAATAACTGAAGTAAATATGGGATCAATTATGGATATCACCGACCATGCAATTCTCGTATCTGCAAACGGCCAGAATAAAACAGTGCCATAGGTTGTACAGGCATCAATCAGACCATGAGTTGCATAACCGGAGAAACACGCTAACAGGCAAGTTTTGAAATCGCAAATGCGTTTAAAACTAACTAAGGGCCACATAATTAAAGAACAAAATAGCGATCCAATAGGGATAAAAAACACAGAATGGGTAAATTGCCTGTGATACTGCAAAAACAATAAGTGATCTGTGGATGACTTAATTAAGACATCTAAATCGGGGGTTAAGGCAGACAACCCACCCAAAATAGCAACCGCGAGCGGCCTCTTACTATTCCTCCCCACCAGCGTTCTTGCCGCCAACGAACCAACGACTCCTTGGGTGAGAGGATCCATATAAATTCTTTCCCTGTTCGCCAGTTAATTAAATTTTTCTGTCGAAATATAACCGGACTCATTCATGTCATCAAAAAAACTTTCCAATAGGGGATGATCAATTTTTTTAATATTTTCATCAATTGCAAGATTGCGTTCCGCCACATAGGTAGTGTGTTGTTTCCCATCAGGAAGAATATGGTACCAAGGTTCTGTTTTAGGAGGACGAGATAATGCAACATCGTCATACCATCTATCATCACCACTAAACTCCGCGTCAACATTGAATATAACCCCTCTGTAGAAAAAGGTTTTATGACAAATTCTCTGACCAATAGAGAATTTAGCAATTTGTAGTTTACGCATATTCATTTTTTAAAATTATCGTTTCAACCAAATGGAAAATTGAATACGCGCTAATCATGCTGCGTCAATATCCATTACAGCTTTCATTTCTAGGAACTCTTCGAATCCTACTTCACCCCATTCACGACCGTTTCCTGATTGCTTATAGCCACCGAAAGGTGCAGTGAAATCCAGCCCTGCTCCATTCACATGTACATTGCCTGCACGGATTTTACCGGCAATTTCTTTTATCTTCTCGGGATCTGTTCCTGATACATAGCCAGATAATCCGTATGGTGTATCATTCGCTATTGCAATTGCATCGTCTTCGTTTTTATAAGGTAGAATACAAAGGACTGGTCCAAATATCTCCTCTTTGGCGATAGTCATTTCGTTATTCACGTCAGCAAAAACCGTAGGCTTAACATAAAACCCCCTCTCGAGACCCTCCGGTCTCCCAAGGCCGCCACATACCAAAGTAGCGCCATCTTCTATGCCAGAAGAGATAAGTCCTTGAATTTTTTCAAACTGAACCTCGCTCACCACCGGCCCCATATTCGACTCCTTAAGCTGTGGGTCTCCAACTACTGTTCGGGAGGCAACTTCNTTTGCAATCTCAATAGCTTTGCTTTGCATTGATGCTGGTACAAGCATTCTACTAGGGGCATTACATGACTGACCCGAATTTAACATCATTGCCTCAACACCCTGCTTCACCGCTTTATCGAAATCAGCATCCTCTAAAATTATATTTGGAGACTTTCCGCCTAGTTCCTGTGTTACTCGTTTCACAGTGTCGGCAGCTGCTTTCGCAACTCTGATACCAGCCCGAGTGGAGCCTGTAAAAGACATCATATCGATATCTGGATGGCTTGAGAGAGCTTCGCCTACAGTTGGACCATCTCCATTAACCAGGTTAAAAACACCCTTGGGCACACCTGCCTGATCCAAAACTTCGGCAAACAAAATTGCATTAAGTGGTGCTACCTCCGTTGGCTTCAAAACCATAGTACATCCGGTAGCCAGCGCCGGAAATACTTTCGTTGAAATCTGATTAATAGGCCAGTTCCAAGGAGTAATGAATCCACAGACGCCCACTGGTTCTTTTTTTATGAACACCTTGCCTTTTGACTCGTTAAAACTGAAATTTTTCAGCACACTTATCGTTGTTTTTAAATGCGCTGTCAACATTGCGGCTTGAGC
Source organism: Methylococcaceae bacterium TMED69 (assembly GCA_002170535.1). Taxonomy (GTDB): domain Bacteria; phylum Pseudomonadota; class Gammaproteobacteria; genus TMED69. The sequence continues at coordinate 21,113 of NHDW01000010.1, forward strand.
TGCTTTACACAACCAAGTGGGAGCACCCATTTCTTTGGAAATGGTTTCTACCATCTCACCATACCTTTCCTTATAAATATCGTTGATTTTTTCAAGCATCGATATTCTGTCATCAACAGAAGTAAGTGAGAATGACGCGAAGGCTTTTCTGGCTGCTTTCACTGCCATATCTACATCTTTTTCGTTACCTAACGCAATCGTCCCAGCAACCGACTCATCTGCCGGATTAATTACATCCAATTTTTTTAAAGTGTTAGGCTCGACCCATTCTCCGTCAATATAAAATTTTAAGCTGTTTTCCACAAATCATCTCCCTAAGATAAGAAAAAATATTTCGAATTCCTAACAATATTACAACGAAAAAGTTAATAAATAAATATGTGCGATTGCCCCAACTTACTTTGCTATTCTGTATCATCATTTATTATCTAATTATAATATGCCGACATACTTGTGAGTTTGGAGCGAAAGTTTCCACTTTGGGTATTTTAAACAAAAATCAAGTGACTTGAGTAAATTATCATCATATTGTTCGTCGAATTTTGGCTGAATATAAAAGTGTTCGAAATCAAGTAATTTAAACTCCTCTGGGGCTAATTTCTTTTGAGGAAACACAAACTTAAGCTCGCTACCTTTGGTGACAACGAAAGAGTTCCAGGTCTTAGGTGAAACGGTTACCCAATCCAAATTTTCTGGCAACGCAACGGTACCATTGGTCTCTATTGCAACTTCAAACCTCTTTGTTTGAAGGGACGATACTAATTCCGCGCTAATCTGGAGACCTGGTTCTCCACCAGTAAAAACTATATACCGGTGGTCACTATCGCTGGTTGAATCAACCCAAACCCTTTCAATAGTAGATGCAAGTTTTTCAGCAGTTAAAAATTTGCCGCCATTTTGTCCGTCGGTTCCATTGAAATCAGTATCACAGAAATTACAAACTGCGTTTTTTCTCTGGTGTTCTAACCCAGACCAAAGGTTACAACCCGAAAATCGACAAAAAACTGCCGCCCTGCCGCTACGAGCACCCTCACCTTGTATTGTATGGTAAATCTCTTTAACGCTGAAGTTCATTTTAAGCCTATTGAAACAAACGATTCATAACCCTTTTTTCTTAATTGACAAGCCGGACACTCTCCGCAACCATATCCCCATAGATGTCTAGTACTGCGATCTCCCTCATAACACGTATGTGTCTCTTCGAGGATCAAATCAACCAAGATTGAACCGCCTAGCTTTTTTGCCATTACCCAAGTTTCGCGCTTATCGAGGAACATAAGAGGTAGTGCAATCTTAAAGGGTTGTTCAAAACCTAATTGGACCGCTTTTTCCATCGCTTTCAAAGTATCATTTCTGCAGTCTGGATAACCTGAAAAGTCAGTTTGACACATACCACCTACTATTTGTGTAATCGATAATTTAGCTGCTAATGTAGCGGCAACCGAGAGAAATAATATATTTCTGCCCGGCAAAAAAGTGTTCGGTATTGCTGCCGAATTAGTTATTCTTAGGTTTTCCGTGAGAGCACTAGTTGAAATATGTTTCATAAACTCTAGGTCAATAACAAAATCATCTTTTATTTTTGAAGACCATTTTGAGAAACTTTTCGTCATTTGCTCTAGAAATATTTTCCTGCATTTAAGCTCAACACCGTGTCTTTGATTATAATTAAAGCCAATTGTATAAACAAAATTATATCTTTCCAGAGCCCAAGCTAGACAAACGGCAGAGTCTTGTCCTCCTGAAAACAGCACCAATGCGTTTAGCTTCTCTGATTGTTCTCTATCGTTCATTTTTTTTCTTCAAAAGAAACAGAAAAAAACCAAGTGAGCACCAAATAAAAACAATCCCCCATTCATAAGGCCAAATTAATCCATTGGGGCTCATAGGAAAATATAAGAATAGCAATAACAGAGATAAAAAGAGTGAGAAGCAGCCCCATATCTTCCAAAATCGAATTTTAAAAGGCCGTTCTACACCAGCGCTATCCAAGCGATATTTCAGAAAAGAAACCGTTACAAAAATATAGGCTATTACAACGCCAAGGCCTCCCGCGTTGATAAACCAAATCAAGGTCGCCTGTCCAAACAAAGGAGCTAAGCATGTGATGCCAAAAATAAACCACAGAGCTTTTCTGGGGTTTTGAGGGTTATATTTTAAATCAACGTCCGAAAGCCAGGAGGGAAGCTGCCTATCCATGGCCATTGCATTCATTAGCCTACTCGCTCCTAAGAGAAAACCATTCCAAGTTGTAACTATGCCTGCAATACCACCAAAGATTAGCACATATTTGGCGTTCTTCCAGGCCCAAGCTTTCTCTGCGGCAATGGCTGTTGACAATTCCAAGTCACCGGATTCCGAACCAAGCACTACCCCTACTGATATTATTATCGAGACATAAAATATAATGCCGCATACTACCGAGCCCATAATAAGAAGAGCTATAGCTCTAGGACTAATGTGAATTTCTTTTGCTGTTTGTGCAATTATATCAAATCCTACGAACATCATTGGAACCATAATCGCCACTCCAATTGCCCCATTCATATCAACCCCTGTTTCCATAAGGGGTTTTTTTAAATCATAGCTCAACGCACCTGCGACCAAAAAGAACCCTGCCAAAATGATTACGGTTGTCACAAAAGCCTGAAGTTTTGCCGAAACTATAATTCCTTTGGTGTTGATAAAAGTCAAAAGTAAACCTGCAAGAACACCAAGAACCACCTGCCCAAAATAAACATCAAATCCATTAAAATTCCAAAGAAATATTTGGTTAATTGATGGAAATAAATAACTAATAACGATGGGGAATACTACAATTTCAAAAGCCACTACGCTAACATAACCAAGGAGTAACAACCAGGAACAAATAAAGCTTGCATTAGGACCTAATATATTTTTAGTATAAACNTGTTCCCCTCCGTTCTCAGGAAAAATCGATGCTAGTTCACCGTATATTCCTGCAATTAATAAGATGGATAAACCGACCAACAAAATAGCAACAACAGCACCGAGCACACCAGCCTTACCAATCCAAGTGCTTGTGAGCAAGATCCAAGACCATCCAATCATTGCTCCGAAAGCAATTGATAATACCTGCCATCCGTTGAGCTTTTCACTGGTTATAGCGTTCATCTTTTAAATGAATTACTCGGACGATCTAGCGATTGATTGATCGATATCCCAAATAATATCGTCCAACGTTTCTAGCCCAACTGAAATTCTTACCAATTCCGGTAACACCCCAGATTCAATCTGCTGCTCGTGGTTCATCTGTCGATGGGTAGTAGAGGCAGGATGGATCACCAATGTTTTAGCATCACCAACATTGGCAAGATGGCTTAAGAATGTCAGATTTTCGATGAAGCGTTTTCCAGCCTCTACACCACCCCTAATTCCAAAACTCAAAATACTTCCAGCTCCATTTGGAAGGTAACGTTTAGCTAGTTGATGATATTTATCTGAAGGAAGCCCCGGATAGCTCACCCACTGTACTTTAGAATGCTGCTGTAAAAACTGTGCTATCCTCATTGCGTTTTCACAGTGCCGTTCCATCCTCACCGGTAACGTCTCTAAACCCTGTAGCAACAAAAAAGAATTAAAAGGACTCAAAGATGGCCCAAGCACTCGTAATTGTTCCATTCTGATCTTCATTGAAAAAGCAAAGTCACCGAAGGTTTCAAAAAACTTTATATTATGATATCCCGGTGAGGGTTCCGTCATACCCGGAAATTTACCATTATCCCAAGGAAATCTACCTGACTCTACGACTACACCGCCAAGCGTTGTCCCGTGACCTCCAATAAACTTTGTGGCAGAGTGAACCACNATATCTGCTCCCCATTCTAAGGGCTTACATAAAAATGGCGTAGGAAAGGTATTGTCCACAATGAGAGGAACGCCAACATCATTGGCAACCTTAACAACCTTCTCTATATCAATTATATTTATTGCAGGATTACCGATGGTTTCTATGAAAATTGCTTTGGTATTTGGCTGCACAGCCTTACGAAAGGATTCACTAGAATCTGGATCAACCAAAGTTGTATCAATACCGAACTTTTTTAGATTCACAGTCAATAATGAGTGTGTTCCTCCATAGAGTGCTTTTGAAGCTACGATATGATCCCCCATCGCACAGATCGCGGTTAGCGTTACTGTTATAGCAGCCATGCCTGAGCTCAAAGCTACAGCTGCTCTACCATTTTCAATCGAGGCTACTCGCTCCTCAAAAACTGATGTGGTCGGGTTACTGATTCGCGCATAAACATTTCCGAAAGTTTGAAGATTGAATAGACTGGCTGCATGATCAGCATCGTCAAAAACATAAGAGCTTGTCTGATAAATAGGAACCGCTCTTGAGCCGGTTGCTGCATCCGGGATTTGACCTGAATGAAGACATTTCGTTTCAAACCCAAATTCTCTATTTGCTTCGATTTTTTTTTTCAATTGAAAACAATTCTGCTTCTTTTTGAAGTTATTACTTTAGTGTTTACACCCATAAAATTCAAGCCGCCAAATAATCTCGCATGCTCTATTTTAATACACCTATTCATAATGACTTGGATACCTTTAGACTCAGCTTCAACCTTAACTTTTTCATTTATCACTCCCAACTGTAGCCAGAGTACTTTAACATCCTTTTTTAATAAATCGGGAACTAATGTTGCAAGAGAATCAGGTCGNCTAAAACAAATCACTACTTCAATGAGAGAGGGAATTGCAGACAAAGAAGGAAAGCAGGGTTGCCCTAAAACATTTTCATAATTGGGGTTGACAGGATAGACTGAATATCCATGATTTAAAAGATATTTGCCAACAAAATTACTTGGTCTCTGCCAAGTCTGGGAGATTCCTAGTATAGCAAATTGTTTAAATTGCTGAAATAACTTAATCAGCGTTTCATCTTCATTCAATAAATTTTCTCCTCCTGAGGCAACCTCGGTTAATATCGCTAACCCTTGTTATACCCATCAATCCCATCGTTCTCTCGAATTCCGTTTTCAAGATATCAAGCACTTTAGAAACACCTTGCTCACCATTTGTAGCAAGCCCATACAGATATGGACGCCCTACAGAACAAGCGTTAGCGCCCAATGCCAAAGCTTTGAATATATCTGATCCCCTCCGCACGCCCCCATCCAAAATCAATTCAACCGTCTCTCCAACAGCTCTTCTAACTTCAGGCAAAAGGCCGATCGGGGTTACCGCAGAATCTAATTGCCTTCCACCATGATTCGAAAGGATCAAAGTAGTTGCACCAATTTCAACCGCTTTCTTCGCATCAGAAACTGAAGAAATTCCTTTAATGGCAAAGGGACCTGCCCATAGATTAATCATCTCTTCAGCGTCTTCCCAGGAAACTGAAAAATCAAATTGATCATGAAGATATTTGATAAGCGTCATCAAATCAGAGTTTCCAACTGGAGCTCTATGACTGACGTTTGCTAATTCAAATTTATCACCCAGTAAATAATTAATTGACCAGAGAGGAGTCAATGAATAATCTAAAACTCTGGGCAAATTAATTTTTGGAGGTATGGTAAGTCCATATCTTACATCCTTCTCTCTGTTTCCCTGAGGCGGGACATCTATAGTTAACGTCATACCAACGAACCCGGATTTACGACAACGCTCGAAAAACTCTGTAATGAGGGTTCGATCTTTAAAGACATAGATTTGAAACCACTTGGGAACATCACATATTGCAGCAACTTCCTCTATACTATGTGTGCTCAGAGTAGAGAGGGAATAAATTAAACCAGCATTTTTTGCGGCTTCTGCAACTGCTCGTTCCCCATCAGGGTGAAACAATCTGGACATTCCTGTTGGACTTAAAACCAAAGGAAAATTTATATCGCAGTTCATGACATGAGTCGTAAGATCAATTGAACTAACGTCAACTAAATATTTTGGCAATAGCTCATATTGAGCAAAGTCTTGGGTGTTATTGGCAAGTGTAATCTCATCATCTGCACCACCATCCAAGTAACCGTATATAGGCTTAGGTAATAACCACCGACTAACTTTTCTAAAATCATGGATATTTACACATCTGGATGACAACCACTGACCGAGCCAACCAGTGATGGATAGGGTGATTTTTTTTATTTTAGTCAGGAGATAGCGAAACCAACTCACAAAAAAACTCTACTATCAATCTGTTCAATTACTTTTGACCCAGCAATTATCTTTCGTTTTAGGCTTTTTATATTAGGTAGGATTTGAGCAGCATAAAATTCTGCGGTTTGCGTTTTTTGTAAACCACACTGTTCAGCATCCAGTTTTTTATCTTTTTGCAATTCAGTCAAATTAGCTGAACGAAATATCATCCAAGCGCCGAAAACTAAGCCAAAAAGATGTAAGTAATGAGTAGCTGCAGAGTTACATACCTCTCTATTATTTCGGTTGGTCNTAAGCCAATCTAGAACATCCCTTAAATCAACGAGACAGTCGTTCATCGAATTTTTCAATAATGAAAATTGATCTTGCTGGAATTCTTTGTTTACGAAATCTTCCATTTCAGCTATGAAGCTGTCAGCAGCCTCAAAATTATTCTTAATTGTTTTACGCCACAGAAAATCAAGGGCTTGGATTCCATTGGTGCCCTCGTAAATTGTTAGAATGCGCGCGTCACGAACATACTGGGCAATACCAGTCTCTTCAATAAAGCCCATGCCTCCATGTATTTGCAAGGCAAGCGACGTAATATGCTGAGCATTATCGGTACACCAGGCTTTGACAACAGGTGTCAGGAAATCCGCCCGCTGTTGAGCAAGCGCGCGTTTTTCTTGATTATTCTCTTTTTCAGCGATATCCAACAAATGGGCGCAATAATAAACAAGTGCCCTCATGGCCTCTGTGGTAGCTTTAATTTCCAGCAGCATTCTTTTTACATCTTGATGCTCAATAATCGTATGCGAAACTGCCGTGCTAGGAACTTTCCCCTGCACTCGATTGAACGAATATTCTTTAGCGAGTTGATAAGCGGCTTCACTCAAAGCCAGTCCCTCACGGCCGACCGCATGCCTTGCGTTATTCATCATCGTAAACATGTATGACAGGCCTTTATTTTCCTCTCCTACTAAATATCCAATCGCGCCGCCTTTATCACCAAACTGCATTACTGCGGTCGGACTTGCGTGAATTCCTAACTTATTTTCGAGTGATATACATTTTAAATCATTAGGCTTAAGAGGGTTGCCATCCTCATCTAAAATCAACTTTGGTACTAAGAATAAAGATATTCCATGTGTGCCACTAGGAGCATCCGGGAGACGAGCCAGAACCAAATGGATAATATTGTCCGTCAAGTCATGATCGCCATAAGTAATATAAATTTTCTGCCCAATAATTTTATAGTAGTCTGATTCCGGGATTGCTTGGGTTTTAACACAACTCAAATCTGAGCCAGACTGCGGCTCAGTCAAATTCATGGTGCCCGTCCATTCTCCCGCCACGAGTTTGTGGAGATAAAGCTGTTTTAATTTAGAATTACCATGCGCCTCCAACGCATCAATTGCACCAGACGTTAGTAGAGGGCACAGAGCAAAAGACATATTTGTAGAGTCCCACATTTCGCTCACCGCGCTTGAAACAACTTTTGGTAAACCTTGACCTCCAAACTCCTCAGAAACAGACAGGCCCTGCCAACCTCCGTCTATAAAAAAGCTGTAAGCATCCCTCCAGCCTTTAGCTGTTAAAACGGTGCCGTTTTCTAACCGACATCCCTCTCTATCTCCTTCAAAGTTAATTGGGTTCAATTTGTTTTTTGCAAATTTCTCGGCTTCTAAGAGAATTAGCTCAAGAGTTTCCTCTGAAAAGTCACTATTTCCATAGAGTGAGTTGAGGGACTCCATTCCTATTAAATTCTTAATCACAAATTGCATTTCGCCCAGAGGCGCGCGGTAATCAAGCATATTAACCCTTGTTAATTAAAAAAATGATTATTAAAATTTACACGAAATATTTTTATCAATCTAGGCTTATCGCTATAAGCCTAACATTTTACGTAGCTCCCCCGATGATGAGCTCATAACTTCAGTTTGGCGAGTGTCTATACCCATACATAATCTTTGATATACTGAAAGTGCCCAAAGTGGAAAATATTGTGAATACCCATGATATCGTAAGTAGAACACTCTAGGAAAACCAGTGCCAGTAAAATCACTTTCATCCCAACACCCTTTCTCGTTCTGATTTTTGATTAAATAAGTCACACCATTTTCAACCGAAATTGATTTATACTCCCCGACCGAAAGCAAGCCTAATAAGGCCCAGGCCGTTTGAGACGGGGTGCTCCTACCATATCCAGCAAAGGAAAAATCGTCGTAACTACCACAAGTTTCTCCCCACCCACCATCATCATTTTGTTTTTCCTTCAGCCACTTGATAGCCNTTTGAACATAGCCTGCAGATTGATCTTCATTTATCGCCCCAAGCCCAGCAAGAACACTCCATGTGCCATATATATAATTCACACCCCACCTACCGTACCAAGCACCATTAGACTCTTGCTCACGTTTCAGAAAGTTAAGAGCTTTACCAACAATCGGAGAGCTTTTTTCAAAGCCGACCATAGCCAGCAACTCTATACATCTTGCCGTAAGGTCAGAAGTTCCGGGATCCACTAGTGCTCCATGATCAGCGAAAGGTATGTTATTTAAATAATTTGAGTTATTTCCAATATCAAAAGCCCCCCATGAGCCGTCCGGATTCTGCATCCCTACCAGCCAGTCAAGCCCTAGCTTGAGTCGCCTCCGAGTATCATCATCTTTAAGGTGCGCTCCTGCTCGGAGGAGTCCCATTAGAACCATGCCGGTGTCATCCACATCAGGATATTTATCATTTTCATATTGAAAGGCCCAGCCACCGGGTGCTAGCTGGCGTGCGTGCACAGACCAGTCTCCATCAACAAGCACTTGTTTACTCATCAACCAATCTACGGCTTCTCCTAGGTTGGAATTATCTGCAGGAATTCCGCTCTCTGCCAAAGCAGACATTACCAAACATGTGTCCCAAATCGGTGACACGCACGGTTGGCAGTAGGTTTCATCTGAACCTTCAACTACAAGATCTTCCATAGCAACTAGCTGGCGTTGTAAATCGTTATCATCCTCAGCAACATCCAATAGCTTAAAGGCAACTATTGCGTTACTAATTGCAGGAAAGATGGAACCAAGCCCTCCAACGCCTTTTGAATGTTCTCGCAACCATGATTCGGCTCTGTTCATCGCTTGTTTTCTCAAAAACTTAGGGATAAAAGGCTCTAAAATTTTTAAGATTCTGTCGAGCAGAATGAATCCATTTTTCAGCGGCTGCCCTGCTTTAAAGAANTCTAACTTTTTAAGTTTGAATGGATGCTCTTTAAACAGTTCAGAAATATGTTGCTTTTTGTCAACAAGAACAACGGGTTTTTTAGCAAAGATTATTAACAGTGGAACTATTACACACCTGGACCAATAAGAGACCCTGTTTAAGTTGAAAAACCACCAGTTTGGTAAAAACATTATCTCAACCGGCATCGCAGGGACGGTTTTCCAGTTCAACTGGCCAAATATAGCAAGCGTTATTCTTGTAAAAACATTAACTGCCTCAGCACCTCCATTCTCATGCACCCAGCTTTTTGCTTTATTCATGAAGTCCTCTTCAGCACCGTAACCAACGAGCTTTAACGCGAAGTATGCCTTAACCGTAGCACTAACGTTTCCTGGACCACCGTAGTACAAAGGCCAACTGCCATTGTCATTCTGGCGGGACAACAAATATTTACACATTGCTAAATCACGTCCTCTATTCGATTTACCTAGAAACCTTTGTAGGAATATGTATTCGGAGGGAATTGTAGCGTCTGCTTCTAAATCAAACTTCCAGTGGCCGTTATCTTTTTGTATGTCGAAAAGATAATCTGTGGATGAATTTATGGTTGTCTGGAGTGGGCTTACGGATTCATGTATCTTTGCGGGCTTCAGCCTCGCAAACATGGAACCAGCAAGTGATGAAACGTTACTTTTTTTCTTCATTAGAGCGGAATCGTAATCAGGAACTTTCGCCAATTTTGGTATACCTTAGTTTATGTTCAAAATGTTCAAATTTTAGAACCGCTCAGGTCAACGACTCGAAGATCTGCCTCAAATTCGGTTTTTTTTCCACAAAGTAGGTTATCAGGTGCTCTGAAACTTTTAGGAAAAGTGATTACCAATTTAAATACGTGTTTTTAAGACTTTGAGTTTAGTGTATTGCTACTGAAATTGCAAAATAGATTGATAAAATCCACACTGTTTCAGTAAATTACAAATATATCTTAAAACATTCTCGACTCAGTAGATAAGCATTCTTCGCAAGCCCCTATACGGGGCTTAAATAAATTGCAGTCCGATTAATTGCTTGAAAAACCACAGCAAGTTGTACAAAATGTCTTTATATCTATAAACATTAACAGTTACCATAAATAAATAAGTTTTATCGGAGCATAGTTAATGATCAAAAATGTCTTTCCAAAAATTATAATCAGTTTAGTAATAGTTCTATGGTCTTACGTTGTTTCGGGTCAAGATTGGCGCAAATCAAAATGGGGCCCAACAGATACCATCGGCGCTATTAATGAAATAACTGATAAGGAAATCCTCGGCGCTGCCAAACTCATTACAAAAGGTAAACGCTACGCACTAGGAATGGTGACAGGAAAGGACACTCCGGCATGGGGCACACGCTCCTTCGCACTCTATACAGTGCCTCATGGGAATGGTTCAGGGATTACTTACGGCCACAAAACACGGGTCACAGCAAACGACGACTGGGCCCTAGTATGGATGGGGGTAGGCTCACAAATCGATGGATTAGGCCATATTGGAATAGATCACGTTTACTATAACGGTAATTCGATATCTGACATCTATACCCCAGCTGGTTTAAAAAAATTAGGGATCCATGAAATACCCCCCGTGGTTACACGAGGTATTTTATTGAATGCCGTTGAATATTATAAAAATACTAAACCTAGCTCTTTGATGGAGTTGAATGGAAAGAAAATGTTAAAGGCAGACGTAAGCATCACATCGGAAGACATTAAGTCAATGCTAAATGCACAGTCATTAAGCGTACAAAAAGGCGATGTGGTTTTAATTCATACTGGTTTCATGGAGATGGGCACCGTCGATAAAAAGAAATATTTTGAAGAATTGCCTGGAATCGATCTCAGCGCCGCAACCTATTTAGCTCAATTCAATGTGACCGCTGTTGGTTCAGATACTGTCTGCCTAGAAAAATTTCCTGGGGATTTTGCAAACGGAGACGCGTTTCCAGTACACGCAGAGCTAATTCCCAAGCATGGTATTTATATTCTGGAAAATATGGTCACAGAAGAGCTCATTGCAGATAGTGTGGACAAATTTATGTTCGTACTGGGCCAGGCAAGGTTGGAAGGTGCGGTGCAAATGATAATAAACCCGGTAGCTATTCGGTAACAGACCTTTTTAAAAAACGAGCGTTCCTCCAACCTCGCAGTGCATTGATCAAATACACCTTATCAACTTTTAAAAGATCATTTTTTGTAATGGCTCTTTCCTTGATTACATTGTTATGAAGCAACTCAGTTCTCATGATTCCTGACAGCAAACCACATTCAACAGGGGGAGTAAAAAGATCTCCGTTTTCCTCAAAAACAATATTGGATATATTGGTTTCTGTCACCTCAGATTCATGATTAAACAATATAGGTTCAACAAGCGGTGGAACCTCGCTCTGAGCCCTATCATACACTCCTCTGAAATTTGTTTTATGATACAAAAAAATATCGTTTCTATCCACCGCAGTAGAGACAAATTGGACCAATTGACTAGACTCAAAAGGTTCATCTATCTTAACGCACTGCAGACTAAATTTTCCAAAAATATTTAGTGTCAACCTTAGCCTGNCGTCAAAATTTACTTTTTGGGATTTTAATTCATTTTCAATAAAAGCTAGTACTATTTTTTCTGAATAATTGATTCCAAAATAGTTCGCGGCCCTCTCCATTCTTTCTAAATGTCTAGCAAGCATCAAAATGCCAACAGAGTGATGTAATCTCATCGTTTCAAACAAATAGAAAACTTCATCAGTTTCAACTTTTCCTAGAATCCTAGTTTTATAACCAAGCTCTTTGAACTCCGGGATAGGCTTTGAATCCCACACAATTCCCCCGCCAGAACCATATGCTGTTTCTCTACTGATTGTGTTCCTCAATGCAGTTCTAATTCCAACGCTGAATACAGCCTTTCGATTTGGTTGAATAATGCCGATAGCCCCCGTGTAAATATCTCTTGGTCTCTTTTCAAAATGCTTGATATATTCCATTGACTTGAGTTTCGGCGCACCGGTTATAGAAGAACAAGGGAATAGAGCATTGAAAATTTCCAATACAGATGCACACGTTTTTGCTTTAACAGTGCTAGTCATCTGCCAGACTGTTGAATATTTTTCTATCCTAAAAGCATCATCTACAGACACACTACCCAGCATTGCTATCTTTGATAGATCATTTCTCATCATATCTGTAATCATCAAATTTTCGGCTCTATTTTTTTTTGATCTTAAAAGTTGATCCCGACTATCTTCATCAAGCTTCAAGCTATCATAACGTGGCGCAGTTCCCTTCATGGGCCTTGTTTTAATATCCTCCCCATCAAGTTCAAAAAAAAGCTCCGGTGAAGCCGATAAAATTTGAAATTCATTAGTATCTATAAAGCAAGCATAAGGCTCATCACTGACGAAGCTATTAAAGAAATCTTCAGGTCTACCCAACATGGTTTTAAACTGTGTGGTATAGTTGAGTTGATAGATATCTCCTAACTCTATTCGATTTTTTATTTCAACAATATTTTTAATATACTTTTCCAAATCTAATGATGTTTTCCAGGTAGATTTCTCAGTTGAGAGCGGCTTACTCAGCTGTTCAATTATTTTGTAATTCTCAAATAATGCAAAACATACCAATGGGAATCGAGACGGTTCGCACGTTATCATTTTTGGATTAAAAGCGGAGGATGCTTCATAAGAAACAAATCCAACGGCATATAGATTTCTCTCGTTTACCAATTTTTCAACTGTGTAAATCAAATCACATACTCGGCCAATGTTTCGAGCGACTAAGACTTCCACAGGATTTTGGAAATGCTTCCATTTGAAAGTTTCGGGGCATCGAAACAAAATTTTATGTATATTCAAAGATTCCATATTCTTTCATTGAATTTATCGTAGTCCAAGCTGGCGTAGCAATAGTGGGTTGCCTCGGAATGATCACGCTACCATGGGCAATTGAGTATATTAGCGGTAGCACCCAAAACAAAAGCAACCCCTAATCAATAAATTATGTGATTTTAATATAACCGTTTATCGCAATAAGCATGACTAATTTAGTAATGCCGGCGTTACAATTCAAGCAAAAACTAACCGTACAAACGTAAGCAATAAGACGGTTAAAAAAGATCAGCCCATTATATGTAAGGCACAGAGTTTATTACCCTCGGGGTCACGAAGGTAAGCAAGGTAAAGTGGTCCAAATGCACTTTCTCTAACACCCGGCGGATCCTCTATCGATTTACCACCATTAGCCACACCTGCCGCGTGCCATGCTTCCACTTGCTCGGGTGATTCGCAGGTAAACCCTATTGTACTACCATTGCCATGAGTTGCTGGATGCCCGTCGATTGGAGGAGTCAACCCGAAAATTTTGTCATTATGAACGAACATTAACCGCCCTTTATCATCCACAACACCTGGATTTGCACCAAGGGTCGCTAGAAGAGCATCATAGAATAACCTAGATTTTTCAATATCGTTAGTACCAAGAATCACGTGTGAGAACATATCANCCTCCTNGTTGAAAATAAANCCCTTGATTAATCATACCATCATGCATCCCGAAAAACTTTTTATTTTAGCACCACCGCAATAACTTCCTGATCTATTCCGGCATTAATGATGAGTGATGCTCGATAATTAACCAACGGTGACTGATATGTTCATATACGAAAGTGAAGCGCGCTTTTGCCAATGAATCATCATCGAACGTCACAGTATACGTTCCGGAATTTACCGCCAATTTATCAAATATTCGAATATTTGTTTCATGAATTTCAAATTTTGGACCTTTTTGAAGAAAATGAGTAAAGTAATCTTCGATTTCCTCGTGATTATGACGAACAATATTTGATACAGTGGGAATCAAAATCGCGTTATCTGCGTATAACTCTACTACCCTCATTGGTTCCCTAGTTTGTAAAGCTAAATTCCATCTATCAATCAAAACTCTGATGTCATTTATATTCATATAGACCTTTTAATATTGAAGAACAAAAAGAACCTAGCCTCACCTTGACAAGACAGAGTCAAAACAAAATTAATATTCTAAAAATCTTCGCACCAAAAACCGTTACATATACGAAAAAGTTAAACTGGCTTGAGACAATTCAATATAGCAGTCGCCTTAAGTAAATTAAATTCTTTTTTTCTAAATCAAAAAATGATACGTTACATCATANNNTTTTAATAATCACTTTTATCAGCAAGTGGATCATTTAGGAGCAATAAGTGAATCGATTACCTGTAACCGTCTTATCTGGTTTCTTAGGAGCCGGTAAAACTACCGTTCTCAGCCATATCCTAAACAACCGAGAGCATAAGAAAGTTGCTGTCATTGTTAACGATATGAGCGAAATTAATATTGACTCAACAATCGTAAAAAATGAAGTCACTTTAAATCGGAGCGAAGAAAAGCTGGTTGAAATGAGTAACGGATGCATCTGTTGTACGCTCAGAGAAGATCTCCTAGAAGAGGTTGGAAATTTAGCATCGGAAGGACGCTTTGATTATCTTGTGATCGAATCAACTGGAATATCAGAACCTTTGCCCGTTGCAGAAACGTTTACTTTTGCAGATGAAAAAGGGAAATCTTTATCAGACGTTGCCAGATTGGACACGATGGTAACAGTTGTAGATGCTGTAAATTTTCTAAAAGATTATGAAGAAGCAAAAACGCTTATTGAGACTGGAGAATCTTTAGGTGATGACGATCATCGCAATGTGGCTGACTTACTGGTCGATCAAATTGAATTCGCTAACGTAATACTTATTAGTAAAACTGACTTGGTAAAAAAATCAGAAATTTCACGCTTGACCGCGATTTTGAAAACCCTTAACACAACGGCTCGGATTATCCCAATCGAGAATGGAAAAGCCAGTTTGGATGACACCCTAGATACCGGTTTATTTGATTTTGAAAAAGCACAACAGGCCCCTGGTTGGTTACAGGAAATGCGAGGTGAACATGTACCAGAAACTGAAGAATATGGTATTGCTAGTTTTACCTACAGCGCGAGACGCCCTTTTCATCCCAAAAAATTTCATTCTTTTGTTCACGAGAAGATCGAAAATTTTGGCAAGCTTATAAGGTCAAAAGGTTACTTTTGGCTAGCCACTCGGCCAGCGTTTGCTTGTCAATGGAGTCAAGCAGGTGGAATTGCCAACTACGGATTTGCAGGAATGTTTTGGAAATCTATTCCAAAAGAAAATTGGCCTAAAGACGAAGAATATTTGAAATCAATCGAAAAAAATTGGGTAGAGCCTTTCGGCGATATGCGACAAGAACTAGTTTTTATTGGGCAAAACTTAGATCAAGAGGCAATGACAGAAGCACTTGACAAATGTTTATTGACTCACGATGAATTACTTAAAGGCAAAGCCTTTTGGGAAACGCTTGATGATCCGTTTCCGGTATGGGAACAAGGCAAGTGAATATAAGTTCAAACTCAGCTGAATCTTTAAAACATATTGCTGCTGGGCCTATCAGTATTTTTGGCGAAGATCCGACAATTCTCTCAGAAATCTACAAAGATAACGTCAATATGTCCGTTTGGTGTCGTGATCTCAATCATGAAATACTACAAGCTGCCAATCATGTTATAGACAAAGATCCTCAATTAAGGACTTCAATTAAAGTATCACCAAAAAACGCTATTAGACTAATAGAACAGAAAATAGACAATGCGAAAATAACAGCCCCTTTGGTCTATGATATATTTCACCTGGTCAAAAAATTTTGCGAACTATTCAAAGTAAACGACACTAATCTCAAATTGACAGTCCTTCATGAATCAATGTGCCCTCGATTCCATGTCGATATGCTGCCTTGCAGATTAATCACAACTTACAAAGGAAAAGCAACAGAGTGGCTTCAACATGATTGCATAGATCGCAGCAAACTCGGGATAGGAAACCAAGGAAAACCAGATGATGAGTCCGGTTTGTTTAAATCAGTCAACGATGTAAAAAGGCTAGCTAAGGGTGATGTTGCGATTATGAAAGGGGAAAATTGGATTGATAATGAAGGTCGCGGTTTAGTTCATCGCTCTCCTTATATAGATAATGAAAACAGCAGACTTCTTGTCTCACTTGACTTCGCATCCTCAAAACCAGAGATTATTTAGAAAGAAAGGGGAGTATTCATCATGACTATCTTAAGCTTTATGAACCACACGATTTTCGATAACGGAGCTACCTCCAAACTCGCCAAAACGCTTCAGCAATGTAATATTGAAAGGCCTTTACTGTGTACAGATGCAGGATTGGTAAAGATTGGGCTCGTAGAAAAAATAGAAGGTCTTCTTAGAGAAAGCACTCAACTAACGATTTTTGATGGGACTCCAGAAAATCCGACTCAGATCGCGGTTGAAGACGCCGCCAAGATGTACCAAGAAATGGATTGTGACGGAATCATCTCATTAGGGGGCGGTTCTTCTATGGATTTAGGGAAAGCAGTCGCGCTAGCAGTATCCCACAAAGGGGAGCTAAGTGAGTACACGGCCGGTTTAAAAGGCGCAAAACGAATCGAAAAAGTTGCACCTGTAATTGCTATACCAACAACCTCAGGCACGGGAAGTGAAATTTCAACGGGCGCGGTCATAATCATGAAAACTGGCGAAAAATTAATCCTAGCGAGCAGAGAACTAATTCCTGTAATTGCTATATGCGATCCCTTGCTCACCCTCCCTCTACCAGCTCGACTAACAGCCGCAACAGGTATGGATGCAATGACCCACTGCATCGAAGGGCTTTTATCAAATCAAATAAACCCTCCAGCTGAGGCGGTTGCTTGTGATGGCATCCAAAGAGGAATCCGTGATGGTCATCTTTCTCAAGCGGTAAAAGATGGGAAAGATGAAGTTGCAAGATGGAATATGATGATGGCTTCGCTTGAGGGCGCGATGGCGTTCAGCAAAGGACTAGGCGCAGTCCACTCGATGAGCCATGCCTGTGGAGCAGATCAATCACTTCGACTACACCACGGGACGCTTAATGCAGTAATATTACCGACGATTCTTGACTTCAATCGAGATCACGTTGGAGACAAATATGAAAGGCTGAATATTGCATTAGGCAATAAACCAAATTCTAATCCCTCGGAATTTATCAGAGAATTAAATTCAAAATTAGGGCTTCCAGCTAACCTAACTGAAATGGGAGTTAAAAGTGATTCAATACCGGAGTTAGCAACCCACGCTGTGAAAGATATTTGCACTTTTACAACCCCCCGAACATGTCGNCTAGAAGACTATATTCAGTTATTTGAAACTGCAATGAACTAAACACTGTCAAGAATCGATATTTTGAGCCAATTGTCAAATATTTGTTTCGCCAGTAGGTTAAAGTTTGGCAAATTAGTGGATGCATCTGCTCTAAATTTACTTAATCCATCTGGACCTAATTCAGATTCAAGAGAAATTCTATAAGCTTCCACTTCAGCCCACTCTTCGACTGTCTTAGGCGTTATCTCTAAATGAAATTGGAAACTAAATGCATGATTTTCAACAGCTAAAGATTGAATTTTACAATCCCTAGATTGAGCTAAAACTTTTGAAACCTCTGGTGCGACAATTACTTCTGCACCGTGCCACTGCAAACACGCGAATTCTTTAGGGCAATCTCTAAAGAAAGCATGCGTGCTACCATCATCAGTCAGACTGATGGAGCGTATTCCGACTTCTGCTGTTTTTGCTTTTTCAACTTTCCCTCCAAGAGCAGTTGCCAACAGTTGGTGACCAAGACAAATTCCTAAGAAAGGCTTTCTGTAGNCCAATACCCATTCTCGTATAAATGATTCCTCATCATTAATCCAAGGATAGATTTCTTTTTCCCAAACATCCATTGGACCACCCATCGATAAAACGCCGGAGTAGTCGCTTATATTTGTGGGCAATCTTTGTCCTTTATCTAAATGTAAAGTATCCCAGGTAATGCTAGCTTCTTTCATCAAGTCTCTGAAAAAACCAGGGTGTTCGATTTCGATATGCTGCAGGATAAGGAAGTGTATGCTCAAAATTTATCTCTAATCTATTTTCTTTCTTTGCTAGTTAAAGACTTCTATAAAGTCTCAATTTGATAATTAAACGATAATTGATCATCCTTTACCTCACAAAAAGATTGTCGCTTGCGTCGCTTCCTCTACCAAAAGGGTTGTTAAATGAAAAAAAATATACACGACAAATTAAACGAAAATAAGGTAAATAAATTTTTGTCGATGGCTCTAATAAACATAACATATAACCACCACGTTCTCTTCTAGGACTTCATTTGCTATTCTTTGAGCCTCTTGTTCTTTTTGATTTTTTATTACTCTTCATTCTGGCTGACTTNGCTAATTTAACAGATTTAGAAGTTCGAACTTTCTCATCTTTTCTTGGTTTTGGGACATCCGAGGATACGATATTATCATCGACCGTACAAATTTCTAGTTTAACCTTTTTCTTCGTAAATTTTTCTATCCCGTTAAGGATCTTTTTTTCTTCCATACTAACAAAAGATACAGCTGTGCCTTTTTCTCCTGCCCGACCGGTTCGACCTATCCTATGGATGTAATCTTCAGGCATATAAGGCATGTCGTAATTCACTACATAAGGCAAACCACAAATATCAATTCCTCGCGCCACGATATCAGTACATATTAATATTTGGATGGTGTTCATCTTGAAATCTTCTAAAACCTTCATACGTTGCCTTTGACTCTTGTCGCCATGGATGGCGCCACATATCAAGTCCTGTTTTTTTAGACGACGAGCTAAAGCATCAGCTCCCCGTTTTGTACGAACAAAAACTAAGGCCTGATACCAATTCTCTTTTTTAATAAGTTCTTTCAATAAACCAGTCTTCTGATTTTTTTCAACAGTGAAAAATCTCTCAGTAATATAAACCGCTTTTTCACTTTTAGCATTAACATCAACTTGAATTGGGTTCTTTGCAATACTGTTTATGAGTTTTTTAATGTTGTTAGGAAAGGTCGCAGAAAACAAAAGATTTTGCCTCTTTTGCGGCAACATAGAGACTATTTTTTTTATATCTTTAATAAATCCCATATCTAACATTCGATCGGCCTCGTCCGCTACGAAAATTTCCAGTCTGTCAAATTTAATAGCATTTTGATTCGATAAATCAAGAAGTCGGCCTGGTGTCGCTATCAAAATATCGACTCCGGTTTTTAGAATTTTCTTTTGCGGATTAATACTTACCCCACCATAGACCACGGTGGTTTTAAGACTTAGAAACTTTCCGTGAGATATGACGCTTTTATATATCTGGTCGGCTAATTCTCGGGTGGGGCATAGAATTAGACTTCGTGTCCGAAATTTCAATATGGTATTAGGTCGATCAAGTAGTTGTAACATTGGCAATACAAATCCCGCAGTTTTGCCAGTGCCTGTTTCAGCAGAACCAACGACATCATGGCCAGCCAAAATATTAGGTATTGATTTTTTTTGGATCTGAGTAGGGTTGACATACCCAATGTCACGAATTCCCTTTAGGAGTGGGCCTGATAAACCTAATACTTCAAATGTCATAATATATTCCGGCTATAAATACTGTGGCGATTGAGGCAAGCCTTTCGCCATGATGTAAAAATTAAAACGCGTGCAAATGTGAACCTCGGGGAATTTGCAGGGACTACAAAAATTTACAGATGATGAGTGTTCCGTAGGAAATAATCTTTCACGAAAATTCTGAATCAACTTAATCAAAAATTTATAAAATGATATCATATAAATGATAGAGGTTCTCCATGATTTAAGATAATAATATTTTAATCAGTAAAGAATTCTCATTGGAAATAGAGGACATTGGACTGATATGTTTAAAAATTTTAATGCATCATGCAGTTGTGGCAGCCTAGGTTATCAGTTTTCTACAGCGATATCTCCTATTCAATGGCAAGTTCGTAAGTGCACTTGCTCATTTTGCTCGGGGCATCAAAATCACCTGCATGTATCAGATTCATTAGGTCAAGTTGTTTTCAAAGTCTCGGTCTTAGCTCATTTAGTTCGACACCGATTTAGCACCAAAACGGCGGATTTCCTGATGTGTGTAAATTGTAACTCATATTTAGGTGCGGTAATGACTACTCCAAGAGGCTCGTTTGCTGTTATTAATGCCGAAATTATCAATCTGAAAGTGAAACTTGCCGAACCAATCCTTGTCTCTTTTGATAATGAGACCACCAAACAACGCGTCATAAGAAGAACTCAAAATTGGACGCCGGTTCTCGATGATAAATTATTTTTTTAAACAAGAAAAAAGCATTATCAAGAGAATATAATTGGAGAATCAAAGAACTCAACTCAATCGACAGAATAAATTTTAACGAATTATTTTTAGTATACAATGTTTCCAATGAGCCTAATAAACACGTGATTCACGAAATCTTGATCATTCCCCTCGAAAATAATTCATGACCTTCAACGGGATCAATGGCCATTGTTTTCAAAGTAGCATTATAGATTGAATAACTCAGTACAGTAAATTCAATTTAATTAGGCTATTCCCCTGTACCTTCAAGATTATAGTAGTCTGTAACAAATGATTGCTTTTCAACTGGAGGACGAAAGTAATTAATATCATTTTGCCGCTCGGGCAACTCTACCGTTTTATGCACTATAGACTTGTATGGAATTCTAGATAGAAGATCTCGCATGCAATTTAATCTCGCTTTTCTTTTGTCATCAGCTGGCACCACTTTCCATGGAGATTCATCGTTATCGGTATAATAGAACATCTCGTCTTTAGCTTTTGAATATTCTATCCACCTGCTTCTTGATTCTAAATCCATAGGGCTTAGCTTCCAAGCCTTGGTGGGATCATTAATTCTGTCTTGGAAACGCCGCTCCTGCTCATCGTCGCTTACTGAAAACCAATACTTTATCAAAATAATGCCGGATCTTATTAGCATTTGTTCGAAAATCGGACATGATTCAAGAAACTGTTGATGTTCGGCATGAGTACAAAAACCCATTACTTTTTCTACACCGGCCCGGTTATACCAGCTTCGATCAAACAAAATAATTTCCCCAGCTGCTGGGAGATGTGCAGTATAACGTTGAAAATACCATTGAGTTTTTTCACGCTCTGTTGGAGTACCCAAAGCAACAATTCGACAAACTCGAGGATTTAGTGGCTCGGCAATTCTCTTAATGGCCCCGCCCTTCCCTGCAGCATCCCGCCCCTCGAAGAGAACTGCGACTTTCAATCCCTCTGTTCTAATAAATTCTTGTAATTTTACTAATTCAATTCGCAAGGATTTAATTTCTTGCTCATAAATTTTCTTTCCTAGTTTTTTCATAACTCTCGGATTAATTCGACTCTAAGACTTCTTAATATAAAGTTATTTTGATGAATAATCTATCTAATGATTATCATCCGTCCAATAGTGTTAGGTTTCTATTTAATTGAATGCTCCAGGAGCTTTTGTTATTTTGGCCTTTTTGAATATTTCAAAATAGCTAAATGGAACCAAGGGTAGAATAATAGGCAGACAGGCAGGCAGACATACAGACAACCGGAAAATGTAAGCTAATATGGCTTCTGGGCTACTTTGGGGCTTAGCTTGCAACCACTAAATAAAATTACTAAAGCGAGATAGGGGCTCTATCTGGCATAGAATGATTGGTTTATTTGCCTTTGAGTAAGCACCCTTAATTTATCACTTCACCTAATCGCGAAGCCAAAAAGGAAGTGGAGGGAAATAATTACAGATAATCTGTCACCTATCAAAAACTACTATTTTGGAAAAAAACTCGGGTTATCACGAATCTGATTCCAAATTGTCATTACTTTCTCTGCTATTGGATTCCTAGCGCCATTGAATTCCCATTTGCAAAATCTGGGGAAAGTTTTAAATATTTTGAAAGAATACTAGTAATAAATCTCGTTTTTATCGAAAACGTAATATGGACTAAGGTGAATTACTTTGTTTTGCTTTGCTAATAGGTTTGATTCAGTAGAAACCTTCAAAAAAAAATCCAAATATAATGTCAGATTAACCTTTCGAAGGCTTGCTTAGGATTGGGAAATCTAACAAAAATCCTGAAGCTTGGGGAGAAAAATAACAAGCAACCAAGGCCCGTAGTTTCTTTATCTGGTACAGTGTGATGGACAACAATAAAGTAAAATTGTATCCAAATTTCACAACATGAAGGGCAACTCATAAATATGGATTTAATATTAATCTGGCTAAGTGGTTCGTTATTGTTTGGTTTCGTTTTTAAAATATTAGCATTACCAACATTGATTGGCTTTATATTGGCAGGCTATTTTTTCTCTCTGACTGGCTTTGCCGATTACGAAAATTTATTAGATTTACCCTCAAAGATTGGTGTAGAGTTACTACTGTTCTCAATAGGGTTAAAAGTTAAACCAACCGCCTTCCTAAATGCGAGTTTTATCAAAGTCTTCGTTATTAATTCAACTCTTGTCGCTCTGATATACTTCTTATTGTTAAACTTAAATGTCAGTTTAGAAGTAAAAATATTACTTTGTTTAGTTTTAACTTTGTCAAGCACTGTGATCGCCTCAAAGTCTCTTGAGGATCGAAAAGAGATCAACTCCTTCCATGGTAGAAACGCAATATTAATTTTAATTTTCCAAGATATTTTGGCCTTGATTCTATTGCTAAATACAAGTGAAGCTGTTATCTCCCTAAATGCTGCCTTTTTGTTTCTGGTGCCAATAAGTATTCCCGTTTTCAAGAAAATTTTAAAAAGACTTCAAGGAAGCGAAGATCTGGAGTTAATTGCTACAATTGTCATAGGCTTATTTTTAGGCGGGTTTCTTTTTGAGAAATTAAATCTTTCTGGTGAACTAGGAGCTTTAGTGGTTGGCATGCTATTTTCGAACTACAACTCAGCAAGCAAATTAGGAGAGAGGATATGGGCTATAAGAGAGGTTTTGCTGATATCTTTTTTTGTCTCACTAGGAATGAAGCTTCACGTTGATCTTAACTCTCTTAAACTTGCATTAATTTTAATTTTACTTCTGCCCATCAAGTTTTTTGTTTTATTTTTTGTGCTTATTTGGTTTAAAATTAGGGCTTACTCTGCTTTTTTAATTTCAACTTCGTTACTATCGTACTCAGAATTCGCATTAATTGTAGCCTCCGCTTGGTCCAAAGCCAATATTGTTGATGCAAAAGTTTTGGGAATGCTTGTCTTAGCTGTATGCTTAAGTTTTATTGTCAGTGCGACATTAAATAAATATGCTCATCAAATCTTTGTTCGAATTGAAAAATTTTTAACTAAATTTGAAAGAGAGAAGCACCATCCAGACGAGCAACCCCATACCTGTGGAGAAGCCGAGGTAATGATTATAGGAATGGGCAGAATCGGAAGTTCTATTTTTAAAAGATTAGTAAAAAAGAATATAAAAGTTGTCGGGTTTGACGCAGATACTCATATTGCGCTAAAACAATTATCATTAGGAAATAGAGTTACATTTGCTGATGCTGAAGACCCAGGATTTTGGTCAAAGCTGAGATTCGGGAAACTAAAAACGATCATCATTGCTGTACCGGAATTTCGTGCTCAGAATTGGTCGACTCAACAAGCTAGAAGATTCGGTTTTAAGGGAAGGATAATCATCCCATCAAGAACGAAAGAAAATTCGTTCATACTAAAGGAATCTGGCGCCGATGAAGTATATGACGCCTATGAGGCAGCCGGTATCGGTGTATCCGATATGATAAGGCAGGAATAGAGTCAAATAAACTAAAAAATTCCAGAATTACTTAATGATGCCTTTAGATACCTCTTTAGCTACTCGAACTTGCGAGCAAGGGATTATAGCAGCTCTGCCTCACCACCAAGAGCGCACTATAATTCAGGACTTAGATACATTTTGATTTTCGGTGTGCGGCGAGTTGCTAGGAGGGCTGTGTTAGCTATAAGTGTGCCGCTAACAATAGTTTCAACGTGTCAGTCGCGTATTTGTGCTTGTTGGCTCGGCATCATAACACTTAACCACGTCACGCTATATCAATGTCCACAACCGACGTTAAGCCCACATCTTTACGGTTGGTTTAAACTGTACCGTAGTTGTTAGGAACAATTTATTTGAAATACCTTCTGCATCGAAAAAATACGCTTAACGCATACTTATTTTTCCATTTTTTCAACCGTCTGGACCAAGTCTTAGGCTCTCCAAACCGATAGTCCTGAGCCCCGTCATCCAATCCATTGCCTTTGACTGGAGTTGAAATCAAATTACTTAATTTTTTATTGATAGAAAAAGCAACAATAGATTCGTATATCGTTATTGACCACATACGTCGCTCAGGATTGCTTTGTTCAAAGTTGCCGAAGCGCCGATTCACCGCATCGATCAACGTTTTGGTATATTCAATAAATGAATATCTTCTAGGCCCAAAGCCATTCATATATGAAGTATGAGCATCCTCAACAATGAGTTTGCCACCGTCCTTAATATTTGAGAGCATCGCCTCAACTGTGACAATCTGTTGCTCATATGTGTGACCACCATCGTCAAGAAGAACGTCAACGGGCCCGATTTTCTCAGTAAATCTTTCCCAAAAATCTGAGTCCGATTGACTACCAATAAATATCTCAAACCCTTCTGTTTCCCATTTTTTCGCAGATGGATTCAAGTCGATCCCTACTATTCGAGCCTGCGGACCAAAAAAATCTCTCCACATAAATAGAGATCCGCCACCAAGAACCCCAATCTCAACGAACGTAATTTCTTTTCCACGATATTCCATGAGCAGTTCATCGTAAGCTTGAAAGTACGTTGAATGCTTAAATACGGAATGAGGGCTCTTTAAGAACGATTGATAGCTTTGAGTATTTTCCATATTAAAGTAGTGTTTTTTTCAGATGGCCGACGTTATCACCAAGTCAGCCTATCAGCAGCCACTGTCGCCGTCAAATAAGTGTATTGACGCTCTGGGACTAATGCCAGTTTACTTGCTTGTTTGGCTAATCTGCTGCCGATAACACGTTTGCTAGAGCATTAAGTTGTTGATCCTAGAGGTCAGTGCTCTGTGCTGGCCCCGTACGCGCCAACCGTGGTAACGGTTAGCGTTTTTGTCAGTCCATCTTGTCTCTTAGAGATGGTCCAAAATTACCCTACCGTTTGTTATATCATTAACCCTGCCTAGGGGAGGTATGGGACATAAGGTGTTAGGCATAAAACACTCCCAGTGGGCCAGATAATTTTAGATTTTAATTAATAAAACCTGTAAAATTAGCCATTGGAGATTTTTTATGGAAATAAAAATTAATCGTCTGATACTTTTATCCAATCACCCCGTTTTAGACCAACTCGCCGAGGACATAGCCGCTGGTGTTCTGCCGGAGGCTCTGCCTCTCAGAGATATAGTTGTATGTATAGGCGCACATAAACGCTTCCCTGGCCTCATGAAGAGAAGTGCTTTCAAAATCTGTTTGCAAACAGAACATATCTTTGATGCCAATGCCCAACCGCTTTGGTTTAAACCTAGACGCTGGATACGTTTGGTGACAAACCTTTTTATATGCAATTTTCTTCTTGATCTCAGTCCGCACAATAAGAGAGCCTATCGTTGGCTGCCGAGTTCACTCCGCAAAAAGATTATTTTCGGACCTAAAATATTTCCTTCTAAACCGGTCAGCTATTCCCCGGGAAACGGAAAATTTGTGTTTTACGGTGCATTAAACGACAGACGAAAAGAACTTCTCAATGGCAATGAGTCTTTTACAGTGCTCGACAACGGGGCTTATGGAGCTCAACTTGTAAGAAAAATAGCAGAGGCATCTGCGGTTTTAAATGTACACTTTGCTTCTGGGATTTATACCGAATATCCGCGACTCTTATCAGCTTATTTAGCTGGGAAACCACTCATATCAGAAATGCTAAGTCATGAGCTAGAGCCAGGGCGACATTACTTACTTTTTGGCGAGACAATAAAGGTTGAAGAAATGAAATACATTTTTGAAAAATTCAGTGAGGAGTTTGCTCTTAATAACAGATTTACAGACTTTTTGTCTCAGTGCGGAGATAAAGTTCCATCTCAGTGATTTACTATTAATTGTTACAAATGGTGATGCCGCTTCATTATCAAGTTCGGTTTTAGTTCGGTAAAGTAAAAAGGAGGTATATTTAATGTTAAAGAAAACATATGGAAACAATAATAGATACGATATGGAGGCAGATGTTTTCGTGGGAGCGCTAAGCAAAAGAATAAACCGAAATAGACAGAAAATTTAAAAATGGTTATCCCAATTAAATACTTATTTATCTTTTTATCTTTTTTCCTCTGGGCCAATCCAAAAGCTTTTGCCGATCAACCTATGCAGGTTGTTGAGAAATGGATGAGCAGCTGCAGTGTTCTCGATATAGAAGGAATGGTTAGCACCTATTTTGAAGATGCCACATCTTTCCTCACTACCCACCGAGAATTGGTAATTGGAAAAGAAGGTGTCGGCGACTATTTAAGAAGAACCACTGCCACTATAGATCCTAAAACCATGAACTGTCATTTTAAAGCTTATACAAATTTCAAAAATTCGGACGAGCAAGTCACCATTGCAGGATGGGACAAATTAACCGGTGCAATAGAAGGAGTACCATTTATCAATGAAGGTCGCACGAGTTTCATTTTGAATAAGAGGAGCGGTAATTGGAAAATCAGTCACTTCCACCGTTCACCACTGCCTGCGAAAAAAAATATTAAAAGTGAATAATTAGCAGGATAAAACTCTAAAAAGTGATAGAAAGATATGTCTTAATTCTATGTTGCGGAAGATCTTTCTGGCAACATGACCATCAAAAAAATACACCCCACGCTTGGTGTAGGTGTATCGAGGATGAAAAGTATCTACCATTTTATCTACCGCTTTTGACCATATTCAGAAAATTATGAATGGAATCAAAGACTCAGAAATTTCCAGAGTTACTTGATGGTGCCCGGGGCCGGAATCGAACCGGCACGACCTATTCGGTCGCCAGATTTTAAGTCTGGTGCGTCTACCAATTCCGCCACCCGGGCTCAAATCTTACTATTGAACAAACATTAAATATGTAGTCAACTGTAACTTCATTTAAAGATAAAATAACTATGTAATAGTACTAGAAAAGGGGGCGTCGTTAAACAAAAATGAAAATCACACTGTGTGTCAAAGGTTATAAAAAAATTTTAGCTTGTTTGCGTAGCAAGCTTCCAAAAGATATTGTTGAAGAATGCGCACCAGAAAAAACAGATGAAGCTGCCCTAAAAAGCGACGTTTTAATACCTGTAATTGCTCCGATAACACAGGATATTTTAGCAAGTAAATCACTTAAATTGGTGCAGCAATTTGGTGTTGGTCTTGACACGGTCGATATTGAAGCGGCAAATAAAAACAAAATCTTTGTAGCTAACGTTCCATCAGGAGGCACGGGAAATGCAGAGTCCGTAGCCGAACTTACTATCGGCTATATGATAATGCTATCCAGATGGATAAATGACGCGCAAAGCTGGTTTCGGGACAAAAAATTCGGCGCACCTCTAGGATCAAATATTTGGAAAAGCACCGTTGCTATAATAGGATATGGTGATATCGGAAAAGCTCTCCAAAGGCGATTGAGTGGATTTGAGGCAAAGACCATTGGAGTATTCAGAGACCAAAATAGTTTAAGCAAAGCAATTCAAAAACCGGATCGTAGTATTACCTTCGATCAATTACCTGAACTGATTGGAACCGCTGATTTTATAATTGTGACTGTTTCCGGAGGAGAAGCGAATTACAATCTGATAAATAAAAATCTGTTTAGATTGATGAAAAAGAGTGCTTTTTTAATAAACGTATCTAGGGGTAAAACGGTAAGTTATGCGGATCTTTTAGATGCATTGGACAAGAAAACGATAGCCGGCGCAGCACTTGATGTATTTTGGTCAGAGCCATTTGATCCAAATGACAAACTATTTAATTACAATGTCATAGCGACTCCCCATATCGGTGGAGCAACCGATTTAAGTTTAGACGGAATTTCGCAGGAAGTAGCTAATAATATTAATCGAGTACGGAAAGGCTTAAAGCCTAATAACTTGGCAACATCTTTTTTACCTTAAAAAGAAAATATTAATCCCCCGACCACTTCGGTAACCGCTTCTCTGAAAATGCTTTTGGCCCTTCTCTACGGTCGTTTGAGTTTTGCATCTTAGAGAAGATTGGGTAAGACTCTTGAGCACTGATCGCGGACTTAACATCAATCTCATCCAGTCCTTTCATAACTGCCTCTTTTGATGCCTGAATGGCTAAAGGTGCGCATCGAAGAATATCTGAACACCACTGTTGAATTGAGTCTTCAAAGTTTTCCGGCTCTACCAACTGGGTAACAACGCCTAGATCAAATGCTTGTTTGGCTGGGATGTTTCTTCCACTGAGAATTAAACCCATTGCTTGTTTAAGTCCAATTTGTCTTGACAAGCGGTGGACTCCACCTCCTACCGCGACTGCGCCAATAAGGGGCTCAGGTAACCCGAAGGTCGATCGCGAAGTTGCTATAATTAAGTCACAAGCGAGAGCCAATTCAAAACCGCCGCCCACGGCGTAACCGTCAACGGCTGCTATGATGGGTTTAAAAAGGTCGTATCTCTCAACTAACCCGCCATAACCTGATAGAGGATAAGGTCTCGTTAAATCGTCTGCGCGCGCCATAGCCTTAAGGTCGCTTCCGGCACAAAAAGCTTTTTGTCCTGCTCCCTCCAACACAGCCAACCACTGGCTAGAATCATTTGCGAAATCATCAAAAGCCGATTGGAGTTCTTGGTGCATCTGGGGATTAATTGCATTAAGCGATTCTGGACGGTTGAGTACAATCCGAGTAACTTTTCCTTCTTTTTCTACTATAATTGTATCAAAGCTCATAAAGAAACTAGAGCACCTAATAAGTACCCGCAACGAAATCAGAACATTTCAAGGCCGCAATGATATTACCACCATTATCAAGTATTTCGAATGCATATTTATCTCTACATTCCATAGTAAAAAAGAGAAGAGAACCATTGGGGCCGCCCTTTTCCATGTGGAAATCACCAGCAGGCGCGTGCGACACGCTTCCGGGTCGCCTCACTTTAGTATAGGTTTCTGTGGGACTCTCACACTGTAGGTGATGCTCTCCCTCAATGACTACGCTAGTAGTCTCACCAAGATGTCTATGGTAGTGACAATAACTATTGGGAGCCCAACGAGTCAAAAAGTCAATTCTTCCGGACTCCTTGTCATGACCCAAAATTAGCATCCAGTAATCAATCGGATAGTCGAAGGAGTTACCAGCCGGAATTCTTTTCCAATGTGAGTTAGATGTATCAAAAAAATTTGCAAGTGTTGTCATATACTAAACCGTGCTTATCTAGAAATATGTCAGTATTACGAACTGATCCTTGGAGAGTATCATAAAACGTGTAAAGTTCAAGAATTTTACGGTTTTGAAGGTCTCCGTCCTATAGCCAAAAAAATGGATGCTTTAATCGATACCATAAACATTTTACATATTGTAGTATGAATAGATGTAATTAGTCTGGAGAATGGAATATGATCAAATTAGTCGGCACACCTTTAAGCAATTACGTGGCAACCGTGAGAGCTGCATTACTCGCAAAAGAACTCGAATTTACGGAAATCGACCAAATGCCTGTTCAAGAGGAAAGCCACCTGAAATCTAGCCCAATGGGTAAAGTTCCTTATATTGAGACAGATAGAGGAGTTCTTACCGAAGTTAACGTTATATTTGACTATCTTGAAGATCTATCACCAAGCCCAGCACTATACCCCAAAGATGCTTGGGAAAGGGCAAAGGCAAAGGAAATAGGAAGAATTTCCGAATTATATATCGACGGGGCGTCGAGACCGCTCACCAAAGCAGCATACTTCGGCGAAACAGTTAGTGAGCAAATAAAGGAATTTTGCAGGCCAGAAATCAAAAAAGGCGTGCATGCACTACTCAGATTAGGCAGCTTTGAGGACGGTTTCATTACCGGCAACGAACTAACATATAGTGATATTACAACCTTTTTCCAAATTGGATTCGCACGGGTGTGTACCACAAAGATATACAACTGGGACTTTGTTACAGAAAATAAACCAATAGCGAGTTACTTAAGTCGATTAGAGGAAATTACCTCCGTAAGACAAGCCGCAAAAGTGATGAACGACTCTTTGAAAAGTGTTGGTATAATCTAGATAAATAGATTAATTACGAAAATTTAAAGCCCTCGTAATTTTTGGATGCTGCTTCCTTCACTTCCTCAAGATACGAAGGCAACCCGGCAGGATACATGAGAATTTCCTTCGTTTTACCGGGAATATTTGCGCCCATATACCAAGAATTCGCTTTCGGAAATAAAGTCTTACTAGCAATATCGATAATGTGGTTACGCCACTTTTCTTCGTACTCTGGCATAACATCAAATTTTGAAAATCCAGATGAACGCAAATGTTTTAGCATATCTATGATGCACTCGCCTTGATACTCGGCACTTGACGGACCGTTACAAAATCCCGTAGGCGCTTGAGGTCCATAACTCATGAGCATATTTGGGAAGTTAGCAGTAGCCAAGCCTAAGTGAGTCCGAACACCCTTGGACCATTTTTCCTTGAGGGGTACACCATCTGTTCCAATCAAATTTATAGATGTAAGGCCACCTGTAACCGCGTCGAACCCTGTAGCTAGAGCAATTACGTCTAAATTAAATTCACGCTTTATCGTCTTTATGCCATGTGGCAAGACCCTATCTATTCTTTCTTCCCTAAGATTAACAAGCTCAACGTTATCTTGATTAAAAATCTCAAAAAACCATTGCTCTAAAGAAGGACGCTTGACGCCGTAAGGATGAGGTGGCTCGCTAGGAGCTAGTACTTCCGCGAGCTTGGGATTATTAATCCTTTCTCTCGTCTTTTTCTTCCAAAAGTCATAAGCGGTTCTGTTAGCAGCCTCGTCGGTATAAATATCGCCGTAAACCCCGAGCCAGAATTTGAAGCCCCCAGCTTCCCAAAGCTTCTCGTAAGTTTCTTCCCTTTCCGTTTCGGAAACTTCTAGAGCTGATTTAGGATCAAAAGTGAAATCAAAACCACCAAAACTGTCTTTTCTTGCTTCAAAATGTGCCGGCAACTCGCTTTTCATTTTAATGTTATCTTCTTCAGAGTATTGCTCTTGGCCCATAGGTAAAAACATGTTAGGGGTTCTCTGGAACACTACTAATTCGGAAGCGACTTTTGAAGCTTCCTGGGCTACTTGAATCCCGCTAGCCCCAGTCCCGACGACTCCTATTTTCTTACCTGTAAAATCTATTCCCTCTTGCGGCCAAAGAGCGGTATGATGGGCAGGACCGGAAAAATCTTCGAGGCCTGGAAGGTTTGGAATATAGGGCTTAGAGGCAAAGCCTGCACAAACTATAATGTAAGTAGCCTCAAAATCAAATTCAGAATCGGTTTCAAGAATCCAACGTCCTTGGGCTTCATTAAACTTTGCTGCTTCGACTCTGGTGTTTAAAGAAACGTCTTTGCTCAAATCAAGCTTTTCATCCACATAATCAAAGTAATCTCTCATTTCGGACCAACCTGGAAATCGTTCCGACCAATTCCAACCTTCCCATAAATCCTTTCGTGAGAATTGATAAATCTGACAGTGGGTGTCCACTCTAGCGCCTGGGTAACAGTTCCAGTGCCAGATTCCTCCAAGACCCGCACCTGCTTCTACTAAGTGAACGTCAAACCCTTCCTCTCTCAACCGAAACAGCTGATAGACACCGCTGAACCCTGCGCCAACGATCAGGATTTCGCAATTCTTTATACTCTTTTTTTCCTGCAAATTAACTGCCATTTTCAATTTTTCTCCTAGTTGTAGCTAGTCTCGGGACTACTCTGTTCGACTAGTAACTTCAAGCAAATGATATCCAAAATCGGTTTTTATAGGACCTTGAACAATACCAACTTCTGCAGAAAATACGACCTTATCGAACTCTGGGACCATAGCACCTGGTGCAAATGTACCCAGATCACCTCCTTGTTGTCCAGAAGGACACTGGGAGTGGGCTTTTGCAAGCTCACTAAAGTCCGAACCATTATTTATTTCATCCATTAATTCGGCGCATTTTTCTTCTGTTTCAACAAGTATATGTCGTGCTGAAGCTTCTTTCATTGGATTATCCTTTTAAATTTTTTAACAATTATAACACTAAATGACTAGGGAATAGATTTTCTGCTAAATTGCTCAACTTCTTTAAAAATTCTTATAACGTTATCCGACCAGATGGACTGTATTTCCTTATCCGAAAATCCTAAATTAACAAGCTCAGATGTAATTTTTGGTATTGAGGAGACATCTTCCATGCCCAAGACTCCGCCACCGCCATCCCAGTCAGCACCAATTCCTACATGCGATGGGCCTACAACCTTAAGCGCATGTTGAAGATGCTTAACAAAATCTTGAAAAGCAGGCTCTGTCACCGGATAAAGTTTTTTTATTTTTTTTACGCCTGCACTAAATTCATGAAACGGCATCGGCTTATCATTATCTTCTCTTTTGTACATTGCTTTGTAATGGGCAGATAGTGCCGAAACCCGTTCCGCAGGATAATCTATTTCGCGCAAGTAACTTGGATAAGCATTCATCTGAATAGCCCCTCCGGATTCCGCTAATTTTTTCAATAGACTATCGTCGATATTTCTTGGATGATCAAACACAGCCTTCAAACCTGAATGCGATAGTATGATAGGTGTTTCAGAAATTTTAATCATCTGCTCAGTTGCTTTATCACTAGCATGAGACGCATCAACAATCATCCCTAGAGCATTAGCTTTCTTAACTAAGGCAATTCCACTTGGAGAAAGGCCGCCCCATTTTTCACCCTCGACATCAGTAGAACTATCAGCAAATTGATTATTTGAAAAATGAACTATACCTAACATTCTCACACCGGCTTTGTAAAAATAATCTAGATTATTAATGTCATCCCCTAGTGGGTAGGCATTTTCTATGCTCATTAAGACCACATGTTTTTTTTTATCTCGCAGTGATTCCAACTGCCTCGAACTTGTGGCTAAGACAAATTTATCCTTATTGGTTGACACCATTTGCATGAGCTGGCCAACCCGACGTTTTGCATTTTTTAGTGAAATCGCATAAGAACTACGGTTTAACGGACCCTGTGGGCTGTAGATAACCCAAAACGCAGAATCTAACCCTCCACTTTTCAACCTTTCATAATCAATTGAACTTGCGACGTTTTGAGAGTTATATTTTTTATTGATGTCAAAGCCAGGGAGCGAAAGCATAAGCGGGGTATCAACATGTGAATCAAGGGTAAAAAAATCAAAATGATTTTTTCTTATTCCATTAGCCCCAACGAGGCTTGGCAGATACAATAAAAAAATACAGATAACGATATAAGTAAAAAGTAAAGGCTTTTTCATAAAGATCAATTCTAATTTTAACGCTCAACAAATGCTCGTTCGATGACATAATCCGCTTGAAATCCTCGTTTTTCTGATTGTTCAAACCCCCAACCATCGAGTATCTCGCAGGTTTGCTTAAGCATATCCGGCCCACCACAAATCATAAAGCGATCGTCCACCTTATTCGGTTCCGGCATATCCAAATCATCAAAAAGTTTTTTGCTTATCATGGCGTCAGTTAAACGACCAGTATTATCGAATTCTTCTCTCGTAACAGTCGGGTAATATAGTAATTTTTGCTGGACCTCTTCACCGAAGAATTCATTCTCCGGCAGCGCCTTGGTGATAAAATCGCGGTAAGCCAAATCAGATACAATTCTAACCCCATGAGTAATTATCACTTTATCAAATCTCTCATATGTCTCTGGATCCTGAATCAAACAAATAAATGGCGCCAATCCTGTTCCAGTGCTCAAAAGATACAAGTTCTTACCAGGCAAAAGATGATCCAACAATAATGTCCCTGTTGGCTTCGCGCTGACTAATAACTCGTCACCCACCCTAATATCTTTTAATCTTGAGGTAAGGGGTCCATCCGGTACAATAATACTTAAAAACTCGAGCTCCTCGGCATAGTTTGGGCTAACGATGCTGTAGGCTCTGAGCAACGGCACTCCGTCCACTTCTAAACCTATCATCACAAATTCACCATTTTCAAATTTCAAAGCTTCATTTCTAGTTGCCTTAAAACTAAACAGTCCTTCGTTATAATGAGTGACGTCTAAAATCTTTTCTTTATAAATAGCAGGCATTTACTTCTCCAAAACAATATTTACCTATTTGTTACGACACTCGCTTCAGCTTTAGCCTAACCTAATTGAAATGCCTACTTCGTCGTTATAAAACGCGCCCTTCGCATTCTGTCTTCTGGGCTGATATCGTTACGAGGAACGTCCATTCCACGCATTACAGCTGGTCTATTTCCCATTCGTTCGGCGTATTTCTTTAAATTTTGATATTTATCATAAGGAACTCCACACCATTCTGCAAAAAATAGCCAAGGATAGGTTGCCATATCTGCGATTGAGTAGGAGCCCGCTAAATATTCATTCCCATCAAGATGCTTATCTAGCACCCCAAATATCCTATTTGTTTCATTTTGATATCTATCGATCGCAGCAGGCACCTTGACCTCAAAATATCGAATAAAAGTAGCCGCTTGTCCCATCATTGGTCCTAGATTAGCCATTTGAAACATTAGCCATTGAAGCACCCTAGATCTATCAATACTTTCGTCTGAGCCAGGCAAAAACTTACCCGCTTTTTCGGCAAGGTAAATTAAGATAGCCCCTGACTCAAATACTGCTAAATCGGCGTTATCCCTATCGACGATAACAGGGATGCGGCCATTTGGATTAATAGCTAGGAAGGAGGGGCTCAATTGATCTTTAGACTCGAAATCGATGGTAATCACTTTGTAAGGGATCTCCATCTCCTCCAGTGCAATCGAAATTTTAAACCCATTAGGAGTTGATGCGCTATAAAGTTCAATCATAGAAATAAACGTCTTTACTAATTTTATTAACTGTAGTCTATCAACTTGAATGTTTCAAGAACCCTACGACTGACTTTTCTTAATTTAGTTAGGCCAACCAAAAAATTTGTTTACCAACCATTTGTGAATAACTTTAGACAAAAAATTAGTTACCTTTGGTCCAAAAAATAAAATATACTACTTTTTTTATCGGTTTAAATTAACTTGAAAACAATTCATAGATATATAAAAAAACTTTATCCGTTAAGTGATCCCCACGAACTTGCTCGAGAGATTACGTCGAATTTTCAGTTCGATGACGAAAAAAATTCACTCGCTAAGTCGCCTCACACCTGGTCCGAGAAAGATTGCCTTTTAATCACCTATGGCGACACATTTTTGGATCAAAAGATTAAACCCCTAAAGAATCTTAATAGTTTTTTAACGGAAGACCTCGAACAATCATTTAGCATGATACACATATTGCCTTTTTTTCCATATTCTTCAGATGACGGATTTGCTGTAATAGATTATGAAAAGGTCAGGAATGACCTAGGTAATTGGGAGGACATTCGCAAAATCAGCAATTCTTTCAAAATCGTTGGAGATGTAGTTATTAATCACATTTCTAGCCAACACAACTGGTTTCAACAATTTATTGAATCAAAGGATCCTGGTAAAAATTTTATAAAGACGTGCTCCTTAGAAACAGATGTAACCAAAGTTACAAGGCCCAGAAACTCAGATCTATTATCCGAAACTGATACTGCCGATGGCAAAAAATTAGTTTGGTGTACTTTCAGTCACGACCAAATTGATCTGGATTTTAGTAGGCCCGCAATGTTGATGGAATTTATTAAATTGTTTAAATTTTATTACGATCAAGGAATAAGAATATTTAGATTGGACGCGGTCGGGTTTATCTGGAAAAAATCAGGCACAAGTTGCCTGAACCTACCAGAAGTCCATGAGCTTGTTAAGTTAATAAGGGCGGTTACTGATATTGCGCCCGAACCCATTTTACTGCTAACAGAAACTAACGTTCCAAATCACGAAAATCTTCAGTACTTTGGAAATGGAAATGAAGCTCATTTAATCTATAATTTTAGCCTACCTCCACTACTCGTTCATGCACTTTTAACAGGACAGTCAGAATTCCTTAGGCAATGGATGATGACCCAGCCACCAACTTTAGAAAATTGCACGTCTTTAAATTTTACCGCCTCGCATGATGGTATAGGACTAAGACCATTGGAGGGCTTACTGCCTGAAAATGATATCGACAGGATAGTTAAAACGGCCAAAAAATTCGGAGGTGAAGTCACGACAAGAAAGAGAGGCAATAAAGACGTTCCTTATGAACTGAACATCACATACTTTGACATCTTAAAAGGAACTTTCGACGGAATAGATAACTATCAAATAGATAGATTTATCGCCTCCCAAACTATAATGATGTCAATTGAGGGAATCCCTGCGTTTTACATCCAAAGCCTATTCGGAGCAGAAAATGACATCGAAAAGCTCAATCAAACTGGACACAATCGCGCGATTAATCGTCATCAATGGGATTTAAAAGGATTAAGAGACACCCTGAAAAACAACAAATCAAAAGAATACTTTATTTTTAACGAGCTGAAACGACGAATCACTATCAGAAAACTACAAAGAGCTTTCCACCCTGATGCGACGCAATTCACGCTTCAACTCAATAACGAATTATTTGGATTTTGGCGCCAAAGTTTGTGCCGCAAGCAGTCACTTTTTGTAGTTACCAATCTAACAAATAGTAAAAAAAAGCTAGAACTTGTCGAGCTGAATCTTTTTCAAAATACCGAATGGTATGAATTACTCAGCAGCAAAAAGATTCATAACACAAAAAAACCAATCTTCTTAAAACCCTATCAAACTGTTTGGATAACAAATTTTAAACCGACTCAAACATTATCTTCCTGAACAGCTTTGACGTATTTTTCGATGAAACCAGGCAATGCGGCATGCACTCTACTCCAAGCTTGTAAAACCGGAGTTTCCATTGGATTATTCAAAAAGGTTTCCCCCGCTGTCATAATATTCGAAGCAAAAAGTTCAACCGCCTCTTCCTCGCCATGTCGGTCAACTCTAAGTCCATTCATGATTGCATCATTTGAATAATTCTCTATTTTATCCAAAGCTTCCCTATAAAAGGTCGCTTTGATCGTTCGAAACTTCTCAATACTAAAAACTTCTCCTTCGGTTGCTAATTTACGAAAAATAGCTTTCGCTATGTCTACGCTCATTCGGTTTAACCCGGTTGTATTATCATCAAACGATACCTTTTGATGTTTATGATCGTAGCTATCTGCGATTTCAACCTGAGTGATGGCTCGGTAGTTATAGTGTCGCATGACCTCTGACAACACTCCTATTTCCAACCCCCAGTCAAATGGAATCCTTAAATCAGGTAATAAATGAACCCGCATAGCAAATTCACCAGCTAACGGGTATCTAAAACTTTCGATATACGATAGATAATCACTACGCCCACATATTTTTTGGAGCGCGTTTATTAACGGAGATACGAATAAACGGGTCACCCGACCTCCAAATTTCTCGCCGTTTACTCTAGGATAATAACCTTTTGAGAAGACATAAGGAAAAAGCGGATTAGCAACCGGATACAGAAGTCGCGCTAACATATCTCTACTGTAAGTCATAATATCGCAATCGTGCAGCCCAACAGTATCAATAGACCGAGTCCCTAATAAATATCCGAAGCAGTACCAAACGTTTCTTCCTTTCCCCGGCTCCGGCGGAGCGAGTCCATTATCGTCAAGCACTTGAGCTAACTCTGTGAGCTTCGGTCCATCATGCCAAAGAATCGCGTGTTTTTGTGGCAGATTAGAAAAGTATTTTTTTGCGAACTCGAAATCTGCTTTATCGGCTTTATCCAGCCCAATAATTATCCGTGATAAATAAGGGACTTTTTTTAACTCCGAAATAATCCGTGCAAGGGCCTCACCCTCTAGTTCAGAAAATAAAGAGGGTAATACCAATCCAATCGGCCTACGTTGCCCGAAGTTAGTGAGCTCCCGCTCAAGCTCTTCAGTGCTTTTCAACTTAAGATTATGCATGGTGGCAATAGGGCCACCCTGAAAGAAATCACCCATTTTATTTAGACCTAAACACTACTTTTTAACACCTCTAATGATTCATGCCACCCCTCTGGAGCTCTTTTTTTTGAAATATATGCGAAAGGTAACAAGGAAATTAGTTCTTGCTGTGACACTTCACAATTCTTGATAATAGCAGATTTATCCGCTAGCTTCAGAAGAGACAGATCATTGGGAGCATCTCCAAATGCCCAAACTTCAAACTTGCTGTGCAATCCCTTGTCCAATCCCCATTGAATTAATTGCTGAGCTGCTTTCGCCTTATCTCTTTTACCAATCAAATGGAAAAAACGGCCACCCTTTGTAATTTTGTAATTAGTATTCTTTAGCAAATCTTCNATTTCCACCAAAACGTCATCCTCTTTACCAAGGACAAAGACTACACTGTGTTTTCGGTTTTTCGCGTTCGCTGCATCGATATCTCCAAGGCCTGTCAACCGCGCAATCTCTGTAACTGACATCTCATGAAAACATCTTAGGGATTTTCGGATACGTGACGGGAAGGAATCTAGCAACTCCCGAATTTGCCACACAGTAACCGCAGATTGGTCTCGAAAAGTGGCGAACAAGCCAGTATCAGCTGGAATTATCTTACCGCCGTTTTCGACTATATAAGGTCCATTTAAACCAATTTTTTTTCCGAACTCCACTACCTCTAGCTCGGTTTTACTCGTGCAAGGGATTACAATATATTGGTCTTTGTCGGCTTTAAGGTCTCTTAATATTTGTTTTAAATCGCCATAGGAGTAGTCCGTGTGCGAGAGCAAAGTGCCATCTAAATCGGTGAAAATTATTACAGATCTAGACATTTCCCAAATAGGCCTCATTCAAATTAAATATTATTGCTCAAAAGGAGTTTTAATGAAGCTAACTTTATTCACACACAGTTCAGCCTCATAATCTTTACCATAGGCAACAATGCCGAGCGACTTTAACTCACCACCTCTAGGAAAATCTCGTCCTAAAAATCGACCAGATGCTTTAAATTTACTTAGAGGAAAAATGAATTCGCGGCTGTCTCTGGAAGCAATGAATGATACGTAGTAATAAGTCCATGGCATTAACATACCNTTGGTCCGAAGGTGTATGAAATATTCATCATCGTTACCTCTTGCCTCTACAATTATCGCTGAAGCATCCTTGAGCACTTTTCTATCTGTCTTAGTTATTTCTTTTCTTATTTGTATGAAACCACCATTGTTAGCCGTACTGACTACTCCCTTCAGACAACCCAAGCTCTCTCCAACTTCATTTTTTTCAAAAGAAATGTTACCCGTAGATACACCGCCCATGACATCATCTCCGATAAAACGCCACAAAGAGGGCTCGTCAAACATATCAACTAAAATTTCCTCAGATTTAGAAGTTGAAGATAGAAAAGTCATGAATAATATTAAAACTCCGTAATAGTATAAACTGTGTCTAATTGAATTTAGCATGATTAACATACTGCTAAATTAACCAATCCATTTCTTTCCCCCTGGCCAGGTTGCCCATTTATCGATTCCATCATCAAAGATTGACAACGGCAAGGTTGCCTGAGAACACCAAATATGGAATTGAGGTTGCCAGCTTTCTATAAAAGAACTCATTTTTTCGGTAAATGTTCCCGTAAAAAGACCGTACATTTCAATTACTTTTGAAGTCGGATTAATTCCTGTATTTGCCCTCATAAAAAACGCATTGAGCATCATAACGCCACAGTCTTTACAAAATAACCTACCTATGCCTCCCACGACCGGATTTTTGTTAAAGCTTGAAAACATTGCTTCTTTTGGATCTCGTTTAGCATCTATCAGTTGATCAAAGCCCCTCATGATCATCAGTTCAAACGAACCTTTTCTAAATTGACCGGTTTTAGCACAGATGTTCGCAGAAGAACCGTATACATAATGATATATCGGTGCCGCATGAGCTCTTCTACAATCTTCACAATGACAAAAACCAGCGAGGACCGGAGTTTCGGTTGCCAAAGTAATCTCCACTTGCCCGCATCTGCAAATCGCCGTAGCTTCGCTCTTTGTGCCGAAGGGATATTTAGAGTTTGTCATTTAGAAAGTTATACCCATATCTATATTTTTTAGGGAACGCCTATTCAAAGGATCATTCGCCTGTATTTTCAGAATCACCAGAAAGCAACTTCTGCGAACCATATCTGACAAACCGAACACAGCTGGTAAGAGTCTCACTCGTCTCCGAGGATAACGGACTACCCGACTTTGATTCTGCAGACTGTAGCATCTGAAGGTAATGGTCACTATAAAATTTAATCTGTTCAACATTTATATTTCTAAGATCTTGAATTGCTACCGATGATTCTTTTTCGAGTAAAAACTGAGAAAGCACTGCCGCCGTCTCTCCAAGTTGAATAGACTGCTGCTTTACTTTTCCCAATTTAGGATCATCTTCTGGTAAAAATTTATAGGAAGCTGCAAAATATCCCGAGCAACGTTGAAAAACTGAAGCCATTTGCCGAGGTTGCGTTATATCATTCTGCTCAATGTATTTCATGATCGATATGGGGCTTGAAGAAAATAATGGAAAAGATGTAACAATAAAAATAACCGTCAAAAAAAATTTGTTCATATTCCAATAATCGCAGATTTTTTTTTATTTGTCCTTAGCTTTTGCGTTTACTTTAAATATTTACAAAAGATTGCTATTCTNNNAACAAGAGGAGCATTATGAGCCANTGGAAACCNACNGCATGTGTACTATGCGAAAATAATTGTGGAATCGAAGTTAAAATCTCCCCAAATGGAAGACTAATTGAGAAAGTCCGGGGCGATTCTGCCCATCCAGCGTCTAGAGGTTATTTGTGCCAAAAAGCAAGCCAAGTTGGTCACTATCAAAATAGCACGGATCGGCTGCTATATCCGCTAAAGAAGACCGCCTCAGGATTCATACGAATTTCTTGGGAAACGGCTATTTCCGAAATCGCGCAAAAATTATCACACATTAGAAATGTCCATGGGGGCGAGACAATTTTCTACTACGGAGGCGGTGGGCAAGGCAACCACCTGCCAGGGGAATATGCGTCAGCAACTTTAGCGGCACTTCAAGCTAAATTCAGGACCAATAGCCTAGCTCAAGAAAAAACTGGAGAGGGATGGGTATCAGCCCAAATGTTTGGGGCTTATGTGCAAAGAGGAGACTTTGAGAATTGTGAAGTAGGAGTGTTTTTAGGTAAAAACCCTTGGCACTCTCATGGATTACAAAGAGCTCGGCAAACATTAAGAGAGATTTCAAAAAATCCCGATAGAGCTTTAGTAGTTTTCGACCCACGATTAAGTGAAACAGCCGAATTAGCTGATTATCATATACAAATTAGGCCAGGCACCGATGCTTGGGCTTTAACCGCGCTGATCTCCATTTTTATTAAAGAAAATCTAATCAATTGGGAATGGGTTAAAGAACATACAATTAACGCCGAAACAATATTAGGCCACTTCCAGCAATTTTCGATCTCTGATTTATGTGAAACATGCGGAATTAACTCGCAGATAATGACAAGACTAGCAAAACGTTTATCAACGGCTAAATCCATAGCATGGCACGAAGATTTAGGTGTGCAAATGAATAGACACTCCACATTAGTGAGCTATTTACACAGAATACTATGGTTGATAACTGGTAGTTTTGGCAGACTAGGCACGCAGTACATTTCCAACTGTATTAAGCCGATGTTAAGTGGAAATCCGACAATCTCTCAATGCTCTCCTGTGTTAGGAGCACCAATTATAAGCGGTATGGTTCCATGCAACCTAGTTGCTGAAGAAATACTGTCAGACCATCCTGCACGATATCGAGCTATGATAATCGAGTCTGCTAATCCAGCCCATTCAACAGCTGATACTAAAAAGTTTGTCGAAGCTATGAAACGACTAGACTGCACAGTAGTGATTGATATTGCGATGACAGAGACTGCAAAACACGCCGACTATATTTTACCAACTACTACGCAATACGAAAAAGCAGAAGCCACTTTTTTTAATTTTGAATTTCCTGATAATTATTTTCATTTAAGGCATCCTGTAGTCAATCCTGCTGATGATTCCGACGTTTTAGACGAAGGGGAGATTCACGCTCGACTAGTTGAGCAGCTTAATGAATTACCAGATGAANTTGGATACATAAATAGAGAATTAAAAGAACGAGGATTAGAAAATTTCTCGCAAATCTTTGATGAAGCTGCAAGCAAAAACCCGAAGATAAATTTGTATGCCCCTGTGATTCTTTATCGAACTCTAGGTCAACTATTGCCGAACGGATTGGCTAACGCCGCAGCCCTTTGGAAAATTGCTAACAAAGTCGCTACAAGATCGCCGGAAAGCCTCCGAAGAGCTGGCCTAAACGGTGAGTCAAAAAATCGGGGGGGAGAGTTATTTTATAAGTTTATCTCTAATCCACATGGTCTTATATTTTCCAAAGAGGAGCCAAGCTCATCATGGAACAGATTAGGCGTTGGTAATCAAAAAATTAATTTCCTGATCCCAGAGCTACTTGATTCGTTATCATCACTCAAAACATTGCCGGCAGATGACTCTAAAAATGAATATAATTTTATATTATCTGCCGGCGAACGAAGAGCATATACAGCTAATTGCGTTATCAGAAATAAGAATTGGAGAAAAAAAGACAAAGATGGATTGCTGAAGATAAATGATCAAGATGCCGAAAAATTAGCCTTAAAAAAAGGCTCAAAAGTGATGCTTAAAACCGAATCAGGGTCAGCAATTATTTCGGTTGAAATCACCAACAAAATTCAATCAGGACATGTATCGCTCCCAAACGGATTAGGTATGGATAACAAGGATGAAGATGGCGAGATTAGCCGATTAGGCGTCGCGCTAAATGAGCTAACAAGCTCCAAACATCGGGACTTTTTCGCTGGCACCCCCCAACACAAATTTATCCCGGTCAAAGTCACACCCGTTGAATAACCAAGCAACTTACTTGTTTAAAGAAAAGTAGCCATTTTCAAAAATGATATGTTGTATCATATCATATTTTATATTAGACTTAGCCCTTACACTAAAAAGGGGCTTAACAATGCATAAATCTGTCAGATTTATATCATTTAGTATATTACTAGTATTCTTTGGATTCCAAGGAACTGCGGTAGCAGGAAACCATGCATCGCTATCTGAAATAAAAAAAGAGCTTGCAGCTATTCAAGAAAAATACGAATCAAAAATAGCTGAGCTTGAGGCTAAGATCGAGGCTATTAGCACAGCTAATGCAGGAAACACAGGAATGGCTTCCAGTAAGAACTTTCCTAGAAAAGCAAAAAAAGTATCGAACTTTAACCCTGCCGTCAGTATCGTTTTGAACGGTAAGGCTACAACCTTCTCAGAATCCAGCGGCGAAATGGAAGGGTTCGCAGTGGGTGAGGAAGGAGAAAGAGGTAGAGAAGGTCTTGGCCTTGGTGAATCCGAGTTGACGGTTGCTGCAAATGTTGACGACAAATTTTATGGTTCGTTTACAGCCGCTATCGTTCGAGAAGATGGCTCTGACATTATCGAATTAGAAGAAGCTTATCTCCAGACACTAGCTGGCCTCCAATTTATCGACGGGCTAACTATAAAAGCTGGTAGAGCATTCTGGACCATCGGCTATCTTAATGAACATCATGCTCATACAGATGATTTTGCTGACAGACCACTTCCTTATCGAGCCTTTTTCAATAAGGCTTACAATGATGACGGTGTAGAAGTTTCTTATCTTCTACCAACTGATTTTTATGCCGAAGTAGGAATGGGAGCGTTTAGAGGTGATGACTTTCCGTTCGGTGGCAGCGACGGTGAAGGTATTGGTGCTTGGTCAGCCTACGCCAGAGTTGGTTCAGACATCGGTGCAAATCAGAGC
Organism: Methylococcaceae bacterium TMED69; assembly: GCA_002170535.1. Classification (GTDB taxonomy): domain Bacteria; phylum Pseudomonadota; class Gammaproteobacteria; genus TMED69. Next base: position 65,392 of record NHDW01000010.1, read on the forward strand.
TGGAGACTTGGTGGCTACGCCTTGATGGGTGAAGCGAAAGGAGGGAGAACAACTGAAGAAGGCGCGATTACCTTTGTAGGTGATACAGACCTTTATGGAATGGATTTCAGGTATACATTCGCCCCAACAGGTAATGCACGTGAACGAGAATTCATTTTACAAGGTGAAGCATTCTGGAGAGATGAGGATGGAACCTACGATGTAGGCGGTGGCGCTGTAAATCATGATGACACTTCAGTCGGATGGTACGCCCAAGGTGTGTATAAATTCGCACAAAAATGGAGAGCAGGAGTTCGATATAGTGAACTTGAATCACCAGATATCCAAGCCGGACTCGTGGGAACAGGCCTTGACGGAACACAACATGATCCAAGAAGCACAAGCCTCATGCTTGACTACACAAATAGTGAATTCAGCAGATGGCGTTTCCAATACAACTATAATGAACTGAGCAGAACTAGTAACGATAACCAATTCATGATCCAGTACATTATGTCTATAGGAGCACACGGTGCGCATAAATATTGATAAATTAAAAACCCACACCTTTAAGATAGTAATTGCCCCTACCCTGGCTATCTTTTTGGGACTAGCGTCGGCAGCAAACCTTGCTGCCGACACTGTTCAGGTTTTCGCATGTGAACCAGAGTGGTCCTCCCTTGCGGAAGAAATAGGCGGCGACAGAGTAAAAGCATTCTCGGCGACCCATGCTCAGCAGAATCCGCACTTCATTCGGGCACGACCTAGCTTAATCGCTAAGGTTAGAAAGTCTGATTTAATCTTTTGCTCCGGAGCAGGACTAGAGGTTGGCTGGTTACCAATACTAATTCAGAAAGCGGGCGCAGATTTACAACCTGGCACTAACGGATATCTCATGGCTGGGGACCACGTACAACTAATCGAACAACCTCACTCGCATGTTGATCGCTCAATGGGCGATATCCATCCTGAAGGCAACCCCCATGTCCACATGGACCCTCGAAATATTTTGATTATAGCAAAAGAGCTGACTAAGCGACTATCGAGCATTGATCCAGGTTCATCGGAGTTCTATGCTGGCCAGTTTGATAGTTTTTCGAAACGCTGGTCTGAAGCATTGTCCGGCTGGGAAAAAGAAATAAGCGATCTGACCGAGCACCCCATCGTTACTCATCACAAATCGTTTAGTTATTTTGTTAACTGGGCAAATTTAAAGGATGTTGGCGCAATAGAACCCAAACCGGGGTTACCTCCTACTATTCGAGACCTAAATAATCTTTATACATCCATCAAAGACATTGATGAACTTTTAATTATTAGAAGTCCCTATGATCCTGCAAAAGGTGCTACGTGGTTAGGAGAAAAAACCTCCAGACCAGCGATAGTTATGCCATATACAATTGGCGGCAATGCTAAAGTCACCGACCTTTTTTCTTTATTTGATGAATCTATAAGGCTGCTTAAATCATCTCTTTAAATGATTGATATCAGCGTCCTCAGTCTGTTTGCCCCTGCCCTTTTTGCCTGTTTGCTAATTAGTTTAGTGAACGGGCCACTGGGGGCGGAGGTTGTTCGTAGAGGTATAATATTCATCGACCTTGCCATCGCACATATTGCAGGTCTTGGTTTTATTGCTGGAACCGTTCTTTTCCCCGATGCTCCGTTCTGGCTTTTACAATTCATCACCTATTTGTTTGTGTTATCTTTTGCATCTATGTTTTGGATGCTTGAGCGAAAATTACCCCAAAGAGTAGAAGCTTGGATTGGAGTAAGCTTTATCCTTGCAGCATCAATGACATTCTTATTGGTAGATGATCATCCTCATGCAGGAGGACTAATTAAGAATCTATTATCTGGCCAAATTCTTTTCACAACCTGGGACGATGTTGCCAGACTTGGGTTAGTTTATGGTGTGGTAATAGTTGCAATGTGGCTGAAGGGAGCTCACAGGCACCCATATGGTTTCTATGTTCTGTTCACGCTGGCAATTACCACATGCATTCCCGTTGCAGGTGTTTATCTTATTTTTGCAAGTCTAATTCTACCTGGCCTTGCAGCGGAGAGGACATCCAATCCAACTCTAGCCGTTGTGTTGATTGGGATCGTATCGACTGTATTAGGTGTCGGTATAGGGATGTTGTTAGATTTACCAAACGGCCCGTGTCTAGTCGTAAGTTACATATTAGTTACGACACTTGTGATGCTACAACAATTCAAGTTCAAAACCAGCTAGCGCTTCTAGAATAAAATTTATTGTACTAAGAGCTTGATAGAGATGGATTTTCTGACTGTGAAAGCTGACGGTATCTAAGTTTAACGGTGGGAACAACTCCAATCTCGATTTCGATATGAGAGAATTCCATATCGCTCATTTTCAGTTTCGATTGAAGTGAACTAGCGGCATTCAAGCCTTTGAGTATATTTTTTCCTATTCGATTTGTTTTAAGTTCTTCCGCTATCTGCTCACCAGAATCGGATTGCTGTTGACAGATACTAAATCTAGGAATCAATTTAGGCGGCACCCCAATTTCAATTTCTATTTCCTCAAGCTGATAGCCAGCCTTTTTCAACGACGGTGTAGCCATATTGAGTTCATCAAGAACTTTGTTCACCGAATCAGTAACCTTATCAGAGACCACTTCCGCTTTTTCTTTAAGGTCATCTGCGGTTTGTTTTACATTTCTTATAATTTTGTCGAACACAATTTAATCTCAATATAATTCAAATAAAATAGCACTTAGTTAGTTGCGGCCCAGAATGTGGCAGGATCAACATAACCAATCAAATAGTCTAACAATTCTTTTACCCTAAATTAATGTTTTGGCCAAATTAAGTGAGGCTGAGAGCGGAATCGAACCGCTGTACAAGGCTTTGCAGGCCTCTGCATAACCACTCTGCCACCCAGCCCTAAATCGTAATTGATGCCCAATGCGATTTCTTTGGGTAAACCCTAAGTTACATTTTGATTATACAGAAGAACAACATTCTAGTCATTGCTTTAGAAGTCTACTCCGAATCAGAAACCTTATTCCTTCAGGAGCCTCTAAAGAAAAACCAGAGCCCCTTCCCTCGACAACGTCAACGGTTAGATGAGTATGCTTCCAGCGCTCATATTGTGACTCGCTAATATAAAAGGGACAACCCTCTACTTCTCCCAACAAGTGATCACTATTGCCAACTCGAAATTCTCCAGCTGGATAGCACATTGGAGCACTACCATCACAACAGCCACCAGATTGATGAAACATTAGATCACCGTGTGTGTTCTTGAGCTGCCGCACGACCTCAGCTGCAGCATCAGAAATAGAAACCTTAGATTTTTCTGTAGTCATTTAGTTTAGAAAAAACCCAATGCTTGAGGACTATAACTTACCATCAAATTTTTCGTTTGTTGATAATGGTCTAGCATCATCTTATGAGTTTCTCGACCGATACCGGATTGTTTATATCCACCAAACGCAGCGTGAGCCGGATAAAGGTGGTAACAATTGGTCCAAACTCTACCCGCTTTAATACCTCTACCCATCCTGTAGGCTCTATTACCGTCTCTAGACCAGACACCTGCCCCAAGTCCATAAAGCGTATCATTCGCTTGTCTCAACGCGTCTTGCTCATCTTTAAAAGTGGTAACAGCTAAGACTGGTCCAAATATTTCTTCTTGGAAACAACGCATTTTGTTATTACCCTCTAAAACAGTTGGCTCAATATAAAATCCTTTGGACAGTTCTCCCCCATGGTCAACTGCATTTCCGCCAGTAAGCACCTTAGCGCCCTCTTCCTTCCCAATATCAATATAACTAAGAATTTTTTCAAATTGGTCGTTTGAGGCTTGCGCACCGATCATAGTTGAAGGATCGAATGGATTACCTTTGGCTATCTTGCCAACTCTATCCATAGCTCTTTCCATGAACTTTTCATAAATTGATTCTTGAATCAGAGCTCTTGAAGGACACGTGCATACCTCTCCAGAGTTTAGAGCAAACATTGTAAACCCTTCTAAACATTTATCAAAAAACTCATCATCTTGAGACAGCACATCTTCAAAAAAGATGTTAGGAGATTTGCCTCCTAACTCTAACGTCACTGGGATTATGTTTTCCGAGGCATACTGCATGATCAACCTACCTGTAGTAGTCTCTCCGGTAAAAGCTACCTTTGCGATTCTAGAGCTTTGAGCGAGTGGCTTTCCTGCTTCAACCCCGAATCCATTCACCACATTTAGCACCCCTTCGGGTAGCAAGTCGGCAATTAGTTCAACCACAGCCATTATACTCATAGGAGTTTGCTCGGCTGGCTTCAATACAATTGAATTACCTGCTGCTAAAGCGGGGGCTATTTTCCAAATTGCCATCAATATAGGAAAGTTCCAAGGTATGATTTGACCGACGACCCCTAAAGGCTCATGAAAATGATAGGCGATTGTATTGTCATCTATTTCGGATAGAGAACCTTCTTGCGTTCTTATGCACGCCGCGAAATATCTGAGGTGGTCAACAGCCAAGGGTATATCCGCTGCCATGGTCTCGCGAATTGGTTTACCATTATCCAAGCTCTCAGCGATTGCGATTTCATTAAGGTTCGCCTCCAACCTGTCGGCAATTTTCAATAATAAGGTTGATCGCTCTACTGGAGAGCTTTTTGACCAGGATTCTTGAGATTTATGAGCTGCATCTATAGCTAACTCAATATCCGCTGCCTTTGACCTAGCAACTGAGCCTAATTTGACTCCCGAAATAGGTGTTATATTGTCAAAATAAGCTCCGTCTTGGGGCTTCACCCACTTGCCTCCGATAAAGTTGTCGTATTTGTCTTTAAATTTTATTGTCTCTTTAATTCGCTCTATAGCTAGAGACGGTGTAAGTATTACTTCCTGATCCATTCTTTAATCCCTCCCCAGGGCTGATTTGAAGTCGAATATCGTTTAGTATTTGAATCTATCATGAAAAAAAACAACGATCACTATAAATTTGCTTAGAATATCGGTAAATTTGTATAAATTATCAATTAAATCAGGTTATAAATTAAATGAATAACCGCAAAAGAGGCAAATGATGAACAAGATTTTTTTACTTGCAATGCTAGTTAGTATCAGTGGGGCCCTTTATTCTACAAACCATAATGGCAGTGAATTTAATGTTGAAATCTTTGTAAAGCAATATATCTCGGACTTCAATCAACAAAAAGACATCAACTCTTTCTTTCATTTCCCTGTAGTTTGGTTAGTAGATGATACCTCCATTCCTGTAATGGAAGATGATACCAATAAAAAACTTATTAATTATGATAAGTTGAAGAAATCCGGTTGGGTTAAGTCCTCGATAAATGATTTAAAAGTGATTCATCAATCAAAAAATAGAGCTTTTGTTCTACTCGATTTCTCAAGACTAGACAGCAACAATAATCAAATTCTACGTTCAGAGGTGATGTATACTATAACCAAAAGACAAAATGACTGGGGAATTTCGATAGTAGCTAGCGCGTCACCCTTTATACGATAGATAAAACTGACTATTTTCGCAATTAAAAAAATCTTTATTCACAATAAAAGACTAAAAATATTTAGTAAGAAACCGAGGAGAAAATGAAGAACTTACAATCAGAGACCCGCAAAGTATCGGATAGCATGGGAGAACTCGAAATTCCAAAAAAAGCGCTTTTTGGCGCACAAACGCAGCGGGCTATAAATAATTTTCCTGTTAGTGGCAGAAAAATGCCTTTAGAATTCATCAAAGCACTTGTTATGATAAAAAAGGTAGCGGCTAAAACAAATGCGCAACTCGGATGCATAGATTCTGGCATAGCTGACGCTATCGTCGATGCTTGCGACCAGATACTAACGAATCCAGATAGCCATGAGAACTTCCCGGTTGATGTTTTTCAGACCGGTTCAGGCACTAGCTCTAACATGAATGCTAACGAAGTCATTGCAACTTTGGCATCTGACTCCTCAAAAATCATGATTAATCCAAACGACCATGTTAACTTTGGACAAAGCAGTAATGATGTTATTCCAACTGCTATACATGTTAGTGCTGCGATTTCTCTGAAAGATAGCTTAATACCCTCTATTGAACACTTGGTCACTACAATAAACGAGAAAGCATCCACCCTGACTAAGGTGACCAAAACCGGGCGAACTCATCTGATGGATGCAATGCCAGTGACTCTTGAACAAACGGTTAAAGCTTGGGGTCAACAAGTTGAATTGTCTCTAAGCCAAATAAAGTCAGTACAAAGAAATATCCAAACTCTGGCTCTTGGTGGAACTGCGGTAGGTACTGGGATAAATACCCACCCTGATTTTGCAGAACAAGCGATCAAAGAACTCGGTCGGATATCTAATATCGAATTCATTAGTCCTGAGAGCTTTTTTCCATTAATGAGTAGTCAAGATATAGCGGTCTCGTTATCTGGTACTCTCAAAACACTGGCAGTTTCTTTAATGAAGGTGTCAAATGATTTGAGATGGATGAATTCTGGGCCCTTAGCTGGTCTAGGAGAAATAACGCTGGAAGCACTTCAGCCAGGATCGTCAATAATGCCGGGGAAGGTAAATCCGGTGATTCCTGAGTCGACGGCCATGGTTTGTGCAGAAGTGATTGGTAACGATATGGCGATTACAGTAGCAGGCCAATCTGGAAATTTTGAACTAAATGTTATGCTACCAATAATTGCTGAAAAGTTACTTTGTAGTTTAAATATCTTAAGCACTAGTTCACGGCTCCTAGCGGACAAGGCTATTAAGACCTTTAAGGTCAATAATAAAAACTTAGAAGGGCCGCTTGATAGAAATCCCATTTTAGTTACAGCATTAAATCCAGTGATTGGTTATGAAAAAGCAGCGCAAATAGCAAAGGAAGCATATAGAGATAATCAACCGATTATTGATGTGGCAGAAAAACACTGTGATTTATCCAGAGAAGAGTTAAGTGGGTTATTGAACCCACTTAAACTAACGAAAGGAGGGCTTTAATGGAAACTAAAAATGACTTATTTTTCATTATGAAAAATATGAGACCAATGCGCCGTTTGAAGCCAGATCCTATTAAACCGGAAGTGATCACGGAAATTCTAGATGCTGCTATTTGTGCACCAAATGCACTAAATACCCAACCATATAAATTTATAGTTCTAGAGGACTCTGAGGAAAAAGCTTGGTTTGGAAAATCTTATGATGAAGCAATGATACTAAGATTTACGCCAATTCTTCCAGATGAGTCTGATAATTCAAAAAATGCTCGAAACATTCGAACTGCGATGAAATTTGGCAAGACAATGAAGGATGTCCCAATTTTATTAATTGTTTGTGGAAAAAGAGACTGGCCTTTTTCCGTAGAGAAAAAGGACCGAGTCGGACTTGCTCCTCCTTCGCCTGGTTCCGTTTATCCATGTGTCCAAAATATATTACTGGCTTGTCGCGCAAAAGGATTAGGTGCGAGCTTAACTACTATGCATCAAGTATTTGAGGATGAACTTTGCCGAAGGTTAAAGGTGCCAGAAGAGTATGGAGTTGTAGCGGTAATTCCAATAGGCTATCCGAAAGGAAATTTCGGCACAGTGTCCAGGGTTCCCTCATCCGAACTGACCTTCTCAAACAGATGGGGCGAAACAAAATGAAACGGCATATAGTATTGATGCAACATATTAAAAACCTTGCTGTTCTCGCTTGGCTCGGATTATTGAGTGCATGTAACCAGACTACAATTAATTATACCGGGCCAGGTAATTTAGATTCACTGAGAGCCGCAAGAATCATATGCATGGCAGAATCACAAGTTACAATGAAAACACCTTACTCTCAGCGCGAAACCTGCTCGACCGGTAAACTAAAGACCTGTCTTTCCGAGAAGGGATACACTGAGCAAAAAAATGGAAATCTTAAAATTCCATTTACCTCCGATGAATTCTGTCAGGCGCCATGAAAACACAAAGCCTATCCCTCAAAATGCAATTTATACAATTAATTCAAGCTTATCGATTCAGTCTTCATCTAGTCTTCGTACCACTTCTAATTCTAGCCGTCGAATGCAGAGATCTTTTCATTCTTGGCGTTCCTTTTTTCGGCTATTTATTAATTCCATTTATTGACCTTTTATTGAAAAAATATCAAGCGAACGGTCTAACGACTGGCGACGTCAAAGAAAAATTATCTTTAACGTTAATCCAATTATGGCCGTTCATTCAACTTACTCTTTTGGTTTATTGTATTCACAGTATTTCAAACAGAGCAACGTTACTTCCAGCAGAATTTATTGCTATTGCAGCTATTACTGGAATAATAACCGGGTCTATCGGAATAACTTTTGCGCATGAGTTAATGCACAAAAAGTCAAATCGAGAACGATGGCTTGCAGATATTCTTATGGGACTTGTTTTATACGGTCATTTCAGGAGTGAACATTTGCTTGTTCATCATCGATATGTAGGGACCCCGCGAGACGCGGCCACAGCAAAATTAAATGAAAGTTTTTTTGAATTTTTATTGAGAGTCATTCCAGGTTGTTTTCTATCCGCTTGGAATGAGGAAAAAACAAGACTAGATAAAAGTGGGATGAGATTTTATTCGTTAAAGAATCCATTTTGGCGCTACTTCGGCCTGGCTTTATTTTTCACCGCGATCGCAGGGTCACTAGGCGGAGCTTTAGGCGTACTATTTTTTATACTCCAATCAATAGTGGCAATAATCCATCTTGAACTAGCGAACTATATTGAGCATTATGGCCTTCGACGAAAATCAATCGGTGCTAATAAATTCGAATCCACCAAAACCCATCACAGCTGGAACTCAAGTGGAATAGCAAGTAATTGGCTCCTAATTAACTTACAGTTACATTCAGACCACCATGCAAAAAGCAATAGAGGTTTTCTAGACTTACAAGATCATCCCGAGTCCCAAGCCCCCCAATTACCATTTGGTTATCCCGTGATGATTCTCTTGAGTCTGATACCCCCCATCTGGTTCAAAATAATGAACCCAAGAGTTGCGGCTTGGGAGAAACGATTCTACTAAATTTATTAATCCTGTCGCCATAAAGGCTTAGACAATGAAAAAATTAAAGTTCGATCTTAATGCATATCCTTATAATAAAAAAATTAGAAAATATACTTTAATTCTTTTAGGGTTATAGGTTGAACCAAGTAGGCATCCTAGTGGAATTATATCGAGCAAAAAAACATTTTGATGAATTGTTGACACAATCAGGCAATAGCCGCAGAGTGTCCCGACAAATTATTAAGTGGCTAGAAGGGGCTACTATTGAGGAAATCAAAGAACGCGCCAATACTGCCACAATGACCATCAGGAAAATGGGTATTAGCTACACAATATATTCAGAAGGGAATAATTTAGACAGGGCGTGGCCTTTTGATATTATTCCAAGAATCATTCCTTCTGCTGAATGGAACAATGTGCAAAAAGGATTAATACAAAGAACTAAAGCACTAAATCACTTTATACATGATGTTTATAATGAAAATAAAATTCTTCATGAAAAAATAATACCTAAAGAACTAGTCTTTGAATCACCAAATTATAAAAAAGAATGTATCGGAGTAAGACCAAAGCATAAAATTTGGGCCCACATATGTGGATCCGACCTAATTCGTAATCATCAAGGTGAATTTCAGGTCTTAGAAGACAATTTGCGAGTACCCTCAGGGGTTGTTTATATGATTGAGAATCGAGAAATAACAAAAAGGATATTACCCGACTTGTTTTCCAATCACAGTGTCTTACCTGTTGATGATTATCCAGCACAATTATACAAAACGCTTAGCTCCGTATCCCCATCAAAAGATAAACGTCCTTGCATAGCGGTATTAACACCAGGGATTTACAATTCAGCTTATTTTGAACATGCTTTTTTAGCCCAACAAATGGGGGCAGAGCTTGTGGAAGGAAATGATTTAACGGTTACCAAAGATAACGTTGTGTACATGAAAACAGTATCAGGTCCTTTAAAAGTTGATGTTATTTACAGACGAATTAATGAGGAATTTCTAGATCCAGAAGTTTTTCGAAAGGACTCTTACCTCGGTTGCAAAGGGCTAATAAGAGCGTGGAAGCAAGGCAATGTATCTATCGTAAATGCACCCGGATCCGGCATCGCTGACGACAAAGCAATCTATGCCTACGTTCCAAAAATGATTCGCTTTTATCTGAACGAGGACCCGATAATTAAGAATGTTGAAACATTTCTTTGTCGCGACTCTGACATTGTCCAATACGTTCTACAAAACTTGGACAAACTAGTAGTTAAGCCAGTTAACGAATCTGGAGGCAAAGGAATATTAATCGGCCCCACTAGCACAGCAATGGAGAGAAAAACCTTCACAAATTTGCTTAAAAAAACTCCGGAATTGTTCGTGGCTCAACCTACCCTTTCGTTATCTACCGCGCCTACAATAATACAAAATGAAGCGGCTCCTAGACATATCGATTTAAGACCTTTTATCCTGAGCGGAAAAAACTTTTGGGTAAGCCCAGGCGGCCTAACCAGAGTTGCATTGAAGGAGGGCTCACTGGTAGTGAACTCATCTCAGGGCGGCGGAAGCAAGGATACCTGGATTATTGAGGATAAAGAATAATGCTATCTAGCGTAGCGGAGAGATTATACTGGATGTCTCGATATTTGGAACGATCCGAAAATGTCGCTCGGCTAATCCAAAGTTATAACCACTTAATTTTTGATATTCCATTAGGTGCTGAACCAGACTGGTTTATACTTATCGAGGTTCTCGATGGAGATGACGAATTTGACCATCATTTTAACCAAAGAAACGAGTCAAACGTGCACAGATTTCTCATTAGCAGATCTACTGTCTCTAATAGCATTACCTACTCAGTTAATAGTGCACGAGAGAATGCACGTACAACTCGAGATGTTCTTCCTGAGGACGTGTGGGAACAAGCAAACCAATTACACATTTATTCTAATGAAAATGGATCTAAATCAATTGGGCGAAGATCACGGCTTGTATTCTTGGAAGAAGTAATCAAAAGACTCCAATCTATAAACGGTTTAATAGAAAGTTCTTTACTAAGAGACGAGGCTTATAGATTTATATCCATCGGTCGAAAGATTGAGCGGGCTGACATGACAGCGAGGATATTAAAAGTTGCTGGGGGTGATATAATCTCCAGAGAAAGACAATTCATCGATTTGCAGCCCTTTTTATGGGGCGCATTGCTAGACGCTCTGTATGCTAAAAGCGCTTTCAGAAGAATCAAAGGACCTGTAATTAGCAAAGGACAAACCTTTGACTTTGTACTTAACTGTGCCAGCTTTCCAAGGTCGATTGCTTACTGTGTCGACGATATCGACCGAGAAGTCACGAATCTTCCAGAAAATTCGGAATTAAAAAAAATCTTGAGGAAGCTAAAAAGACTTGTAAACAAGCACAACGTTGAAAATACTGACTATGGCCAAATAGAAAAATTTAATAAAGAATTTCAGGATATGCTTGTTGCAATAAATAAAACCCTCTATAAAAACTGGTTTGATAGGTAACAAGATGAGGCGATTATTTTGCTCATGTGGTGGAGAATTATTTTTTGATAGCAAGACATGTGTTACCTGTAAGAGCGACGTTGGTTTCGACATTCAGACCAAGCGGTTTGAATGTATCAGCAATGAGAATAAAGTAAGGCGGTGCCAAAATGGGGTAGACTATGGAGTCTGTAACTGGTTAAGCGCACCAAATTCAGCAACTGGACTTTGCTACAGCTGTGAATTTAACAGAATTATTCCCGATTTAAGCAGATCAAAAAATATAGAAAAATGGCAAATTTTAGAAGCAGCAAAAAAAAGATTATTATATTCTCTTCTAAAATTAGGTATACCGTGCATAACAAAATGGTCATCAGATAAATACGGTTTCGTATTTGACTTTATTGAGGATCAAAGAACTAATCCAGACATTAGTGAAGAGTATGTCTCTACCGGATACTTAGGAGGCATCATTACCATAAACCTTAATGAAGCTGACCCCGTTTTCCGAGCGCAACAAAAAGAGGCTACTAATGAGATCTATCGAACAGTACTAGGACATTTTAGACACGAATCCGGCCACCATTTTTATAATTTCATTAAATACTTTCCTGATCTGGATTTGGAATATCAAAAATTATTTAGGGGTACATGCGAAGTAGATTATGAGGATGCCCTCAAGGATTTCTACACATATGGACCAAAAGCTAATTGGGAGCGCAATTTTATTACTCCTTATGCTAGCGCACACCACCTAGAAGATTGGGCCGAAACATGGAGCCATTATCTTATTATTTTAGATAGCTTAGAGACTGCTAAAGAATTTGGTCTGATCAATGAAACTCTAGATCAATGTGATATCTACGCTAAGATTTCACGCTGGCAAGATATTACTGTTGGCCTCAATGAGATCAACAGAAGTGTTGGGATCGAAGACAATTATCCCTTTGTCATTAACCATACAACTATCAAAAAGTTAGCATTAATTGAAGAGCTAACTCAAAAACTCAAAAGTCATTTGCCGGATTTGGCAATTTACTGAAAGCTTCTCGTATACTTTCGTCCCATAGGCTTCTTATTTTAACGAGATAAGAATTACTCTCTTCAAAAATAAAATACCGCTCATAAGGTTGGAGACTATCTGTTCGATAAAAAAGACATTCTATCGGTGGACCAACGGTTCCGCTAGATCGCATGGTACTATCAATCGAAACCAAAGCACATTTCATTGCTATATCATGAGAAGTTTCTTTTCGTATAATCCGATCTAGGATTGGCTTCCCATATTTTGTTTCGCCGATTTGAAGATAAGGATGGGTTTCTGGCGGGATGATAAAATTACCCTCCGGATAAATCATATACAGTTCCGGCTTACGACCCCTAATCTGGCCACCTAAAATAAGCGTCGCCCCGGCGTCAATCATTGTTGTCTGTTCTACCGAAAATTCATATTTTTTTCGTTGTTTTAGTAAAAGCCCACCTAAATATTCCGCGATATCAGATACGTAGCTTGTTGCAAGCATTTTTGATTCTCTATCTTGCTCTAGGTCGCGTTGAACCTCGGACAAAACTGCTTGACTCGTCGCTAAATTACCTGCGCTAAGAATTACAAACACCCTATCTTCATTATAAAAAAAACGATGCATTTTGCTATATTTACTTACACGATCTGGGCCTGCGTTTGTTCTTGAATCGGAGCAGAATACCAAACCTTCATCTAATGCAATTGCTACACAATATGTCATACCTCATTCCTCTTGTTCCCTGTTTTTTTATTGAATAATTATGGTCTCGCCAATTACTATCATGCTTCTCAGCGTTAATCCGAAAATACTTAGTACCTATAGGAAAAACCAACCCAAGCTCCCCTGGGAGCACCAGCACTTACGTATCGGAAGTCATCGCCAGATAAGTTACTTAACACAGAGCGAGGATCTTCCCCTATCAGGCCAAACGATTCATATTTAGAATCAAATAAATTATTAATCTGCAGATAGGCGTTACTTTCTTTAGTGAATTTGATTTTTATCAGAAGATCAACGTTTATAAAATCGTCGGTTTTTGCCAAATCATTAGACTCATCTCCTCTTAAAAATTGCCCAGAAAAATACTGGGTTCTTATGGAAATCGGAATCCTGCTCGATTCATAAAGATCTAAATTTACTTTAGCCTGATGTTTTGATATTCCTGTCATCATGTCACCTTTAACAACTGCAACACGTCCGGCAGAATCCGCGCGGGGATGGTTGGGGCTGACTACTAAAAAATTATCTTCAAAAGTGGGCTCTAAATAAATATAAGAGCTTGAAAACCTAAGAAAGTCATTTATAAACAGATACTTCAACTCACCACCGACTCTTCTAGTTTTGTCTATGTTGCCAAATAGACCAGTGCCGCGACCGGTCGATTGAAAAAGAATATCTTGATAAACATCGTTATGAAAAAAATTCATTTCAAGAAGCTGTCGCCCTTTTTGGATTCGATATCCAGTTTCCCTATTTTTTGACACAACTTGCTCCAAAGGGGGATCAGCTACAAACGCATTTGGCAATCTACATTCAAAATCAATATCTTCAGGGTCATCGCCTCTAGCTATTGCAAACTCTCTGGCAACCCTAAATGTATCTTCGTTACAGGATAACTCGATTGGGGTAGGTATTCTGGAAGCTTCGCTATATCTAATATAGACGGATTGATTCGCACTGAGTGCATAGCTGACTCCAATTTCTGGATTAAATCGCGAAAACTTATGAGAGCCATCTAGCTCGGGCCTTACCCCCGACTTGTCTCTTATATGAACATTAGAATAATTGTAACGCCCCCCAATTGATGTAGTCCAACCATTTTCAGTCTCAATCAAAGAACTTAGGAATATACTAGAACTATTTGTTGTAGTGGCAACTACTGTGCTCTCCTCATTTAAAAAAGTCCCAAGCCCTAAACCTTCAGTGCTTCTCGTAAACGGATCAATATTCGCTAACTCAGTAAGGGATGAGAACCTTGTTCTACCTTCATACCACTCCGCACCAACCAAGTTCTTCGCTTTAATTGATTGTATTTCTAGATCACTAAACCAATGTAATCTAATTCCATAAGAATTCTGCTTCTTATCAGATTGATTGTTGATGGCTTGATCGGATAAACGTCCGGTTCCAGATATCTCATCGTCGTCAACCTCATCTAAATCAAACTCTATGCCAATATTGCTTTCTAAAGCAGCCTCCAGTTCATCGGGATTCCGAGCGCCAAAAATATTAGCTGGACCACAAACCTGGTCTAAAGAAAGTCCTAAATTAAAAAAGTTCGGCTTCAAACCCTCGATTAGAATTCCCTGTCCTCCGGAAAAATTACAAAGACTTAGTTCTGAGCTATCCCCGTTAAATGATTTCGAGTTAGACAGCCGAAAGAAACCACCTAGTTCTATTCTGTCATCGTTTTCGAGGAAAATATTAGATTCTAAAAAAATCATATTCGAGATTGCTGACTTCACATCTGGAGCAGTGAAGATCGCATCTCTCTCTAAGGCTAACAAACCAGCTGGAACTACGCCATTGCCCGTCAATTCAGAGTTTCCATGAATATAACCCACGTTGAGATCAAATTTTTGAGACTCGTAAGCCGCGTTGAGGTACATGGAATGATAATCAGATGGCGATGCCTCCCGCCAACTATTTTCATCGTAGAATTTATAATTCATGAGAATTCCAAAATTCCTTGTTGGGTTGGTATAACCTGCCTCCAGGCCAGTACTATTTCGTCCCCATGATCCAGTAAGCCCAGTTAACTCATAATCAGTGAAATCTAAACCGGTTTTTAACCTATAGGAAACAGCACCACCCAGCGCATTCAAACCATAAAGGGGCGAACCCCCGCTGATAAAGCCTATTCCTTTCATAGATTGAAGTGGAATTATCTCCCAAAATAACTCGTCTCCCAATGGCTCATTCATACGAAAACCATTTACAAGTACGGATAATCCTTGTGGCACCCCTACCAATGGCGAAGCCGCATAACCTCTATAAATTAAATCATCCTGAAAAACACCATTTTGTACAGAGTTTGTACTTATACCTGGAACTTCTGTTGCAAGTAACCTGGTAGAATCGTCCTGCTTAGAATTTTTTATTTTCCTTTCATTAATAAAAGTACCTGAAAAAGGTGCGTTTCTTTCTTCCGATACTTTAGGACCATTCGGTGATATCCCAATAATCTCAACTTCTTCATAACTTTGGGATACAAAAGATACTAAAATACAAACTATAAGGACTAAGCAATTGATGATTCCCATTAACGACCCTGCCTTATTTTTTAGCCTAAAGTGAACTTATGGAACAAGTCGTTACTCCACAGGTAACTGTCACTACCCGGCGGGAAATCATTGATGAGGAATTTTCAAAAATGTTTCCTGTCAGCTAACACGTTTTGCCGCTGGTTTTTTTATATGGAGCGGGAAACCGGGTTCGAACCGGCGACCTATACCTTGGCAAGGTATCGCTCTACCAACTGAGCTATTCCCGCATTAGCTTAGTATATTCTAGCTTTCCAACCGATACTGTCAACAACTAAAAATACTTGGAAGAATCAGGTCAACTTGATATCTTTTTCACATAATCCAATAAAGACCATAGAGTTAAAATCATTGCCAAATACAATAATAACAATCCAAACAAAAAATGATAAGAATAAACATCCCCTGAACCAACAATCAATAAAGCCAGAGCGGTCATTTGGAAAAACGTTTTCGCCTTTCCTTTAAAAGAAACTGCGATGACAGCTGAACTACCCCTTTTTGCCATCCACTCACGCATAGCAGAGACCCCGATTTCTCTAGAAATTATGATAATAACCGGCAAAAGTAACCAAATTGTTGGATTTATTTGTAATAACACGATTAAAACTACACTCACTAAAAGCTTATCGGCAACAGGATCTAAAAATGCGCCGAAATTCGAAGTTTGCTGAAGCTTCCTTGCAATAACCCCATCCAACCAGTCTGTGAAAACTGCTATAAGAAAAAACACCATCGTGAAATAGTTGCCATATGGGAGTGGTATATAGAATAGAATCACAAGAACCGGAATCAGAACAATCCGGGTCACGGTTAAAAAATTAGGGATATTTACCATATTCATAGCCTCAATGAATCATAGATCTTTCGCGCGAGACTGCGGCTTATACCTGGAACCCGTTCAAGATCGGAAACCCCTGCCCTCTCAACTCCCACAACGCCTCCAAAGTGCTTTACCAAATTACTTCGGCGTTTATTACCAATTCCCTCAATAGAATCTAACCTAGATCTAGTCTTACTTTTTGACCGCGACTTTCTTTGCGCGTCTACAGCAAACCTATGAGCTTCATCCCTTATATATTGTAATAAAAATTTTGTCTCATTATTAAAGCTCATCTGCTTAAAATTTCCCTCTTGGTCGATAGCAATAAATCGCTCGAGTCCATCTTTTCTTGATATTCCTTTGGAAATACCCAAAATTTTAACTGACTCAATTTTTAAATCATGCACTGTTTTAAAAGCCTGTTTAACTTGTCCTTTTCCTCCATCAACCAGAAGTAGGTCAGGTAAAACCCCTCCTTCGTTCAGCGTACGTTTCAATCGACGTTGTAAAACCTCAAGCATCGCTGAATAGTCATCAGAGGCTTTAGCCGTTTCAATCTTAAATTTTCTATAAGAAGACTTTTTTGGACCACTACTGTCAAACACAACGCAAGATGCCACAGGATGCTCGCCCCCCAAATGACTTATATCGAAGCATTCAACCGTATTAAGCTGTAACACTCCTAATTCATTTGCAAGGCTTAACCATCTTTTCCCAAAGCTGACTTGGGAAGCAAGCCTTCTTTTCAGAGCAAGCTCACAATTCTTAAGTGCGAGCTCCATAAGCTTTTTGTTATTACCTTTTACTGGATTGGTGCTGATGCTTACCGTTTTACCGCAGACGTGCTTTATTGCTATTTTTAGATTATCCGCATCGGCTATTTGCTGATTAATGACTATTACCGACGGAGTCTCCCTATCATTATGATAAGTCAAATAAAATTGATTCAAAAATGCGTTAAGAATTACTTCGGATGACCAGCCGGATGTATTGGAAGGAAAGTACGATTTGCTTCCGAGAACTCTACCTTTTCTCACAAAAAATATTTGAATACATGCAATTCCAGATTCATAACCTATAGCTATAACGTCAACATCACCTTTATGATTATCTACCGATTGTTCCAATTGAAGCGAGGATAAGCTCTTAATTTGATCGCGAAATCTGGCCGCACTTTCGAAATTAAGATTGTTTGACTCGGTTTCCATTTCTGCATTTAACTTATCAAAAAGCTCAGCACTTTTCCCCTCCAGAGCCATTATGGCAGAATTAAGGTCTTTCTTATAAGCAAGCTCGTCAATTAAGCCTACGCACGGCGCACTGCACCTCCGAATCTGATGCTGTAGACATGGTCGACTTCTATTTTCGAAAACACTTTTTTCACACTGCCTAATTTGAAAAGTTTTATGCAGCATATTTAGAGTAGACTTGACAGAAAAGACGCTAGGGAACGGTCCGAAAAATTTTTTTCCCTGACTTCTAGGGCCTCGGTAGAACACTAATCTAGGAAAACTATGGTTATCTTCAAGCATAATAAAAGGATAACTTTTATCATCCCTCAACAATATATTGTACCTAGGCCTGTATTCCTTAATCAGGTTGCTTTCTAAAATCAGAGCTTCATTCTCATTTTCCGTAACAGTGACATCAAAAGACACGGTGTTCACGACCAGCGCCTGAGTTTTTCTTGTATGGTTTTTTAAGTTTAAGAAATAACTTGAAACCCGTTTTTTCAAGTTCTTAGCTTTCCCGACATAAATACACTTGTTTTCAGCTGAAAACATCTTATAAACACCCGGTAAATCAGGCAGATTTTTCGTCTGATTGAGTAAATCGACTGTATTAGTCTCACTAACCATTAGCCCATAATATCCTGAATTTTGTTAAAAACAGATTCAAACATAACGTCGGTTAACCTGCCAGTTTGTGTATTATATCTACTACAATGGTAGGAGTTTATCAGGTAAGTACTATTGCTACCTAATTTATGAACTTTCGAATGCTGAAATTTAAAATCAGACAAACGAAAAGAAAACGACCTAATTACAGCATCGTGAGCAATCTTGCCTAGAGAGAGGATTACTTTAGGTTTACATAAGATAATTTCAGATTTTAGAAAATCACCGCAATTTATTATTTCTTGCAATGTGGGTTTATTTTTAGGAGGCCAGCATTTTACCGCATTAACTATCCTGCAGTTATTGAGCTTTAAATTATCCGTTCTCGCTATAGATGATTTTCGATTTGAAAAACCATATTTGTGAAGTGTCTCAAAAAGTAACGCTCCGGCATAATCCCCGGTAAATGGCCTCCCGCTTGCATTAGCACCATGCAAACCTGGAGCTAGCCCAACAATCAAGAATTCCGCGCCTAAAGGTCCAAAAGAAGGGACTGGAGCACAATAATAAGAAGGATATTTTTCCTTTAATTCGCTCAAACCTGTACTAAGTCTAGGACATTTTGCGCAACTAGAGTCGTGAATATTTAATGGAAGCTTTTCTTGATTCATTAGCCTTTTGGATTACATTTATTTACAAATGAAGTATATTTAAATTTGCAAATCACATGATGTGCGATTTTATTTTATTAAACAACTAACATCAGCTATGGAGGCCGTATATATGACAATTAACTATAGCACGCAGGACAATGTCGCCATCATTACTTTTAATGATCCGCCTAATGAGTTTATTTCAATTAAATTAATAGAGGAAGCATCGCAGGCGCTCGAAAAAGCAAGGCTAGATGACAATATAAAAACAGTCATTTTTACAGGAGCCAGTAAATCAGTATTTCTCAATTGCTTTTCACCCGAAGAAGTATTAAAAATGTCTGAGGCAATTAGAGAACACCGCAAGACCGGCTTAGCAGAGCCAAGATTTGCCCAAACTCCTCTTCGAAAATTCTGGGAAGATATCGATAATTTTTGTAAACCGACCATAGCCGCTATAAACGGGATGTGCGTAGGCGCAGGATTTGAACTTGCACTAGCATGCGACATTAGAGTTGCATCCAGCGGAAGCTACTATATTGGTCAAACTGATATTCAAATGGGACTAAGTCCTTCGGCAGGCGCATCGAGTAGACTAGTTCGCTTAGTCGGAAGCGGGAAAGCACTTGAATGGCTTTTAAGAGGAAGATCCTTTTCACCTGAGGAGGCCTTTGAAGAAGGACTAATTAATCACCTTGCTACAGACTCAGCATTATCTTTAGCAAAATCAATATGTATCGAGTTAGGAAATAGGCCAGGCCCTGCGCTTGCTGCCATTAAACAACTCGTTAAATCCAATCAGGGAAGAACGACTAAAGATATTGTAGATATGGAGGGTGATTTATTCGCAAATCTTTTGGCCAATGATGAAAATGCTGTTTCTTCCGTTAAGGAATTCATTTCAAATAACTATAAATTCATAAAAATCTAAGCTAAGTTGTTTTTAATCTAGTACATGTTAAACTAAAACCATCGGTGCTAGTTTAAAGTTAAACGGGAAACTGGTGAATTCTTCTGAGATTTAACCCAGTGCTGCCCCCGCAACGGTAAATACTGAAACCATTATATCCACTGTAGATTCAATCTATGGGAAGGTGATGGCTCGAGTTATCGCAGTATGAGTCCGGATACCGGCCGATACAATTTGAGAGCAATAGGCGGTGGGCCGTAGCTTTGAATTCTCGACCAACTTATGTTTTAAGTTAGCGCTGTATGCTCTCCTTTTTTTTGAAAACTAGGAGACAATTAATTGAAAATAAACACTTGGCTCATAATTTTTATATTTACCTTCGTTTCATTTGAAGCCATTGGCTCAAACGAAAATGCAGAGGAAACATTAATTATAAGCGCATCTCGGGCCCCTAAAACTGAACAAAATATCACCGTAGCCTCAACTGTACTCAGTGAAGAGCTAATCACGAGAAGAAACTCTCATTTTGCAACAGACTTACTAAGACTTGCACCAGGACTTACGGTTAGTAACACCGGTGGACTCGGTAAGTTTTCTCAAGTCCGCATGCGTGGCTCCGAGGGAAATCACGTGATGGTACTTATAGATGGTATGGAAATGAATGACGTTGCGCTTGCAGATGAATTCGATTTTGGCCATCTTATGAGCACAAACATAGGCAAAATTGAGGTGATTAGGGGGCCTCATAGTGCCCTTTGGGGGTCAGACGCGGTAGCTGGAGTAATTAATATCGTTACTAAACAGCCAGAATACGGTAGGCATGCTAAAGTGATGGTTGATGCAGGCACCCATGGCCTTGATCACCAAAATATTGAATTTTCGTCGAGAACCGATTTTCATTCATTCAGACTCGTCCTGGACAGGATTGATCTCGGCGGAATCAACACATCGCTACAAGGAGATGAACACGACGGATATAAAAGCGAGTATGTTGACGCCAAAGCTAAATTCAAAATAAACGAATTTAACACAATTGAATTTTTTAATCGCTATCAGGAATCTGTTTCAGAGACCGACAGTGGATCGCCCCTAGCCGACATAGATAACAAACAAAAAGCTAGAAGGGTGTATACCTCTTTAAGATTAAATAATCAATCGTTTAATCGAGCTCTAGACAATACGCTGAAAATTAATTGGACATCTACCAATAGTAATAACAAGGATCCCAACGGCAACTCAATTGATAAAGTAGCTGCTGACAAATACTTATTGTCGTTTCAGTCAACCCTTAATCTTCAATCTCAAATTTATTTTGATATCGAGCATACTTTCACCTTCGCGGTAGACAGAGAACATCAAAGATATAGGCAACGGGGAACCTCAGATTTCGGGGATCCCAACCAGGACCAATACGTAAATAATACAGGAATAATTGGTGAATATGGCGCTAAGATAAATTCTAATCTTTTTCTATCTGGAGCTGTTAGAAGAGACATTAACAGTGATTATAATGATATAACTACTTTTAAAATTGGTTCCGCGTATCAAATCCAACCAATAAAAACAAAAATATTACTCAATTATGGTACAGCCCAAAAAGCGCCGAACTTTACGGAAAGATTCGGATTTTTTAACGCGTCTGCAGGCGGCTCTTTTGTAGGCAATCAAAATCTCTCCCCAGAAAAATCGACGGGCTGGCAAATTGGATTAGAGCGCTCTTTCATTAGAGAAAGGTTAGACGCTAAGTTTACCTATTTCAATGAAAAGCTTGAGAACGAAATCAACGGTTTTGTTAGCATTGGAGGAGGCTTATTTTCAGCTGAAAATATAGACGGGACAAGTAGGCGCAAGGGTTTTGAAACGGAAATTAGCCTCGTGCTTCCCTTTAACTTCAAGATTTACTCTTCATATACATATATTGACTCTACCGAATTAAACCAATCTATTGGTAGACGTCTTGATGAAGTCAGGCGACCCAATCATCAAGCCTCATTGTTTGCAGACTGGTCATCACCAGATGAGAGATTATCTCTAAGTAGCTCAGTATCTTATTCAGGAAGTTTTTTCGATACGGATTTCTCAACTTTTCCAAGTGTTAGGGAAGATATGGAGGCTTATACTTTAGTCGGTCTTAATGGAAGTTATCTAATTACAGATAAAGTTAAAACTTTTTTCAAGATCGAGAACATCTTAGACGAAAAGTATGAAGAGCTTTTTGCCGTTAATACTTATGGAACATCTGCTTTCCTTGGCTTCGAACTGTCATTCGGGGAATAATTTAATTACGGCGCCTGGGCAACAATAAGCCCCGGCGCTAAACTTCCCTTCAGAACCTGATCGAAAACATTTCTCATTTTTATATCTGCAGTCTCACCCAGTAACAGATGTAATCCCAAAGGAGCGATTCCTTGAATCTTTCTTTTCTCAATAGTTTGCTCGATAAACCTTTTTGCGAATTCAGCTAGTAACTGTGATTTAGTCACAGTGAATCCTACTTGTTCTAGGTACTTACAATAGTTTTCTAAATTTTCCACGGCGCTTTCACTTTCATTTGACGCCCAAGGAACCGGGTAGTCTATTGGATAGGTTCCTACGGCCATTACATCATAGATTACGAATAAGCTTTCTGGTTTAAGTAGTCTTTTCACTTCTTCAAAAAGCTCAACCTTTTTATCAATATTCATTCCAACATGCACCATATAGGCCGCATCGAATGTATCACTAGCAAAAGGCGTGTCCAGTGCACTTCCTTGAATTAAATCGACTGAATCTTTTTCTCCCACCAAATCGCTTAATTTATTTCCATACCTGACGAACGATGGAGTCAAATCAATTCCTTTTATCTTCCTGTCTAGAATCTTTGAAATATGGCGAGCCGGTCCACCAAGCCCGCATCCAATATCTACAAACTCCCCTTTTTTAACCTTTTTTAACTCTTCAATCACAAATCTAGTGCCATCGGCACCACCCAGGTGAAATTCATCTACAGGTGACAAGTCTTCAATTTTAACATTATCTAAATCCACTGCCATGGTTTTTAAGCCTTCTTCGATCATTTTAAATAAATCTTCATTCTCATAATGGGCAGTAACAAACTTTTCGTTTACCATTGGGTTATCCTTATTAGCTGAACTTACTCATATCAATAACTGCTCTATATCTAACTTTATTAGTTATGACATTTTCAAAAACTTGATTAATATTCTTTATATCCACAATCTCAATATCAGAAAAAATGCTATTTTTTGCACAAAAATCTAACATTTCTTGCGTTTCTTTGATGCCTCCAATGAGCGAACCTGCCACTTTTTTTCTTCCAAATAAAAGATTCATCGAAAACATTTTCATGTGAGAGGCGCCCACAATAACCATTGTCTTATCACGTTTTAACAAGCCAAGGTATTGAGAAAAATCATGATCTGCCGGAATAGTATTAATCAGCAANTCAAATGTTCCAGCGGCGGACTCGGTAGCACCTTCGTCCGTAGAAACTAGAACTTGATCTGCGCCAAGATCAATCGCATCTCGGCTTTTACTTTGTGATGAAGTTATAGCAACCACTTCGGCCCCCATAGCGACCGCTAGCTTAATACCCATATGGCCAAGCCCTCCAAGACCAATAATTCCAATTTTATCACCTTTATTTACGTTGTACTGCCTCAGGGGTGAATACATTGTAATCCCTGCACAAAGCAGAGGCGCTGCACCAGGATTATCGAGATTTTTTTCCAAGCGAAGAACAAACCTTTGTTCAACAACTATTTCTTGAGAATATCCCCCCATTGTAACTCCGCCTAGGATGGGATCTGGGCTTGCATAGGTAAGGGTCATACCCTTCTCACAAAACTGCTCAAGGTCTTCATCACACGACGAACAATCATGGCACGAATCCACCATACAACCCACACCAACTAATTGGCCGATTTTAAATTTATCTACGTCATCTCCAACAGATATCACCCGCCCGATTATTTCATGCCCGGGAACACACGGATATTCAGTCATGCCCAACTCGTTTCTGGCAAAATGAATGTCTGTATGACAAACCCCGCAATAACTGATTTTTATTTGAACATCAGTTGAACGTAAACCCCTGCGTTTTATTTTCATTTGCTCCAGGTCTTGGCTTGGCCCAAAAGTTCCATACGCTTCAACTTCTTTCATAAAACAAAGTCCTCCTACTTAAACAAAATATTAGGTTTGTTTTCTCCCACCGAAGAAAAAATTTCCGTCTTTAAAAGCAACAATGTCGCCAGTGTTAAACCAATCATCATACACGCAAATATCACCTTTAACTATGAGGCAATTATCGATGAGTTTGTAGTCGCAATGTATTTCTGAACCAATGAAAAAATAATTTTGATGACGAGGAATCTGGTCCCCAGGATAGAATGTTCTGTTGATGGCGCATGGACCTACTTCTGTCATTCCCCAATTCACTGTAAAAATCGCTCCTTGCTCCAAACTTTCTTGTATCATCATAGAAGTGACTACATCGGAACCACAGGTAATTCTTAAATGGGACAAATCTAATCGACCCCAGCTTTTTGTTTTTCTTAATAACTCAATATGCTGAGGAGTCAAATGTGTATGAGTAAACGTTGTTACCTGTTCAGCCCATCTAAATGCATTAAAAGGCACTACTTCAACATAGGCCCCAATCTCAAGACCAGGTAAAGTTTGAGCTAAAAGTCCGCCTGCATGCTGCAAGGAACATACGGTCAATATTTTAGATTTAGCATTAATCTTCTGAACTTTTCTGGCTATAGCATTTCCCGATCTAATTTTCTTAGGATTCTGAAATATAGTCTTAGCAATTCCAGTTGAGCCAGATGTTTTGAGGGATAGGCCTTCGTTTAAAATTTTCTTTACATCAANCACAAATGTTGGCACCCAGGGCTTTTAAAATATCGGTCTAGTTATAAATGGGTAAAACTTTTCGTTTTTGTAAATCCTCAAGCCAGTAACAAAAACTCTCTTCTGTATTCCAAACTTGATTAAAACCATGCTCTTTAATTTTAATTGAACTCACAAATGTTGGCGGCGGGGCTTTATCAAAGCCTGAAGCAAAACACATATCAGCATAAAAATGCGACTCACCTAATATATTATTAAGACCTATGTCTCTGAGACCAAATTTTTTTACAATTGTCTCCCAAACATTCTTGTTTTTAGGGATATAATCAGAGAGCATACAAGGGACGTCATCCCCAACCTCTAAACCTAAAACCTGAGCTAAGCGGGGCCACATATCTCTAAAGGAAAAAACCTCTCCATTAGTTAGATTATAAGTTTCACCGTTAGCAATCGAATTTTCAGTTGCCCATCGTATAGCTTGANCAACGAGTCTAACATCAACCGCTTCCCATACCCAAGTAGGCCCTCCCGGAAACGAAAACGGGAAACCTAACTCCTTTTTAATTGCCCCATAAATTCCAATAACAGGTGGGATGTTCATTACAACACCATGATTCGGGCCAACAATTAATTGCGGGCGGATAATAGTGTATTCAAAATGTTTTTTCTTCGACTGCGATCTTAAAAAATCTTCTTGAACCCAGTAAAAATTAGGGTGTACCACTCTATTTTGAGATTCTCTCGCCGGAGTCCGTATAGGCCCTACCGTAAGACCGTAGGCTTTTGTACCTTGGAGAAGTGTGACGTGCCGTAGTTTACCGGTTTTCGACAAAGGACCTAACACATTCTCAAGCATTGAGCCGTTGGTATCTATTTGCTTCTTATCTGTCCAACCTTTGATCAAGCCAGGTAATTCGTAAACTGCTGTGTAAACCAAGTGAGTTACATCAAGACATTGACTGTTAATGAATTCATCGCACGCAGTTCTATTTTGCAAATCTATAGAAAAGTGCTTGATGCTATCTTGAGATAGCAACTCTGGGACTCTTCTGGAAACCGAAACAACTTCATAACCAGCTGAGTGAAATTCAAGAGCCGTTGCAGTTCCGACTAAGCCGCTTGCCCCTATTATCAAAATTTTTTGTTCCATTAAAATCTCCTCAAAATCAAAGTTTCTATTGACTATGATTTCCTGATTTATAATAAAACTTTTAACCGATTTGCTCAATCGCCTTTTTGGACCTCTCCTTAATAGTTACAATTCTACATGAATATGCATTTCTAATATTGAAAGTATTATTGTGGTTATTTTAGCACCTGAAACTCTCAACTAAGATTAAACCTAGTAAATCTTCAGTAATATAATACGTCAAATTGCTCTTTCTTGAGGACCACATTAACTCGATTTTTTATTCGATCGCCATGCTACCCTAATGAATTAAATAATTTCTAATCAAATTGTCGTACTACGATCATAGTTAAGTGAACCTTTAGCCTACCGAAGCGGTTCTTCCTGCAANAAATTTTAAAAGAACCGACTGATTAGTTCAGACAATCTATCTATCAAAGATGGTTGTTAAATATTGGCGAAATGCGCAGACTTCTCAGAAATGTAAGGAGCGCCCTGCCAGATTACCCGTTTTTGAAGGGGCAAATTTCGTAAGATCTATTCCGCTTACCGCAGTTTTATATTCNTCAAGTGTTGGGGTCCTTCCTAATATAGCTGACAAAACAACAACAGGAGTAGAAGCCAGCAAAGACTCTCCCCTTTTCTCAAGTGAATCCTCCACTACCCTTCCTTGGAACAGTCGTGTAGAAGTTGCCAAAACCGTATCACCTTTAGCCGCTTTCTCTTGATTACCCATACATAAATTACATCCAGGCCGTTCCAGATATAGAATATTCTCGTATTCAACTCTTGCCGATTTTTTAGGTGAATTATCATTAAATTCAAAACCAGAGTACTTCTGTAACACTGACCAATCACCTTCTGCCTTCAACTCATCGATTATATTATAAGTCGGTGCTGCAACGATTAAAGGGGCATTAAATTTAACTGTCCCGTTTTTTTTCTCTAGGTTTTTCAGCATTTGCGCCACGATTTTCATATCACCTTTGTGAACCATACAAGAGCCAACAAACCCTAAATCAACTTTTTTCTTTGCCTCATAATATGAGATTGGCCTGATGGTATCGTGCGTATAACGCTTTGAAATATCATTATTATTTACATCGGGGTCTGCAATCATTGGTTCTTTAATCTTGTCTAAATCAATAACTACTTCTTCAAAGTATTCTGCATTATTGTCTGGAATTAACGCTGGCCTGGACCCAGACTCAATTTCTTGAATTCTAGCGTCTGCAATATTTGACAACTTTTGTAGGGTTTTGTTTTTATTATCCATCCCTTTATTAATCATGATTTGAATTCTTTGTTTGGCGATTTGAAGGGACTTAATAAGTACGGAATCTTCCGAAATGCAGATAGATGCCTTTGCTTTCATTTCGGCCGTCCAATCCGTGAACGTAAAAGCTTGATCAGCGAGGAGCGTGCCTATATGAACCTCTATAATTCTACCTTGAAACACATTATCACCACATTGATCTAGCATTTGAGCCTGGGTAGCATGCACTACGTCCCTAAAATCCATATATTCTTTCATTTTACCTTTGAAAGTAACTTTGACCGATTCCGGGATAGGCATTGTGGCTTCACCAGTGGCTAACGCCAATGCAACCGTTCCAGAATCGGCTCCGAATGCCACACCTTTTGACATTCTCGTGTGAGAATCTCCCCCAATGATTATTGACCAATCATCGACGGTTATATCATTTAATACTTTATGAATCACATCGGTCATGGGGTGGTATTTGTTCTTCGGGTCCCTAGCAGTGATTAACCCAAAGTTATTCATAAAACTCATTAATTTCGGAATGTTCGCTTGTGCCTTGGAGTCCCACACTGATGCAGTGTGGCAACCTGATTGGTANGCGCCATCAACAGTAGGAGAGATGACTGTAGCAGCCATTGCCTCAAGTTCTTGGGAAGTCATTAGACCCGTAGTATCTTGAGAACCGACAATATTAACTTTGACTCGCACATCAGAGCCACTATGTAAAACTGTATCTTTATCCATGCCTAGAACGTTCCGATTAAATATTTTTTCAACAGCAGTCAAGCCTTGGTCATGGTGAGATACAATTTTCGAAGGTGCAAATACTGACTCCAAGTTAATGCCGAGCGCTTCCGCTGCAAAACTTTGTAATTTTTTTCCAAAAACAATAGCGTATGAACCGCCCGCTCTCATGAACTCAACTTTTTGTGGGGTAAATGAGGGCGTCAGATCAGCCAGTTCTGAAGAACCTGATTCGTCATAGAGTTTTTTTTCTAATGTATTTATTGTTAAGACAGTACCAGTATCAACTGAAAAAATTTGCTTAAGATCTTGATTGCCATCGGCATCCATTATCGGTTGACCTTTTGAATCCAATTTCTTAACCCAATTTTTAAGATCGATGCCTATCCCGCCTGTTACATCAACCGTTGTAAGAAATATTGGGGATATACCATTCGTCCCCGCAACAATTGGCGCAATATTTACGAAAGGAATAAACGGACTACTTGGCTTACCGGTCCACAATGCGACATTATTCACTCCCGACATCCTAGAAGACCCTACACCCATCGTTCCTTTCTCTGCAACTAGCATCACTTGTTTATCAGGATGTAGCGCCTGTAGACGTTGAATTTCTAGTTGAGCTTCTTCAGAGATCATACACTTGCCATGAAGTTCTCGATCAGCCCTTGAGTGCGCCTGAGGGCCCGGCGATAACAAATCAGTTGAAAGATCCCCTTCAGTCCCAATAAATGTTACAACTTTTATCTCCTTATCAATATTTGGCAAACGAGTATAGAATTCCGCTCTCGAGTAACTTTCAAGAACTTCCTTAGCCAGCGGGTTGCCTTGCTCAAAAGCTGTTTTTAATCTTGCGAGGTCTGCATCATATAAAAAAACTTGGGTCTTTAAAACATCAGCAGCTTTTTGAGCGATAGCTGAGCGACCAGCCAAGATTAAGTCAAGTAACACACAAATTGAGGGCCCCCCTTTCATATGAGATAAGATTTCAAAAGCATAATCAGTTGATACTTCAGCAACTGTCTTTTCTTCTAAAATTACTTGCTTAAGAAACCTAGCTTTCTCTTCAGCTGCGCTCGTAGTTCCGGGCAAAGTGTTAAAAATGAAAAACTTTAGAGCCAAATCTCTTTCAGGACCCTCATCATTTTCAATTATAGCAATTATCTCACGTAGAAGATTAGCACTATCAATCGGTTTAGGGTTTAATCCTGAATCTTTTCGAGATTCAATTTCTTTTAAATACTCACTAAATAAACTCATGGTTCTGAATTATTAACCTAAAGTTGGCCTTGCTGTTGAATGGTCTTATTTCGATAAATTAATTATACAAAAAAAGGGAGGGCTTTCAAAGGCTAGAGATACTTCAGATGATTTTAAATAGGCAATGACGTTTTATGAAACTTAAAAATGATTGGTTGTTATTCGATAAAAATATTCCGCATTCTATAGAAAGACGTTCGCATGGAGCTCAAAACAAAATGGCGGTGTGGTACCTCTCATTAGGGATAGAGTCTCAAATCTCGCCTAAAAAATCACTGATAACCATCAAAATACAGCGAAAAATTACATTTTTACAGTGATTTAAAGATCTTTAGTTCCTACTAATATCATTAAGACCCTTGTATTTAGTGCATTTGGCTTTATTGAATACTGGAGGAGTTGCTCTGATATCAGGGAATTAACAGGGAAATCTTATTAGTCATAATTGTCCCTTATATAATCAACCCGAGTGATTCAGTGAATGTTTGAGATCTTACATTGTTGTTAATAATGGCATGCAGCATTTTTTATGCTTCTGTGTACTGATCAACCCTTTCCGGACACTATTAATTGAGACAGTTCATATTTAACCGGCGACATATCGCTATTAGTAGAGTGTAACCGGTCATTGTTGTAATAACGGATATAATCGGCCACGTCTTGCTTCATGTGATCCCGTGTTGGCTGCGCTATTTTAAGTATCCAGTCATGCTTCAGACTTCCGAAAAAGCGCTCTACAACAGCATTATCCCAACACGCACCGACATCACCCATGGAAGGCCGAATAGCAAATGTTGCCAGCAATTTCTGGTACAACTTTCCTGTATATTGAGACCCTCGATCACTGTGAAAAACCAGCCCAGGCTTCGGTTGGCGTAAATTGACAGCTTTCATTAAGGCCTTACTAATCAAACTACTTGTCATGCGTTTATCCATATGCCAACCAACGATACGGCGAGAGAATAAGTCCATAACAATAGCTAAGTACATCCAACCTTCATTGGTATGTAGGTAAGTAATATCGCCCGCCCAGACTTCATTCACAGCCACCGGATTAAAATTCTGATTCAGCAAATTATCGGCTACATCATCTGAATGCTTACGTTTGGTGGTTATCTTGTAGACAACGCGCCGCGTCACCTTAAGTTTCAACTTGCGCATAATCGTTCGCGTGGCATAACGACCTATTACAAAGCCTTCTTCACGCAGTTTTTTCGACAATTCTCGGCTACCAAGGCTTTCTCGACTATCTTTGAACAAAGTCTTTGCTCGACGATATAGATGCAACCTTTCTGCTGTAATGACTTCTACAGGCTTGCTATGCCAGTCATAGTACGCTGATCGATTGACACGCATAACTTTGCACAGCTTTTTTACTGGATAGTCCGTTGATTGTCGTGAAATAAAGTCATATCTTACTTCATTTCCTTCGCGAAGAAGGCGCTGGCCTTTTTTAATATCTCCTTTTCCATTCGCAACTCTTTCACTTCTTTACGCAGCTTTTTAAGCTCACCGCGCTCATCTTCAGACAGATTTTTACCGCTCTTTTCGGCATCCAGCTCATCCTTCCATCGATACAGCATATTACTCCGGATACCCAGTGAATCGGCAGCTTTTTGGACGCTGTAACCTTGATCGTTCACCAAGGCCACAGCTTCGCATTTAAATTCTCGTGGATAAGTTTTATACGTACGTTTCGTTTTCATAAACACCTCAATCAGTGACTGTGTTATTGCCTCTTATTAAGGTGTCCGGAACCATTAGACCAGTACAAAATGAGTAAGAGAGGTTTCTTTTTTCCGATGAAACTTCAGAATCTAATTTACTTTGCAAACATAGCAAAAATTCGAGATGAAAGAATAAGTAAATTAACTCCTCCTGCTATGGTTGAGGCTATGACAGAGCCGAGTCCATGAG
>NHDW01000001.1 GCA_002170535.1 Methylococcaceae bacterium TMED69
CCGCGCAGGGCGGCTTGCATATTTAGCGGGAAGAATGGAAAAGAAATATAACGCTGAGCCTTCATCACCAAATGAGGGTAAAATTGATTGAAAGAATAGAACAACAACATATTGGTGGTAGTTCCACCAATAAAATTAGAAGCTTCGTGGTACGCTCAGGAAGGATAACAATTGCTCAAAATAGGGCTTTAGAACAGTTGCTTCCAAAATATGCTAACCTCACAGAAATCCGAGAGCGCATTGAACATATTAAATCTACTGGTAATCAGGTAAACCTTGAAATCGGTTTAGGTGACGGTAAAAATCTAATTCATATGGCTAAAGAAAATCCTAACAGCATATTTTTAGGGAGTGATGTTCATTTACCCGGTATTGGATCTACGCTTAACAGTCTTGAACTGCACAATATAAATAATGTCAGGGTTTTAGTAGGGGACATAAATGACACTTTATTATCATTTGGACGGATATTTCAAAATATATTTATTTTTTTCCCGGACCCTTGGCCAAAAAAACGCCATAACAAACGGAGGCTTATAAACAGAGAGTTTTTAGATTTAATTGCAAAAAAAATAAAAGTTGATTGTAAGATTTATATAGCAACAGATTGTAAGGATTATGCTACATCAATATTAAATGTGATTGAAATATCGAAAGAAATTGAAAATAGCGAAGGTTCTTGGCGGGTTTCGAAAAGGCCGTCTTGGAGACTTTTGACAAAATTTGAGCGAAGGGCATTACAAGCAAACTCAAGAGTTTATGAAATTTGTTGTATCCCCAAAAATATTGATTAACATAGTAATTCTCGAAAGTTATTAATCAGTAAATAACAGCACAACTCTGTTGGCAGTGCTTCTGAGTTCGGTTTTGATATCCCTCTCAGATACTTAATACCGGAGTTCTGTGCCGCTTTAAGTATCTGCAAGTTATCGTCAATTAATAGAGTTCGACTAAAGTTCAGGTTGTATTTTGTGCGTAATTTTTGCCAGAACAGGCCTTCTTCTTTAGCATAATTTAAGTCATGACTACATACTATATTTCGAAAATATTTTTCTATACCTGTAGCATTTAGTTTTCGATTTAGGCCCTTTCTATCTGCATTAGTCACTAATATTGTTTGCCTTGCTTTAACCAATTTGCTTTTTAAAAATAATGAAGCATCTTCTCTGAATTTAATTCGGTGTTTAAATTTTTCTTCTATCGAATCAATATCAATATTGAGTTTGTTTTCCCAGTAATCAAAGCTGTACCAGTTTAAAGTCGATTTAACCGCTGTCATTTTTTGTCTTAGGATTGATCGAGCTTCATTTAATTCAAGATTTCTAATTTGAGCTAAATTTTCTGGTACCTTTTTACTCCATATATAGTCGTCAAAAGATAGGTCAAGAATAGTACCGTCCATATCAAGTAAAATGTTATCAATATCGATCCAATTAATTTTTCTTAAATTATTTTGCATTATAAATGTAGGTTCTGGTCTCTACGCTAAAAAAGAATTACCGGGTTTCTATGAAAAATGTTTGAGTTTTGTTAATTTACGCCGTAAATCAGGGCAATTCCTTATAATAGGAAATGTATCATCACACCAGCCGCTACTGCAGAACCTATCACTCCTGCAATGTTTGGACCCATTGCATGCATTAGCAAATGATTATTTTTATTAGACTCCAGCCCGACTTTGTTGACTACTCTGGCAGCCATTGGAACCGCGGATACTCCCGCAGCTCCAATTAGTGGATTGAGAGGTGTTTTAGAAATCGCATTCATAAACTTAGCAATTAAAACACCTGCAGCAGTGCCTATAGCAAAAGCGAACATGCCTAAAAAAAGAATCGCAATTGTGCTGAATGTTAAAAATTCAGACGCCTCTAACTTTGCACCAACTCCAAGTCCTAACCCAATAGTAACTATGTTGATTAAAGAGTTTTGAGCAGTATCAGACAGACGTTTTACCACACCAGATTCTTTCATTAGGTTACCGAAGCAGAACATACCAAGAAGTGGCGTAGCACTAGGGAGAAGCAAAGCAACTAGGCCTAATAAAAGCAAAGGGAAAATGATTTTTTCAGTCTGACTTACGTCTCTTAACTGAAGCATAACAATTGACCTCTCTTTTTCCGTAGTTAAAATTTTCATGATTGGTGGTTGTATCAGTGGTACTAACGCCATGTAAGAATAAGCCGCCACTGCAACAGCCCCTATTAACTCAGGAGCGAGCACACTTGCAACATATATTGCGGTCGGCCCATCGGCACCTCCAATAATTCCGATGGCAGCGGCATCTTGTAGTGTAAAAGAGAGTATTCCTGTCTCGTTTAGCAAGATCGCTCCTATGACTGTCAAAAAGATCCCGACTTGAGCTGCAGCGCCCAAGAATAAAGTTCTGGGATTTGCCAACATGGGACCGAAATCAGTCATTGCTCCGACCCCCATAAAAATTATGAGTGGGAATACTCCTGTGTCAATGCCAATCTCCTGGACGAAGTAAAGAAGCCCACCTTCTGCGGCTATTTGGCTCCCTGGAATATTTGCTAGAAGCCCTCCAAATCCGATCGGTAACAAAATAAGCGGTTCGAATGATTTAGCTACTGCTAAATAAATCAGCAAACAAGAAATTAAAAGCATTATGAAAGTTGGAAGGGTAAGCATCGCTAGTCCAGAGCCTAGCCACAATTCGTGCATGAGATCCATTGTTAATTTTCTTTTATGAATTCTATCAAATTTTGCCCTTGAGTAACTTTATCACCAATTGCGACCGGTATTTCAAGAATTTCAAGATCTTCTTCTGCCAATACTTCGGTTTCCATTTTCATTGCCTCAAGGATTAATATCACCTGACCAGATTTTATTTTGTCTCCAGGTTTACATTTGATGTCAGTAATGCTCCCAGATAACGGGCACTCGATAGTTGACTGGTTTGAACTTTTTCTACCTGCTATATTTTTGGCATTTTCTACTTTGAGTTCAAGATTATCCATTACCTCGACTTCAAAAATTCGTCCATTGACCTTAATATTATATTTTGATTGTTTCTGAAAATTGTTATTCGAATCATTAGTGATATTTGAATCTTTTGATTTTGAATCAGGGACTGGTTCAAATGCATTTGGATTTTTTTTATTTTTAAAAAAATAAAGGGCTACTTGGGGAAAAAGAGCATAGGTTAGGATATCGTCAATTTTATCAGAGGATAAATTAAAATTATTTCTCTCTTTTTCACTTAATAATTCGGTTTCTATTTTTTTGAGTTCTGGCTCTAGTAAGTCTGCGGGTCTACACGTGACTGGTTTGGCATCCCCTAGAACCTTGGCTTGGAGCGAGGAATTTACGGGTGACGGTGTAGCCCCATATTCCCCTTTTAATATTCCCTCAGTTTCTTTAGAGAGTTTATTATAGCGACCCATCATAACATTCAACACGGCTTGTGTGCCTACGATTTGTGACGTAGGCGTTACTAACGGAATATTTCCTAAATCTTCTCTAACCTTAGGAATTTCTTTTAATACTTCGTCTAATTTATCTGATGCTGATTGTTCTTTAAGTTGATTTTCTAGATTCGTAAGCATGCCGCCTGGTACTTGGGCAACCAGTATTCTTGAGTCAACGCCTTTCAACGAGCCTTCAAATTTTTCATATTTTTTTCTGACCTTTTTAAAATAATCTGACACTTCCTCAATTAGTTGTATATTAAGGCCTGTGTCTCTTTCTGTGTTTTCTAATATTGAGACTAGAGATTCTGTAGGGGAGTGTCCATATGTCATACTCATGCTTGATACTGCGGTGTCTACATTATCTATACCTGCTTCAATACTTTTAAGATAAGTTGCTGTCGATAATCCAGTAGTGGCATGACTTTGCATGTGAATCGGTATACTGAGTTTTTCTTTAAGTTTACTTACTAAATCGAAAGCTACATATGGTTTTAATAAGCCAGCCATATCTTTTATACAAAGTGAATGAGCACCCATATCTTGTATTTGCTCTGCTAACGAGACCCATAAATCAATTGTATGAACCGGTGATACTGTATAGGAAATGGTCCCTTGAGCATGTTTTCCCATTTTTACCACTGCTTTAATGCTACTTTTCAGATTTCGAAGATCATTAAGTGCATCGAATATTCTAAAAATATCTACTCCATTTGTTGCTGCTCGTTCAACGAATTTTGTTACAACGTCATCTGCGTAGTGTCTGTAACCTAAGATATTTTGCCCTCTGAACAACATTTGTTGAGGGGTTTTTGGCATCGCTTTTTTTAGTTGCCTGATTCTTTCCCAAGGGTCTTCACCTAGAAACCGAATACAGGCATCGAAGGTGGCCCCACCCCAGCTCTCGATAGACCAGAACCCTATTTCATCTAGTTTTGAAGCAATTGGCAACATGTCTTCAGTTCTCATTCGGGTAGCAAAAAGAGACTGGTGAGCATCTCTTAACACTAACTCCGTTAGTCCTAATTTATTTTTCTTTTTCGATTTTTGCTCAGTGCTATTCATGATTTTTTGTTTCTCGAAATTTTGTGATGGCTAATGTAATCGCAGCTATAGTATCCAGATCTGTAGAATCATTAGATTGTTTATAATAGAGTTTTGAAGAGGTCGTTATGATAAAAACCAAAAAGGTAAGGAAAAAACCGACCATACCCATTCCTGCTACTGCTAGTTTTATACCCTCGATAAGTATTTCTGCATTATCTGACTGCATAAGTTTATTTTTACCCCAGTTTGTGTTGCACTAAGTTAACCCAGTAATTTATTCCCTGCGGAATGATTGTATCGTTAA
The DNA here is from genome assembly GCA_002170535.1 of Methylococcaceae bacterium TMED69. Lineage (GTDB taxonomy): Bacteria > Pseudomonadota > Gammaproteobacteria > TMED69. Next base: position 4,780 of record NHDW01000001.1, read on the forward strand.
AGTCATAGGTGGGGCTATGAAGCATACAGCCCCCTGTGGTATCTCCGTTACCTATTAATGCATAACAACCTTTTTTTTCTTCCAGCATAAAACCGAAATCTTCCGAACCGGTAACGGGCTCACAATCTTCTTGTCCAGCGGCTGACCCATTTAACTTAGCAGCGACTTCCTTAACCATTTCGCTTTCTTTTTTTGAATTTATTGTAGGAGGGTATCTTTCTTCATATTTTAAATCAATGGTACAGTTGTTTGAAGCAGCGATAGCATTAGCTATATCTAACATTCTGCTTTTTACATATTGTTGATTGTTTTTGGAAAAAGTCCTTACAGTCCCACCAAATGATACAGTTTTAGGCATAACAGCCCAAGTATTACCTCCGATGATTTTAGTTACACTTAGGACAACGGAGTCAATTGGGTCTATGTTTCTTGACACGATGGTTTGCCAATTAAGAATTATAGAAGCGCTAGTTGTAATCGCATCATTTGAGAGATGGGGTAGCGCAGCATGCCCACCGTTCCCATTTATTGTAAGTTCGAATGTGTCAAAACCAGCCATGATTGGCCCTTTTCTAGTTTTTAGAATGCCAGATTTAAGATGAGGCCAATTATGAATTGCAAATATGCTATCAATATTAAATTTTGCAAATAAGCCATCATCTATCATTGCTTTTGCTCCCGCCTCACCTTCTTCAGCGGGTTGGAAAATAAAAAAGACGGTACCATTAAAAGCTTTAGATTTTGATAAGAATTCAGCTGCTCCAAGTAACATTGCTGTGTGTCCGTCGTGACCGCATGCATGCATGCATCCTGAATTTCTTGATTTGTGTGCAAAATTATTTTGTTCCAATATGGGGAGTGCATCCATATCTGCTCTTAAAGCAATATTATTCTGTCTCGTGCCAGTCTGAAGCACGCCTACAACGCCAGTTTTACCTAGACCTCTATATGTTTTTATGCCAAAAGACTCGAGTTTTTCAGCTACAAAATTAGATGTTTCAATTTCTTTAAAAGCAAGTTCAGGAAATGAATGTAATTGTCGGCGCCATACTATGATTTTATCGATATTTTTTTCTATATACTTTTTTAATTCCATTACTTAATCTTGCTCCAATTTAAAATTTTTGTCTATTTAATATAATGCTAGTCAAAAATCCAATTAAAGATATTATCCCTAAAAAATAAAAATAAAAACTATGTCCAGTAGTGCTCTCAAAAGAATCGAGTATTCTCCCAGCTATTGGAGCGAAAAAAATATCTGGTGCAAATCCAACAACTGAAATCAATCCTACCAAGAAACCTGTATGTGCCATCGGCATTTTGGTTTCGCTTAATAGTGTAAAATAAACTCCTCTTAAGCCGAAGACAACTAGGGCAGAACTAGAGAGTGCAATCAGTATTATACTAATATTATGAGAATTATCAGTTCCTAAACCAATCAAGAAAAAGTTTACTGATATAAAAAAGAAAGACAAGATAAGCACGATCGAGGGCTTTAATCTATTGGATAATAGACCGGCAAGAATTGCCCCTATAACCCTCAAATACGCGATTTTTGCTGCAATGCTCGCTGAATCTTGTGCGCTATAATTGTGTACTTCGTAAAGGTATAGCGAGAAGTGGTCAAGTCCCTTGTAACAGGCGTAACTTGATGCAACTATTAAGGCTTGCAGCCAAATAATTTTTTTTTTTCAATAGTTGAACCCTTTGAGGCAACTTACTTATAGAGTCGTTTGTTTTAGTACTTGCGATTGCTGGAAGAAACAAATAAACAAAAAGTGCTGCGATAAAAGTCATAAAAATGTAAAAAATAATTACTTGTTCGATAGGTTGAAAGGATGAATATGGTTCGCTTAACTCAGCTACGTAGTTGCGAGAGAAAATTAAAACTCCCATTGATGCAACCAATGCCGCACATAATCCCCTACCTCCATCTAAAAAGCCAAATGCTGTCCCTTGGTTTTGGCTTCCACCAATAAAACGAGTGCTTTTTATTAACGGTGACCAAAAAAGACAGATCGTACTTAAGCCCCAAAAACTATAAAGGGTTTTTAAATAAGTGATACTGGGATCTATCAATAAGACGAATCCTCCCGTTCCTGTAAGAACCAGCGATATAATAATAAGGGTCTTTGGTTGAAATTTATCTGTAATTAGCGCCCCTAAAAAATATCCAAGAAATGCAGAAATTCCATAATAAAAAAAAACATCTCCTAACTCGGTATTGGATAGCCCATATGAAGATAAAAAAGAGGGTCTGAAGTATCTGGCAATATGAAAAGGAAGGCTAAAAATCATTTCACCCGCGATTATTAAGCTTATGATTCCTATGAGCGATTGAAATTTTCTAGAGGATACCATTAATTTTTAAGAAACGTGCATTAATCCCGGATAAAGAGCGCGTAATTTGGCTGCTCTTGATTTTGCCTCGTTTTCTGTTTGAAACTTTTCATTCTCAAATAAGCAGACGGGGATATTGGAGTCAACACATAACTGCCCAACAACATATTCTTTGTTATTTGGTCTCACCACCACATACCAGCCTTTCACTGGCCCTGTTTTATAGCTATTTAATTTATATAACAATTTAGCGAATTCACTATAGGGTCCATCTTCGTCTATGAGTGGTGGAAACTCAATTTTATTAATTTCTTCTGAGTTAGACCACTGCCATTTCATAGAATCTGCGAAGTTCTTTTCTAGAGCTTGTCCGCCCCTGAGTTTTGGATGAATCCACCAGTAGTGGTCTTTCCCTTCGTGCTTATTTTTTTTATCCTCTGTCATGGAAGTTTCTTATATTTTAGGAACCCATCAATTATATTCGTCATCATTGTTGATACATTATTATTGTAATTATTGTGTTGGAGAGAACCACACCACGTCATTGAGCCTACTGAGAAAACTGCGCCTTCGTTAGGCGTTTTAAAATAAACTATATCAGAACGGGTCCATGGATTGGTCTCACCTGTTCCGCCAGCGATATAGCCCCTAGCATTAAAAGTAACCTCCTCAGTTACTGAAACATAGATGTCATTATGGCCTTCTGAGTGTGCTAGGAGAAAGGCGTTATGTGGTGTACCAAGTTCGAGATCGGCTCTGTCCAATTCTAGGCCCGCCGCGCCACCTCCAACCAGACCGAAATCACCTATTGGTTCATTCTTACCTATGCCTTTAAATATCCATCTACATTGTGGTAATTGACTATCGGGAGAGCGTCTGTAATAAGACGAATAAGTTAATCCAAACGATGAAAAAGTATTACCCAAGAGTTTACTCATTACTCTTCCTCTGACTCTCCATAAACCGCCGTGCTTTCCGTCAAAGGCATTACAATATTCGCCTGGTGAGATCGTCCACGCTCGGGTTCCATTATCACCTTTACGTACTTCAATAATATTTGGGTTGTCTGGATGAGGAACACAAATCCAATAAAATCCGTTTGCCGCGAGGTACATGAATCTTCCACCATGCATTTGATAATCATGATATGCAGTCATTTGTTCTTCGGACATATATTCTGGATGGTGTCCCGTTAATACTATTTTATACTTATTTAAAAGCGAGGCGCCTTGTTGATGCACATCTTCATCGGTAAGAATATCTACTTTATATCCTTTCTCGTATAACCAATCTACTAAATGAAGATCAGCATTAAATTGCCAAAGAGAAGGTGATAGTACATGTAAATATTTCGGACGCATGTTGAGTATTGGTCGAAGTCTGGAAGAAACGTTGACTCCCCATCCGTCTCGATAACTCGTATAGGTTCCTAAACCATAGCCACGTTCTTTGTTGAGTAATAGATCTTCTGGTTGTAGTAAAGGTATTTGACCGGTCAAAAGTTCAGCGATAACTGAGTTTACACTTAAGTTATCATTAGCGTAAGCCATGTAACTATGAGTTGCCATTACCAGAGCAATCTCAGCAGGTTGATCGTCGGGAGAGGGTTTGACAAAGAATGGAATATAATCCTCATGATCGGGGGTCGATTTTCCTTTAACTCTGATTCTTGCCGCGTAAACCCCGCTTTCTAAATTTTTTGGGATTTTAAAACTAAAAGATGGTGACCATCTAGCATCATCAACGGATTCGTCATGGAAATGAATTGCTCCATATTCTTGAGGACCGTGCGTAAAGCTCATATAATCGGATGACCAATTAAAACCGGGGGTTCCCCTAACCGGCATGTTGACCCCTATAGCGTGTAGCTTATTAGGAGTCATTTCTGGGACATGAGTTGACGCAGCATTTTTTCCAATATTTTCAGAAAAGTCCCAGAAAGCTGTAAGTAATTCCTTTATTTCATTTGGAAGGGACTCTATTTTTTGCTGTCCTAAAACCATGTTAATAGTTTCTTCTCTGACTGCTGAGTTAAATAATCTAGGCCTTTCTATTTTTCCGTTGTATTTTTGAAAATGTTCAGGTATTTCCACAGGGCTATCGAGTTGCTTGAAATGGTCTCCATGGATGGTTCGTCCAGAGCTAATATTTAAAGTATTAGCTGCCATTAAGAGCGGGGCTTTGTTTGTTCCTAAAGCCTGCTTGGATGTTTTGAAAATTTTGCTGTCATTTGTATCTTCTTTTGGATGAAGCATACTCATACCGTGTCCGCCATTTGTAATACTTACATAGGCTTGCTGGCTAACTGAAACTTCACCGGTTTTTGAGTTAAAACTTGCATAAACTCTATACCAAACTTTTCTGAAGAGAGGTTTTGATAGGGAAAAAATTTCTGTTTTACCCTTGCCTCTGCCAACTTTGAATTCTAAAGATCCAGACTTGTTTATGAACAGACCGAACCCCATTTGTTTCTTGTTATCCCATTTTGTGATTAGTCCCTGCTCTCCAACTTCTACTCCCTCAACATCGGTAATAGGAGTGGTTGGATAGATATAAGCGCACACGGTAATATCGTCACAATCTAGCTTTTTGTTGTGAGGGACTATTAGGTAACTTCCGGCCATTAATGGTTGATGTTTTCCCTTGTAAACCTTATTGGCTTTGTTTCTAATTATCTTTTCTTTTAATCCCGGTCCTTCTGGATTCGTATCGCCATTAATTAATCGGACAATATCTGATTTATAACTTTCCCCGAATTCTGAGTGAACAAAAAAAGTGATTTCTTCATCTTTTGTTACAGCGGTTTTGTCGGTATATCCAGTAACCCTTAGTATCTGCTCCTGTTTCATTTACAGTCTCCAATTAGTCGGTGATTCCATATTCTCTACAGAGGGCTTTGACCCTTTTTTTAAATATTGCATGCTCCGCCTCTTCTCTAGTTGGATATTTCTCTCTCAATATCTTTACTACTCCTCCTCTTCGTCCGGGCAATAAACCAATTGAATATTCTGCCCAAGGAATTGTTTCAACAATAGTGTGTTTTCCGGTCTGAGGTCTAGTTCTCAGAAAATCAACTAGTTGAGCTAATACGCTACTTTGCAGTGGCGGCGGAGTGCCAGGTAAAGTTGGCCCGCCTCTTGGGAAGCGTTGGTGTTCATCGATCAAGGCTTGTCTTTTTTGTTTATTTCTGAGGTGTTCAAGCAGATAGGTTCTAACATTGTAGTCATTTACTGCATTAAAAGAATAGTTTTGCTTTATGTCAGCTCCCTGCGATTTTCCATTATTGGATTTTGCCACGACACTGTCCCCTCTTTTGCACTATTTTGAGATTTAGTCTGATTGTGTTCTATAGACAATTATAAAATAAATTAACTAGAATATCTTCATCAAGATGAATGTTAACTGGTATTTAGTTCGCCGTGAGATCGACGTATAATGATTAAGATAACAAAAACGTCCAATGATAGATCGAGAAATTTTATGAATTATGCAAATATCAACGAAAAACCAGAACATATTAAGAAACGGTTACTTGATTTTATGGAAAAATCAATTTACCCGAATGAACATAACTATACCGGTCATTTGAAAAATGCTGAAAATCGATTTTCAGCCGTACCGATAGTCGAGGATCTCAAAACGAAAGCCAAAGAACAAGGTTTATGGAATCTTTTCGTTCCTAAGCAATTTGGAGGTCTTTCAAACTTTGACTATGCTTCATTAGCAGAAATTATGGGAAGAGTTCTATGGAGCTCGGAAGTGTTTAATTGTAATGCGCCAGACACAGGAAATATGGAAGTGTTTATGAAATACGGCGACCAACAACAACGCGAGACGTGGCTAAAACCCTTGCTAAACGGAGAAATTAGGTCGTCCTATGTGATGACAGAGCCGGATGTCGCATCTAGTGATGCTACTAATGTAAGGACGACTATTCTAAGGGAAGGCGATGAATATGTTATAAATGGGAAAAAGTGGTTCATCACCAATGCGATGTATGAAAAGACAGAAATATTCATTGTAATGGGGAAATCCGACCCCGATAACGAAAACAGGCACTTACAACAAAGTCAGATTTTAGTTCCTAAAAACACTAAAGGCATAAAAATTATAAGAGCTTTGACCACACTTGGATATGATGATGCTCCTCATGGACATGCTGAAGTTCACTTCGAAGATGTAAGAGTTCCGGTTGAAAATATGCTGCTTGGCGAGGGCAGAGGCTTCGAAATTGCCCAAGGTAGGTTAGGGCCTGGTAGAATTCATCACTGCATGAGATTGATTGGGGCTGCGCAACGAGCAATGGAATTAGCTTGTAAGCGTGCAGTTTCGAGAGAGACTTTTGGCAAAAAACTTGCTGACCATCAATCAGTTAAAGAAGATATTGCTTGTTCCTATGCGGAATTAGAGCAAGCGCGTCAATTGACGCTTTTAACGGCTAAAAGGATGGACGAAGTAGGTCCTAAAGAAGCGCGGGACCTAATTGCTGCCGCTAAGATAGCTGTGCCAATTTCTGTCCAAAATATAATAGACCGATGCATGCAGATACATGGAGCTGGAGGATTAACAGAAGATTATTTCATGGCAGATGCGTTCAATTATGCCAGATACTGCCGCCAAGCTGATGGCCCTGATCAGGTTCATATGATGTCACTTGGCAAACAGATTATAAAAAGATATGGCAGTTAGTCGAAATAAGGTCAATCTGCTTTTAATAACTCTTTATTAAATCTTTTAAAATTTAATATATAGTTAGAAGCTGATTTTTTTAAGCCAGTTATTTGTTCATCGGTTAGTTGCCTAATAACTTTACCGGGGCTACCCATAACGAGGCTTCTATCGGGAATGCTCTTACCTTCTGGAATCAACGTGCAGGCGCCAATAAGACAATCATTACCAATAGTAGCGCCATTTAAAATTACTGAATTGATACCAATTAGGCTATTATTTCCTATGGTACACCCATGTAGCATTACTTTATGCCCTATAGTACACCCTTTCCCTACTTTTAATGGAAAACCAAAATCAGTGTGGAGGACAGAAAGGTCTTGTACATTTGTTCCTTCGCCTATGCTGATTGTTTCGTTATCTCCCCTTAGAATACTCCCGAACCATATGCTAGCGTTTTTCTCGAGTATTACTTTACCAATTACCACTGCAGTTTCGGCTATAAAACAGTCTCCTTTTATCACAATATTGTCTTCATTGAGTCGATACTTCATTCAGTGATGAACCTCTTGTTGCCGGAAATTTTAAAGTCGTAATTTAACATGATAGATTAGTATTGATAATAGTAGCTTAAAAAATTTTATGTTTTACAATTTTTTGAAGACTGATTTCGGAACTTTCAGCCTGATTTGGTCGAGAAATCATCTATATGCATTAGAATTACCGCCTTTTACGCCTACGTTCTTAATCAACAACTGTAAGAATAAGTATAAGAATATAGAAAACAAAAGTTTTAATAGATACATTCAATCTGTAGCTGAACAATTAGTGCGATATCTGGAGAATCCCAAGGCTGTAAATCTTGAACTCGATCAAGACGTTGGTACTCAATATACTGATTTTCAAAAGGATGTCTTCACCGCCGTAAAAAAAATCCCCTCAGGACAAACTAAATCTTATCAAGACCTCGGCCATGAGATAGGGCTATTAAATGGAGGTCGCGCTATAGGTCGTGCTTTGAGTCAAAATTTGACTCCTTTATTCATTCCCTGTCACAGAGTAATAAGTTCGAATAAAAGCATAATTGGGTACTCACCAGAGGGCGGCAAATTTTGGCAAGAATTACTTCTTTATCGGGAGTCTGGAAGAGTTTTTTCAAATAATGCAATAGAAGAAATTATTAAGGGCTCAATTTATCTGGCCAAACATGACAGAAAGTTAAGAAAAATAATACATTTTCATGGCCCTGCTGCTCTCGCGATCGGGAAAAAACGAACTCTTTTTCAAATGTTAGTAAGAACTATAATTGGACAACAATTAAGTGTAAAAGCTGCTCAGTCAATATATCAAAAACTCTCTAGTCTTCTAATTGGTAGGGTGAATCCTAAGCGGTTTGTCAATTTAAATAGAGAGCAACTAAGACAATGTGGTCTATCAAGGAATAAGATAGAGACGTTAATAAAAGTAGCACGGTTATTTCTCGAAAAAGGGTTTCCAAGTGAAAGCTTATTAGAATCGTTTTCTGATGAAGAAGTGGAGTATTTGTTGATCCAAATTAAAGGCATAGGTAAGTGGACTTGCGATATTGTGAAATTATTTCATTTGCGCCGGTTTGATACCTTTCCTGCAGGCGACTTGGGTGTAAGAAATGGTTTTAAAAATTACTATGGGTTTGATATTGATTCTAGAAAAGCGAAGAAAATAACAAACACTTGGTCTCCATTCAGAGGAATAGCTTGTTGGTATTTGTGGAGGTTGGCTGAATATACCGTTTCTGATTTAGAGTTTATTGACAAATTAAACTAAATTATTTTCGATCTGCACCCTAAGAAGATTAAGTGCAGTGATTACGCTAAATTGCGATACTCTCACTCCATCTCCAGGTAATTTCATTGCTTCTTCAATTAGAATGTTGTTACTTGAAATTGCGAGATAATTGACTCCTTCCTTCTCAGAATATGTTATTGCTAAACCGATGTCTGAATCGAAAAAATTTCTTACTGCATCTGCTAGTCTCTTTGTCTCAGAAAAATCACTTTCTTTTTGGGTATGTTGTAATAATTGATGTTTAGATAATTGAGATTTCGGAATTATACAGCCTTTAAAATACTTTCCAAGAGAATCAACCTTACCCAATCTGGTTGACGCAAGACCATCTGTTGCGATTTCTACGGCCGAGAGTGTAAGGTTTTTATCTTGAAGGTTTTTTAAAATCCTTTGTTCAATAGTTTCACTATTAACGCCGAAAACAACATCACCGATGATAGATCTAATATGTTTCTCTTCATTGTCTAATTGCTGTGCAATTTCTTCTTCAGTTTCTCCCTTCACTGTTATCCTAAGTTTCAGTCCCTCTATGCCAGATGCTAGAAAAGCGAGAGTGGTATTTTGGGATTCATTAAGTTGCTCGATTTTAGGTTCTAGTAATTCAGCAAGTTTAGATTCTGTGTGACCCCAGGTTCGAAGGGTTCGGCTTTTAATTATTGTGGTTGAGCCTGATCTTTTTTTCAGGTCTGGCAGTATAGTTGACCGCATTATTTGTTTTAATTCATAAGGAACTCCTGGAACTGCGTAAATCACTTTATTTTTAAAAGGGAAAAGGATTCCCGGCGCGGTCCCAGGTTGATCTTCTATAGCAATACCTCCTTTTGGTATCATTGCTTGCTTAAGGTTGTTTTGGGTCATATGTCTTCCGCGTGACGAAAACATATACTCGATTTTCTCTGCAACTTTTTCATTTAAAATTAATTTCGAATCAGTGGCCTTGGCTATAGCCTCTCGAGTGATGTCGTCTTGAGTTGGACCAAGGCCGCCACAGCAAATGATTGCGTCACTTCTTGATAGAGCCAATTTAAGAGCGTCGACTATTCTTTCTTCGTTGTCACCAATTTTCGATTGATAATAATTATCAACTCCTATTAAAGCCAAATTCTCCCCGAGCCAGGAAGAGTTCGTATCTTGAATTTGACCTAATAATAGTTCTGTACCAATAGCAATTATTTCACACTGCACAATTGATTCTCTTTAAAGTTTTTGCTGAATAAAGTCTGAGTATATAATTTTTTTTTTTTTTAGACCATGGGTAATCGATTTATTTAAAGTTGGATAACTACTGTTTTTGCCGGTTGCCCGTCTGGCTATTGATATATGTAATGTTAATTTTACAACTACGAATTTTCATCACATAATAAAGCTAAATTATGATTTTTGGTAAAGGAGCGTGGCTTGTCAGTTTACAAAACACCGTTGCAGGACACTCTATTTATATTTAATGATGTCCTAAATCTAAATAAATATCTTGGGAGGGGCGCTTTTGCTGACTTATCAGTTGAGGATGTTTTAATTATCTTGGAACAAGGTAGTAAATTCGTTGAGGATAAAATTTACCCTTTGAATAAACTTGGTGATCACCACGGTTGTGTTTTGAATCAGGACCATAGCGTTTCCACTCCTCCTGGTTTCAAGCAGGTTTATCAAGAGTTTTGTAATGGAGGATGGAATAAACTTAGTGCGCCTCAAGAATTTGGTGGACAAGGCTTGCCGACTATCATATCAACTGCATTTGAAGAATATAGTATTTCAGCAAACATGGCCTTTTCTATGTATCCAGGTTTAACACAAGATGCGGTTTTAACGATTGCAACAGTTGGCGATCCTTTACAGAAAAAGACTTATTTGCCAAAAATGGTAGAAGGTGTCTGGTCGGGCACTATGAATTTAACTGAACCACAATGCGGTACAGATCTCGGTTTGACGAAAACTAGCGCGGTTTTGCAAGAGGATGGGACTTATAAAATAACAGGTAGCAAAATTTTTATATCATCTGGAGAGCATGACTTAACCGAGAATATCATCCATCTAGTATTAGCCAGAATTCCCGATTCACCTGCTGGTACGAAAGGTCTTTCAATGTTCATAGTGCCGAAATTTATCGTTGATGAGAATGGGAACTTGGTGTCACGCAATAATTTGAAATGCATGAATGTTGAGAAAAAAATGGGCATACATGGTAACGCAACTTGTGAGATCTTATATGATGAGGCGCAAGGTTTTTTGATTGGAGAAAAGAATAAAGGTCTTAACTCAATGTTTGTGATGATGAACATTGCGCGACTTCAGACAGGTATGCAAGGTCTCGCTATTTCTGAACTGGCTAGGCAAAAAGCAATTGATTATAGTCGGTTGAGGAAGCAAGGAAGGGACAGAAGTGGGGCGGGTGGATCAATACCCATCATTGACCATGCTGACATAAAAAGGATTTTAGCTGGTATCAGTGCGTTCACGGAAGGAGCAAGAGCTGTTGCTTTGTGGACTGCTTTCTTAATGGACCTAGAGGAAGAAAATTTTGAATCAGTGACAAATGCAGAAGCTAAACAGTTGGTGGGGTTTCTTACACCAATAATTAAAGCTTACTTTACGGATAATGCTTTTTTTAAAGCGAGTGATGCACTTCAATGTTTTGGAGGGTACGGTTATATAAAAGATTATGAAATAGAGCAATTAGTACGCGACGTTAGGGTAGCAATGATTTATGAAGGAACAAATAGCATCCAAGCTATGGATTTAGTTTTTAGAAAAGTACTTTTGGATAATGGTGAGTCTATAGAATTGATCGGTCGATTAATAGAAAATCTGGCCGCTGATAGTTATTCAGTCAAAAATAGAAAAATTTTTGATTTGCTTAGTTCTGCACTTATGCATTTGAACGAAGCGACGACTTGGCTCAGAGAAAAATCTGCTCAAAATGAGATGAAGTTAATTGAATCCACCGCAGTGTATTTTCTTAGATTGTGCGGGCATGTGATATTTGGCTATATTTGGTTGCGAATTATGATAGCCGCCTCAAAGCTCGATACTGTTGACGAAATAAATAACAGATTTGCCAAAAAAAAATTGGCTACCGGCGAGTTTTTCTTTTATCAAGTTCTATCCGAATCTGGTTTCCTGCTTAAAAATATAAAGAATAGTAACGCTAATCTTCTCGGAGATGTTATTTCAGATGGAATCGCCTAGTTCTCAGGTTTACTATTCGCAAAGATTAAGGCTCCAATATGTTGAATGGGGTAAAAAAACAAATCCACCAATCATACTTGTACATGGTGGCCGCGACCATGCAAGAAGTTGGGATTGGGTTGCTCGGAGTTTGTCCAAAGATTGGCGTGTGCTTGCTCCTGATCTCCGTGGTCATGGAGACAGTGAATGGGTAAATGATGGAAACTACCAAATGGCTGGTTACTTGTACGACTTAGATCAGTTGATTTGTCAACAGTTATCTACCCCGGTCAACTTAGTGGCCCATTCTTTAGGGGCAATGATCGCTTTAAGATATGCAGGATTGTATCCCTCAAAAATCGGCAAGCTTATAGCCATTGAGGGTCTAGGGTTACCGAATGAAAAACCTTTAATAAATCGCCTAGACACGTGGATTTCTCAAAGACACTTGTTATCAAGCAGGAATGAAAAAAGATATGAAAATTTTGACGACGCGGTTAGTCGTATGATGGCCGCGAATTCGCATTTGTCCTACGAGACAGCTGAGCATTTAACACGACACGGCGTCAGACAAAACGAAGATGGGACTTATTCTTGGAAATTCGATAACTACATTCGGAGTTGGCCAGCATATGACATGCCACAAGAGTTGATAAACAAGCTTTGGTCGCAAATAACTTGCCCCACACTTTTAGTAGGTGGTAGAGATAGTTGGCATGAAGATCCCTCCATAACTGGCCGCACTAAGTTTTTCAAAGATGTGAAAGTGAAGCTTTTCGATAAAGCCGGACACTGGGTGCATCATGATAGACGTGAAGATTTTATCATGTTAGTCCAAGATTTTCTCGGATAGAGATTTAAAAAGCCCCGCCGTCACTAAGACAGCAGGGCGAGGAGGGGAGGTACCAAAGTTAGGATTCAGGGGAGGAGAATTGCCTAACGTTGATGCAATGCAGTATAACCAACGGAATGCGGCGGTGCAACATTATTTCGTTATAACTATATAACCGAACAGAATGTACAAGTTATTTTCTTATTCAAAAAGGTTTTTATAAGACAAGGTTTTCGGAAATTTTGAACTTTGCTTCCGTGTATTGTTTTATCTTTTCCAAATCAGACGATGGCATAACTTCAGTTAATAAAAGCCCGGCATTGTGTGGTAGAACTTTAAAAACGGCTAAATCAGTTATAATTAAATCCACCACGCCTTTCCCAGTAAGAGGTAATTTGCATTGTTTTAAGATTTTGCTTGCACCGTTTTTTGAACGATGTTCAAGGAGAACCACTACTTTCTTTACGCCAGAAACTAAATCCATAGCCCCACCAGGGCCTTTGACCATTTTGTTAGGGATCATAAAGTTTGCTAAATCTCCAGTTTCACTGACCTCTAATCCTCCTAGGATGGATATATCAATATGACCGCCTCTTATCATCGCAAAGGAATCTGCGCTAGAAAAAAAGGAGGAACCTTTAGCAGCACTTATGGTTTGTTTCCCTGCATTGATTAGATCCGCATCCAAATCCTCTGGTTTAGGAAACGGACCAATCCCTAGAAGTCCGTTTTCTGATTGGAATACAATGTCCTTATTATTTTCGACGTAATTTGCTACTAATGTGGGTATACCAATACCGAGATTTACGTAGTTTCCATCTTTCAGCTCTAGCGAGGCTCTTTTAGCCATATTTTCTCGTGCTGGGGTAATACCACTCATTTCATGGCCAAAAGTAGTAGGGAACTCGATGGTTTTTTCATAATGGTTATCGATTAAGATAGAGTCAATATATATGCCTGGAACATGTACATCATCGGGATCCATGAGGCATTCAGACATGAATTCTTCGCACTCCACCACGCAAATTTCACCACAAGTGGCGATCATAGGATTAAAATTGCGCGCTGTTTTTCTAAATCGCAGATTTCCAGCCTCATCACTAATATGGGATTTTATGATGGATAAATCTGCCTTTATCGAGTGTTCTAAAACGTATTCAGAACCATCAAAAGTTTGAGTCGGCTTATTCTTAGCTAGCACTGTTCCTAGAGCTGTTTTAGTAAAAAAAGCAGGAATACCCGCACCACCAGCACGAAGTTTTTCAGCTAATGTTCCTTGGGGACACAACTCCAACTCCAAAAGACCCTCAAGTACTTGCCGTTCGAATTCTTTGTTATCACCGACAAAAGATGCAACTACTTTAGACACTTGATTGTTTTTTAGCAGTAAACCCATGCCTTTATCATCCGTTCCCATATTATTTCCAACAATTGTTAAACCTTTAATTCCAGAATCTGCAATTGTTCTTATTAAATTTTCAGGAATCCCGCATAAACCAAAACCTCCTGCAGCTATTGTCATTCCATCCCTTAATTTGCCTGTTAATAGTTTATTGCTGTCCGACGAAATGTTTTTTCTCATAGTTTCACCAATACTAAGTTTTTATTTACGGCTTGAGTATAGTTGGTTAGTGCTTCAACAAACAATGAAAAAATGATAATTTAATTCTTATTATGTGAAAGGACAATTGTTATGAATGGAATTCACGACCTAGGCGGTCTCCAATGTTTTGGTAAAATTGATAACAAAGACGTAGATGTAAAATTTGTAGATGACTGGGAGAGGCGGTTGTTTGCCTCAACTCTTTGCTCCTTTGGTGCTCTTGGCCCTATAGACGCGTTCAGGCATGCTATCGAGAAAATGGATCCCGTACATTATTTGTCAAGTAGTTATTACGAGCACTGGTTAGAAGCTGTAGAGGCTCGCATAAAAGAACTTAATTTTACCCAATCAGATATTGGCGTTCCCTTAACGCCAACAGATATAGAATCTATTGTTGCTACTGGGGCGCATTATGCCCGCGAAAGTGTTCCTGAAAATGAACCACTTGCAGTCGGTTTAGAGGTAAGGGCACTGCCACATAGTCCTGAGGGGCATACCAGGCTTCCGAATTATATAAAAGGTAAAAAAGGAATTATCACAGAATTGCGTGGCACTTTTGTGTTCCCTGATACACTCGCTCATGGTTTGGGTGAATGTGAACAGCCGTTGTATTCCGTAAGGTTTAGTTCGAGGGAATTATGGGCTGGTCGCGACCCAACCAATGATGCGGTACATATCGATCTATGGCATAGCTATTTGGAGGTGTGTGATGTCTGATCATCATGACGCTCCTTCCAATCCTTATCTTAAAAAAAGACGCGATTCTGGAGAAACGGAAAAACTCACAAAAAGAGTGCAAAAAATTGAACAGTTATTGATTGATAAAGGAGTAGTAACTAAAGAGGCTCTTGATCGGATAATAGAAATCTACGAGACTGATATAGGTCCTCTAAATGGCTCTCAGGTTGTTGCAAAAGCCTGGGCTGATGAGGACTATAAACAACGTTTGAAAACAGATGCAACGAAGGCTATTGCGGAATTAGGTTTTAGCGGATTACAAGGGGAACATATGGTGGTAGTTGAAAACACCCCAAGTGTTCATAATGTCGTTGTTTGTACATTATGTTCTTGTTACCCATGGCCTGTTTTAGGATTGCCACCGAAATGGTACAAGGAAGCACCATATCGGTCACGAATTGTCATTGAGCCCAGAGAAGTACTTAAAGAATTCGGGACTAATATTCCTTCTGCAACAGAGATTAGAGTATGGGATAGCAGTGCTGAAATTAGATACATGGTTCTGCCGCAACAACCTAATTACGCAAAAAATATGAGTGAGGAGGAATTGGCCAAGATAGTAACGCGAGACTCAATGATTGGGGTCGAAACACTATAGAGAAATAAGAATAATGCGTGTGGACCAAAAAATTTTCAATATGACCGATGTAGAAGAGTTACCACGGAAAAGTGGAGAGTTAGTTTTTCATGATAACTGGGAAAAACGGATTTTTGGGATGGTGGTTTTACTTCATCAACAAGGTCATTTTGATTGGGATGAGTTTAAAGATCTATTGATTGAACAAATCAGATTAAGTGGAGAAACACCCGAAAAACCGGATCTAGCTAAACCCGGCTACTATGAGTTTTGGATAAAGAATTTGGAACAGATACTGAATAGAAAAAAACAGACCACAAGAAATGATAGCACAAGGGGATAAAATATGAGCAACAAAACACTTGAAGAAAGAGTACAACGGTTAGAGGATATAGAGTCAATTAAGCAACTTAAGGTTAGGTATAGTCACATTTGCGATGATGATCATAATCCCGATAAAATTGCTTCTTTGTTTGTAGAAGATGGAATTTGGGAAAGTCCAGATTTTGGTGTTGCTAATGGGCATGCAGAAATCGAAACTCTCTTCCAAAATTTTAAAAAGATGTTTTCATTTTCGCAGCATAATATGATGAATCCTTTGATCAATGTGGACGGTGATTTTGCAACTGGCACTTGGTATATAATGGGTCCTTGGGATATGCGAGCGGAAAATGAGAATAAATGGTTTGCTCTAAGGTACGACGATGACTATGTAAGAGTTGAGAACGGCTGGAAATACAAACATCTACGAGTTGTCTTAAGGATGTCCCATGAACGATAGTTTGCATTGAGGTCAATTTGACTCCTTCTTTGTTAGCTAAAAATTTAATTTGGTTGTTAGGCATGTGAACTCAGGCGATCTAACGTTTTCGGTTTGTTTGACTAATTTTGATCCGTATTTATCAAGTGGTTTGCTTTATAAAACCATTGAAAGACTTGGGTTTTATGCGTTGTTCCTCCCTGAGAATAGTCATGTTCCTATTGATCGTTCCAAAACTTTAAAAAAGGATGTCGATCCTGAAAGAATACGTGGATTTTGTGATCCTTATCCAGTGTTATCGTCGTGCGCGGCTGCGACTAAGCGGTTAATGTTAGGAACAAGCGTGACATTGCTTACCCAAAGAGATGCACATTTTCTTGCTAGAAGCGTAAGCTCTCTACAAGTTCTCTCAAATAATAGATTTATTTTAGGTATAGCAGGTGGATTTATACGCGAAGCGATGGAAAATCATGGAAGCGAGTTTAATGCACGTTGGGATATTGTTAAATCAAGGGTTTTACAAATGAAGGGGGATTGGCGAGAGGCTAATAGTTGTCTATCTAGGTTTCAAATGCCTCCGATTTTTATAGGGTCAAATTCTTCTAAGGTTCCACTTCGGGTTGCTGAATATGCAGATGGTTGGATGCTGCGAAAACAAATATATAAAGGTGATGCACTTTCTGATCTAAGAGTTGCGTGTCAACGCCGGGGGAGGCCTTATTCATCAGTAAAAGTAATACTAATGGGTGCCCCCCAAGAAAGAAGCGAGATCGAGCAAGAAATTTTTTATGGGATCAACAATTTTTTATTTTTTTCTTCTGGAGAAGATATAAGTGCCCTGGAAGACGAACTATATAAACTTGGTGAGTTGATTAGTAATTTCAAATCGAATTAATAATATCTCCTGTCACATGTTTTCTAATACATATTGAGGCGCTGAAACAGTATAGGGATCTTGCCCATGATTATCAGAAAATCCTGGTTCTTCAAACCAATGAGTGATTATTTGGTCTTTGATAATTGCTGCATACCGCCATGATCTCATGCCGAATCCCAAATTGTCTTTTGCGATTAGCATTCCAAGCTTCCTACTAAATTCACCTGATCCGTCAGGAATTAGTTGTACGTTTTCTAAATTTTGCGATTTTCCCCAAGCGTTCATAACGAAAGCATCATTGACGGAAAGGCAGTAAATCGCATCTATTCCTTTATCGTAAAATTGACCAGCAAGTTTTTCAAAATCAGGCAGTTGATAGGTCGAACATGTTGGCGTAAAAGCTCCAGGTAAAGAGAACAAGATTGCAGTCTTGGACTTGAAATATTCTTCTGTGGTTTTATCTTCCCATTTAAAAGGATTGTCCCCGCCAATTGATTCATCACGGACTCTTGTTCTAAATACTACCTGCGGCACTTTGACATTTATCATTTTTAAGCTCCTTATTTATTAATGTATGTCTAAAATTTTTACGAGTAACACCCATTGAGCGGTTTTCCCGATAGTGTAATTTTCTTAATGAATGGTTTTATTGTATGGGAAGAGCAAGCGCTGGTAATGCTCAAGTGTTACCCAACTATCTTTGTCAAGGTTCACTATTAGACCAGCATATCGGAAGCCTAAAGAAAGCACCTTTATTCGTTTCTTGAGATCTAGTGCTTTGTCAGTCTGCCAAAATACGTCAACTATTTTATCGCATACTGGTTGATTGTTTGAGTGATGAAGACCAAAAAATAGAGTAAGGTCTCCAGTTAATGTTTTGGTTAGATTTGCCGGGGCGGAGCAAGAGCAACCTGGGGAACACCTTGTGAGTGACTCGTGCAACAGGGACAATGTTCCGGATAGGAGCTCGGATGACCCCGGCAAAAACTTTTCGACGCCTATTTCCTCAAGTATCATGGCTAAATCAATTGTTGAGTGCCGTAAATTTCGGCACCAACTATTGACTAAAAGTTGGAGCATTTTACCTGAAGTGCTAAAGCCAATACTATTTCTATCTTTATTAATTATTTCCATTTCTCGTCGATTTTTATCTGATAATGATTCTCATTTAAGATCACTTTAAATGATTGTTAATATAAATGCAAATGATCTGCATTTAGAATCAATCAAGGATATGATTGCCAGCCAGGTAGAGTTAAATGCTTTTTTTGGTATTTGGCTTTTCGTTGTATTAATAATTAGAAAAACCTTTTGGGGGTAATTGTGAAAATTAAGAACTTATGGTCGGTAGCTTTTATAGCACTGATATTTGGGAGTAGCTCAGCGATTGCTGATGGTCATAAAGGTAAATCTCTCGAGGATGTAATTAAGATGCTGGAAGAGCAGCAAGAGGAAATTGCTGAACTTAAAGCTCAATTAGGTGAAGCTGGTGCGGAAACAATTAATACGCCTCAATCTCCTGATGCCGTTGGAGCTCAACGTTCTCGTTGGTCGCCAACCGGAGGTAAGAAAAAGATTTCAGCAGGTTCGTGGGCTGCTAAAACCTCTGTCGGAGGGTATGGGGAATTACACTCAGAAATGCTTAACGGTAAAGATGGTGCTGGTGATCTCAACAGAAACGACATCCATCGATTCATTTTTTTTACGGGGCATGAATTTAATGATTGGATCAGACTGGCAACTGAGTTGGAATTTGAGCATGCACATGTGCAAGATACCGATGATGGCACCGGACAAGGTGATGTGGTTCTTGAACTTATGTGGTTAGAGATGGATATTAACTCCAATCACCACGTTAGGGCTGGTGCTGATATTTTGCCTATTGGACTTCTTAATCTGACCCATGAGCCTACTACATTTTATGGAGTCGACCGTAATAATGTTGAAGCAGAAGTCATTCCAACCACATGGACGGAAGCCACACTCGGCTTATGGGGAAGTCTTGCACCGGGTTGGAACTATAACTTAAATGTACACAGTGGACTGGTGATTCCAACCACCGGCTCGAGCGCTATGCGTCCAAGGAGTGGAAGACAAAAAGTAGGTAATGCGGAAGATCAAGACTTAGCAATAATGGGTAGAATTCTCTACAACGGAATACCAGGTTTGGAAGTAGCGTATACCTTTGACTATCACGCTGATTATACCGGAACAGATGACACGATTGATGCCGATGCGTGGTTGAATGAATTTCACGTCGATTATGCGCACAGAAGCGGTTTTGGAATTAGAGCACTTTATGCAAGATGGGATTTTAGTGCTGATAATGGTTTTGATCCAGAAGCTTTTGATGCGGATGACATAATGGGATGGTATATAGAGCCCTCGTATAAAACCGATATCATGATTGGACAGCTCGGTGTCTTCTATCGATATTCAATAGTTGAATATTATTCCAGTTACCTTCATCACTAAATGTGAATCCATGGTCAGGAAGCTTTTTTTGTTTAACCATTAATCCTGCACAAGCAATATCGAATGTGCCATTAGATATTTTGCTGATTTCAAGCGCGGTACTAATTACTTTCAACGTATCAGTCGATATTTGAATGGCCTTCTCGGAAGCACCTAAATTAAGTTTGGTGATTTCACTGTTTGGTTCATGAAATGACATTAACCTGTGAATTCTATAAATTTCTTTGTAACCGGCTTCAGTAACTTCAATAAGTTTCTCAAGAGTAGTTTTGGCAGCAACCGTAATCGTAACGTAAGTGCCGAGGATGGGCTTCATGCGGGTTAATCTTTCCAATCTGTATTAGACCTTATCATAATGCTCCGGTATAAAAATTATAGGTTTGGGTGTTGTCTGTTTTTCTTCAATGTGTCTGTATGACAAAATGATCACTAAATCGCCAACAGTAGCCAATCGGGCTGCAGCTCCATTAATTCCGATTTTTTTGGTTCCTTTTTCGGCTTTTATTGCATAAGTAGTGAATCTATTACCGTTAGTAATGTTTAAGACGTCGACTTGTTCATATTCTCGAATTTCCGCTAATTTTAACCACGCTTCATCGACAGAAATAGAACCTTCATAGTTGAGGTCGCATTCCGTAACAACAGCACGATGGATTTTAGATTTTAATACTGAGATCATGAAGTTTTATATATTTTTTACCAACGTCTTTTAATTATAAATGAAATTGATTGGTATCGTAAGGGTTACTGCAGAGAAATACGCTATCAAAAGTCCAAGCGATTATTTATTTTTTCTAGAAATATTGGCTTATTTTTTTATTTAAAATGTTAGTCAATTGATATTTTTTTGGTCTAATTTATGGTGAAAAAAAGGAAATTAATAATGCAGATGACTTGAGGCATAAGTTTTTTAAAAAAATGATTTGAAGAGGAAATTATCCTATGTTCACGGCGGAGCGACGCGGGGAAGAACGCTTTTGAGAAAAAAGTATTTATCTCTAGGTTTAATTTTACTTTTACAGATTGTATTTCTGCTGTAGGTTATGACACCCCTTTCTTACTGTGATGCTGTGGATTTTTGAAAAGTGGAATCATGAATAAAATTAATCTACAACTAATTTCATTCCTATGGTTTATGACTCTGCACTAATCCAAGTCTAGGCCCTTTAAATCACCATCCTCGCGCCATTGGCGTAGCAATTTGATATATGCTCCAACTCCTTTGCCGTAGGTCTCTCGTTTAACATTGCGATAGCGCTTTGCTGTGCCCTCCTGATTATAATATCCAGGCGTGCACGTATCAGGTGATCCTCCAAGAAAGATGCCTGAACCGCTGGCTTGGAGTTGATCCGCTATCCAACGTTCTTCGGCATCAATAGAAACGTTTGCCGACTTGATGCCACGATTACATAATTGACTTATTGTGTAGGCTATATGGCCTGCTTGTACATCAATGCCATGAGCATAGTTAGCCCCTAATTGAAATACAAAGCCACCACCGCATAGATACAGATTTGGAAAGCCGCTTACCATTAGGCCATGCATGGTACGCATGCCTTCCTGCCAATGTTCGTAAATCGATTTGTTATCAATTCCGAAGATTGGAATACCTAATCGTCTTTCATAGCTCGAAGTAATTTCGAAACCGCTAGCATAAATAATACAGTCTAATTTGTATCCTTTCCCGTTAGCAATAATCCCTTTTTCATTTATAGCTTCCACACCTTGGCTGGAGCTTACATCGATAAGTTCAACGTTTGGGCGATTAAAGGTATTCAGGTAAAAGTCATTAAAGGTCGGTCGCTTGCAGAACTGATTATAGTAAGCTTTTAATTTGCCAGCGGTCTCGGGATTTTTGACTGTATCATCGACAAGATTTCTAATTTCCTCCATTGTTTTGAAATCAGCAAGCTGTATGAGATCATCAATTTTCCCCTCGGCCTTTTTAGTTAAATCAAGCAGATTACGCGTTAGTCGTGTCCAGCCATCATCTATAAAAGCTGGATCAATCGAGCCACCTAAGAACGCCTCACCGAATTTCTTTTGCCGTTCTTTCTGCCATCCTGGTTTAAGACTAGCCGCCCATCTCTGATCAGTTTCTGCATTATTGCGAGCATCTACTGATGAAGGCGTGCGTTGAAAAACGTAAAGTTGTTTAGCCCACTCACCCAAGGCAGGAATGCACTGGACTGCCGTTGCGCCTGTTCCAATAATGCCGACAGTTTTGTCAGCTAGACCTATCAGCCCACCCTCTGAGTCTCCACCTGTGTATTCATAGTCCCAACGACATGTGTGAAATGAATGGCCTTTAAATTTTTCGACACCAGGTATACCAGGCAAACGCGGGCGGTTCACCGGCCCGGTGCCAAGGCAAATATGACGAGCACGCATCTCATCCCCGCGGTTAGTCGAGACGAGCCACATTGAATCTTCCGCAAGCCAGCGTAATTCGGTCACCCACGTTTGAAATACCGCGTCTTTATAAAGATCAAAATGTTTGCCAATCCGTTGTGCGTGCTCATATATCTCGGCCGCATAAGAAAATCTAAGCCTTGGTATGTATCCGGTCTCTTCCAAAAGCGGCAAATAACTGTAGGACTCGATATCACATTGAGCCCCTGGATAACGATTCCAATACCAAGTTCCACCAAAATCACTACCGCTCTCAATGATACGTAAATCACGGATGCCGTTTTGAATCAGCCGCGTCGCGGTTAACATACCTACCCAACCGCCGCCAACTATAATAACCTCTCGTTCATCCTTCAATGGCGCGCGCTCAAGTTTTTTGCTGTATGGATCTTCTTCTAAATATTTGTTGGAAAAAGGAGAATCATTTGATATCTGCAGGTACTGGGCCTCGGCATCTGGACGAATGCGTTTTTCTCGCTCTTTTTCGTAGCGCTGGCTGAGTTCATTGGGATCAAATCCTAGTGATGTCTTAGAGCGAGTTTGATCGAGTTTAGCCATGTTTATTTCTCTATAAAGCTAGTTCCTTAGGTATAACTTAATTAAACGGACATTGGTTTTGTGACTTATCCGTCAAGTTGTATTTTATACTTATAGTTTCTATTGATAAAGAAAATCATCCCATTTTTTTCTAAGGCAGTGGATCATGAGGCTCTTGGTTTAATAATTGATCCAAAGTTTGAAGGAGATCCAAATCTCTCGCTAAAGGAGTACATAATTTTCTTACTGCCTTCATCCAGAGAGGTAATTGAGAGGCCTCTATAAAAGTGTTTTGTGGTTTAACGGAGCGATCATAGCGCTTATCAGAGAGAACTTTAACAGGGTTTGAAAGAAGTAAGGGAGTACCGTTTATCGTCTCCACTAAGGCAAAATTAAGGATGGAATTAAGGTATCTCATCGCCTTGTTTGTCTGAGCTTTACAGCCCTTTTTAAGGGCCATATCACAGTATCTTTTCTCTATATCTTCTCTGGTTAGAGACCTTACCGGTCTATCGAACCAATCTCCAAATACTCTTCTAGTTACCTGTCTATAATCTGCCTCGCTTTTCAAGGAGCGAGAGGACAAATAGCAATTAATAGTCTCCTCCAAGGTGAAGTTACTGACTGTTTCTTGAGCAGTTTTAATCTCTTCTGTTTCCGTATCGATACCGATGTACCATTGGTACAGGAGTTCTCTGGCTTTTGCCCTAGCTTTATCCAAGGGGACAATAGGATAACGTCCTAAAGAACGTCTTTTAGTTTGACGGCTTCTATTGAAGTTTCCTTCCGCAAAGAAGGTCTTGGTTCCTGAAGGACTAATTCTCACACCGAACCCTTTTAGTTCGGTATCTCTAAGGAGTAATTCTTTAGTATTGGGAGTAGAAATAGATTCAATTATTCTCTTGGTAATCCGTTTGTGCATCTCGCGTTCCTCTTAAGATTAAGTAACGCGATGCTTGGTGAAAAAATGTAGGCCATACGAAGGTCAGATAATGGGCCAGGTAGCTCATTTCGGTCTAACGCAGTGGACGAAACTTGTTGGTAGAGTTTTTAAGTTATTGATTTAGGTGAGAACATGTGGCCAGGGACAGAATCGAACTGCCGACACAGGGATTTTCAGTCCCCTGCTCTACCGACTGAGCTACCTGGCCAACAAAGTTGTATTATATAATACAAGTTTAAATTAATGTAATTTTTATTCTGGTTCTTGAAATTCGGCAGGTCTTTGGGAGCCTTCCCCAAAGAAAAACTTTTCCATTTCTGCTTCAAGAAATTTTCTATCTTTCTCCTCAATAGGTGTCAAACGATACTCGTTTATTAGCATGGTTTGGTGTCGCAACCAGTTTCCCCAAGCTATTTTGCCTATGGTTTCATAAATTTTTTTCCCCAGTTCTCCAGGATATGGTTGTCTATCAAGACCCTCTGTTTGTTCTCCTGTTTTTGCACATGTTAGTTGTTTTCCCAACTTTATTCTCCTTGATCTAGTAGCTCACTTGTAATTTTCGAAGCTATTCTTTTTACTAAACTTGAGGTTCCTATATTCTTGATTTCTAATAAATCACACCACATATTACCATTTTTTGGTGAGCCTAGCTTATCTTGTTGTCCTTTTACAATTGTTATATTGACATGACATTCTTTATTCGAAACCCTATAGATAAATGAAGTCAATTCTTTTTCAACAAAAAGGGTTAGAAATAATTTTTTTGAGCGCTTAAGAATCTGAGTTCGACTTTTAGACTCTGGCAGGTGCCACAGACCGCCCCAAAGCTGACTTTCTTTTTGTTTTTCTAATAATATCTGATTCTTTTGGTTTATAAATGCTGTTAGCCTCAAGATAATTTTTTTTGGGGGTTTTGTTTTGTTCTTTTTTGGAATAATGTCAGTTATATCCTCTATTCGTGCTCTACAAGAACTATGAAGCGGACATATTTCACATTTAGGGTTTGATTTAAAGCAGATTGTAGCACCTAAATCCATTAGTCCTTGGTTGTAATGACGAAATTCTTTGTTCGGTAAAGACGCCGTTGCAAGCTCCCAAAGTTTCTTTTCTGTTCCTTTTTCATTTAACGCGGACTTGATACCGAAAAAGCGGATTAAAATTTTTTTTACATTAGCATCTAAAATTACGGCTTCTTTATTTAATGAAAGAGAGACTATAGCGCCAGCGGTAGAACGACCGATTCCAGGTAATTCCATTAATCCTTCAACAGTAGAGGGGATTCGACCATTGAGTTTATTGATAATCATTTGAGCAGCCTTGTGCATTAGTCTAGCTCTTCGGTAATAACCTAAACCTGACCACTTGTGTAGAATTTCATCTATGTGCTCGTTTGCTAGAGTTTTTACATCCGGGAAACTGAAAATAAATCGATTATAATATTTTAATACAGTAGCAACCTGGGTCTGTTGTAACATGATCTCAGAGACCCAAACTCGATATTTATTAGGATTTTGTTGCCAAGGAAGATGTTTTCGACCCTTAAGTTTTTGCCATTGTATAACATGATCAGAAAAGGATGGTTTTTTCATCTTTTTTATCGGATTTTTCTTTCAATATTTTCCACAGTTTCAGTTATTTGCTCTTTAAATACTTTGTCTAAAAAATAGACTCCAATAATGGGAGGTATCCAAAATCTAGGTTTCAATTGACCTGTAACAGATAATTTAGTTTGATTTATCGATATTTCTTGGACAATCCATTCTGACTTTCCAAAATAAAAGCTACTTTTATCACCTATAATTGTTGAGCTTATTTTATTTGATTGGATCTTTATTTCCTCTTCAAAGTTTAAATCGAAGCAGAAGTTTAGTATACATTTCTCCAGCTTGAAGACCCTTATAGTTTTTGTTCCTCTGGACTTTTGAGCACTTGACTTTATATGTTTGTTCAGGTGTGGTAGATATTTATAATCAGACAGGATGCTGAACACTGCGTTTGGCGTGGCATTGACGCTTGCGTTAAACTGATAATTAATTATCCCGTTTTTCAAACTAATTTCTGAGTCTAGAATTTCTGCTCCATTCACAGGTATCTGAGAAATCCCTATCAAAAGAGATGTAATAATCGTAAAGAAAATCATTTAATAATTAAAAGGTATCTTTAAAAGTTAAATATTTTTTTCAGACTTTCTCCAGCTTCTTTACCTATACTCTCTTTAATCTTGTCGCTTAATATTCCTTTGATTTTGTCTGTTGTTTGATTTTTTATAACAGATTTAACCAATGGCTGAACATTTGGACGACATTTCGGTTTTGAAATACTACCTTTACAGTTTATAGGGATTGTAACACTCTTACGTGTTGCCGATCCTTCTGAATCTATCATCGATAAGGTCAGCTTGTAACGAGAAAAATCTTTCATCCCATCAATATAGCCATCACCCTTAATTAAAAAATTTGCTCCTTGTACATTTAAATCGAGAGTGGTATCTAATTTGGGGTTAAGCGTTAGGGACGCCGAAGCGGTTTCAAATACTGTGACGCCTTGCTTTGGTAATGGTTGGAGGCATCTACATTTTACAATTGTTTGAACAGTATCTATTAAGCCGGTCGCATTAAAGTATCTTAAAGCGCCCGAATTGAGCTCGACTAGTGCTTGTCCTTTTGCCGATTGTAATAATTTCCCTGAATCTGAGCCTAAAGCCTCTAATTGACCCTCGAAATTTAATCTTCCAATAACGTCGATTGTTTTATCAATTCTGCTCAAATCTATATCTTTTAGTTTTGAATTAACATTTATCTTTGGAATGGATTCTCTGGAATCAATTATCAAAGAACTAGTGTAAGTGCCATCTAAAATTTTAGCTTCAGCAGGTTTTATTGTAATGACCGCATTGTTAGCTAGTAATCCTATAACTATGTCTTCAATGGTAATTCCAGAGGTCAGAATTTTATCAATTTTGATTTCACCTTTGCCTTCTAAAGACGATAAAAGCTCAATTGGTAATTGCACAATACCTACTGCAGCCGTTTCTGGTGTTATTGGTTTAGGGTTTTCAGAGTTTATATATCTATCTAAATCAATTTGGTTAACTGACATTACAAAATCGAATTTATTTTTTTTTCGAAAAACGGAATTAAATTCAATATTCGCCTTTACGTCATCGAAATTCAGACTTGTTTGGGATAGATTAATTTGATCGTCATTTAATTTTGCTAGTCCAGTTATTTTTACGTCTTTAAACGTTGATTCTTTTATTTCCAATGCGTGCTCTAACCCAAATAATTCTATCCATTTTTTTAAACTTTTAATATTGGCACTATACTTAATATCAGCGGACATCTCTTTGTTAAATCCAAGAACCCCTTCCACATTGATATTGGAATCTAGGCCTGAAGCGCTAAGTTGATCGATCGTAAAAGTACCTTTAGATAGATTAAATTCAGAAATTTTGTTTTTTATAATGATAGTAGGGTTTTGTTGTATATTTTTTTTGAAAAAGTTAATTGTTGAGTCCAAGTTTAAATTTGTTTCGCTTCCACTGACTGAAGTTTTCAATTGCCCAAATTTAAACGGCATCGAGAAGTCTGCTCTAGTAAACTTTTGTAATCTAGTTAGGTTTACTTTGTTAATCTCGAAGGAACTTGTTAAGTTAAATTTTGTTTTTTTGAAAGAAATGTTTTGTGCTTTCAGCTTTCCTCGTAAACTTACGCCAAGCATACTTAAATTTATATCATCAAAATTTACTGTATTGTTTTCATCAGTACTAAAAGTAGTGCTGATTTTAAGTTGGCGATCTTTTTGATTCAGAGCAGTAGAGTCTATATCAAGATTGATATTGTATATATCCGAAGCTAATTTCAGGATTGGTAGAATATTTGAAGCATCTATTTTAACGTTACCTGATAAAGAGGGTGTTTTTGATTTATAATTATCGATTTCTGCCACGCTGTTTACTCTTAGCCCAAAAGGCGAGGCTTTTAAGTCCTTTATTATGAGTGAGATTGAGTCTCCTGTCTGTTGGTGCTCTACTTGGGTTAGAGTGACTAAGCTCTCTTGAAGTCCAATTTTTGTAAAAAGTTCTGCCAGAGGTGTATTTTTCTCAACAGTTTTGTCAGTAATTTTTATCGATGCATTTACTTCATTAATTTTAAAATACTCTGGCATATAAGAGCTATTTATTAAATTAAGAATTGGAATTGAAAAATTAATGCTTTTTACTCTTAAGTTTTCTTTGTTGGGATTCTCTTCCTTGCTCCTAATGGTTAAATTTTCAACTGAAATAGTAAGTCTAGACAAAAGATTTAAATTGAAATCGCCATCAATAGATGCGAGATACTCGGTGTTCTTGG
The DNA here is from genome assembly GCA_002170535.1 of Methylococcaceae bacterium TMED69. Taxonomy (GTDB): domain Bacteria; phylum Pseudomonadota; class Gammaproteobacteria; genus TMED69. Next base: position 32,886 of record NHDW01000001.1, read on the forward strand.
CGACGTAATTAGAAATAGCATTTTTGAAAAAGTTGCTACTTAAGTTATTGATTAAGATGATTCCTACTACCGGAATGGTAAATAAAAACAGCAAAATTGATATAGCTATCCTATTTTTTTTCATTTAACTTTTTCAATCTTTTTTTGATCCTAGTGCATGCAGAAATAACTTCAGAAGGCGCTGTTCCCCCGATATGATTTCTGATGTTAACGGCTTGCTGTAAAGACAGAACTTGATATATCGACTCGTCAAAAACAGTGCTGATATCTTGAAATTCCTTCAGTGTAAATTCCTCTAATTTTTTTGATTCTTTGATAGCTTTTCGGACAATTCTTCCAGTTAACTCATGGGCGTCTCTAAACGATGTCCCCTTACGAACTAGATGATCGGCAATATCCGTTGCTAAAATAAATCCATCTTTCGTAGCATCTAATAGATTTTGTCGTTTTATTTCTATTCTAGGAATTAGGTTGCTCAGTATTTGTGCTGACTGTTTAGTAGTGACGACCGCGTCAAATAAAGGTTCTTTGTCTTCTTGATTATCTTTGTTGTAGCAAAGTGGTTGGCTCTTCATTATGGTCATGATAGCAACCAAACTACCTAGCAATCTCCCACTTTTACCTCTTATTAGTTCGGGTACATCTGGATTCTTTTTCTGAGGCATCATGGAAGAACCTGTACAGTATTCATCGCTAATTTCAATAAAATTAAATTGTTGTGAGGACCAAATTATCAACTCTTCGCACATTCTGGAAAAATGGATCATCGTAAGAGTTAAGCTAGAAATGAACTCTATTACGAAGTCGCGGTCGCTTACAGCATCCATAGAATTTTCGCTCACATGCTCAAATTCAAGTAATTTTGCAGTTATTTTTCTGTCGATTTTAAATGTTGTTCCCGCTAGAGCCCCAGAGCCCAGGGGCAGAACATTAATTCTTTTTCTACAATCGCGAAGTCGTTCAATGTCACGTAAAATCATTTCAGCCCAAGCTAGCAGATGATGACCCATCGTAACCGGTTGAGCAACTTGTAAATGCGTAAATCCAGGCATGATAGAAAAGGCCTCTTTTTCCGCTAAAGCCACAATTTTATGGATTAGATTGGCGAGAATCGTTATCAGTTCATCGACTTGAGTCCTTGCGTATAAGCGCAGATCTGTGGCTACTTGATCATTTCTTGAGCGTGCGGTGTGTAATTTTTTGCCTGTTTCTCCGATTATTTCTACTAGTCGATTTTCAATATTCATATGAACGTCTTCGAGGCTTATGTTCCATGCGAACTGACCATTGTTGATCTCTTCCTCAATACTCTCCAGTCCCGCAAGAATGTCTTTGCATTCTTGGCCGTTAATAATTTTGCATTCTTTAAGCATGGTAGCGTGGGCTTTTGAGCCCAATATGTCATAAGGAGCTAGTGTTCTGTCAAAGGTTACCGAAGCGGTAAATTCTTCCACCATTGGTTCGGTATTTGATTGAAATCTACCTTTCCACGGTTTATTTTTCTTAGGTTCGGTCGACATTTGATTACTTTTTTGTGTAAATTTGAAGTTTAACTCAGCCTATATCAAGGTACAACTGTGCAAGAGAGCGACGAAACATTTTTAATGATCTCCCCAAACTGTTTGAATTGAGGAAATGGCACTGATAGCAGCTGTTTCAGCCCGAAGTGTCCGCGGGCCTAGTCGAAGATTTCTAAAACCTTTTTGCGCCAGAATTTCGACTTCTGATGCATCGAAACCCTTTTCGGGGCCGCAACAAATAGCAACTTTACGTTTAATTTTTTTTTGGTCTAGCAATCTTTTGCCATCTTTTGAGTTAAGAACAAAGCAACTCGCAACATTGTTTTCAACAAAAACTTGGTCTAATTTGATGGGATGATTTAATTTTAACAACTTTATTCGACCGCACTGTTCTGTCGCATGCCTGCTTATTTCAAACCAGTGTGCCATTTTCTTTTCTATCTTATTTGATTGTAATTTAACCAATGCATTTTTTGATAAAATTGGTGTGAACTCGGTGGCTCCTAACTCTGTGATTTTTTGAATTACTAGATCCATGTTTTGATTTTTTAGAATACATTGAAAAAGATGTAGTTTTACCGCTGGTTCTTTAATAACCGCAAGTTCTTTGTTTGCGATGATTTTGATTCTGCCCGTTTTTAACTCCAAAATTGTCGCACTAAATTCTTTATTCTCATTAAATATTCTAATTTTATCCCCTTGCTTCTGTCTGAGTGTATTTACTAATTTATTGATTACATAATTAGGTAACTCGATGACTTGTCCTGTAGAAATCGGGGTAGGAATAAAAAAACGATTGTAATTCGAATTCATTGGATAGAATAGTATAAGATTAAGATTAAGATTAAGATCATACTACTTGATCATATAATTATTTGTAACCAGTTTAGGAAGCATTCTATGTTAAACAGAATAAAAAGTTTATTAAGTAATCGCGACAAGGTTGAAGAAGGAATTGAAGCCCAACAGATAGCCGTAGCAGCCGGAGTTCTTTTGATTGAGATTGCTAGAGCAGATGACGATATAGCGGATGACGAGATTGATATCGCTGTCAATCATTTGGAACATTCGTTTCAAGATAACTCGTTTAAAATCGATGACGTTTTCAAGGAAACCATAAAGGATAAGTCAGAAGATGCCATTTCTTTGTTCGAATTTACAGACTTGATCAACAAAGAATGGGATAAGGAAAAAAAAATTAAATTATTGCAAGCCCTTTGGGAAGTGGCAAACGCTGACAATCAAATTGATAAATATGAGGAATATTACATTCGTAAAATTAAGGATTTATTATATTTATCGGATAATGACTTTATTAAAGCAAAAATAAAAGTTTTAGATGACCAATGAATAGTTCTCTAATCTAATTTAGATAGTTCATAAATTTAGGGTAAGCAATGTTGAGCCAAAAAAATTTAGAAATAGTGCCGGATCTAGCAAGCCTAAAACTACGACTTAAAACTTTAGAAACCCAGCTATTGAGTAAGAGAAAAGTAGCTTCGTTTCCAAGAGTAAGGACAATAGATGATTTTTTGCGCGAATCTTTTTGGGATCAGTCATATGCTGGAAAACAGATGCAACACATAAAATTTATATTAGACTCAAATCAAGAAGAATTTTTATGGGGGAATTTAGTTAAAAAAAATAATAAATTTGATACGAGATACGCGTTTGAGTTGGGTTCGAAAGCCAAACACACTTATTATCTGGCCACAAAGATTTTTTATGATATTAAATATTCAAAGCAGTTGAACGAAGATCAAGAAAATTTCTTTCATTTAAGTAAGCAATATCAAAATTTTCTAAAGCATCATGAGATTGTTGATGTAAATCTACTGCTCCAGAATTTTACAATTTACTTTAACAAAAAAAAATTTCAAGCATTAGGTTTCGACCTGCCACTTCCTCTCGAAAAAAAAATTATTTCACTAGCGGAATTTACCCAGCCAAATAACATTCGTAAATCTGATTATCAACTGTACGTATTTTCATCTTTTGAAGATGAAATTCGTGAGGCATTTAGGTGGGCCGAGGCCTTAAGTTTAAAGAGGCCAGATTCGCGAATTGCTATTGTAGTAGATAAACAGGATATAGAATATGCGACGATAATCGGAAAGCACATGAAAATGAGTTTCTATTCATTAGCCGCGCAAGAAAAAATTTGTAAACAGTCTATGGTTCGGTTACCTCTAGAATTATTAAAATTGGATTACATTTTTACTTGGGAACATCTGAGCTTCCTTTTGACTAATCGCAATCTTTTTGGAGCAAGTGAAGAGTTTTGTAACCGCTCTTCATTTGATGCCGAATTTCGATCATCCGGTATTTATCAAATGTCATTAAAGGATTTGCTTAGCAATAATAAACTTTCTCAGTCATGTCCTTTATTTATTAAGTTTTTGCAACGATTTAATCTGTTTACTAAGCAGAGACAGGGCGAAAAAAATTTTACGTTATGGGTTAGGATAGTAAATGATTTTCTTCAGGATATCGATTGGTTAGGCGACAGAGCAAATAGCTGGTTGCAGGATAAAGTTTTTCAAAGTTGGTCATCTGTTTGCGATTCACTTTGTTCGTTGGATGCTTTATGTACCGGAGAAATAAGTTTCCAGGAATTCTCTTATCACCTAAGTAGAAAGCTTGAGGTAATAGAAATGAGATATGCCTTAGAATCCAGTAATGTTTTTGTTTTGGATCCAGACCAAGTTTCTCCTGTTCAACCTACGCATTTATGGTTAATTGGTATGAGTGGCGGTAAACCTCGTCTTAAGAATAAGATCTCAAATTTTTTGCCTTTGGATCCTCAGATAAAAGCAATGGTTTCGGGGATTGACTCAAGGGTGGATTTTCAACTCAGACAAAAACTTTTTGACTCATTTTCAATTAATAAGGAAGAAATTATTATCAGCTATAGTGCGTACACAAAGGGAATTAAAAACCTCAAATCTTCGCTTTTGGACTCTGACCCCTTGATACGAAAGGGGGACGAAAAGGTTAAGACTCAAAAGATTCTTACAAGTCCGGTTGATTATGAAAACCTTTATGGTGCTCGTTTTAAAAAAGATAATCAAAGTTGCGGCTCTGTATCTTTTTTTGCGGACCAAGCAGCTTGCCCTTTTAAAGGTTACGCAATTCATCGTTTAGGTTCTAAAGCCATTGAGGAACCTAATCCTGGTATTAGTAAAAAATTACAAGGTATTTTAATTCATGAAGTTCTTGCAAATCTTTGGGCTAATATTAGTAGTTTGGAGAATCTAAAAACAAAAAATACTGATGAATTAGCCCACATGATCCTTACTAGTATTGAAAATGTGTTCGAAAAAACTGAAAACCTTGTGAACTGTGAAGTTCCGATTGTGGATATCGAAAAAAACAGAATAAAAAAGTTGGTTTTAAATTGGCTTGAATTTGAAAAAAAAGGCGAAAATTTTAAAGTTGTGGGCATAGAAAAAAAAGTTCGTGGAAGAATTTTCAACACGATGGTCTCGTGTAGAATTGATCGATTAGATCGGTTAAGTAACGGTTCCCTTCGAGTGATTGACTATAAGACAGGTTTGTTTACCAAAGGGGATTTGGAGCCGCCCAGAATAAACGCTCCTCAATTATATTTATATTCTATGCTGCTTGGCCTGAACAAAGTAAGCGGATTTTCGGTCGCTAAGATTAACGTGAAGACAGCAAGCTTAATTTCAAAGATTATACAGACTCACGACAATCATGCTTGGCACGATGATTTGGAGGAACTCAGTCATGAAATAGATAATGGATATGCAGCAAGAAGACCAAAGAAATCCGAATCTACTTGTAAGTTTTGTGACCAGAAGCTTTTTTGCAGGAAAAAAACCTTTGAAAATAGTAAAAAATGATTGATAGTTCTGATAGAAAACAAACACGTGATCTAACTAAGTCTTTTATTATTCAAGCCGCTGCTGGTTCTGGAAAGACTACGCTTCTGATTAACAGGTTTATTCTGGCTCTGGCTTCATCTGAAAGGCCCGAAAAAGTGCTCGCGATAACATTTACGAAAAAAGCAGCCGAGGAGATGCGTGTAAGAGTTATCTCCTTTCTGAATACTACTGAAGACGAGTTAGAAGATGATCTAGCTTTGGCATTAAAAATCATTAAAGAAAAGTCGCAAAGTAATAATTGGAATTTGCTTAAAGATCCATCGAGATTATCAATAATGACAATAGACGCTTTTTGTATTTGGTTAAAATCAAGAGTGCCTTCGAGCAAAACTGGCTCTTACGCATATTCTATTGAAGAGTTTCCAGAAAATTTATACAAAAAATCAGCGCGTAATGCGATAAGACAGTTTGTCTTACGGGAAGGAAAAATAAACGAGAACCAACTAATGACCAATCTAGACAATGATTGGACGCGCTTGGAAAAATTTATTGTTGAAATGCTTTCTCACAGACAGCACTATTTGATGGATGTTGGATTAGATTTGGACAAAGACAACATAAATAAAAGTTTTAGAACATATGCAGTTCAAAAACTATCGGCTGTGAAGGCGTCTCTTAGTTCTGGGTTTTTTGAACAATTAATTTCTTTATATAATTATTCTTGTTCTAATTTTAACGAAGAAAAAATACCAAATTCTTTAGCCTTTAACTTTGAGAATATTGTACTTTGGCAAAAGATTATCAAACGGCTTATTTTCAATCAAGACTTGTCATTAAAAAAAAGAATAACCAGCTCCTCAGGATTTCCCAGTACCACCAAAGATGACTATACAGCTTTAAAAATGAAACAGGAGTGGAAGGATTTTATTGAGCGCATAAATAAAAATGAAGATCTGCGTGATGGGTTGTTTGAGTTAGTCACTTTGCATCCTACTGGGTTGTCAAATTTTGAGGGAAATCTGTTAAGAGAGATTAGCACTATTTTTAAATATGCTACTGCATATCTTAGTTTAACTTTTGTTGAACAAAGAAAAATTGATTTTAGTCAACTCTTGATTGACGGGATTAATCTATTGGATGAAAGAATAACTACTGAATACTTTTCTGACAACCTAGGATTTTGGTTTACCCATATCTTAGTTGATGAAGTACAAGATACTTCCGCAGCACAATTAGCTTTAATAAAAAAGGTCATAGCATATTGGGATGGAGATGAGAGAAATTCATTGTTTATGGTTGGCGATTTTATGCAATCTATTTATAGATTTAGAAAAGCATTGCCAGAACATTTTAGTAAAATATTAGAGACTGGAAAATTTGCTAATATCCATTTGGATTTAATAATTTTAAAATCTAATTTTCGTTCCCAAGCAAATCTTGTCAAATGGGTTAATGACGTAATGCCTAAAATAATTCACGCGAACGGTAGCAATAACTTGAATTTTCAGTTACAACTCGCCACTAAAAAAAGCGAAGGTAACCCAGTCCTTTTTTTTAACACTAAAAAATTTGGAGAAGGTTATGAGGCTAAGATTGTTTTAAATATCGTTAAAAATATCTCGGCAAGTGCTGACCGTAAAGGAGAAATTATTACGGTTGGTATTCTTGCTCGAAGCCGCTCACACCTGAGCGAGATAATTCAACAACTAAACCTATCAAATGTGACATTTATTACTTCTGATATCCGAACGGTTAAGGATTTTGCCGTTGTTAATGAACTGCTCGCTATTACCAGATCCCTTCTTCATCCAGAAGACAAAGTAGCATTTCTAGCTTTTATATCAGGTCCTTGGATGGGAATGTCTTTAGCTGATATTCAAGATTTTACAGATTATTTTTTTTCTGACGATTTTGTTAATTCGGTTCGCAATAATTCGAGATTCAGTGGCTACCTTGACCTAATAGACCTAATTGACAAAGGAAGAAGGGAGCTCCAATATCTGACTTTAAGTTCCGTTGTTATGAAGATATGGGATGCGCTGAACGGCGGACAGTATTTTGCCGATCCAGATTCACTTTTAGCAGTTAATATTTTCTTTAAAGAACTTAGTTATTTGGAAACTGAAGAAAAAGTAATTACGAACGGAAAATTGGAGAGTCGGTTAAATGTCCCGTTTTCTGAAGCTGACCATAGTAGGAATATTAAAATCCAGCTAATGACCATTCATAAGTCTAAAGGACTTGAGTTTGATTACGTTATTTTACCAGGACTTAATAAGAGACCTAGGTATGACGAGCCAAGCATTATTGCCTCAAAACTTTTTAAGACAAAAAAAAATCAGCCTATAGGCTTAGTAGCACCTTTTGTAAAAAATGATAAGGATTCCTTTTATAATTATTTAAATAATTTTGAAAAACAAAATCGGATGAATGAGGTTATTAGGCTTCTCTATGTTGTTTTAACACGTGCTAAGAAGAAAATCTTTATCTTGGGTGAGTTTGAAGAAAGTAATAGTTCTGAAGATTGTTTTTCTTCTCAACCAAATTCTCTTCAGTCCCTTCTAGTAAGTGCTTTAGGGCGCCCTCAGATAGAAGAGCCAAAATCTCCCCTTAAAGATTTCGTTGAAAAAAATAAAGAAATTCAAAAAAAAGCTGTTTCAACCAAAAATGCTCCCAAGCCCTTTCATTATGAGTTATATAAAGAACCCGAATCACACAAAAATAATTTGGAGTTTGATTGGGCGACTAATATAGCTCGCTGTGTTGGGGTAATCATCCATGAGATACTAGAAAGAATAGATGGTTCATCCTTTGAATTAGATAGAGATAGATGGAAGTTTGATTGCAGAGGTTATGCCCAGCAAAGAATTTGCTCTCTAGGCCTTTCAAGGTCGAAAGAGGAAGATGCCTTATTTAGAATTGATACTTGTCTGGAAAATATAAGCAATAGCGGCAGATGTGATTGGCTATTTTCTAGTGGTCATCGGTTCATTCAGACGGAATATCAAGTAATGACTACCATTCGCGGGTCAAATGAGACCCTAATGATGGATAGGATCTTTGTAGACCCAGAAAAAGTAAATTGGGTTGTGGACTTTAAAACCGGTTATCATCAAGGTAAGGATCTGGGAAATTTCTTACAAGAGGAAGTGAGGAGGCATCAGCCACAGTTAGATTTCTATGGTCAAATTATTTCGGAGCTAAGAGATGGGCCTTTAATGTTAGGCCTGTACTTCCCGCATTATGATTTCTGGCATCAATGGCCTTACTCGACTTAAAGAAAATCTATCTGTCATCTCGAAACTGTTTTTGTAACATCTCCCTTCTTTCTTGAGCATCAACAGTAAGGGTAGCTGTTGGCCTTGCTTCTAATCGGCGTAATCCTATTTCTTCACCTGTCTCCTCACAATAGCCGTAAGTTCCGTCGCCTATTCTTCTCAAGGCGGAATCGATTTTTGACAATAATTTTCTGTATCTATCTCGGGTTCTTAACTCGAGAATATTGTCACTTTCCCTGCTTGCCCTCTCAGCCTCATCGCTAACATCTCGTGATTCTGTTTTTAAATTATACAAAGTTTCTTGAGATTGACTAATAAGTTCATCTTTCCAGTCTATTAATTTACCTTTAAAGTAAGCAAGCTGTTTCTCATTCATGTATTCTTCATTATCACTAGGTTTGTAATTGACATCAAGACTAGCATTTTCTAATTTTGTTAATGAGTTCAATTTTGACTTGCTGGTGTTTTTATTAACACTGGATCTTTTCTTAGTAATCTTTTTCTTCTTTGAGGTCATCGATTTTTGAGGTTTATTTTTGGTCGACTTGGCCTTCGCTATAACAGTTTTTGATGACTGAGCTGAGGTCTTCGGTTTGGTTGTTTTTTTCTTGCTAGAAGAGATTACTTTTTTCTTACTCATAGGCTTCCACTACAATGAAATTAAACTTTATCTTTTTAAAAAAAATTTGACGCGAAACAATAATCATTTTCTACGATAAGCGCAAGTAAAAACTATATTTTTTTAAGGTTTTTGTAAAATTTGTCAACTATTTAAGCATTTGATCGAAAATAATAGGGTATTTCCATAATTCACTAAATTAAATCACTTAATTCAAAATGGTTGGCAAAACGCCTTATTTATAGGTGTTTTCTCCTTTGTTAAATTGAAAAAAGGCAATTTCATTGTGGTATAATCTAGGTTGTGGTCAATTTTTGGGCAACATACGTATTATTAATTTTGTAGGATTTTATATGTCTCGGACACTTTGGATTATTTTAGGTTTACCCTTTTTAGTCTTTAATAATCAAATATTTGCGATAGAGGGAAATCCGGCACTCGGGAAAAAAAAGTCGGAAACATGTCTAGGTTGTCATGGTGTGACAGGCTATTCTAATGTTTATCCATCTTATAAAGTCCCCAAAATAGGGGGACAAAACAAAGATTACTTAATTAGTGCATTGAAAGCATATAAAGCTGGCGATAGAAAACATGGGACAATGCAAGCAAACTCTTACAGGTTGTCCGAAGAGGATATGCACGACATCGCTGCCTATTTGTCTTCGGTTAAATAAGTAAAAAATGCCTTCAGGGAGCAGTTAAATTGGTAATAGATAAAAGATATTTTTGGCTAACTATGGGTTTGAGTTCAATTTTTTTACTTTTTTTTAGTTTAAATGCTCCGGCAAACAGCATGACTTATGAACAAAAACTGAATGCCTGCGCCGCCTGTCATGGAGTTAATGGCGATAAACCTGTTGTACCAAGCTATCCAATATTGGCAGGTCAGTACGAAGATTATTTAGTTAATTCCCTCCAAGCCTATAAAAGTGGAAGAAGAATACACCCTATAATGAATGCTCAGGTAAAACTCCTCGGTTTAACCGACTCAGATATAAATCGGTTAAGTCGACACTTTTCGAAGAAGAAAAGTTTAAAAGGACTGGCGGAGTAGGAATTAACCACTCCTTTATTTTTTACCGTGTACTTCTGTTAGGACCAATTAAAGTTGTTTAGTTCAATGAAAAAAATTATATCTTTCTTTACTAGCCATACTGTTTGGAAAACTTTAATAAATCGAATCGAGGGAATTAAAAAAACCTCTTTCGGTGATTTGGTAATCAATCAAACTGTTAAATTGAAAAAAATTCCATTGGCTTCAGCCATAATTTTTTTCAGCGTTTTGATATCTATCTTAATCGTAAAAACCAGACCTGAAACACAGGCTCAACCAAAAATTGAAAAAATTTGGCCAGTCGCAGTTATATCTGCCGAATCAATAGATATGCAACCCAAGATAACGATATACGGTGAAGTTAGAGCATCTCGAATGGCTTTGATAAGAAGTAAGCTTAGAGGAAAAATAGTTTCACTTAACCCTGCATTCAAGGATGGCAATTTTGTTGAATCAGGAATTGAATTACTGACCATAGAGCGGGCTCGGTACGAACACCAGACTGCAGAAAAGAGAGCTGATCTTTTCCATTCGGAAGCTATTTTAGAAGAATTAAAAAAAGAGCTTATTTTTGAAGAAAAACTCAAAATTGTTGCGAAAAAGCAGTTAGATATATCTAATAGAAATGTGGATAGAATTTCTGCACTTGTTTCGCAAGGTCGAGAGAGCAAGCAATTAATTGATGACACCAAGTCTAAATACGCGACTCGCGAGCAGGATTATTTATTGAAGGGTCAGAGAGTCAGTAAGTTAGAAGCAAAGATCAAACAACAAGAAGCCCTTTATGATAAAAAAGCGGCAACTTTGGCGATAGCGGAAACTGAATTGTCCGAAACCGTCATTCGAAGCCCACTCAATGGGTTCGTATCAGACGTCTCCCTGGCTTTTGGGCAGCTTCTAGAGAGTGGCGAAACAGTAGGCCGTATCTTATCATCCAAAGAATTAGAAGTTAGGTTTGAGTTACCCGAAGCAGATTACGGACGCTTCACTAAAAACTCGGCATCAAAAGAAAATAAAACTGAAGCCAAGGACCTAATAGGCAGAATCTTAACAATCAATTGGAACCTGGGTTCTGAGCAGCTCTCATTTAACGCCAAGTTAAGTAGGATAGGGGCAGAAATGAATCCAGAAACTGGAGGCGTTGAGATGTTTGCTTCATTGCAAAATGATGCATCAGAACTTGGTCTTAGAGCAGGCGCTTTTGTAGAAGTGGTTTTTCCAGATTTTATATACAGAAATGTTTATGAATTACCTGAAAGAGCTGTAACGGACGAAAACTATATTTATGTGGTTAGGGATCAGAGACTCGTCCGGTTGCCAATTGAAGTTGTAGGTCGATCTAACAATAATTTTTTGATTCGGTCTAAGATCAATTCAGGTGAGTTGATAGTTTCGAGATTATTCGAAAATATTAGTCCAGGGTTGCGTGTCAAAGTACTGTGAGTCGTGGTCTGTTTTTTAAGTCCCTAATTACTCTTTTCGCTAGGCATCCTACTGCGCCTAATCTCATTTTAGTTTTGATGATAGCCTGCGGCATAGTTGCTTCAACCAGTATAAACAGACAATTCTTCCCTGATTTTGGCTTAGATTACATAACGATATCGATAGCGTGGCCCGGCGCTTCTGCCAATGATGTTGATGCAACCATCGTACAAGCCGTTGAGCCTTCTGTACGCTTTCTTAATGGAGTAAAAAACGTTAGCTCGGTTTCTTATGAGGGCTTGTCTTCAACAACCGTCGAATTTTTTGCTGATCATGATATGCAATTAGCACTGTCGGAGGTTGAGTCGGCAGTAAGCCAGTTGCAGACGTTGCCCTCCGGTAGCGAAAGGCCACTTATAAAAAAAGTACAGAGGTATGAAACTGTTTCTAAGCTAGTTATTTGGGGTGAGGTTCCAGAAGGAGAAATTAAAAAAAATGCAAAGCTGATTAGAGATCAATTTCTCTCCTTAGGAGTTGAAAATGTTACGTTAAGAGGCCTTAGAAAGGATCTAGTTCTGGTTGAGATTAGCCCCGATGCTATCCATAAATATAAGTTATCGATTGATGAGATTGCAGATAGGTTGCGAATGCTTTCGATTGATATGCCTGCCGGAGAAATATTAGGCGGACAAAAGCAAATCAGAAGTGTTGGGCAAAAAACTCAAGCGAGGGAGTTCAAAGAATTAGAAATTAAATCCTTACCGAAGGGTCAGAAGCTTTTGCTAAAAAATTTAGCCAAGGTTTCGGAATCAGTTGAAGAAGACGCTGTTCAATACTTCAGAAATGGATTCCCGGCTATTGAGATTGATATTCAGCGTTCAACTAAGACTGACGCCCTTAAAATTTCCGATCTTGTAAAAAAGGAATTAATTGATTTACAGAGAATGATGCCCCCCAACGTTAATTTGGAAGAATACGATGTTAAGGCTGAAAGCATTAAAGAGCGAATCAATCTGCTGATTTTCAACGGTGTAAGCGGTCTCTTACTTGTACTAGTTGTTCTATTCTTATTCATGCGATTTAGAGTGGCTCTCTGGATTGCGGTCGGAATTCCTGCGTCATTGCTAGCTACAATTGCGATGATGCAGATAAGTGGCCAAACCATTAATATGGTCAGTTTATTTGGGATGATAATGGCGATTGGCATCGTGGTAGACGATGCAATAGTAGTAGGTGAGCATGCCGACTACCACAGTAGTAGTGGATTAGAACCGATGGATGCCGCTATATTGGGAGCCTCTAATATGGCAGTTCCTGTAATCAGCTCAACCTTAACTACTATTGCTGCCTTTATCCCTTTATTCATTATTTCTGGAATAATGGGGCAGATAATTTCAGCTATCCCATTTGTGGTAGTTACCGTTTTAATTGCTAGTCTACTGGAATGTTTTTTGGTTTTACCTTTTCATCTAGGAAATAGTTTTAGAAAACCAGAAGATACCTCTTTTCTTACCAAGGTAACTAATAAAACCAATAAAAAATTTCAAGAATTTAAGAGTGACAAGTTTAAATTTTGGGTTAGGACATCTGTAGAAAATCGATATTCAACCCTTGCCATTTCGATTTCTTTGTTCATTTTGTCACTTTCTCTGATTATTGGCGGAAGAGTTGGCTATCAGTTTTTTCCTTCGCCTGAGCCTAATATGATTTATGCAAATTTAAAAATGCTGCCCGGCTCCTCTAGAGCAGAAACCAAAGCTGTTGTTTTAAGACTAGAAAAATCATTATTAGATGCTGTCGTTACGATGGGTCATCAACCCGATGCTTTGAAGATGTCATTAGGTATAGTGGGGGCTAACGTAAGTAATAATAAACAGAGTTCGAGTAGCACGGATGTACTTGGCGGAGTGATCGTAGAGCTAATCTCCTCCGATAAAAGAAGTTTTAAATCAGATGAGTTAATTAAAGAATGGAGAAACCAAACTGGCTGGCCGGAGGGAATTGATAACTTGACTTTTGTGGGTCAGAGGTCGGGTCCACCAGGAGGTGATCTAGATATCCGTATATCTGGCTCCTCCGAAATTGAAACGCGCCGATTAAAAAATATTGCTATAGAAGTAGCTGATTTAACTAAGCGTTATCCAGGAATTTCAAATGTAGATGATGATTTACCATTCGGTAAACCAGAAATCTTGGTTACAGTTTCTGAGCGAGGTCTATCCATGGGATATTCAACAAGTCTTGTTGCAAGACAAGTTAGAAGTCATATCGATGGTGTTATTGCGACAAGATTCGCAAGATCAGACGAGGAAGTGAACGTAAAACTAAAACTAGAATCAAAAAACATAGAAAATGATTTCCTTCAAAATATTTATCTTAAAAGTCCCGACGGAACAATTAGCACACTAAAAACAGTTGTTGACCTAGAGCAAGAAAGTGGCTTTCTTAGAATTAAGAGAGAAAACGGTATAAAGGAAGTGTCGATTACCGCAGATATTGATGAGTCTGTTACAAGGCTTGATTATATTAGGGACGCTTTGGTTAAAGATGGATTAAATGAGATTGCAGACTCAAACAATCTAAAATTAAGATATGATGGACGGGCCAGAGAACAAAAAGAAACATCGGAAGATATGAGAAAAGGAGCAATATTAGGGCTAATACTGATATATATTATACTTGCTTGGGTGTTCTCAAGTTATACCAGACCGCTCGTTGTGATTTCTGTAATTCCCTTCGGATTAATTGGAACAGTTCTAGGACATTTAGTATTGGGTTTTGATCTTACTATCTTAAGTTTTTTTGCGATACTAGGACTTTCTGGGATATTAATAAACGATTCTATAGTTCTAGTACGGAGGATAGACGAAAGAGCTGAGCATGAGTCACTTGAGGATGCGGTAGTCAATGGTAGTTGCGATAGGTTAAGAGCTGTTGCGTTAACTTCGGCTACTACTATTGGAGGTCTTACCCCTCTTTTATTTGAGAAAAGTTTACAAGCTCAATTTCTGATCCCTATGGCCATTACTATGGTTTTTGGAATTGCATTTGCGACTCTGATTATTTTATTCATAATTCCATCCTTAATACTAAGCGTAGAAGATCTTAAAAAGGTAATATCACGTAGCTAAACTGGATAGTCCTTTTTTTTTTAACAGAGGTTATTTTAAAAAAAAAATTAAATATCTAAACTAAAGCTCTGAATATGATACATTTTTCTTAAAAAAAAAGAATTTGAAAAATGAAAATCAAAAAAATACCTTGGTTTCCCTTTTTAGAAAAACTAAAATTATAAGTATTAGGTTATATAGACATAAAGGCAAAATTAGTGTGAGTAAAAAAGAAAATTTAAATACAGCGGGATTAAATATCAAAAATGAAAGTTATGGCTTTGAATTGAAAGATGGAACTCTTGGTCCGAGTGTTATCGATATTTCTTCTCTTTATGGTGAAACGGGTCAGTTTACTTATGACCCCGGTTTTACATCTACAGCTAGTTGTGAATCCAAAATTACATATATAGATGGTGAAAAAGGCATCCTTCTATATAGAGGGTATCCAATAGATGAGTTGGCAGAAGAAAGTAACTTTGTAGAGACGGCCTATTTATTACTAAGCGGTGAGTTGCCGACAAAAGAGGAATATCAAGAGTTTGAGTTAGCTATTACTCACCATACAATGGTGCATGAGCAATTGATTAAATTCTATAATGGTTTTAGAAGTGACGCACATCCCATGGCCATCATGTGCGGAGTAGTAGGGGCCTTGTCAGCCTTTTATCACGATTCTACTGACGTGAATGACCCCCACCAAAGAATGATAGCTGGTCGCAGATTGATTGCTAAAATGCCAACGATAGCAGCTATGGCTTTCAAATTTTCGCTCGGCCAACCCTTCGTTTACCCAAACAACGAATTGGATTATACCGCTAATTTTTTAAATATGTGTTTTGCCGTTCCTGCCGCGAAAAATCAAATATCACCTACCATCGCACGAGCATTGGACAAAATTTTCATTCTTCATGCCGATCATGAGCAAAACGCGTCTACATCTACGGTTAGACTTGCAAGCTCATCTGGAGCGAATCCTTTTGCTGCGATAGCCGCGGGAATTGCTTGTTTGTGGGGACCCGCACACGGGGGCGCAAACGAAGCAGCGCTTAATATGCTCATGGAAATAGGCTCCGTTGATAAAATTCCTGAATTTATAAAAAAAGCTAAAGATAAAAATGATCCTTTCCGGCTAATGGGATTCGGTCATAGGGTATATAAAAATTATGATCCTAGGGCAAAGGTTATGCAGGCAACCTGTCATGAGGTTTTAAAGGAGCTAGGGATCGTCGATGATCCATTACTCCAAGTAGCCTTAGAACTCGAAAAAATCGCACTTAATGATGATTATTTTGTGGAGAAGAAATTATACCCTAATATTGATTTTTATTCGGGTATAACGCTCAAAGCAATGGGGTTTCCTACAACCATGTTTACCGCTCTATTTGCGCTAGCAAGGACTGTAGGCTGGGTCGCTCAATGGAATGAGATGATCGAGGATCCAAGTCAAAGGATAGGTAGACCGAGACAATTATATACTGGATATGATCGACGAAAATATTCAAAACTCGATGTGCGTTAGATAAAAGATGTTTAGAGAGGGATTTTACGATGATGAGCGGTGATAATTATCTGTGGTCGGCTAATGTTATTTGGAAGAAAATGGGTAACTATAAAGGATTTTCATATAAATTATTGAATGTGGATCCTGAAACTAAAATAATCGAAATGCTATTTCGTTTTGAACCAAACCAAAAATGCTTTTTTCACCGACACTATCACCCTACCTCAACTCTTGTTATAACTGGAGAACAACGTATTTACCAAAAAGATGTAGATGAAAATAAAACAACTCTATCAAAAATTCGAAAAGCCGGTGAGTATGTTATTTCAAAAGATGAAGACACCCATATCGAGGGAGGTGGGCCCCGAGGTGGAATAATCTACCAAAATATCCAAGCTCAAACAGAAATAGTTTATAGTATTCTCAATGAAAAAGATCTATCTGTAAAAGTCGACGTAACTTTTGATAACTTTTATAATGATTTCTCTTCTGATAATAATATTACTGATAAGGTTGCTATTTAGGACTATCTGGCGGACGACAAATATTGAGTCGAAAAATCGCAAATATCATCGAGAAATTAATTAATGTTTTCGGCGTTATGCAAAGCAAACGTCAGAGACAACGCACTATTTCAAGATTAGTTGAAAAACTAACGCAAGATGATTTGGCAGTAATTGAGGCTCCTTTGGGGGTACTGAAGGTAAATAAAAGCAGAAGTCCTCATGTCGCAAGCGCTGCTTACCATTTTTTTAAAGACGAACCCGAGACTTTGGAATGGATTGAAACAATGAGACCCGGCGATATTTTTTATGATGTCGGGGCTGCTTCTGGAATTTACTCTCTATATGCTTGTCTCAAACCTGAAATCGAAGTTATTTCGATTGAACCCAATGCCCTCAGTTTTGCACTTCTAATCGAAAACATAAAAACTAATAACTTTCGAAATATCAAAGCCTTTTGTTTAGCTTTATCAGATGATACTAAATCCACTTCTTTAACTATGGAGAATTTTTCGGCAGGTGCTGGTGGCAACTCTCTCGGTCAGATGGATGTTACTTCGAATATTTTTCATCAACCAATTTTGACTTATAAATTGGATCATTTGATATCTGAATTTGGTCTTCCTAAGCCAAATTATCTAAAGATTGATGTTGATGGACTAGAACCACTTGTCCTTAAGGGCGCGACCTCTACAATGAGAAATGTTGAAACGCTATTGATAGAAATTGAAAAAGAGGTATTGAGTTCGCATAAGAAAGAGTTGATTTCCTTTCTTGATTCACTGAATTTTCGATGTGAAGATGAGATTAACGATAAAAAAAGAAATTATATTTTTAAGAAATAGTTTATCTTAGCTGAAGACATCTGCCTTCGAATCCAGCAATAATACATTCTTCGGTGCCGTCACAGTCCTCGGTCGAATGGCATTTATGCCCAATCTTGCCATTTGGTGATATAGACCGTAAGTTTTCTTCGGGTGTTCCAAAAAAGTCAATTACCTGTTGTTTTCCTTCTATTTCTAGAATTTTAGGTTTCTTACTACCGTCCCCATGATTGCTTTTTTTTTCAGAAAATTTAACGCAAATGCCATAGGCATTCTTCTCTCTTTTGAAGCATTGTTCATCTTGTTTACAATCAGCATTTAACATGCAAGCGAGCGCGTATTGTGATTGAAGAAGAAAAAACAGACCGAAGGCAACTGATTTAGTAGGAAATATCATAATAAAAAAAGTTAAAAATATAATAAGAGTTTTCTAACAATGTTTTTTTATTGTTCATAAGAATAATCTAATTTTGATTTTATATTAAGAATTTTGTTTTTAGTTTGCTAGAATATATCAATGGTAAGCTTAAGATTTAACAATTATATAGGAATAGATTACTCAGGAGCAAAGACTTCTTTATCTAGACTGGCTCAATTACAAATATATACTACCAATCCTGAAGGCAACCCAAGAAGAATAAATCCCCCAGAAAAAAGAGTTAAAAATTGGTGTCGGAAAGAGTTAACTTTTCATCTCAAAGAAATTCTAAAATCAAAAAAAAAGACAATTATTGGCATAGATCATGGCCTTTCTTTTCCCTATAGTTTTTACAAAAAAAATAAATTAAAAAACTGGGATCGAATGCTAGCTTTTGTGTCAAAGACTTGGAAAACAAGTAATGATTCTGTTACCGTCGAGGATGCACGTAAGGCAGTCGGCTCCCCGGGTCAAGCCACCGATTATAGACTCACAGAAAAATGGATGCCTGCAGCCAAAAGTGTATTCCACTTTGACGTACAGGGTTCTGTAGCCAAGTCAACACACGCGGGCATACCATGGATCTATGAGATCATACAAGATGTAGAAATAAGAAACCGGACCCATTTCTGGCCTTTTGATGGACTCGAGGTCCAGCCAGATCAGAATGTGATAGCGGAAATATTTCCTTCATTGTTCAGAAGAAGATATAAAAAAGGACAACGCTCTGATGATCAGCATGACGCATTCGTAGCAAGTGCTTGGCTGAGAGATATGGATAAACGAGGGCTTTTAAATTATTATTTTAATCCCATGCTAAGTGATAGTGAAAAGCAATTGGTATTTTTGGAGGGTTGGATTTTGGGAGTACTTTGAATTAACGCGCATTAAAACATTGACCCACTTGTTCTCTTTGGGCACCTGATGCATCATCACTGCAAATACTACCCGAGCTTCCAATAATACATTTCCTTGATGTATTGCTTAGGGTAAGTGTTCCACAAGTGGTGTCATCGGCAAGTTGTCCTCCCGTCGGAGTTGATGTTAGTAAATACGTTGAGGATGTTGGTGAAGCTAGGGAGATCGTGTATTTAGCGTTTCCTGTACGAGGAGAATTAGAGAAGGGTAAACTTGGCATAGACGCATTATCGTATGAGCCGAATATCGTATATTGCCTTTCAAGCCAGCTGGCTAATTCAGAAAGGTCAGCAACTGCTTCAGCTCGACTAGCTCTAACAACAAAATTACGATATGAGGGTAGTGCCACTGACGCCAAAAAAGCAACTATTGCTACAACAATCATAAGCTCTATTAAAGTAAATCCCTTTGATTTCTTAGTAAGACTTTGCATAATCATTTTAGTAGGAGCCGTAATTAGATTTGTATTGGTCTGCTTTTTCGCGCTTGTTAGATTTAAGACTTTTGTTTTGATTTTTCTTCGTTTTATTTTGAAGATGAATGCGTTTGGCAAGCAGCCCTTCAGGTGATATCTCAAAATCCATTCTAATTGGCATACCTTTTTTCAAGTTTCTAAAACGTATTTTTTTCTCGTTGTTCGACAGGAATTCAACTTTACTATCACAAATAAAGATATCATCATTAATTATGATCTGTTTATTTTTTTTATCGATCCTCTGAATTTTCCCTTCAACTTGATTTTTTATTGTAATATCGCTTCCAAACTCAAGAGACAAACCATCTGGTAGGGTGCCGTTAACCCTTCCTAGTTCTAATTTTTCCGATCGCTTATTTTTTTGGGGTTGTTTGTAGGATTCATAGCTTACGGCTGTAAAACTGATCAAAAGAATGAAAATAAAAAACGGATTTATATATAAATTTCTTTGTGTTTTGTTTCTGCTCATTGTAGTTGTCTCCAAGATTGACGACCAAGACTTATCGTTGCTCCTGCTACTGTGCTTATTGAAGGGCTTACGGATTGAGTGCTAGATTCAACTACAAAGCTCTCAGTAGCGTCTCCGCTTGAGACTACCGTTACGGCGGAGACTGACTGTCGGTTTATACGACCGTTAACAGCAAAGCCCGTGCTTGACTCTTTATCATTATCTGTTATCTCGCCGTCGTTGTTTAGGTCGAATACAGAGAATGGGGTGCGGCTTCCTGTTATTGCATCGAATACCATCAAGGCTGAAAATCCACCGATACTTTCGCAGGATCCACCTGGCACAAATGTATTGAATAGAACAGATGTTGAACTATTAACGTTTCGGAGTTGTGGATCTGCGATGACCCTTTCTCCTTCAGCTCCGTTTATTGGCGAGATAAGATCCATATACCCCCCTTGTTGCGGGGCTTTTCCGCCGCCGCCTGTAAAATCTACAGGGTTACTAGAAATGATTCTAATCGTATTTGTAACACCTGATGAAACTTCGATTTCTTCAGTCACAATTGATTGCGGTTGTAAAATGGTATCAGGTTGTATGCTGGGAGGAAGATTTCTGGAACCTACTGACGGTACGGAAGTTCCTAAATCTCTTATGCCATAGAAAGTGTTTATATTTGGTCCTTCCGCTGGGATGATC
Organism: Methylococcaceae bacterium TMED69; assembly: GCA_002170535.1. Taxonomy (GTDB): domain Bacteria; phylum Pseudomonadota; class Gammaproteobacteria; genus TMED69. The sequence goes on from NHDW01000001.1 coordinate 53,526, forward strand.
TCGTCTCCTTGAGTAAAAAACCTTCCTGTTCCAAACACCACCATAAAGCCTCCTTCAGGATGTTTTGCAATTACTGGCTTAGAGGTTATTGGTTGAGTTGTGCCAGAGGGTGCTAAAGCAGTATAGAGTGGTGAGTCAGCAAATTCGGTATTCCAAGAGTCTATCGAGCTAGAATTTACATTAAATTTCCAGAGATTACCTTTAAGATCCCCAGCATAAACTAAGTCTGAAATAAAATCGCCATTCGTGTCCACCACTAATGGGGTAGATAGTCCATTATTACCTGCGAATGTCTCATTGCCTGCAGTTATTTTTTTTGTAAGATTTCCTGTTTCAATATCGATAATAAAAAGTTCTGGTTTTTCTGATGATGAGTTATAGCCATTTCCTATTATGATTGACCATTTCCCATTTAATAATCGAACTATTTGTGGCTTACCTAGAACAACCCCAAGCTCAGGATGGGTAAATTCCCATAAGATTTTTGTCTCATCGAAACTAGTCATATCTGTAACATCGATAGCAAAGATAGTATTACCACCTCTACCGAGACTACCGATTAGTACGGTTTTCCAACCGCCATTTATAAAAACATCACCAGATGCTAAGACACCATCCACGAAGAACGCATGGTCATATGTCGTATCAGTAAGAATAGAAAGCTTATTAAAAATTCCTTCCGGAATATAACCCATTACTTCTTCGCCAGTATTAGCATTAAATGCATGGAGGATCCCATTATTACTTCCCACAAATACGGTCTCTAAAATTCCAGATTTAGTACCTTGAAATGCTTGATAGCTCTCACCTTCAATTCCTGGAAGTTTATTGAAAGGTGGGCTGGCCTGATTGCGTGTTACGGCAACCGGAGTTGAATGAACAATATCGCCAAGAAGGGTATTTCTATTCCTAAAAGAACCTCCATTTTTTACTTCACCTGCTTGGGCACTCGATGGAACTTGTATTCCTCGAATATACCCAATCACTTTATCTGCTTCTGCTCCTATCACCGATTTTTGAGAAGCTGATATTGATGATGTTGTAAATTCAATACCTTCAGGAGGGGTTCCATTTTTATTAAAGCTATATAGCTTTCTCTGGCTTGCTTGCGGTATTAAAGTTGACGCTTCCCACTGAGCAGCTCCAAGTACCCCCTCTGTAGATAAGGGAAATGCAGAAAAAGTTCCTGACCAATCTTCGCTATTAAAAGTGCCTTGGAATATAAGTGCATTGCTTTTGACGGATTGCGATGTTGATGCAGCTGCTGAAGCCGCCCCAGTCCGACTACCGATATCGGCAAGAGCTGCGGTTAAAGTATCAATGAGTTGTTGAGGATTTTGGCCAGGTAAGTAGAGTCCTCTTGCATTAAATGCAGCGTGTCGCATGTCATCAACCGTTGTTAAAGTATTGGCAAATGGAGTGGGCCAAGGTGGAGAAGGGGTTCCAGGGTTTCGATTAGCTGGTACGGCACTCAAGGAGCCATTGAGTCCGTAGGATATTGTGTAAGTCACCATATGTTGCGCAGAATTCTCATCAACTCCAGTTATAGTAGGAACGTTGTTTGAAAGAGGTGATAAGTCTTTTTCATAATATTTCATGGCAACATCAGCTAATGTTTTCGAAACTGAGTCGGCGTGAGGACCCCCATCAAAAGCAGAGTTGTTATCTCCGTCCTCGTTAAAGATATCTCCTGGGTTATTACCGTTCCAAAATCCATCTGAAAACAGAACTGTAAAATTCTGTTGACATTCGCCTCCTTCTGACTGAGGTAAGATTGGACTCGTATTGTCAAATCCAAGAGAGGCATGACTTGCTCCATCATTTTGATCAAAATATCTTCCCACATTTCTTAATGTCGTTCGAAGAGGTGTCAGCCCGGAGGGAAAAATTTGAAATAACCGAGACAGTAAATTGTCCTTATTAGACTGATTTGTCATATCTGCCACAGGCGTTCCGACGCCGAAGTTATTTTGTAGCGTTGCTAACCCCATTCTAGCTTGCGAGGTTGTTATTAATTGCGACAGAGCTCTTTTCATTACATATTCTCTTTTTCGATAATACGTAAACCAGTTCGCGTAATTTGTCTGTTCGGTATCAGTTATACTATCAACTCTGAAAAATCTGGGATCTCCATCGTTTGCAATAAAATCAAATCTCACTCGATAGTTTACTCCAAAACCTACGCCAGCTGGTGCACTAAGGCACTCGCATAGTTGCATTTTTCCATCATTATTTCTCGCTTGGTTTAGAGAGTTAAAGCCGTTGTCCCAGAATAAACTTGTATTGCAAAGACCATTGTCCGTAAATGTACTGTACCAAGCTGGCCTATTGGAGAATTGTCCTGTCCTTTGATCAAAAATATTTAGAAGGTTTGTAGAACCTTCATTAGGGTTAAAGGGGTTATTCAGCGCGCTCGTGATTGATTGATTGCTATAGGGTTGACCAAATATATCTTTACCTTGCCAAGGAGTATAAGTTTGTGCTGGATCATATGCCATGAGGTTATAAGCTGAACACAAATCAAGATCTTCGTTAAAGCCATCTGGAGATAAATCAATGTCTCTTATGTCTGATTGGTTTAGAATGGCCTGGAAAACTGAATTAAATGGAATTAGTGATATTAGCGTGTTATTTGCATCATCTGTGTTCAGGACTTCAGAGTCCATTGAACCTGAATCATCTAATGCAAAAAATATATTTGCTTGAACGTCATTTGCTAAAAACAATGGTTTAGGTGGTATCGTTAAAGCCGCTGAAGAAATATTAGTTACTAGAATTAAAATAAATGCCAAGTGTTTTAATTTATGTTTTATAGCCATATTCAACCTCAAGCCTATTTTCGTGACAATATTGTCGATTGTACTGTTGTGAGAGTATCATTATTTTGCCCTTTCCCCTCAGCTGTTACTCTATAAGTGTATCGCCAACAGTCTTGGTTGGCGCTAGCCTCTGCATCTAGCGCACAACTATCGTCTCTGGGAATTGAACCAGTAAACTCCATTACGTACTGTGGCTGCTCTACGACGTTTGAAATTGTTCCGCTTGGCAAAGTAATCCATGATGATTTTATAGAATCGTTAAGCCATCGAGGGCTGGCTGGATCCGGTAGCCAGAGTCCGATGGAACCATCGGTTGCTGCACCGATCGATATCGTATCGGCATTTGTTTCACCGAATCGTAAGGCGGCCTCACTGCTATCGAAGGATATTTGCTTATTCCTAGTTAAGCCCGTAGCTCTTTCTTGGACAATTGTTGTTTTTATAGCGGAACTACCCAAAATTGCGAGTATTAACATTATTATCAAGCAAATTGCGAGAACCATTCCGCTTTCTTGCGGGTTTGTACTAGGGAACACGATTTCGCAACCCAATTGTGGTAAACATTTGAAGTCTAAGTCTCCTATCACCATTATTAAAGCTATCACCCATAAACGTTACTGGAATTGGCGCATCTGTCAAGAAATCTTGTTCGCTTTTTAGCAGAATTCCAATCCGAAGACTGACAACTTTTGTAAAATCAGATACCGTAGCTGCTGAATCTCTGTAAACGTCTGCAAACTCGTCCCCTTGAGTATTTTCTCCATATTGAATCTGTATGGATTCAACCCCCCTTGCGATTGGTATAGCTGCAGGCGCGACGTTCTCGTCGAATATTCCAATTCGGTAGAGCGTTGCTATTTCATCTGGCTCGCCATCTCCGTTCTTATCTCTGTTATCGGTAGCAACGAAGTAGGTTGCTCCAACAACTGGCATAATAAAGCTGTCTGATGCATAGGCTTTTTGTAAATTGGCATTCGGCGTCAAGCTTGTTGATGATATTGCATTTGTCCTAAAAAGATCTGCTTGTTGACAATCTGTGATAACTACTAAATCTTCCTCGTTCGGTGGCGTACCGTTGGTGTTAACTGAGGGTTGTAAAGAGTTCATATCAGCCAAACTAACATTGATGGGGTCACTTGGAGAGGACATTGCGCTAGTAGTTACCCCTATAGTCTCTGCTCCTCTAATTAGTTGAAGGATATCACTTATACGACATGCATTTATATTTCCTCTTGCATCGCTACACAAGGTTAGTGGTCGAGCTCGGCTATCAACAATTGAAGCTCCGATTGAATTGAAACCGGTCCCACCGTCAAAGCCAACAATATGTTGGGCTGGGGTCATGTCAGGTGGGTTGCTAGAAGCAACAGAATTGATTGTGATCTGCTGTCTACTAGCGCATCCGAAAAATCCTGCCATACGAATATCCCTTGCTAATTCATCTAACGCTAACCGTCCATTTTCCTGCATTCTGGAAAAAGCGATACTAAATCTGAAATTTTGCGAATTTGCCGAAAAAATTTGAATTACTGCTAGCATCAGAAAAAGACTCAACGTCAGAACAATCATTAGCTCGATTAATGTAAATCCTGATTGGTTATTTAAACGGTTCATTTCTATATGTTTGAATTAAGGGTCGTGCTTTGAGACGGAACACTACTGTCGCCTTGAGAATCATCCCAAATAACAGTTACAGAACAGGTTCCAGAAGAATTGCAAGAAATTGTCACATTAGGAGCAGGTAGAAGATCAAGCTCATTGTCTCGCCAACTGGCGAGATCATCGTCTGCTAAAGGGGCTAACCCATCCCCATCCGTAATTTCAGTCACATCTGTGATGTTATAGGATCCTGCGAGCGCCGCATTTCGATTGCTTCTCAGTCTATCCATCATGGAATAGGCCACCTGAATAGCTTGTGCATAGTTGTGTGCACTAATGTCCCCTCTAAGCACTCGTAGTTGGAGGGCAGTTAAAGACAGAATTCCAATTGCAAAAATCAATAAAGCAACTAGAAATTCAACTAATGTAAATCCGCTTATTTTTTTTGAGTAGCCGTTTAAGGACATGGGACTGTCTCACAAGAGCATCTAGTAATATCTATGTAGCCCGCAAAAGTCACGTCTATATCTCTTCGTGGATTAGTTGTTCCACATCTTAAGGGTGTTATCGAAATAAGTGTCGGGCTTGCCCTGCCGCGAGCATCAAAACTTAAGTTACTCGGGATAGAGTCAAATTGTAATTCATTAGAAGCGATGGATGACTCTCTGAGAATTGAGTCAATAGAGCCGTTACCATTTGCATCTAGCCCCATTTGCCAGCCTGATGTCCAATCTCCATTAATTGGATTAATTACAATTGTGGAATTTAATTTCATAGCGGATGTTCGAGCCTCTCTGATAGTAGTTAGAAATTCGTTGATTTGAGAATCCGTCCTTTTCGACGCGAGGAATTGAGTCATGCTAGGAATCCCAAAGACTGCGACGATTCCAACGATTGCAAGCGCCATTAACAGCTCCATTAATGTGAACCCGATTTGTTTTTCTTTATCAAAGAAAGCAACCTTAATCCTAACCATATTATTTACTTTCTGCTATTTTTTGGTCACCTCGGTGTTTGACGATAACACAAGGATCTTTAGTTAATTTCTTCAGTTGTTCAATTCCTCTAATATCGATGTTGTCTATTGGATTGACTGAGATATTTAATATTCTAATACTTGGGGTTTCCCAAAAGTTGATAGTTTCTAGACGGTTTTTTTTACAATCAAGATAATTAATTTTTCCATTTTCGGGAAGTTGAATCTTCTGTATTTTATTGTTTTGACAGTCGACATGAATAAGATTACCGTTTCCACTTAAGTCTAAAATAGTCAGTAAATTATCATTACAGATTAATTCATTGAGGTCTTTGGAATCATTTAATAGCAGACCGAGTAGTTTGTTGTTTGAACATAAAAGCTCTCTTAGTTTTGAACTTTTTGGTAGATTTATATCGTATATTTCGTTTTCTTTACATTGAACCCAAGTGAGGTCTTTTAATTGTGAAATATCAAGTTGTTGTAATAAATTTTTGCTGCAATCAATCCACGTGATTCCAGGGGAGAATGAAAAGTCAAGTTCCTTTAATTGATTTTGTTTACAATCTAGCCCTGCTAGGTTTGGTACGTGATTGAGACTTACTTTAGAAATCTTATTATCTTTACAATCTAACCAAACCAATGAAGGAACTTTTAGCAAGTTAAGTTCTTTTAAATTATTTAGGCTGCAATCTAAATAGTTGAGATTAGACATTCCGTCTAAATTAAGCTGCTCAAGATCGAGGGCGGAACATGAAAGATGTTTTATATTTGGACGTCTTATAAAATCAATATCAGATAAATTTTTATTCTGGCTAATATTTAACTCTTCGAGTGAGTTAAGTGGATCGAGATTTAGTGATTTAATTTGATTACCGTTGCATCTTAAGGTTTTTAGGTCCCTGCAATTATCTAAATATAGATCATGGATATCGTTGTCCGCACAATCAATTAAGACGAGGCTGGGGGCCTGAGATACGTCAATTGATGAAAGTCGATTTTCAAAACAGTAAAGTTTTTGAAGGGCAGATAAGTTAAAAGTAAGCTTTGAAGTTGATGAATTATTTTTTAATCCTATAACGCTTATGGACAGCTCTTCAAGCCAGCCAAAGTCATCGATCGGTAAAAGTTCAAAGTCCCATACTAAAGAGATGATAGCAGTTCCTCTTATCTCAAACTTAATCGTTTCTCCATCGAAGACTTGAAGTTCGCTATCCTCGAGTCGCTCGATTATTTGTTCTGGGTCAAGATTGATATTTCGAGCCCAATATAGTATTTGCTGATAATCTTGGACTCGAAGTTCATAACCACATAAATTAAAAGTGGGATTATCTTGTAGACTCAACTTTACCGCCTTTCTATATATATTTGAGTAGTTTAAAACATATCTGGAACAATTGTAAGAATGTCCCATATTTAGTCATTTGAATGGCGAGGAGAATATGGCTTAAGAGCTTTTATTTCTCCGGACTTAACTTTTGTGAGAGGTCTTTGTTGATTATCTGGGTAAAAATTAAATGCAGGCAAGGATTTGCTAACAAAAGTTTCTTTAAGCTCGCTTGGTCCCATGAAATCACATTTGTCTCTTCTGTAGCTGATACATCAGCCGAAGCTTGAGAACCTGACATAAAAGACATCTCACCAATGAATGATCCAGCATGCAACGTTGCCAAAATTTTACCTTTTTGTTTAATTTTAACTGAACCTGATATGATTAGTTTTAATTCAGGTGCATCTTGATCAATTGTGATTATTTGAGCCGATTTTGGAAAAGTTTGATGGTTGCCTAGATTGATAAGTTTTTTAAATTCACTCAAGGATAATTGTTTAAAAAAAACATTGCGTAATTCCATTTCCGCATCTGAACACTCTAACATTCGCAATTCAAATAAAGTGCTAATTGTTTGGTATAAGTTGATAATAACAAAAACTGAAAGCCAGAAAATTACAAGCCACAAAGGCTCAGATGCGGCAAAAAAATTATAAATTATTCCCAGCATGCTGGACAAAATAGCGATAACCCTGAGAAGGATTATATCTTTCATTAGGAAGGAAAATGCTGCTGCAGCAAAGGACAAGTGCCCTATTACTATTACTTCCATATTGTCCAAGCTTTGCTCCTTCGCTTCACTAAATTTGAATATTTGATCTCAATTTCAGTAGCTTATTTTCAATGGCGGAATATAATTTGTCTGGCGATTTTTTCTCACAAGAATAAAGTGAAACACCTTTGGCCTCAATAGATAGATTAAGATTGATCCGATTGATTTTTATCAGGGTATAATTGTTTTGTGAAAAAAATAAATTTGTTGCACTTGCTTCTGTTAAAACTCCCCATAAAGACAGGTCCTTAACCCTTGTCGATTTATCAAATGTTTTTGAATGCCAAGGTTCTTCGAAGATTGCATGAGCCTGTTGGCTCGTAAGTTTTTTTTTGACCATGAACCATTTTTCAATATTATCGAATTCTACATGAGTACATCTTAAACTATACAAATCAAATAGTTTTTTTTCAAAGAAACTGTAGCATCCAAGTATAATAATTGTTGCGATAAAAGTGACTGCAAATATTCGAACCATGTTAACTCTCTTTATTTATCTTATCGATAAAATTCATTATTTTTTTCGAGTCTTCTGTTTTTCCTAGTGTTCGATAGTACCCCATGGTCATTTCATGAAAATTTATGGTGCTTGCAATTTGATCATAATTTAGTAATGTTTTTAGGTAAGTTTGAAGATTGTTAAAAGATTTAAGTAAAATAGTTTTTTTTAAAAATAGCTCTGAATAGACTAAATCAAACCTAACTAATGTCACAAAAAATTTCCAATCCGGGACGGTTGGATTATTGCCTAACAAGTATTTCTTCCCTTCTAAGATCGAATCTAATTTGACTAGCGCTCGATGAAAATTTCTCTCTGCAATTTTTTTTTCTGAGTTGTTTTGAGAGAGCAAGCATTTATAAATTCCGTCGTTAATTCTTTTTGAAATAAAATCATCTAATTTTTTTTCCTCAGATTGATAATTTTTGGAGTAAAAAAAATATCTTTTTTCATTGGCTTGATTAAATTCAGTCTCGAACATATATAGAATGTCTGATGAATTGTTATTGACGATTGTTTTGTTTTGTATGTCCCAAAGGACAGGTATTGTGACTCTTCCTGTGTATTTGTTATCACTGTGGGTATATAGTTCAAAAAGGTGATGCGCTTTAATTTCTGGGTCTGGCGCTTTTTCTGTAAATCGCCAAGATTTAGGCCCCATAGTAGAATCCAAATAAACTATTCCAATTGTTGACTGAAGGTTTTTAAGCAGTCGAGCGATTATTACTAAATGCGACCAGGGACATGTATGATTTACGTAGAGGAGGTATCTTCCGTCTTCTGGTTTAAAATCCAGATTTTTTTTACTTATAAAGTTTTTAAAACCTCCAGAGAATCGAATATTTTGACCACTCCTCTTCAATTCGATCGGTTCGTTATCTGTCCATTTTCCTTCTAAAAGCAGGCCCATTAGCGATCTTAGCCTTCCTTGGTTCTGTTCTTTAAAGTAAGCACTGTTTTAAACACTTCATTATTATTCTCATCAAAAAAGTAAATCGGTATTTCATGGTTGTGTTGAAGTTTATGTTTTGGTTCAAAAAGCATTAAATGAATTCCACTTGGTTCTAATTTGATCTCATGATTGGCTGGTATTTTAAGTTTCTCAAGTTTTTGCATTGATGTTCTACCGTTCTTAGTAACGGATTGATGTAGCTCCACTTTTCTAAAATCGTTACTCTTCACCCTGTATATTTCAAAATCTTTGTCACTTTTATTATGAATGGTCAAGTATCCTACTGATGGTAAGTCAATATCTGGTAAAAATTTTATTACATTTGCGTGTAATGAAAAGCTACTTACACATAAAATTGCGGCTAATGTCATTGCTAATGATTTTATCATGTTCATTTATTTTGGAGTCTCTCTATTCATGCTATATTTGACACGTTATTTTGATTTTTTAAAAAACACGCTTTTTCAGGAGTATATATGTCAAACCTAGATCAAGCAAAGCTTGAAGCGTTACAGAGGCAACTAGTTGGTAATATTGGTGGAGCTGTGGGGTTGCTAATGGCCTACATAGGAGATCAGGCTGGAGTTTATAAAGTACTTGAAGAAACTGGACCATGTACTAGTTCTGAATTAGCGCGAAAATCTAAAATTGATACGAGGTATTTAAGCGAGTGGCTCTGCTCGAATGCGGCCTTGGGCTATATCGATTATGATGAAAAAACAAACAGGTTTTTTTTAACACCAGAGCAAGCTGCGATTTTTTGTAAGGAAGGTGAGCAAACATGTATGCAAGGTTTTTTCCAGGCTATAGTGAGTCAGTTTGAGACGTGTGATAAAGCAGTAGAAACTTTCATTTCTGGAAAAGGTAGAGAGTGGGGTGAGCATTCATCATGTCTTTTTTGTGGTACGGACAGGTTTTTCAGACCTGGATATGAGGCTAATCTTTTATCAAACTGGATACCATCCCTTGATGGAATTGATAAGAGGCTTAAAATTGGAGGTAAAATAGCGGATATAGGGTGTGGTCATGGCTCCTCCACACGTCTGCTCGCGCAGAATTATCCTAATACTGAGGTTTTCGGGTACGATTTTCATGGTCCCTCAATCGAATTGGCCTCGCAGTTAGCGAAAGATGAGGGGCTAGATAATGTTGTTTTTTTAAAGTCTGATGCAAAAAATATTTCGCAAACTGGATTTGATTTAGCTTGTATATTTGACGCATTACACGATATGGGTGATCCTGTAGGAGTTTCTAAGAGAATACATAACATACTTGTTGATGATGGAATATTTATGGTAGTTGAACCGATTTCAGGCGATTCATTATCTGAAAATTTAAATCTTTTATCGGGAATCTTTTATGGAATCTCAACAACTATTTGTGTGCCAACATCAAGAGCCCAAGAGGTCGGTTTGTGCTTAGGGGCCCAAGCAGGGCAAATGAAACTGACGGAAGTTCTTAAAGAAGGCAATTTCTCGAGTGTTAGAAGGGTGAGTGAAAATGCGACTAATATGGTATTAGAGGCAAAAAAATAAAAGGAACAATCGTGAAAATGATGAATTGTATAAAAACTAATAAAACAATTATCGGGTTCGCGGTTTTATATTCCCTTTCTATTAGCCAAGTTAGGTCGGAAGAGGAGTTGGTAATTACAGCAACCCGAGCAAATTCTAAATTGAGTGAAATCCCGTTTAGTGTAAATACTATTGGAAAAGATCAAATTGAAAAAGGACAGTACCTTAATTTAGATGAATCCTTAAACCAAGTGCCTGGATTATATTTTTCTAATAGATACAATTATTCACGTGATCTCAGGATGTCTATTCGTGGTTTCGGAGCGAGGTCAAATTTCGGTATTAGAGGTATTCAAGTCTTTATAGATGGTATTCCTTCAACAACGCCTGATGGTCAGACCGTGTTAGATGATCTAGACCTGTCGATTGTAAAACAAATCGAGATACTAAGAGGCACTTCTTCTGCCCTCTATGGTTCATCTTCTGGAGGTGTGGTAAACATTATTACCGAAAGCGGACTCGATATTAGCGGCGGTTCATTCAATTCAATGATTGGTGATAATTCATTTTTTAGAAATTCATTCAAGTTAGGAGAAAAAATTGACAACTTTGATTTTGCGCTGAGCGGTGCTCATTTAAATTATGGGGGTTACCGCGAACATTCCAACGTGGAACAAACCAACCTTGGAATAAAAACTGGTTACGATTTTAACGAGAACTATAGGGCAGAGTTTATATTAAGAGCAGTGGATTCGCCGTATGCCGAAGATGCTGGCGGTTTGAATTCAGCAGAACGCAGGACTAATAAAAAAGCTGCTAGGCAGCGAAATATAGATTTGAATGCTGGAGAAGCCGTAACAGATAAAAAAATGGGCGTATCACTAATCCGAACCAGTGAATTCCACCGCTTAGAGTTGAGGAATTATTTCAATTGGCGCGATTTTGACGCAAGGTTACCCATTACACCCTTCATTGGCGCAGGAATAGTAAAATTGGACAGGACGATCGTGGGTGGCGGTATAGAATATGAAAATAGCCATAATGTTTTTGGATATGAAAATCAATTCTTTATAGGCTTTGATTATGACTCAATGAAGGATGACCGACGGCGATTCGATAATCTAAACGGTAGCACGGGCGACCTTCAGTTTGAACAAGATGAAAAGGCTAAAACACTAGGCCTTTTTTTACAAGAAAAATTCTTTATAAACGACAAAACTAGCGTGTTAGCAGGATTAAGGTATGATCATGTAGACTTTGAAATACAAGACAAGTTTCTATCAAATGGTGACCAAACAGAAGAACTTGAGTTCAACGAGATGACGTACTCCATAGGGGTCTCTTACAACCCTAACATTTTTTTGAATTATTATTTTAATTATTCCACTGCTTTTGAAACCCCTACTTTCACGGAGTTTGCTAACCCGAGTAGTAATGGGACTTTGGGTGGTTTTGCAAACGTGTCAGCTCAAAAGTCGAACGGTTATGAGCTTGGTATGCGAGTCAACGCAGGAAAACTCTTTAAAACATCTTTTGTGTATTACCATTTAGATGTCGAAGATGAAGTCACCACGGTTTCAAATGTTGATGGTAGAGCTTTTTTTAATAATGCAGATACTAGACGTAGTGGAGTCGAGTTAGATTTCCTAGTTAGATTAGTTGAAAACTTGGATTTATCTGCTTCCTTTACTCATTCAAATCTTAATTTCACAAAATTTGTTAATACGCCTGAAGCTGTAGGAAATAGACTACCTGGCGTTCCTAAGCAACATGGGTATTTGGGTTTAAACTATGAAAATTCCAAAGGTGTTTTTGCTAACTGGAACATAAATTATGTAGGGAAAATTTATGCAAATAATGTTAACACGGTTAGCGATACATCTTATTTGGTTTCTAATCTAGTTTTTGGCCATGATTATAAATTTGAGAAATATAGATTGCTTGGCAAAATCGGAATCAATAATCTTTTTGATAAGGACTATAACCAAGAGATAAGGATCCAAGACGCCACGAGCCGGTTTTTTGAAACCGCTCCAAAGCGAAACTTCTTTGGATCAGTTGAATTTCAAATTAGTTTCTAAGCACTGTTTACTTAATTATAGGAACTTTTATTTCTGACTCGAGTTTAATCACAGTACCGTCGTCTATTTTTTTAAAAATGTCACCAGAGTTCAAATCGATAACAGTTCCATTACCAAGATCTTTATATACAGTCCCGGTGGTTAAATTTATAATGTTACCAGCACTGTCTTTGTGTAAATTTGAATTGTCAAAAGGTAGTATCGATTGAGATACTACGATAGTATTTGTAAATAAAAAAAACAAACAAAAACTAAATTTAAGTTTCATAAAATCTCTCCAATTTTAAAAAAAGTTGCGTCTCTTGCCTGAGTCAAGTGTCATTTTTATGTTTACTAAATCGACACAAGTACCGATGAAGTTTTCTTCCGTTTTATCGCTGTTGAAGCTAGTGCTGTCAATCTCTAATGATAATTTTGCCACGTCAAATTTCGATAGAGTCTCTTTAATCATGGTAACCAAGGTTGCTCTTTCGTTTTGACCGATTTCTAGGTAAATTACTAGGTCATGATGCGCAACTGGATCGAAGAAAGCACAATTACCATTGATTATGCCAAGGGTTCCGTCTTCGTATAATGCCACTCTTAACTCAAAGTCCTTAGGAAGTTTTAACTTGCGATTATTGATGGCGTAGTCGTTATTGACCGTTCCGTATAATCTGACATCATAATTGTAAAGTTCGAATGTTTCCGTAACGCTTTCTATTGCTAGATTTAAGTATTTTTCATCTTTCAGATAGTTAATCAATTCAGAAGCCATTAGGTTTTATTCTCTCGTTGATTAATAAAGCATATTTTTTGTTGTAAGTTTATAAAAACTATTATAAATAATACTATCAGAATTGAGATCTGAATGCTTTAGAGAAATTGATAGTGGTGGCTGTCGCGACAGCCACCATTCTAAACTGTAGCTTTTCCGTTTGACAGTGCGGAAGGTTCGCCCAAACAGTCTAGATGTAAATAATTGAGCATATTTCGTGCCATCTTATGTTTGCTTTGTATTTATATAAATCTTTGATTTATATAATCAGGAAATAATATATCTCTGCCGTTATCTACTTTATGGACAACATTTGCCTATCCTAGGGCAAATAGTTGCCGATTAGTTATTTACGGCAGAATGGCCAAAATTTATGGAAGCCGTAACATTCATACAGTTTTCGACATTTTGTTAATTGTGTTTCATATTGAAAGGCTGTCCGCGCCACTTTCTTTGCGATTTTTCTCAGCTTTGGCTTCTTGTTATAACTGCCTCTTGAAAAACCTCCGCGACCTTCGTGATAGGCTAAGTAAAGATTCTCGGGGTCGCTAAGCCTAATTCCGAGTTGATTATGACTTTTTTGGTTATACCAACCGATGAAATCCAAAGCGTCACTCATATCTGAACGACTTTTTAATAATTTTCCTCTTTCGGCCTTGTACTCTTTCCATACGGGATCTAATGCTTGCGCATAACCTTTCGCGCTCGTTGGACGCCCAAGGGGTATAAACGCAACCCACCTAATAGGTGGCTTTGCATTTTTGCGATAGCTTGATTCCTGCCTAACAAAAGACATCAATGTGCTTATGGGGGTCCCCCATTTCTTTTCGGATTTTTTCGCGTCGTTAAACCAACCAGGTTCTTGGGCAAATATTTTACAAATATTACCTTGATTAGTGGGCGGTGTTGAAGCACAGGATGTTATTAGACTAAGTGTTGCCATGAAAGAGAAAAGCTTTAACTTTGTCATTGGTCTTCTTTTTCGATAATTTTACGAAAAGTAATACTCATTCTATGGTCTTTGACAGACGGCATTTTAGGTAAACAATGATTCCAGTTTACCTGAAAAGGGTGTTTCATTAGAAGTAGACTCCCGTGTTTTAGTGTAAAACATGTTATTTTTTTTGATGGAAGATGCTTGACCTTAAAAATCCGGCTCACACCTAGACTTAGCATAGCAACATTGATTTCATTACCAAGTTGTTTTTCATTATCTGAATGCCAACCTACGGCGTTTGTTCCATCACGATAGTAATTTAAAAGTAAATGGTTAAATTCTATATTTAGGTGGGAGGATACTCTTGTCAACAAATTACTAAAAGTATAAGTTAGTGGATTATTATCGTGTTTGATTCTTGAGTATGCATAACTATCCAGGCAATCACTGTATGCCGCAACTAGCCTAGGTAGTGGAATTTTTTTTCCGAATATCGATATATTTTTTTGTTCCCAGCTCTCTAAACTAAGGCAGTAACTAAATAACTTATCAGCCTCAGAATCAAGGAAATCTGATTCAAGTCGCAACATTGTCAATAGACTAGGAACCGATCTTTTTCTGGACAGTGTAATATTGTATGGCATTATGCTTGTATCCTAGCATATAAAAAGGCAATAATTGATTGGTGAGTAAATATTATAAATCATACAAAGAATTGAAACGAGATAATCGCTATGGGATCGATTATCAAATTGATGCTCGTATTCTTTTTCCTAAAGGGTTTCTAATTGTGGCCCCTCACGGAGGAACCATCGAACCTGGCACATCAGAAATTACAAAAAAAATCGCTGCTAATAAATTTAATTATTACTCTTTTGAAAGCTTAAGGGCTTATGGTCCTGATTATATTTCACTACATATAACAAGCCATCTTTTTGACGAGCCAGAATGCATTCGTTGGTCAAAGCAGCACAAATGGGTTGTCACACTCCATGGTTGCAATGATCAATCCCAAAAAGTTTATCTTGGCGGCTTAAATCAGGAATTAAAAATTTCTGTAAAAAATTCACTTAGAGAAGGACGTTTTTCTATCGCCGATGATGGGCATAAATATGGCGGCGTTCATCGACGAAATATATGCAATATTGGTAAAAACAGATCTGGTTTACAAATCGAGTTGGCAATACCTTTAAGACAACCAAAAGTATTTGATTTAATTTCTTTCTATATCGGAAAGGGACTTGACACATTTTTGAAAAAATATGGCAAAACTAATTGAAGGCGACTAGGGTTATGAATTTATACAATTTATTTTTGATTATATTGTTGTTTAGTACTAATGCATTGTCGAATCAAGTAGAAGATAGTAGCGAACTATTTGAAAAAGCCACAAGTTTCTTTGAGTCTGGAAAAGTACTAGAAGCTGTTTCAATTTTTAAGAGGCTATCTGATAATAATCATGAGGCAGCTTTATTTTATTTAGGTAAGATTTATTATCACGGTGATGGTTTAGATGTTAATAAGCCCCTTGCTTTTCAATATTTTAAACGAGCAAGTTCCAGCGGTCATCGGCCTTCGCTATTCATGTTGGCCCAATTCTATATAGACAATTGTTTTGATTTTGAGTCATGCAATGAAGCTAATAAATATTTTGAAGAATCAACTCTTCTTCTATTGACTGATAATTAGAAAACAATTATTTACTATACCCTTTGGCGAAAGAAGAGATTTTGCTTGTTTCGATTTTTATCGGTATGTGTATGAAAGCTGCAAGCAAACCTAATAAAATAGATATTTTCCAAACGAAATGATAGTCTCCAAAATAGTCGTAAACTAGGCCGCCAATTAAAACTCCAAAAAAGGCGCCCAATTGATGGGAGAGAAAAACAAAACCAAAAAGAGAGCCTATATTCTTACTTCCAAATATATCGCTAACGAGCCCAGATGTAAGTGGTACGGTTGACAACCATAAAACCCCCATTATGCTTGCAAAAAGATAAACACTTGTTTCTGATTTTGGAAATATAAAAAACAAAAATATACATATTGCGCGAGATAGATATAACATCGAGAGTAAATTTGCTTTTGAATATTTACCTCCTAGTACACCGGCAAAAAAAGCCCCGAACACGTTGAAAAAACCAATAAGACCAATTGCAATTGCTGCGGTCTTACTAGCTATATTAAGCCCCGCCAGATAAGTGGGAAGGTGGCTTGTTATAAAAGCAACATGAAAACCGCAAACAAAGAAACCAGTTAACAAGTACAAGTAATTTTTATTTGTAAAAGATTTAAATATTACCGATAAATTTTGATCAGCACTATCCGGTTTTTTTTCACTATTATCCCTTGTAAATCCTAGAGCAAAAATTGGAATTAAAATTATTATGATGCTTAGCATTATGATAGCTGCTCTCCAAGAATGAGAGCTTATTAATTGCTGAGCGAATGGAGTAACAAGAAGTTGACCTAAGCTTCCTGCAGCAGTGACAGTTCCTACGGCAAAGGACCTTTGATTTTCCGGTAAAAGCTTTGATACTGCAGATATTACAATAGTTAAAGACGCAGCCGAAAGGCCAATCCCAGCAATAACTCCAAAACTAAAAATCATCTGGATGGGGTTAAGTGAAAACGTTAGCGAGAAAATTCCTATAGAATATAGAATGGCGCCAGCTGCAAGCACCTTTGGCGCGCCGAAGCGATCTGCTAAGCCACCCATAAGAGGTTGAAACAGTCCCCAAGCTAAATTTTGTATCGCTAATGACAATGCAAAAATTGATACAGGCCAACCTAACTCATTGGAGACAGGTTGCATGAATATTCCTAGACTGCTTCTTGGGCCAAAAGAGAATATCATAATAAGGCTTGCGCATAATAGAATGATTATTCTTTTTGGATTAGTCATTAAGTTTTTACCAAATAAAAGTTAATCTAACTTTAGGTTCTTTGGACAATCTCCCTGTTCGTTGTTGCAAATTCTTAAGTAAGACAAATATCCAAGCCAGAATTTTCTTTGTTCTAGATTGATAGGAGATTTTTTTTGAGTATCGAATAATTTTGTTTTCCAAGTTTTTTGAAGAAGAAAAAAATTTTTCTTTCCTGATATTCCCCTTAACAGGCTTACATAGCCGCTATCCCCCTCTTTTTTTTGACCACATAACGCTAGTATTGCCATTGAGGGATAATTGTTATCAATTCCACCAATATCGATTGGCCTATAGTCAAATGCTCTGCAGTCTTGACTTAAATATTTGGTTATTCCTGACATCATTTTGACTGGATCTGTCGAGGGTTTGTTTAGTAATATTTGAATTGTCAGCATTTCTTCCCAGTCTGTCTCAGTTTGTCCTTCAGGTATGTATTCTGTCGTTGACAGTGATTCAGTCCTATCTTTGAATTCTTCTTTCCAGCCCTCTGGTAGAATAAATAGGAGTTGCTCTCCGTTAGTGTCATTTCTGTCTGATTGGGAAAGTGCCGGTTGTGCGATGGCCATCGCTTTTAATAAGACAAGTAGCGTAATGTAAAAACGTATTCTCAGATTCATTTGGGCGGTAACTTATTTTTGTCGGCTCTGCGGTTATTGTATCAAAAATTGTTAATTAATTAATAATAAACCGATTATAATAGTTATAGAATTTTAATTTTAAGATTGATCATATGAAAAATAGGAGAATAGTTTGAAATTAGACAATAAAGTTTGTGTCGTAACCGGTGGGGCTAATGGTATTGGTCAAGCCACTGTGGAAAAGTTCTTGGCAGAAGGTGCTAAGGTTGTTATTGCTGATTTTAACGATGAAATAGGGCAGCACGTTTGCTCTAACCTTAAAGATAATGGTTATACGAAAGAGGTTGAGTTTTTAAAAACTGATGTAAGAATTGAAAGTGAGATCGAAAATCTAGTCAACAATACTTGCGAAATGTTTGGCGGGCTAGACGTTATCTTTAATAATGCAGGAGTTATTGGCGCTGTTGGCCCTTTATGGGATCTAGATGAGGAAGATTGGGATTATACTTTTGATGTGTTGGTTAAAGGAGTGTTTTTTGGAATTAAGCATGCTGCTAGGGCTTTTAGAAAGCAAGAAAGATCTGGGGTGATTTTGAATACATCTTCGGTGGCAGGGTTAAATGGAGGTTGCGGGCCCCTTGCTTATTCAACCTCAAAGGCTGCAGTAATTAACCTAACAAGATCAGCGGCGATACAGTTGGCTCAAGATAAAATTAGGGTTAATGCGATCTGTCCGGGTTATATTTATACCGGACTTACTATACCAAAGACTGATTCTGTTTCTGAAGGTTCAGATAAATTGTCTATAAGACAGCCAATTCAAGACCACGGTACTCCAAATGATATAGCGTCAGCAGCTGTTTTTCTTTGTAGCGATGATTCCAGGTTTATTAGCGGTGAGGCTCTAGTTATTGATGGGGCCTTGACTGCACTGGGTCCAGACTTATGGAACAAAGCTGGAATAGCTTATGAAAGGGATATGAGTTCCAAAGTTCTTAATAGAGGAACTACTGGTGAGTCGCATGTTAAAAAGCCTTTGAGTAGTTCTTTTTAATCTTGATCTAAACAATATAATAGGTAAAAATAGTTCTTATTTAGGTTTAGTAGGTTTCTTATGTTCAGACAGTTGACTTATTTTTTTATTGCCATGATTTTTAGCCCAAATATATTCTGCTCCGAATCAGTTAATGTTTATAGTTATCGTAAACCTCAGCTAATTAGCCCCATGTTTATTGCTTTTACAGAGAAAACAGGAATCGAGGTAAATAGTATCTTTGCGAAGAAAGGAATGCTAGAAAGAATTAAAAATGAAGGTCGGAACAGTCCCGCTGACATTATATTGACTGTAGATATCGGTAGGCTAGCTGATTTAAAGAATGCTGATTTGACGCAGCAAGTTTCTTTAGCCCAGATAAATAAAAATATTCCAGAAAATTTTCGCGACAAAGATGGCCATTGGTTTGGCCTTACCTCTAGGGCGCGAATAATTGTCGCTTCTAGAAAACGAGTTTCCGAAGGTTCCATAAATACTTATGAATCTCTAGTGAACGATCAATTCAAGGGAAAGGTTTGTACAAGGTCTGGTAAGCATCCTTACATGATAGCGTTAACCGCTAGCATCATCGCGTATTCGGGAGAAGAAAAGGCAAAACAATGGTTGTATGGCCTTAAAAATAATCTTGCTAGAAAACCTCAAGGTAACGATAGGGCTCAGGTTAAAGCAATACATGAGGGTCTATGTGATGTCGCTATAATTAATCATTACTATATGGCTATGATGTTATCAGATCCAGAACAAAAGAAATGGGCCGAATCAGTCTACGTTATATTTCCGAATCAGGATGGAAGAGGAACCCACATGAATGTTAGTGGAGCAGCATTGGCTAAATATGCGCCGAATAAAAAAAACGGCCTCGCTTTGCTAAAGTTTCTTTCAAGTAATGAGGGGCAAGAGCTATATAGCGCTAAAAACAGTGAATATCCTGTATCAGGAAAGATGAGTCGTTCTTCTTTACTAGAGAGCTGGGGCGAATTTAAGCAAGATAAAAGCGATTTAAATAAAATTGCTGATAATAGAGAAGCCGCTTTGATGATTACTGATGCGGTCGGATATAATTTTTAGACGTCTCAAAGTGAAAAATATTCTTATCTCTGATAAATTTTGGTCTATCAGTAGCGCTGTATTATGTCTGGTTTTGATGATGCCCCTTTTATCGGTTATTTATTTAGCAATCGAATTCAACTGGGACATCTGGCACCATTTAATTAAAACCAGTCTTTTTCATTATTTTCAAGCCACTGGATTACTTTTGGTCGGAGTGGCATTTATTGTTTTCTTTATAGGAGTAGGGACTGCATGGCTGGTTACGATGCACGATTTTCCTTTAAAGAGTTCATTCGAATGGTTTTTAATTTTTCCCCTAGCTTTCCCTTCATATGTAGTAGCTTATGCTTATACCGATCTACTTGAGTTTTCAGGGTTCATTCAATCAAGCCTACGTAGCTTTTTTGACTGGGGCGTTGGTGATTACTGGTTTCCAGAAATACGGAGTTTGACGGGTGCTAGTATAGTTATGGGATTTGTGCTTTATCCTTATGTTTACTTGTTGGCACGAGCTGCTTTTTTAGAACACTCTGTTAGTGCTCTTGAGGCGAATAGAGTTTTAGGGGGCGGACCTATCGACACATTTGTTCGAGTAGCTCTTCCCAGTGCACGTCCAGCAATCATAGTGGGAATGTCTCTTGCCTTAATGGAAACCATGAACGACTATGGCACGGTAGATTTTTTCGCCGTGCCTACGCTGACCGTTGGTCTAATTGATGTTTGGCTTGGAATGAACAGTTTGTCGGGTGCAGCACAAATTGCCTCCCTTACTTTAAGTATTGTACTCATCATACTAATAATTGAGCAAATGAGTAGAGCTAATCAAAGATTTTATCAACAAGGATCTACTCGTTTTAGTAAACTACCAATAGTAAGACTAAAGGGATTTAAGGGTTATTTTGCATTAGTTTATTGTGCTGTTCCTGTGCTGATAGGTTTCATAATACCTTTGATTATTCTAGCGAGATTATCATTTTTATATTTCAGTAAAACTTGGACCGACGATTTTCTTGGCCAAATTGGAAACAGTATTTTATTATCCTCCGTCGCAGCTCTATTTGTTATCTTAATATCACTTTTCTTAGGTTATGGAAAAAGATTAACGCAAAATCAGGCGATAAAAATATTAATTTCGATAGCTAAGTTTGGATATGGAATTCCTGGTGCGGTGATCGCAATGGGTGTTCTCATTCCATTCGCATATTTTGATAATAGTTTAAATGATTTGTTAGTTAATTATTTTGGTATTTCAAGTGGACTTATTCTTAGTGGCTCAATTATGGCGATCCTGTTTGCGTATGTAGTAAGATTTCTATTTCTAGGATTAGGGCAAATCGAGTCTAGTTTAGAAAAAATCTCACCCACGATGGATATGGCTTTTAGAAGTTTAGGCAATACAAAATATGAAACACTATTGAAATTGCATTTACCGATGCTCAAGGGCGGTATCTTAGTTGCGGGTATACTAGTATTCGTGGACTGTATGAAAGAATTACCGGCAACATTAATTTTAAGACCCTTTAATTTTGATACTTTAGCAATTAATGTATACCAATACGCGTCCGATGAGATGCTTGGAGAAGCTGCTACGGGATCTTTAATAATTGTTACGATAGGTTTGTTACCCGTTGTAATATTGAGTAAGTTAATAACCGATTCAAGAAAATTGTCACGATAACGAAATGAATGTACCAAAAACGTTAAAAGTAGACAAAATTTTCTGTGAATATGAAGATAGAATAGTAGTTTCAGATATTGCTTTTGAAGTTAAAACCGGAGGGCACGCTAGCTTACTCGGGCCTAGCGGATGTGGAAAAACTACAATTTTAAAAGCCATAGCAGGTTTTATTCAATTAACAGGCGGAGAAATATCAATAGATGGCAAGATTGTTTCAG
Source organism: Methylococcaceae bacterium TMED69 (assembly GCA_002170535.1). Classification (GTDB taxonomy): domain Bacteria; phylum Pseudomonadota; class Gammaproteobacteria; genus TMED69. The sequence goes on from NHDW01000001.1 coordinate 75,267, forward strand.
GTAAAACTCAATTTATATCACCGGAATCAAGGCGGGTTGGAATGGTGTTCCAGGAGCATGCCCTTTTCCCTCACCTAGATGTCGAGAAGAATATTGCTGTAGGTTTAAGGAAAACAAAATCTGAAAAAAAAAATAAATTAATAGAAAGGTTTGTAGAAAGAATGGGATTGGGTCCGGAGCGGCATAAATACCCTCATGAGTTATCAGGAGGACAGGCGCAAAGAGTAGCATTGGCTCGTTCACTAGTTTGTGATCCATCTGTAATGTTGTTAGATGAGCCTTTTTCGGGGTTAGATGAAGATCTACGACATAAGCTTAATGAAGAGGTTGCAACCATTCTTAAAGAACGAAATATTACATGTTTAATGGTTACCCACGATCAGGAGGAAGCTTTTGCATTTAGCGATAAAGTTGGCGTTTTAAATGAAGGGCGTCTCCAGCAGTGGGCCACGCCCCACGATATTTACCATGAGCCAAAAACAAAGTTTGTGGCCGACTTTATAGGAGAAGGTGTTTTTCTAAAAGGTGCTTTGGAGCAAGATACTAGCCTCGTTACAGATTACGTAACACTTAGAAATCATAAAATTAGACCTGATGCTCAAGGCTCTCTGTTTGATGTTTTACTTAGGCCCGATGATGTTATATTTGATCCTTTGAGTCCTACTAAAGTTAGGATAATTTCTAAAACGTTTAAAGGGTCCCAGACTCTTTATAATCTACAGGCTGAGGGCAAACAGGAAATTCAGGCTCTTTTTCCGAGTCATTTTGACTTAACGGTTGGAGAAATGATTGGGGTAAGGTTTGATATTGTTCACGTTGTTGCATATCAACGATAATTCTTAAAATTAAACAAACTTGTTTCCGATATAACGAAATCTAGCTTTACATCATGTTCCTCAGCGATGATATTGTCAAATTGTTGGAACGAGTAAGCTAAACCAATCTTTACAGCGCTAGGATTTTTACTAAACCATTTGTCATAAAAACCGCCACCATATCCTAAACGATCTCCAACTTTCGAAAATGCGACAACTGGAACAAGTACTATATCAATTTTTTTTACTTCAAACTCATCTGTAACCACCCTTTTTGAAAGTGGGTTTTGCGAAAATTCCAAAAATTTATTGGTGCAATCAACTGCAATTATTTCATTATCTCTTAGGATCCTAGGTGTTGAAATTTCATATTGAGTCTTTTTTAGTGCCAAAATTATCTCCTCGGTAGGAACTTCTTCCTTATAAGACTCATAGATGAAGGCAGAGTTGCCGGGAAGGCTATCTACGAGCTCTATGGTTGTCTCATAGATTCTTTTGTTGAATAATTTTCTTTTATTTTTATCAAGGTTAGCTCTTAGAAGACAAGCTTGTTTTCTAATTGAATTCTTATTCTTCATTTGGTGCTGATGCTAAAGATGAGACCAATGATTCCACCAAAAACAGCTCCCCAAACAACCAGCCAACCTAGGTGTTGACTAATCATTTCTTGGATTATTTCCTTCACTCTTTCTGGTGTTAATTCATTTAACTTATTGTCTATAACTGAAGTGACTTTTTCTTCTAGTGTTCTAATATTGTTGTAATTATTCTCCCTTTGCTTATTTATTAGTTCAATTAAAATTTGCTGAAATTTTTCAACTAATGGCTCCCTTAAAGGTTCTAAGATCTTTGCACCCCCGAACATTTCTAGTGTTTTGCTGAGCGATGATTTTTCTAAAATGTCAATAAAAGAATTAAAAATCTCGTTTTTATCAAAAGAAACATTTATTTTACTTACCGCGTCATCGCGCAAGTCTTCATAAATAGTTTCAATATTTTTTTTAGTGAAAAATTCTTGCAAGATTAATTGTCTAATACCCTTTTTAAATTCTTTAAACTGTATTTCAATTACACCTGAGCCCATAATAAAAGGGATCTTCTCAAATAGCATATGTATCGCAAGCCAATTCGTGATTCCTCCTGATAACGCAAACATTCCTACAGAAAAACAATAGTCAGAAATCGGTGTATCTATAAAACTGAAAAGCAGGACGGCTAAAGCCAGGAAATTAGAAACGATTGGCTTGTTCATAAGGTTACGAAAATTGATTTTCTTTCTCCGCTGATTGCACGGCTTCTATGACCTTGGCCTTCTATATCTTCTACCAGGAGCACATCACCTCCTCCAAAGATTTTTTTTTCGCCAGTACTTACTTCAATTTCTACTTCGCCTTCTAAAATGACAATGTATTGTTTTTGAGGTGCGTTATGCCAATCATAATCGTAATCAGCGCTTGTGATTCGGAAGATAATTGACTTAACCTCTTGAGGATTTGATAAAAATCCGATTTCACCCTCATCATTAAGTTTAATTTGAATTGGTGAAAAAAAAGATCTCCCTTGTTTATCTGAGGATACCTTTGTAGCTTTAATGTAACAATTGTTGCGATTCATTTTGAGGTTCAAATTATTAATAGATTAGTCTAAATTCTTAATATAACTATTTAAAGAGTTATTCCTAAAGTTCAATGGGCACCACGGCTCTTCGCTTAATTTCTTTGTGTAATTGTTATCTACTATGTATACCTGACAGAAATATTTTTTAGAGCTAGCTATGACTTTGAGTATGCTTCTTTTATACATTACGCCCTCATAGGCATCAAGAATCGAAATATCTTGTTCATCGATGCCAAATATTATTTTGCCTGAAACATTTGAATTTAGATCTGCAATTATTCCGGGATATTCAGCGTTATAAAATTTTTTTATTTTATAATTCTCCAGTAGCCCCGGAATCGATACGTATTTTTTTTCTAAAAGCTTCGACAGTATTTCGTCAAAAGTTAAAGTTCCATAGACAAAGAGTTTCATTTTGATAAAACCACAAATTTTTTGGATTAGTTCGAGTATTCAGATTTGGTTTTTAAGAAAGTTATTAGTTGATTTAACGCTTTATAAGCATAGAAAAACAGAAAACTAAAAAGAACAGTTGCTAGAAGGGTTTTCTTAAAAAATGGAAACCCCATGATAATGCACTGAAAAAGACCGGCCGTACTAAAGGGATATGGTTGCCCGGTTGAAATATTTATTCCGCCTGATAAAAAGTAACCTACGTCCGATATTAGCCAATGACAAAGGCTGACAGAAATCGCTCCTAGTAATACTCGAACCAGTGAAGTTCTATGAAGAATTTTGGAGCCAAGATAGGCGCTAACTAAAATTGATCCGTAGACCCACATCCATCCGGGGTAGAAAAGAGCAGTTGCGCTTAGACTTGGTGCTTTGAGATATAAAATATAATCACTTAATAATAAGACTAATACTGGGGTTAAATATTTCAATTTTGAGGAGCTAATCTGTGCGCCTGCGAATAAGGCAATAGCGCATAGTGGAGTGAGGTTTGCGCTAAGAATGTCATCACCAGGTACAATTAGGGCTCTATATAGACCTGCTATTACAACAATTGACATTGTTATGTTTAAATTGTGTGAATTTTTCACCATTTATATTGCCGATGATTTTTCCAATAGAATAAACCTTCATTTTATATTAGAAATTTCTTTTCTGATATACTAAATTTTTAAAATATAGAAGAAATTCTCTTTTGAAAGCAGAAATAATTGGAAGAACAATTGATAAATTAGCGATTAACGCGTTTTTTTTCGGTACTGGTAAACCACGCGTGTTAATAATTGGCGGAGTTCATGGAGACGAAAAAGAAGGAGTGGCTTTGTCGTACGGGCTGATGGCTGAGTTTGCAAAAAGTTACCCTCTTAAGTTTGGCCTAACAGTAATTCCTTGTTTAAATTTAGATGGTTTTCTAAAAAATACGAGGCAAAATTCAAATGGTGTTGATCTAAACCGAAATTTGCCTACTAATGATTGGCGCGCTGATTATGATCAAAAGCGTTTTTACCCAGGAAAGACAGCTAATAGTGAACCCGAAAATATTGCTCTGGTTGATTTTATTCAGCAGCATCCACTCATCTTTATAATATCACTGCATTCCTACAAGAAAGAACTATTAAATATTAATGGAGATTGTAATCCTGTTGACCAGTCGATACATGAGGCGTTAAATATTAAATTAGAACGGGATATGGGTTATCCTACCCCAGGTTGCCTGGGTACTTTTACTGGTTTAGAAAGATCTATTCCAACTATTACTTATGAACTTCTGAGGGGTTCTAATGTTTTGGAGTTACGTAAACGTCACCTTTATCCAATAGTTTCTGCGTTAAAATTACTAAATGATCAAGCTTGAATCAAAGGATTATCTCTTTGCTATGATCGCTACCATCTTCCGACCTTTTTTGTCTAAATGATCTATCCTTACAGGAAGCCAATCTAGCTCAGAAGCTAGATATACGGTATCTTCTTTTTTTGAGTTTTTTGCTTTTCGATATAAAACAATAGTTTTTAATTTTCCTAAGGGGGTCTTAATAGTCTTATAGCCTAAGTTTTTAATATCGTATATTTCAATTTCGTCCTGAGAAGCTATAAAAAAAACGGGGTCATGCTGTTCCGGGGGGATTTTTAACAACTTGAAATCAAGCATTAGTTGGGCTTGGTAGGACAGCTTATCTTGAAGTAAATTTGTGCTTTTTAAAACATAACCATTTTTATTATCGATTCTTTCAACTGATTTTGCATCATCCCCAAACTCTAATGTGTAGTTTTTGTGTTCTTCTGTAGTCTTCCTGAAGTAAGAGGAGGGTACAAATTTTTGGTCAATTATCTGACCTTCGCTTAACTCGTATAATCTACGTTTTAAAAAAGAAGTCACTCCAGTGGTTTCGAAAGTTGATTCGAATTTAAATTTGTTATCTATGCTCTTAAATTCGCGAGTGATTTTTCCTACAGTGATCACCCCTTTTTTTATTGTATATTCAACGTTAAAGTCATCTATAGAGAAAACTTGGGTTGACACTAGGAGACCATATAAAAAAATAATTTTGCTGGTCAAAGATTTTTTCTTAATCTGCATCTTTCTTTCTCGAGAGTTTTTGAACTTTAGTATGTAACTTGTTCGATTAGAGGTCCCGAGTAATGAGACTCCCAGTATATATCATTAATTTTTTTGGTGATCGTGCCAGGGTCATTCTTCTTTAAGGGAATTCCATCCAAGCTCGTCGCTGGTATTATTCCCCCAGCAGTTGACGTTAAAAAAATTTCATCTGCTTTCTTGAGTATCGTCTTATGAATTTTTTGTATCTTTATGTTTAGCTTCATACGAGAGGCAATTTCAAGGACGGTTTTTCTCGTAATTCCTTCTAATACTCCCTCTATAGGAGTGAATATTGAGTTTTCTTGTATTATAAAAATATTGTAACCAGGCCCCTCTGTTAGGTTACCGTTGCCGTCACAAAGTATTACGGCATCTGCTTTTTTCTCGTATGCTTCGTAGAGTCCTTTTGTTAAGTCTGCCCAGTGGAAGTTCTTTACTCTAGGGTCAACTGATCTGGGGTCTATTCGAAGTGTTTCCTCTGATACGATTAAATTTACGCCTTTTCTGTATTTTTCTTTGTTGATTACCCATACGTATGGTATCGCATAGCCATAAAAGCGATTTATTAATTTACTCGGATTCCTTTCTCCTGGCTCAGGAATCCCCCTAGTCATAATCATTTCTACGTAAGAGTTTTTGAGGCCAGTAGCTTTCACGAGATTGTGCAAAATCGGTTTTAATTCCACCCAATCAAATGGAGGGGAAAGCCGTATTGATTCACAGCTCCTTTTAAATCTTTCAACATGGTCATCGACTCGAAAGAACTTACCATCCCAAACTCCAACAACATCATAGGTACAATCCGAACGTGAAAAGCCAAAATCTTGGATAGGAACGGCGGCTGAATTGATTGAAACGTATTTCCCGTCTATCCAGGCGCAACCCTCTGGAAATAAAATATTGTCTTGGGAAATAGGAATCGTTGAACTCATTTATTGATCTCCAAATCAAATCAATTAATAGTATATTAAAAAATGGCCTAAATCGGTATAAAAACTTTTTTTAATCAATTTTTGGATGCAAGGAGTTATTGTGGGTCTAATAAAAAGCTAAATTACCATAGCCGACAATGAACAGGGGTAGCTGTAATCCAAAATTAACGACTATGGCCTTATCCCTCATTTTAATTCCTGCGATAGTCCACCCTACTGCACCAATTCCGTGTATAAAAATGTTGAAAGGAAAAATATTTAGATTGGTAAGAAGTATACCAAAAAGTATAAAAAGCGTGCTTGTCCATTTTAAAACAGGAATCATTTCTAATCTCCTAAAAGTTAAATTTTTAAAAGACTAGATTAACTTAAAATTTGTATACGTGGGCTAGATAACTAAGATTTATCTGCCGTTGTGATTGCTGTATCTAATGCAGCTATTCTCATTTTCTCTGCAGCCCGTTGAGCCCCTTTAGCGGTTTTATATTGTTTTTTTTCGAATAATTTAAGCGGTTTTGCTCTGTCAGCACATAATTGTCCAACACACCATTTTTTTCCAGGTGTAATCTCAACAGCCACGAAGAATCCTGACATTGGCCCTACTTTATAATTGTTAAACGCATACAAAACTTCTGCTAAGTCGCTCAGTTTGTCCACATCTAGTGGGTTCATTATCGAAGCTTCAAGGTCAGAAAGCGGCTCTTTTCGAGTAGGAAGAACGTGTTTTCCTAAAGGAGTAGGATCAAACGGCATCGATGAGCTTCTATTTTTATCTTTCACTATTATCAAGCACGTTTAGTCGTTTAGGGGAGCTCTCCTGGCTTAAGAAACCCTTTGATCACGTTTTCCATGATTTTTGAGACATTGTTTTTATAATTATTATGTGAAAGGCTTCCGCACCAAGCTAAAGATCCAGGAGCAAACACTGCGCCATTATTAGGTGTTTTATAATAAATCATATCTGCCCTCACCATGGGGTTTTCATCACCGCCTCCGTAATAACCCCTACATGTAAAGTGAATTTCTTCATTTACCTGCATCATGAGATCCGTATGGCCCTCAGAACGAGCTAATAAAAAGGCTTCGTGTGGAGTACCAAATTCAAGGTCATAACGGTCGATTTCTAAGCCAGCAGCTCCGCCGCCAACAAGGCCGAAATCTCCAATTATCTCGTCTCTGCCGATTCCTTTAAAGATCCATTCACATTCTTTTCTTTCAGAATCTGGTTCTCTTCTGTAGTAGCTCGACACGTCGAATCCATATGCTGTAAAAGTTAAACCACATACTTTAGTCGGGATTCGTCCTCTTGCTCTCCACATTCCGCCGAATTTACCGTCAAACGCATTGTTATATTCGCCTGGGTTGGCAGTCCACGCTCGTGTTCCAGCTTCTCCCTTCCTAACTTCTATTATATTTGGATTATCTGGATGATACTCGCTAACCCAATAAAATCCATCGGCCCCTAAATAAAGCCATCTACCTCCTGACTGTTGATAGGTCTCGTATGCTGCTAACATACTTTCGGAAGAATATTCGGGATGACTGCCGGTAAGCACAACCTGATATTTATTGAGTAGATCAACCCCCTCTCTATCTAAATCTTCGTCTGTATGAACGTCATAATTTATATTTTTTTCCTCAAGCCAATCAGTTAAATGTAAATCTGCATTAAGCTGCCACAAGGATGGAGACAACCAATGCCTATATTTGGGCCTCATATTTAAAATTGGCCGTAGTCTCGATGAATAACAGACACCGCTGCCATCAGAATGGCATGAGTAAGTTGAAAGACCATATTCACGATGCTCGTTTAAATAAAGGTCAGAGGCTTGCATGATCGGAACTCTTCCTGCGAGTAATTCAGCTACAACTGAGTTGGTTGCTAGGTTATCATTTGAGTATGCCATATAAGAATTCGTTGGGATTATTAGACACACTTTTGCTGTCGCTTTCCCTTGAGGTGGTCGTACAAAAAAAGGAACATAATCTTCTGTTTCAGGGCTCTCTATCCCTTTTATTCGAAGCCTTGCACCATAAACACCGCTCTTTAGTTTCGCTGGAATTTTAAAAGAAAAACTCTCTTCCCACCTAGCGTCGTCGATATCATCATCATGGAAGTGGATTGCCCCGTATTCTTCTGGGACGTGATGATAAACTATGTCATCGGCAGTCCAGTTATAGCCTGTCATCGCCCTTGCTGGCATATTGATAACAAATCCATTTAACTTACTAGCTGAAGTATCAATTATCTGACAGCTAGCGATTTTATCAGTAATATTTGCATGGAAATCCCATGCTCCGATGATTTGATTTCGAAGGTATCCGTCACAGCCTGATATACCTCTTGTAAGCGTGTCTATTTCATTTTTTTCTAAAGCTTTTTTTGAAAATCGTGGCCGGTCGATTTTACCATTAAACACCTCGTGTTGCTCAGGTAGCGAAAATGGTTCTAATGCCTCTTTGTAATGCCCACCAGATACATGGCGGCCAGATTTAATGTTCTTAGTACTCGCTGCAATTAGTAAGGGGGCCTTATTCTCCGAGGCTTTTATAGAAATTGTGCCCGATGTTATATTGGCTGTGGAGTCTAGAGGATAGAGCATAGACATCCCTAGCCCTCCGTTTGTTGGAGTTACTACTGGTTCTTGATAGATTTTGACTCTTCCAGAATTAGCATCGAATGTGACGGCTACAAGATACCAAACTTTTCTCAAGAGCGGTTTTTTGCTACTTACTTCGGCTATTTTCCCTGTCCCATTTCCAACTCGACACGATAAATGGCCATTATCATCAATAAACATTCCAAAACCGCTTGAGCTTTTATTATCCCATTTTGTAATTAAACCTTGTCTGCCTTTGTCTGGGGTAGTAGGAAATATAAAGGCCTGTAGGGTAAAGCTATCTACATTCATTCTGTGATCTGCTTGAACACATCCATAAGAGCCACCGTGGATTTTTTGATTTTTTCCTTTGTAGTTTTTGTTACAAGGTGCCTTTATGACTTTTTCTTTAAAGCCAGGTCCTTCTGGGTTCGTGTCGCCATGGATTAGTCTTACTATGTCAGCTTTATATGTTTCGTTTTTTTCTGAATTTACATAGAATGTAATTTCATCTCCAGGACAGACTGAATATTTATCGCTATAGCCCGTGATTCTTAACATGATGCTCCCTTTATAAGTTTCTTAAAGAAATTAAAATATCGCTTATTTATAGCCATATTCCTTTAATAAGTCGTTCACTCTTTTTTTAAAAATTTCATGTTCGCAGGCGTCTTCGCTAGGATAAGGTTTTGCAAGAATTTTGACTGGCTTACCCCTAACTCCACTCACGATTCCTATTCTGTAGTCTTGATGTGGTGTTTTACAAATCCGCACATATTTTCCAGCCATTGCTCTTCGTCTGAATTTATCTATGACTCGCTGCAAGTTTTCACTGTGCTGAATTCCAGCTTTTCCATTGCAACCGGGTTGGCCTATTGGATTATTCTTATGTTCGTTAAGGAGTTCTGTGCGTTTTTTTTTATCAATCAGTAAAGGCAATATATGCGTACGGGTAATGAAATCATCGGTCTGCGTGTACCCGCGGTTTTCTTGGACACCTGTTTTCTTGGCCATAACTGCTCCTCAATATTTTTGTAACTGTCCCTAAACAGTAAGCTATCAAGAAAACGGTAGGGTTGAAAGAAAAAGTTTAATTATTTGATTATTTTTGTGATTTTTAGTATCAGGTGGGGGTTGATCGCCCCCGGACTAGTGCCTGGGGGCTTTTCATAGGCGTTCTACTTCATAAGAGCCATAGCTTCATCAAAATATTTCACGGCGAGTTTCGCATTTGAGTGTTCATTTTCGATACCAAGGTCTCTTAATTTCATTATTTCTGCTTTGACGTCATCGGATACGGCGGTCATTTTCAGCTGCTTATTGACTGCATTAATCTTTCCAGACATGCATCCCGCGCTACATATTCCAGACAGAGTTATTAAGCAAAATAGTGTAAGTATATTTTTCATTGTTTGTCTCCTTTTTCATTGATACGTTTAACCGCGAATGTTGATCACGTTTTTCAGAAATCCGCATTTGAGTGGCGCTCTTTTAATTGGTCAGCCTCGGGTCCCCAGGTTTTATTAACTCTTTTCCCTCTAATCACAGCCGGACGAGCATTTATGCTCTCTCCCCAACGAATAACGTTCTCGTATGATTCTAGGTCAAGAAACTCTTTAGCATCATATAATCCATGAAATGCAAGCCCGCCATACCAAGGGAAAATGGCAATGTCAGCAATACTATATTCATCTCCTACAACATATTCATTTTTTTCTAGTTTTTTATCCAAGACGTCAAGTTGTCTTTTGGTTTCCATCGCGAACCTATTTATTGGGTACTCTTGTTTGTAAGGAGCATAGGTATAAAAGTGTCCAAAACCTCCTCCAAGATAAGGAGTGCTGCCCATCTGCCAGAATAACCAAGAAGTACATTCTGCTTTAGCGGCCTTATCCTGAGGCAAAAATTTACCAAATTTCTGAGAAAGGTATAATAAAATCGCACCTGATTCGAAGACCTTTATTGGAACATCTTCGCTGTTATCGACAAGGGCAGGGATCTTTGAGTTTGGATTTATGCCCACAAACCCGCTACCAAATTGTTCGCCTTTGAATATATCAATTAGGTAAGCATCATACTCTGCTTCTTTTACCCCAATCTCCAATAATTCCTCGAGCAGTATAGTAACTTTAGCTCCGTTCGGCGTGCCCATTGAGTAGAGCTGGATAGGATGTTTTCCAATGGGGAGTTTTGACTCAAATCTAGCTCCAGCAGTAGGTCTGTTGATGTTTGCAAATTTACCACCATTCTCCGAATCCCATTTCCAGATTTTTGGCGGATTGTATTCTTTCTCTTTCAAATAATTTCTCCCGGGTTATTTTACCAATTGTCTGACTTTCTAGTATTCCACCATGGAATGTCTTTGGCTGAGCGCAAATCCATTTCATGAGTCCAGGTAGATGGGTGTTGTTTATATAGATGCATATATGTATTTGCGATATGTTCTGGGATTAGAAGTCCATTTTTTTCCCCGCCCCGCTCGATTTTGAGTTTTGTAAAGGCTTCGGTTCCCAGCATTTTTCCAAGTGTATCAGGCGCCTCTACTGCCCCATCTACAATTACATGCGCAATATGTATTCCTTTAGGTCCAAACTCTGCGTTTAGAGTCTGACATAACATTCTTCTTCCGCCCATCGCAGCAGCATGGGAGTGTTGTTGTTCATTACCTCTCACTGCAGCCGTAGAGGACGTTACGATAATTGTCCCTTTATTTCTTTCAACCATTTTAGGCAACAGTGTTTGCGCCAGCTTAAAAAGTCCAAAAGTCCCTAATCTCCAACCTCTCTCAAACGTTTTATAAGAAGTTTCCGCTAGACATTTATTCCCAATTTGGGCGCCTAAATTATAAAAAGCTGCCTCGATTGGCCCTATATCAGATTCTATTTGTTCTATAAGATCTTCAATCTTATTTGTTTCAATCGCGTTGAGAAGAAAGCCTGAGCTGGTGTATCCGTCTGCAATGATTGAATCAACCAGATTTTTTAGTTGCTCGCCATCAGACCGTCGGACTAAACATGCGTGGAATCCATGTTCAGCAAATTTTTTTCCGACTGCTCCGCCAATTCCTCTTCCAGCTCCTATCACTAAACATACTTTATTGTTTTGTGTCATTTTAAGTTTTCTGTCCAGATATAATTATAATTCGAATCTCTTTTTAGAGTCACGGTAGCATGCTCACTACAAAACTTCCAAATTTGGTAAGTCCAACTTTCAAAGAGGTAGCAAAATTCTTCAACTTCTTCTTTGGTTTGAAAAGTATGACTCTGATTTAGCGATAGGATTTCCTGTTCTTGTCGCCATCTGTCTTCGATTACTTGGTTAAAATCTTTTTGTTCAATAAATATCAAAAAATTAATTAAATTCCAAATTTCTTCATACTTTTTGGCCTGATTCTTTGTCCATTTTTTCCAAATTCCGTAAGGATCATTTTTTAGCTCCCATTCAGTTTCAGGTGCTGCCGATAAACTTTTACTAAAAGCGCCAATACACCACCCTTCAATAAAAATAATTTTTGGATACTGTGCTACTGATTGCCAAAACTTTGCCGGTTTCCTATCGTCTAACCCCTTCTCAAAACTTGGGAGTTTGATAGGTAAAGGGCAATCTTGTCTCCGTAGAAAACCTAAAACTCTATTTAAGAGATCGATATCATGCGTGCCTGGAACACCTCGTTTGACTGCAAGTGGATGAATTTCTTTTGATAATTTTTCGCGTTCGCTTTTGGTGAGATAAAAATCATCTAGGCTTAGAACGACTGACGGTATTTTATTTATTTTAAGTTTTTCTGACAGAATGTGGCATAAGGTGGATTTACCAGAGCCTTGCCCACCGCTTATCCCGATGACTATTGGGCCGATATGACCCTCAAACCGTATTTTTATTAAGTTTTGTAACCTTTTGCAAACTTGATCTATATTCATTCAATTTAAAAAGCGAAAGAACTAGAAAATATCATCTAACGATTTTAAACTAATTTATATCAAAAGGGTAAATTATGCCAGAAGGACCAGAGGTTAGAATAGAAAGCAATAAATTGAATGCAGTACTCTCTGGGAAGGTGCCCGACTCAATTTGGTTTGAAAAAAAAGCTTTGAAGAGAAAAGCATCGCGATTAAAAGGGAAGAAGATTCTCAAAGTTACAAGTTTAGGAAAAGCAATATTGTGTTGTTTTGAGTCCGGTCATTATATTTACTCCCATAATCAGTTATACGGCAAATGGGCAATTTTACCAGTTGCGGCCGAACTCAATCCGAATCGAATAGCTAGAATCATTTTGACATCACAAAATAAAAAAGCGGTGCTTTACAGCGCTTCAAGCATAGAGATTCTTGACATAAAAGGCCTCGAAAAACATTCTTATATAGGCAAATTGGGCCCTGATGTACTCGACAAGAGCGTGGACCATAAAATGATATTGTCGAGACTATTAGATAGAAAATTTAGAAATCGGGCATTTGCTAGTTTATACCTGGACCAAAATTTTCTAGCTGGAATAGGTAATTATTTAAGGACTGAAATTTTATGGGCTGCAGGTTTATCTCCTTTCGGAACACCTTCAAAAACATCTGAACAAATTTTAAAAAAGCTAGCAAAGCTAAGTTTATCGATCCCAAGAAGATCGCTTGCTACGAATGGCTGGACCCTCACAGAGACGCAGAAAAAAATATCTCGTGCAGAAAAAAATCGATTTGCGGTTTTTGCCAGACAAGGTAAGAAGTGTCTTTCTTGTGATGGCCGAATAAACAAAATTTATATTTCAGGCAGGCGATTATATAAGTGTGATAATTGTCAGCCAATCATTTAAGCCCTAAGTTAGTTCTATGAAAAAGATTGCTATAATCGGCGCCGGTGCCACGGGTCTATTCCTGGCAAATTTTCTCAAGTGTGGGGCGAGGGTCACGGTTTTTGAAAAGTCCGATAGGGTTGGAGGCAGAGCCGCTAGCCGGGCTAATGAAGTAATAAGCTTTGATCATGGAGCGCAGTTTATAAGTGTAAAGAATGAGCATTTTGAGAACTTCTTATTAAAGCTCATTCGGCAAAGAAACATTGCAAAATGGGAAGGAAATTTCGTGTCAATCGATTCTATTAATTTGATAACTCAAAATTTGCGAGATAAAGTTCGGTTTGTTGGTGTCCCTTCAATGGAGTCAATCTTTGAGTTTCTAAGCGAAGGAATTGATTTGCGTCTTCATACTTACGTTGGGTCGGCGTTTCGACAAAATGATAAGTGGGTTCTTGGGAGAGACCCCAACAAGAATGAATTAATGTTTGATTGGTTTATTTTGGCCATACCTCCAGTCCAAGCAAGTAACCTGTTGCCGGCCGAGTTAGAGTGGTCAAATATTTTGAACAAACTGCTAATGTTACCTTGTATTTCATTGATGGCGTCAACCAAGCCGCTAAGGGACTTGCCATGGGTTGGAGCTCGCATCACGAATTCCCCATTAGGCTGGATCGCTTTTAATAATACAAAACCCCGCAGACCGTCTTCATCAGCTGTGGTTGCCCAAAGCAATTATTACTGGGCGAAAAATAACTTTGATAGGGTTGATAGTGAATTAGAGGCCGTTCTTGTACCAGAAATGAGACATATTCTACCTTTAGAAACCGACGTTATTGGCTATGAATTAAAAAAATGGAACTATGCAGTCGTTGAAGAACCATTAGGCGAAAAATTTTTGATTGATAAAAAACGATGTGTAGCGGTTGCAGGGGATTGGTGTATTGGTCAAAATATTGAAGCGGCTTTCGAGAGTGCGAAAAGTTTATCTGATAAAATTCTTAATGAGATGATTTAATATGTGGGAATTTGATGGGACGAAAAGACCAACCTTTGCCGAATCAACCAAAGGTTCTCAGGAATCTGTTTGGGATTATCCTCGTCCGCCTGTTCTGGAAAAAGTTGCAAGACATATTTTAGTAAAAGTGGGCTCTCTTGTAGTTGCTGAAACTAGAGAAGCTATTCGGATTCTGGAAACTGCTTCGCCTCCCTCTTACTATTTGCCCTCAAATGCAATTAAAATTGACCTTATTCATTGTAGGGAAAGTTCTTTCTGCGAGTGGAAGGGCGAGGCTACCTATTTAAGTATGGATAATGTAACCTCAAATCCCGTAGGTTGGGTGTATAAAAATCCCTCTAGTCGCTTTTTTTCTATAAAAGATTACATTGGATTTTACCCTGGAAGAATTGAATGTTATCTAGATACAGAACGTGTCAGACCTCAACCTGGGATTTTTTATGGCGGCTGGTTTACTGATGCATTAGCCGGTCCATTTAAAGGTGAACCAGGCACAGGTTGGTGGTAAAAATCTACTTTATGCCTGACAGGTTTTTAGCTTCTTGGCTTGTAATTGTACCCTTCTTAACTGAAGCTTTTATTGCGACTTCGACTATTGATTCACTGTTTACTTTAAAAAAATCTCTCGAATTTTCACGAGTCTCAGATAGGCCAAAGCCGTCGGTCCCTAATGCAATAAGTGGTTCTTCTATCCATTTTGCTATTTTCAATGGCAGACTCTTTTGATAATCAGTGATAGCGATAAAAATACCATACTGCTCTTTAAATAAAACCTCAATATGCGATGTCATATTTTCATTTTGCTCTGCCTCCAGAGCATTGCGATATAACTCATTAAAACTGGTGATGCTGAATATATTTACTGAAAAGCCCATCTCGATCAGTGTTGATTCAGCATCCAATGCCTCCACCACCATTGGTCCTGATGCTAAAATATTTATTGTATCAATGTATTTATTATTAGCTTTTGTTTTTCGGAGACAATACCCCCCTTTATTAATATCTTTTTTGAGTTCTAACGAAGGTAACTCAGGCATTTCATATTTTTGGTTGTAAACCGTAAGGTAATAAAAGATATTTTGCTTTTGAATAAACATCTTCTCAATCCCATCATAAATTATTGCGACTAACTCATAGTCAAATGCTGGGTCATAACTTTTTAAATTTGGAACAGTTTCGGCGATTACATGTGAATGTCCATCTTGGTGTTGTAGTCCTTCTCCGTTTAGTGTAGTGCGTCCAGCTGTGCCTCCAAGGAGAAATCCTTTGCATAATATGTCACCACAGGCCCAAATGAGGTCCCCAACTCTCTGAAAACCAAACATCGAGTAAAATAAGTAAAAAGGGATCATTGGAATTTTATGGATGGAATGAGCGGTTCCCGCTGCCATAAATGATGACATAGCCCCGGTTTCACAAATTCCTTCTTGCAATACCTGTCCATTTTTTGCTTCTTTGTATGGAGTAAGAGTACCGATATCGACGGGTGTATAATTTTGACCTTCTTGAGAGTATATCCCGAGCCCCCTAAATATTGTTTCTAAACCGAAAGTCCGAGCTTCGTCTGGGACAATAGGGACTATATATTTCCCAATTGAAGAATCCTTTGTAAGTTTAGTTATTATTTTGACGGCAGCCGCGGTAGATGAAGTTGCTCGTGGTCTTGTTTTATTAACGCTTTCAAAATAATCGATCTGATCCGGCATTTTTATTGTCGTCACGTCACTTGTTCTCAGAGGAATGAACCCCCCTAATCTTTTACGCCTTTCCAGTATGTATCTTATTTCTTTGCTATTTGAGCTTGGCCGATAAAAATCGGCATTTGCGATTTGTTCAGGTGTTAAATCAATCTGGCACTTCCTAGCGAAAGCAGCTCTTTGGTCGATATTAATCTTTTTTTGTTGATGAGCTGTATTTTGACCCTGTATCTGTTCGAAACCTTCGCCTTTTACGGTTTTTATCAAAAGAACAGTCGGCTTGCCTTTAGTTTTTGTTGCCAGATTGAAAGCTGTGAATAATTTTTTCCTATCGTGCCCGCCCCGTTTTATATTTTTTAATTCTTCGTCTGTCAAAGAATTCATTATTTTGTTGAGTTCATGGTTTTCTCCGACCCAGTGTTTTCTTTGTTCAGCACCAGGTAAGGTCGAGTACCATTGATATTCCCCGTCAACGACCTGATTCATTCTATTTTTTAAAGAGTTTGTTAAATCTTTTTCTAGAAGATCATCCCATTCGCTACCCCATATGACTTTAATTACCTCCCATCCTGCTCCTCGGAAAGTTCTTTCCAATTCTTGGATGATCTTGCTGTTTCCTCTTACCGGTCCATCTAGTCTTTGAAGATTACAATTGATTATAAGGATCAAATTATCAAGCTTTTCTCGAGCTGCAGCGTTGATAGAACCTAGTACCTCGGGCTCATCTGTCTCACCGTCGCCAATAATTGCCCATACTTTACCCAGTTTTTTTTTCAAAATATCTCTGTTTTGTAAGTATTTAGCAAATTTGGCTTGATAAATTGCGATAGGGGTAGATAATCCCATAGATGCCGAAGGAATTTGCCAGTAGTCTGGCATCATGAATGGGTGGGGGTAAGCTGACAGACCGCCATGGGGATGTAGCTCTCTTCTAAATCCTTTTAGTTGTTCCTCTGAAAGTCTTCCCTCTAAAAAACTCCGCGCATAAATTCCCGGCGATGCATGTGGTTGGGGTATGACGAGATCTCCGGTATAGGTTTCACTTGGGGATCGGAAAAAATGATTGAAGCCTACTTCCAAAATGGTCGAAGCAGATGAAAATGTTGCTATGTGTCCTCCTACATTACTGTTGTTGTCCACTCCTTTGAGGACCATTGCGGCCGCGTTCCAACGGATAATATTTTCAATTCTTTCTTCTAATTCAATGTCTCCTGGATATTTGATCTGGTTTTTGCTGGGTATTGTATTGACGTAGTCGGTGTTTAAGTAATTTTCTGTTTTTTTTAAGTTCGTTTCTTTTTCGAGATATCTGTTCATAAGCTGGGAAATATCTTCGATTCCCTTTTTCCCATAGATTTGGTTAATTTCTTCAAGCGATTCAACCCATTCGCTGATTAATTCATCATCTAAAATATTCATAACTATTAGGTTAACAAAAAATTGATTTTTTATATTGCGTTTTATAGCTAAAATTAAGTATAATTTAATTTTAAATTTTAAAAAATATATAATTTTTAGTATTTAATGCTTAAATTAGATAAGATAGATTACAACATATTGCGTATCATTCAAGCTGAAGGGCGAATATCAAATTTAAACCTCGCTGACAAAATTAGATTGTCACCCTCTCCTTGCTTAAGGAGAGTTAAGGAACTTGAAAAAGAGGGCGTTATAAAAAAATACGTGGGACTGGTCGAGCCAAAAGCTGTGGGTTTCCTTATTAATGCTTTCGTCAATGTTTCTCTACAGAGCCAGAAAGAAAGATTTCTTAATATCTTTGAACAAAAGATTTCACTGTATGAAGAAGTAAGTGAATGCTATCTAATGACAGGCAGTTCAGATTATCTGTTGCGTGTTGTAACTCGAGACCTAGAAGAATACGAACGGTTTGTTATCGATAAGTTGACAAAAATTGAAGGAATCGCGAACATTCAAACAAGTTTTGCCCTGAAGCCACTGGTTCAAAGGACAGAAATTCCTATTTGATTAGTTACTTTTATTTTTCCAGTTTCCAATAATGCGGGGTTTGCCATTTTACATTGCGGTTTCGCTCGAGGCCTAAATCAGACATTGTGTGTCTTATCAAAGAAATGTGCTCTCTGCCAAATAAACCGATTTTCTTTTCATTTAAACTAAAAACTAAATGAGGGCACCCAACGTGGCCTGAGTTGTGTGCCTCTTCGTTGAATTTTTTTAAGTCCTCAATACCGTGTTTTTGCGTATAGTTTGCGAATTTATCCAGGTCAACTTCAGGAACACCGATTTTTTTTAGTATTTTGACGATATTGGAAAGATTGTCCATATCAAATTCCTGCCAACCATTAGGCCAACCAGATGCATATATCTCTGCTAAATAATCCATTCCTAAGCTGTATTTGTTTGCCCAAATAAGTGCCATATTTGCTAACTCAGCACTCAGTAGGATTTTTGGAGCTTTTATTTTTAAACCCATAGCCTCGGAGTAAATACGGCCTACTTTGTAGTACATTTTTGCCCGTCTAGTTTGCGCTTCATTTGGAGGAAGTCTTTCGGGATTTTTTCGGTCATGTGTTGTCGTGAGCCCCATGTCAACGTAACTCAGATTGTATGGTTTGAATCTAACATTACAATGGTAATCTTCTATCATTTGTGATGCTTGTGGCAGAATCAAATAAGATAAAGGGCTCTTTATATCAACAAATATATCGATCTCGTACATTTTAAAATCCCGTTCGTGCTAAAAAAAAGGGCTCCGATAGGAGCCCTTTAAAATCACAAGCAAATTTTAACGACCTTCTGTCAGGTAGTTAACGTCATGACTACGACGAACTTGCTTGATAGTTACGTCTGGGTAACTATTTCCCCGACATGGTACTAATGTTCCTCTTCCGTTTTGCTTATCAACAACGTTGATGCTTTGGAAGTTTTGTACTCTAGTACCCATAGGTGTTTCGTCCCCTTTGAATCCTTTACGATTGGCCTTATCCCTATACTGATCATCTTCTGTCCAGCTTTTTTGGATTTGCCATACTTTCCAAAGTTCACCCGCTTGGTCAAAGGAGTTTGCATAATATGCTTCACCAGATTGACGGTCAGTATAGATGAATTTGTTGCTGTATGGATGGTTTCGACCAGTTCCGACTCCAGGATACATTTTAACCACGTCCATTAGTCTTAACGCATGGTCATCATATGGTGCCCAACCGTTAGGTCCGTAGTAAATGGTTTCTGGGTACCGAGATCTTGCTACAGCAAGAATCTTAGCTGTACCTCTATACTCCCACTTATGCTCTAATGGACGTCCATTGAAGCCGTAAAAATCTTCTAGAGTATGGTCAGTTCCGAGAAGAGAATCAGATTTTACTTCAACAGAAATACGTCTAACACGTCTAAGACTTGGTATATAAGCCCAAGAATCATCAGCTTTTCTTGCATCATCATATCTTAAAATCAGGAAGGCTGTTCCTGCAATATCGAATGGTGATGTAAACCCAGTGTACTCTCTGAAGTGTGTGTTTTTCGCAAATCCTTGTCCGTTATTCATCGCAAAACCTTCCGATTCAGGAATGTCTGCTCTGTGAGCCATTATGACCCTTTGATATGGTCCGGCAAGAACCCGTTCGAAAGTTCCTTGACCTCTATAGAAGTCAGCGTATTTACCGCCACCTTCAGACATAACAGCATGATCATCATGCGAACCGCCTTCTCTTACCCATACCCAATGTACCTCGGCTATTTTAAGGCCAGTATATTGCCATCTGTGGGTCCAATTCCAAACCCATTTCCAACCGTCTTCTTCACTGCCAATTTCAAATGTTTCTGGATCAAATGGCCTGCCGGTTGCATAGTTCATGAGTGCGCCATCAGCATCGATTGAAGCTGTACCAAGATATTTGGTTGTAGCTTCTTGATAAGATGGAGCTGGTGACATATCCCCTGCGTCTTTAATTACCATTTCCATGCCTTCGAACAGAACTTCATCTTGTTGTTCTGCAGGTATGAATGGTCTAACTAAATCTGCTTTGTCGAAGGTAATAACATCACCATCAACGAATTGTGGTTGTGCGCCCTGGTTTGAATCAAGCCATGCTTGATGGTCGTCTGCGCTAAACGCAAAAGCGTTTAACGAGAAACAAGCCAAAGAAGCTACAAGCCACAAGTTGGTTAAAGATTTCTTCATTTAGATATCCCCTAGTTCCTACTTGTTACAATTAAATCAACCTTAAATAAAGGTTCATTCATGAATTCCAAATCATAAATTGACCGAGGTGAAATTTTTGTGAATGTGGTTTAAAAAATCATTCTATAAATGTAGTTTTAGATTTAGGGCTATAATTTAATTTAGTTCTAGTTAGGTAACCTATTGATAAGATGGCAGTTATTAAAATCTAGATCTCGTTAGCGGTTGCTGTCACTATGTCTTTAGAAATTTTTGGAGGGATTGCGAATGTCGTTTGAAGAGAAAGTTGTTCCCTTAGAGGGTATTACAATACTTGATATGAGCGCCGTATTATCGGGCCCTGCATCAACTATGCTGCTAGCGGACCAAGGAGCTCGCGTGATTAAGGTTGAGTCGCCTGAAGGTGATATTACTCGTAAAATGGGTGTTAGAAAAGGTAGCTTATCTACAGCGTTCATAAATATAAACAGAGGAAAACAATCCTTATCAATTGATTTAAAAACTCTAGAAGGGCGTCAAATTATTGAAGGGTTGGTCGAAAATAGTGATGTTTTTGTACAGAATTTCAGACCAGGAGTGATAGAACGTCTTGGTTTAGATGAAAAATCTATTCGTAAGCTAAATCACCAAGTCGTTTATGTATCGATTAGCGGTTTTGGTAACACTGGCCCGCTCATAAACAGCAGAGTATACGATCCCGTTATACAGGCGATTTCTGGGTTAGCCGACATTCAGGCTGGTGGTTCGTCGAGGCCGAAAATGGTCAGGACTGTTATTCCTGATAAAGTGACTGCTTTGAAAGCGGCTCAGGCTATTACCGCGGGCTTACTTTATCGTTCAAGAGTTACAAAAGGCTGTCATATTAAATTGTCCATGCTTGATGCTATGGTTGCTTTTTTGTGGCCGGAGGGAATGATGAACTATACTTTAATAGAGGATAGAGCTTCTGGAAGTCCTGAAGGCCAAATCGCTCAAGATTTAGTGTTTAGAACATTAGATGGTTTTATTACAGTCGGCGCGATGTCAGATCAAGAATGGGCTAGTTTGTGCGAGGTTTTACAAAAACCTGAGTGGGTATCGGATAGGAGGTTTAAGACTACTGCAGCACGACTGAAAAACGCAAAAACCAGATTGCAGATGACGTCAGAAATTCTAAAAATGAAAGAGAGTTCTTATTGGATTTCTCGCTTCAGCGAGAAAGAAGTACCTTGTGCGCCAATTTTATCAAGACGTGAGATGTTAAACTATGAACAAGTTCTTCAAAGTAAAATTTACACGGAATTAGACCATCCTAATTTTGGGCGAATAAGACAGACGAGAGCCGCAGCCGTTTTTGATGACGGCTCACCAATGAGACAATGTTACGCTCCGACGCTTGGCCAACATAATGAAAAAATAATTGAGGAACTTGGGTACGAAAAAAACTATATCGATAGTTTGTATGACAAAAATATTTTGTTTAGATCGGTCTAATTCATTACACTTAAGCGACGTTTAAACTATTATTTAATTTTTAAATGGTAGTTTTTAGCTTTTAGGCCAATTAAAGGTAAAAGGAGAATTATGACTAAAACCTTGAATGCGGAATGTTTTTGCGGCGAAGTAAGGTTGAAGATTAATGGGGTACCAGAAGCGATGGGATATTGTCATTGCGATTCTTGCAGACATTGGTCTGCGGGTCCTGTCAATGCTTTTAGCCTATGGGCACCAGCAAATATCGAAATTATACAAGGTCAACACAATCTACAAACTTACACTAAGACTGAAAATAGCTTAAGAAAGTGGTGCGGTACATGCGGCGGACATGTTATGACAGAGCATCCAAAGATGAACTTAACCGACGTTTATTCGGCTGTTATCCATCGATTAGAATTTAACCCTAGCGTCCATGTGTTTTATTCGGAAAAGCGAATTAGCATGCCTGATGGGCTTCCTAAGTTCAGTGATATGCCAAAAGAAATGGGTGGATCTGGTAAGCTTTTACCTGAATAGTAATGTTATTAAGATAATATCTTCCATATCAATTAACTGAGGAGATGTAGTTATGGCAATCGGAATTTTAAAGGAAACTAAAGTCAAAGAATACCGTGTGGCTCTAGATGATTCTCAGGTAGCTCGATTAGTTTCTGCTGGTGTACAAGTGTTTGTAGAGAGTGATGCAGGTTTGGGTGTTGGAATTACCGATGACAATTATATTGACGCGGGTGCAACGGTAATCGGAGATCCTGAGGAACTTATCAGTGTCTCTAAGGTTGTCATTAAGGTAAAAGAACCGAATATAAAAGAATGTAAACTTTTACAACCCCACCAGATATTATTTTGTTATTTACATTTGGCGGCATTCCCGGAACAGACTCGCTTGCTTTGTGAATCCGGGGTTACTGCTGTTGGTTTTGAGACTGTGAGCACTTCTGATGGGCAGTTGCCACTCTTAAAGCCTATGAGTCAAATTGCGGGTAGGTTGGCTGTACAGAATGCAGTCCATTTTCTTCAAAAGCATGAAGGTGGAAGGGGTGTACTGATGTCTGGAGTTGGTGGAGTCGAGAGAGGAAGAATTTTAATCATTGGTGGAGGGACAGCGGGAGAAAATGCCGCTTCTATCGGTGTGGGACTGGGAGCTGAAGTAACAATTTTTGATAGGTCGCTGGAAAGGTTAGATTATTTGGCTGATAAATTTGGTTCTAATTTAAATTATGTCTACCCCACAACTAAAGCCTATGATGAGCACCTTTCTAATGCTGACATAGTTATTGGCTCTGTGTTGATTCCAGGAGCAAGTGCCCCAAAATTAGTCTCAAGAAATATGGTAGGCAATATGAAAGTAGGCGCTGTTGTTGCGGATATCGCGATAGACCAGGGTGGTTGTATAGAAACTTCTCGACCTACTTCCCATGATGAACCGACCTATATTGTTGATAACGTAATCCACTATTGTGTGGCTAATATTCCTAGTGCGGTACCTCTTACCTCAACTAAAGCATTAAGTAACTCGATCTCACCTTACGTTCAGATTTTGGCTGAAATAGCTAACCCAATTGACTTAGTTACAAAAAACCATCCATTGAAAAGCGGTGTTAATATTTATAATGGTGAGGTCCGTCTAGATAATCTACAGTAAGTTTGCTGTTACAGTTTATCAAAAACTTAGCAAAACTTGTTTTGGACAATATATGAAAAAAAAAGAAGAAGAAATTTTAATAATTGGTGGTTCGATGGCTGGCTTATTAGCTGGGATGAGTCTGAAAAATAGAGGTTATGAGGTAAAAATTTTTGAGCGTAGCACATCTTCACTGGAAAATAGAGGCGCAGGAATAGCCACACATGACGAGCTTTACGAAGCTTTAGAGTTCGCAGGCTTGTCTTCAAAAGCGAGTATGGGAGTGGTTTCAGACGAAAGGTTGTTTTTCTCGAAGAATGGAGATGTGACCCACAGAGTGGCAATGCCTCAGACGATGACGTCGTGGGGTCTAATCTATCGGTTTTTAAAGTTAAAATTAAGTCCCGGAGAATATTATCCAGATCACTGTCTTAACAATATTTTATATTCTCCTGACGGTAAAATTATTGCAAAATTTACCAATGGTAAAACTGTCCAAGGTGACTTCTTGGTAGGAGCTGATGGTAGTTTATCTAGGGTCAGGCAAATCCTGCTTCCACATATTAAACCAGAGCATTCAGGTTATATAGCATGGCGAGGTTTGGTAAACGAATCAGATATTCCGTCCTCTGCGCTTCATAAGTTGGCTAATAAGTTTAGTTTTGCTTTGACTGAGGGCGGGCATTGGCTGGGATATTTGGTTGCGGGTCCGAACGATGATTTAGCGGAAGGAAAAAGATGGTATAACTGGGTTTGGTACCAATGGGAGGACACTCATTCGTTAGAAAAGATTCTCACCGATAAATCAGGTAAATATTATCCTTCTGGAATACCTCCAAATTTAATAACCGAGAAAAGTAAAAATTATATGCGAAAGAAAGCTGCTCAATTACCAAGTATTATTCGAGAGCTTGTTACAAAGACAAAAGTTCCTTTTTTACAGGGTATTCAAGACTTATGCGTGAATAGATTGTCCTTTGACAAGGTCGTTTTGATAGGGGATGCCGCTTGTACTGCGAGGCCTCATGTTGGTCTAGGAGTCTCGAAGGCTGCTTCGGACGCCATGACATTGACAAAAGCGTTGTTATCCCCTGACCGAGAAGAGGCTTTGGAGCGTTGGCAGCAATCTAGGTTGGAGTTCGCAAAAGCTGTATTTCAGTGGTCGCGAGATTTGGGAAGTTACATAGGAAGTCAGAAAAAAGATAAACCCACCGGTTTTAAAGCTGATTATTACGATGATCCGAATACACTCATAATTCAAAATGCCTCAAACCAGCCCAGTCATTATATTAAATACTATCTGGCACGATAAGGGGTTGGCTGAAGGGCAGCTTTGATTTAAGCTTAATGAAAATTAAAAAAATTAGGAATTA
This sequence comes from Methylococcaceae bacterium TMED69, assembly GCA_002170535.1. Lineage (GTDB taxonomy): Bacteria > Pseudomonadota > Gammaproteobacteria > TMED69. Next base: position 99,906 of record NHDW01000001.1, read on the forward strand.
GGAAGGGAAAAATATGAAGGAAGAAGAATTGAAATTAGACGCTTTAGTTATTGGGGCTGGAGTAGCAGGTTTGTATCAATTATATCTATTAAGAAAACAAGGCTTGAACGTCAAAGTCATTGATGCGGGCTCAGGGGTAGGCGGCACTTGGTATTGGAATCGTTATCCTGGAGCAAGATTCGATTCTGCCTGTTACATTTATCAATATTTATTTGACGAAGAGTTGTATAAAGGTTGGAGTTGGTCTGAAAAATTTCCTGGACAACCAGAAATTGAGAGATGGATGAACTATGTTGCTGATAAATTAGAATTAAAAAAGGATATTCAATTTAGTACCGTTGTGAAATCAGCTACATGGGATCAACAGCGTTCGTCTTGGCAGGTATCAACGGATTCTGGTCAAAAAATAGAATGTCAGTATCTCATTTCTTGCACTGGAATGTTATCGGCTCCGTTAGAGAATGTATTCCCCGGCCAGGATAAATTCGACGGAGATATTTTTCATACCGCACGTTGGCCAAAAGAATCAATTGATTTTTCTAATCGTAGGGTTGGTATAGTAGGGAATGGAGCTACGGGAATTCAGGTTATTCAAACAATTGCTCCTGACTGTAAAGAGTTGAAAGTTTTCGTTCGCACACCGCAGTACGTCAATGCAATGAATAATCCTAAATATTCAGACAAAGACGTTGAAGAATACAAAGATAAATTTCATTGGTTTCAAGAGAACTTACCAAAAACTTTTTCGGGATTCGAATTTGAATGGCAAGATGGCTCTTGGGCTGATAGCACACCTGAAAAAAGAAGAGAGGTACTCGAAAGAATTTGGGAAAATGGTTCATTAGAACTATGGCTTTCCTCTTATAAAGAGATGTTTTTCGAGCAGGAAGTGAATGATGAAATATCAAATTTCGTGCGAGAAAAGATGGAACAAAGACTCAAAGATCCACAACTATGTGAAATCCTTATTCCGAAAGATTACGGTTTCGGTACCCATAGGGTTCCACTCGAGAATGGTTATCTGGAGAAGTTTCATCTCCCTCACGTAAACCTAATTAGTGTTAAAGATAATCCAATCGCAGAGATAACATCGAGCGGAATTCGCCTAAGTAATGGGCAATCTTTTGAACTCGACACAATTATACTAGCTACTGGTTTTGATGCTGGTTCTGGAGCGCTGACAAGGATTGATATAAAAGGCAAGAGCGATCAGTTGCTTAAAGACGAGTGGAATCGGGAAATTAAAACAATGATGGGTCTTCAAATAAGCGGTTATCCAAACTTGTTCACAACTGGTGCTCCGCTCGCGCCCTCGGCAGCGCTCTGTAATATGACGACTTGTTTACAACAACAAGCAGAATGGATAAGCGATTGCATAAGCTACGTTAATGGGCAGGGGAAAAAAGTTATTGAAGCCAGCGAGTCAGCTCAAGAGGCTTGGGTGTCCCATCATGACGAAGTCGCTGAACAGACACTGGTAACGAAAACAAGCTCTTGGTATATGGGTTCTAATGTAGACGGAAAACCGAGAAGGTTACTATCTTATATTGGCGGGGTGGGCAATTATCGAGAGAAATGTCTTGACGTTGCGAAAGCCGAATATACAGGTTTTAATATTACCTAATCTGATTTAGTTGCGGTTTGATAGGATGTTAAACTTCATTGTTTTGGGGAGAATATAATGACATGCATATTAGGGATAGACGTTGGAGGTACATTTACCGACTTCGTCTATCATGATCCCTCTGAAGACAAGTTGATAGTTTGGAAAACCCTTTCAACACCATCAGATCCGGGAAAAGGAATTCTGGACGGCCTACAAAATCAACAGGTTGGCGGAGTAGATTACCTTCGTTTTGGAACAACTATTGCCACAAACGCGATACTTGAACGAAACGGTGCTACTGTGGCTTTTGTAACGACTTTGGGCTTTAAGGACGTTCCATTTATTCAAAGGGGAAAACGACAGAGTCATTACGATATAAATTGGATTAAGTCCAAGCCCTTAGTAAAAAGAAGACATTGTTTTGAAATCGACGAACGTATTACGCCTCGTGAAGGGGTCTACAAAGCGCTTGATGAAAATCAAGTCAGAAAAGTTGCTAGAGCGATAGGTAATGATCAAGAAATAGAAGCAATAGCAATTTGTTTACTTTGTTCTTATGTCATACCTGATCATGAGATTCGGGTAAAAGAAATTTTTAGAGAAGAAATTCCTGATAAGCCCATTTCTATATCTTATGACTTACTTCCGAAGTGGAAAGAACATGAACGATCTTCAACAACAATAGCTGATGCTTATTTGAAACCTCTGGTTTCAGAAAATTTGAAGAGGCTTGGTCACAAATTGTCCGAAGCAAAAGATATAAAAAGAGTGTCTGTAATTAAGTCAAATGGAGGAGAGGTATCTCTAGAAGCAGCTAAAAATTGTCCAATTCATCTAAGTTTGTCTGGCCCTACCGGGGGAGTCATTGGTGCTCGACAACTTTCAAACCTCATTAACATTGATCATATGGTTACGCTTGATATGGGCGGAACATCAACAGATGTTTCGACTGTAGTAGGCAGGACAGAAAGTTTTACAACGAGTTATGAAATAGAGTTTGGCATACCAATTCAAATCCCAATGATTGATATAAGAACTATGGGTGCAGGTGGAGGCTCAATAGCGTGGATAGATAAGGGTGGAATGTTGCAAGTCGGTCCACAAAGTGCCGGCGCGGCTCCCGGCCCAGCCTGTTACGATAGAGGAGGAGAGTTGCCCACAGTGACAGATGCAAATGTGGTTTTAGGTAGAATTAACCCTCAATTCTTTTTGGGTGGAAATATGAAGTTAAGCGTGGAGAAAGCAAAGCAAGCAGTAAAATCAATAGCTGAACAGTTGGGAGAAACTTTAGAAAATACTGCGAATGGTATCGTGAAGATAGCTAATAATAATATGGTTGGTGCAACTCGGTTGGTATTGACTGAAAAAGGACTAGACCCAAGAGATTTTACTATGCTTGCATTTGGTGGAGCCGGCCCCGTGCATATTTCTGACTTGATGCAACTTGCAGGGACACCGAGTGGTATTGTGCCTAATCATCCCGGTCAATTCTCCGCTTTTGGATTCACGATGACAGATGCAAGAGTTGATTTAGAACGGACTGCGCCAATGACGTCCAGGTTTTTTAATTTTGACTATGCTAATAGAGTCTTAAGTGATTTGGTCGCAGAATGCAGCGAGGCATTGGTAGAGCAGGGATACACAGAGAAGATAGAAGTATTGAAAACCCTAGAAATGCGTTATTTTGGTCAAAATCACGAATTAGAGATTTCATTCTACGATAATGAATTCTCAGAAAATGCAATATCTTCTGTTTGGGATTCTTTTCATGAAGCGCATAAGAAGCGTTATAATTTCGACATCCCTAACGAGACGATAGAACTAATAAGTATAAAAGTTACCGCTTTAGCTCTCACTCCAAAGCCCCAAATACCAATCATAGCGTACTCTGATAAACTTCCATCTCCTTACGAAAAACGTCAAGTTTTTTTCGATAGTGGGATAGCAAGTGCCTCGGTTTACAGAAGAGAAGAGCTTCCAGTCGGTAAAATTTTTACAGGACCAGCGCTTATAGAAGAAGATGCATCTGTTACAGTTGTTAGTCCTGACATGCCAGTCCTTATTGACAAATACGGAAATATTGTCTTAGGTAAGTTAGCCGCGGAGTATAAAAACAAATTATGAGATTTTCAGAAAACAAATATTACATAGAGAAATATATAAAATGCGATAACTGTGGAATGCTTATCTATGGCGATGGTCTGAAATCTAAAGAATTTTCTAAATTGTTGTTTTGTAGCGATTGGTGTATAGATTGGTATAAATCTAAGTCAAAAGGTAATGAAGATCCGCGTATACCGTTGCCTAAAAGTGGAATTCACGAAATCAACTAGGAGGCTAGCAAATGGACATGATAAATATGAATATTATCGAGTCAGCTATGATAGCGATCGCTAAAGAAATGGGAATTAATGTACAAAAAACAGCGTACTCCACAATCTTTAGTGAAGCTGAAGATTTCACATGCGCATTGGCAAATCGTGCGGGTGAATTAATTGCCGTGGCCGACTTTTGTCCCTCTCAAATTGGAGGCGTTCCGCTGTTGGTTCGATCCATGTTGAAGGAAATTCCCCTCTCAGAAATTGATGAAGGCGATGTGATTGTGCACAATGATCCATACAGAGGTGGGTTGCACACACCAGAACATACAGTATTCAAACCGATCTTTATCGACGGTGAAATCGCGGCATTTTCTGTATGTGTTGGTCACTTTGTAGAGGTTGGGGGGATGGCTCCAGGGGGGTTTCCGGGTGAAGCCACTGAAATTTTTCATGAAGGTTTGAGGGTCCCACCTGTGAAAATTATAAAAAAAGGAGTAGATGTTCCAGAGGTCTGGAAAATGATGTTGGCTAATGTTAGAACCCCTAGAGGAAACTATGGTGATATGAGGGCTCTGATTAGCGGAGTGGATCTAGGGGAAAAAAGACTTCAAGAATTAGTTAAAAAATACGGTAAAGATAAATTTAATACAATAGTTAAAGATCTTCTAGATTATTCTGAAAGGCGGATGAGAGCGGAAATCTCAGAATTTCCCGACGGTGTTTATCGATTTATTGATAGAGTCGAAGACGACGGTATAGAAGACAAAGAATATGAAGTGCACGTTGCCGTGCATGTCCAAGGAGATGAGGTGGTTATCGATTACACTGGCTCGTCAAGACAGGCAAAGGGTCCAATTAATGCCACTTTAGGAGTTGCTTGGTCAGCTGCGTTTAATGCCATGTTACATTTAACAGATCAAAGCATCCCAAAAAATTCTGGTTGTTTCAGACCAATTAGAGTGATCGCACCAGCTGGAACCGTAATGAATGTTAATTATCCGGGTTCTGAGGTTGGAGGAAACACAGAAACTCATCCTTTGATAGTAGCGGCTATATTTGGCGCGATGGTGGAGTGCGTGCCCGATAGGGTTATGGCTTCTGAAGGAACCACTCATGGATGTTTTGTTTTCGGTGGTCATGATGACTACACTGATGAGCCTTTTGGGGGATTTGATTTCAGCTATGTAGGTTATGGAGGCCGTGCATTTGCTGACGGCAATGATGCAACAGATTCGATTAATGGAAACTGCGCAAACACTCCAATGGAAGTATTTGAAACAAGGTTTCCTTGGATAGTCGAGGAATATGCGCTAAGGCCAAACTCAGGAGGGGCTGGAAAATTTAGAGGTGGTTTAAGCAATGTGAAACAAATGTTATGTACAGGAGGGATGTTAGTCAGCCAGATGACCAATAAGCATAAATTAGGCGCATGGGGCCTAGTTGGCGGAGAGGAAGGTAAAACCGGCGCAACGTTATTTAAAAAATCAGGTAGCGATAGCTGGGAGACGGCGGTAGAGGCTTATGGTAAAGTCAGCCCAAGTAAGTATTCGAATATTCCAATGCAACCAGGAGACCGAGTTCGAGTTTCAGCACCTGGTGGAGGCGGATACGGTCAAGCGTCTGAAAGAGAAAAAAGTGATGTTCTTATGGACGTAAAGGAAGGTTATATAAGTAAAGCTGATGCAATAAAATCATACCCAGTCAACGGCAGTGATTTGTAGGTAAAACTTATGAGCAAGCTAACGAAAAGTCTTCATTGGTCAACTGTGATAGGTGAGAAAATATTGCTCGCTATTATAGGTTTCTTAACTATAGTTGCAGCTGGTCTTGATATTCTCGAAATGTACGACGCTAGAAAAATAGAACTGGCCGACCTATTTTTATTATTCATTTATGCCGAAATAATAGGGATGGTTGGTGCATTCTATGCCAGTAGTCGTATTCCAGTTACATTACCAATAATAATTGCCATGACCGCGTTATGTAGATTAATTGTGCTCCATAGTAAAGAAATGGACCCGATGATGTTGTTTGCTGAAGCAGGTGCAATTGCTATACTGGCCGCCGCCGCTTATGTGATGAGCCTTAAAGATAAAATTAGTTTAGAGAAAAGTGAACTAAGAGAACGGGTTTCGAAACAATAAGACCGTTAAAATTTTGCCACGATTCTGGAAAAGTTTCGCCGAGGAAGACCAGAAAATGTTGAGGAAATAATAGAACCTGCCGTGATTACTAAAAAATCCTCAAATAATAAATGGCAATTTTGGATTGATAGGGGAGGTACATTCACAGACGTTATAGGCGTTTCCCCCGATGACGTTATCCACGTAAAAAAAATCCTCACTGCTCATAAAAATGAATCCTTCAAGATAATCCTTGAGCATATTTATTCAATTATCCGGTCGACTGATGCTGATGGGCATGTTGATGAAAGTATAGGTGAGATTAAACTTGGTACAACCCTGGGAACTAATGCTTTATTAGAAAAAAAAGGCGCTAAAACTGTTTTGGTGGTCACAAAAGGTTATAAAGATCTGCTGTCGATAGGACATCAGAACAGAGAATTGCTGTTCTCATTTAACATAAGGAAAGAAAGTACGTTTTGGGAAAGTGCCGTAGAGGTTGGAGGTAGGATAAGTGCTAGTGGCAAAATTCTTGATAGACTAGATGAAAATGATGTAGTAAACGTGCTTAAGACCCGCAAAATAAATTCTTTCGACGCTGTCGCGGTCGCTTTGATTAATAGCCATATAAATCCAGCGCATGAAAATCTTGTTGCTAAGAAATTACAAGATTTGGGTATAGATAATCTCGCTATCTCACATCAAAGCAGCTCAATGTTAGGGTATGTTGATCGTGCAAACACCGCTGTCGTTGACGCTTATTTAAAACCACTACTAGAAAAATATGTAGCGGGCATAAAAAAAGAGATAGGTAAAGTAAATTTTCTAATCATGCAATCTCATGGTGGACTGGCCGAAGCGGAGAATTTTCAGGGCAGGAATTCCATTTTATCAGGACCTGCCGGCGGAGTGATAGGAGCAGTTAAAACCGCAAGAAATAGAGGTTTTGATAAAATTATCTGTTTTGATATGGGGGGCACCTCGACCGATGTGGCTCATTATCATGATAACTACGAGTACAGAAGTCAAAGTAAAATTGAAAGCATCACAATTAACAGTAATTCAATGGACATCCATACGGTGGCCGCAGGAGGAGGTTCTATCGTTGATTTTGACGGCATTAGGTACAAAGTGGGCCCGGAATCAGGGGGCTCATATCCTGGTCCTGCCTGTTACGGGAATGGCGGCCCGGTTACAGTCACAGACTGTAACGTTCTGATTGGTATAATCAGACCAGAATATTTTCCAACTCTGTTCGGTAAAAATAAAAATTCGCCCATAGACAGAGATTTAGTTGTTTCAATATTTGAAAAAATAAAGGATGATTCAAAAAATAAGCTAAAGGAAGATATGACTATTTACCAAATCGCAGAGGGTTTTTTAGAATTAGCTGTAAAAAAAATGGCCAATGCAATAAAAAAAATATCAATTGATAAAGGTCATGATATAAAAAACTATGTTTTAAATTGCTATGGAGGTGCAGCTGCGCAACACTGCTGTGCAGTTGCAGATTCTCTAAGCATTAAAGAAATTTTCATTTCAAATAATGCCAGCGTCTTATCTGCTCTTGGGATCGGTCTCTCAGATAGACAAATAATTATTGAAAAATCAATAAACAAAATTCTTTGCGACTCAATTGTTAAAGAATTGCCAATTTTTGCTGAACGAATAATTAAAGATTCGAAATTAAATTTTAAAAGACAAGAATTAGTAACAAGTGAAATTTTTCTTAAATTAAAGTTTGAGGACACCTCGGATACTTTTTTAATTCCTTTGAGCGATAGTAACAGTATGAGAGATCAATTTATGCAGTCTTTTAAAAAAAGCTATGGTTTTCTAGAGCAAAATAAAAACCTTTTTGTTGAGTCAATTTTGGTTAAGACAATAGAAGCATCAAAAATTAATCTTAATGCCTTAAGTTCCAATTCTTCAGAACATGTAAATACAAATAAAACTGCACTAGAAAAAAAGGTTTTTGAGGATGGTCAATGGAAAGATATACCTTTCTATCAGCTCGAGGAGCTCTCAAGCCAAAAATCAATAATTGGTCCCGCAGTCATAATATCACCAAACAATACGGTATTAATAAAGACAGGTTGGACGTGTGATTGCTACGATAATCATGATTTATTATTGAGAAAATTAAATCCTTCAGAGAAAAACAATCTTTTAATTAAATCACAGAATACAAAAATTGCCATGGAGGTAGCAATCTTTGGAAATCAAATAGTCTCTGTTGCGGAACAGATGGGAAGTGCTCTTAAAAAGACTGCTACTTCTATCAACATAAAAGAGCGTTTGGACTATTCTTGTGCGATCTTCGATAGTGAAGGGTCATTATTGGCAAGTGCGCCACATATTCCTGTACATCTGGGCTCTATGAGCGATTGCGTAAAAACGTTAATTGAGAAGATGTCGGGCTCTTTAAAATCAGGTCAAACATATGTTACAAATGATCCGTTTAGAGGGGGAACACACTTACCAGATATTACATGTATTAGTCCAGTTTTTGCTTCTGAAAACCATAGAGCCCCCGTTTTTTTTGTGGCTTCTCGTGGTCATCACGCTGATATTGGAGGGATAACTCCAGGCTCTATGCCAGCTGAAAGCTTAAATATTCAACAAGAGGGAATACTCTTTAAGCTGATGATGGCAGTAAAAGATAATGTTTTTAGAGAAAAAGAAATTACCCGTATTCTTTTAGATAGTAATTATCCGGCTAGGAATATTGCCCATAATATTGCTGACCTAAAGGCGCAAATTGCGGCAAACCAGACAGGGATAAATGAGCTTCAAACTAAATTAATCGAGTTTGGTGAGGCTTCAGTTACTGACCTGTCGAAACGTCTTTTAAATCAAGGCGAGCAGTTTGTGAGAAAGATTATACCTGACTTAAATTCAGGTACCTTTGAAGCTTGCCTTGATGAGGGGCAGAAGATTTCTGTCGATGTGCGCGTGAATAAAAATCAAAAAGAAATAACATTTGATTTCGAAAATACAAATGGGCAGCTTAAAACTAATTTTAACGCGCCTAAATCGATTACTAAGGCGTGTATTATTTACGTTTTACGTTCGCTTATTTGTGATAAAGAAATACCATTAAATGATGGGTGTTTGATTCCAGTCAAATTAAAGATACCTAAAAAAAGTCTATTAGATCCAAGCTATCCCGCTGCAGTTGTCGCTGGTAATGTTGAAATTAGCCAAAAAATTGTCGATGTTATTTTAGCCGCTCTTGGAATCCAAGCATTTTCCCAGGGAACGATGAATAATTTATCTTTTGGAAACTCCCGTTTTCAATATTACGAAACAATTTCCGGCGGTTCGGGAGCGGGAAAAAATTACGATGGCTCTAGCGCAAGACAAACACATATGACTAATTCACGAATTACAGATCCTGAGGTGATGGAACATCATTTCCCCGTTTTACTGGAGGAATTTTCAATAAGACAAAATAGCGGAGGAAAAGGTCAATATAATGGAGGAGACGGGGTGTGTAGAAAAATTAAATTTTTTGAGTCAGTTTCTTTATCGATATTATCGAGTAGTAGGGTATTTCGACCTACCGGATTAGATGGCGGATTGCAAGGATTAGCGGGTAGGAACTTTCATATTGATGAGGCTGGGTGTCATCATGAGTTGCCAGGATGTGCTCAAATAGAAATTAAGCCCGGTGAATCTATTTTAATTCACACGCCAGGTGGTGGAGGTTTTGGTGAGCCGTCTTTTGATTGAGCTAATATCATCTCCTCGAAATGTTGCATAGTTAAAGTATCAAGCACATTAGAGTGCTCATCAAGAAATTCAACAAACCGATCATTTTTAGACTTATAGTTTACGTAAATCAAACTATTTTTTGTGAACTCTTCGTCGTGAGTATCATTGCTAGCTTGAAAGCAATAATCTCCTTGTTCAAAAGTCTCTTTTATGCTGTGGTTGATTATTTTTCCTGAGATAACATAAATTCTTGTCTCACAAGTGTGACGATGGGGGCCTGATCTATAACCTGCTTTTATTTTAAAAAGTAATTCCACAGTTTTGTCGGACCGGTTCAGTGATAAGACTTTTGCCTTGATTTTTTCTTCGCTGTCTATAGCTAACCAGGGAATCTGGCTCGTTTTCCTGTTATTAAATTGTGTATTCATATAGCGTTTAACTAACAATTAAGTTTATTTATCGTATCATACTCTGGATAATAACTAATTTGATTTTTAAAAAAGGAAGGTTTTTTGGTTTCTCTTTGGCGAATGTGTTTGAAAACGCGACGTCTTTAGGGTGGTTGATTACAACCTATAGATAAAAATTTTAAAAATATTTGGCATTTTCGTGCTCTCTCGGTGAAAATAAAGAATCGTGTAGGGATATTTGCGTGGATTTAATTACAGATCAACAGAATGGAGTGAAAAATGGGAGATTTGAGACACAATAGTTTTAAAACTATGATGAATGATGTTGTCGATTTTGGTAGCTGCTGTGAATGTGGCAGTTGTGTGGCAGCTTGTCCTCATAACGTAATAGAAATGGTCGAGGGAAAGCCAAAACAAACAGCAAAAGCATCGGCTCCATCTGACTTTTGTGGCGTAAGTGAGGGTGCAGGTTGCGATGTTTGCGCGACAGTGTGCCCGAGACTATGGCCTAGGGAGACCCATTTGAGACAAGCAGTTTTTTCAAATGACAGGAAGGAATCATGGGAAGGCGTCTTTGGGGTTTTTCGTAATATCTTTGTAGCTAAATCGAAAGACCCTATAATATCAGAAAATGGACAGGATGGAGGCGTTGTCACAGCGCTGTTGGATTGGGCATATGAGACCGGTAACATAGATGGCGCGATAGTATCGGCGGTTGGTGAAGACGATCAACCATGCTTTCCTACGCCTAAGGTCGCGAAGGATAAAGAGTCAATTCGAAATAGCTCAGGTAGCTGGTATACCTATTGCCCGAATAATCTAGCGTTAGAGCAAGCCGCTGAAGAGGATCTCAAATCGTTGGGGTTCGTGGGAGTACCGTGTCAAATCACTCCTTTAAGGAAAATGGAAAAAATGGACCCTAGTTTTCTCGTCTCTGAAAAAAAGAAACCAAAAATTGTTGGAAGACAACGTGAATTCTTGAGAGGAATGAGTGATAGGGTAAATTTTAGTATAGGACTGTTTTGCACTGAAGTATTCCGGCCCGAACTCATGACGGAAAAAATTGAAAAAGAAATGGGAATCCCCCTTTCCGATGTTAAGCAATTCAACGTAAAAGGTGAGGTTCTCATTTATAAAAAAAACGGAGACGTTGCTACCATACCGCTTGCGGAGGCCATGGAACAATACCAAAGACCTGAATGTGCTCATTGTGGCGACTTTTCCGCAGAACTGGCTGATATAGCATGCGGTGGTGTTGGTACTGAGCGCGCAACGATTGTTGTCATTAGGACCGAAAAAGGCGAGAAGATTTGGAAACAGTTCGAAGCCTCGGGTCGAGTATCCGTTGAACCGATTGAAGAAAATAAAAGAGCTTGGAATATTCTCTACAGGTTGTCGAAACGTCAGAGAGCTAGGGTGCCCGAAGGTCCAGAGAGAGGTGGCGTCCAAAGCCATGAGGAATATGATCCATGGGGTGATAACGATTTGATTGAAAAAAAGCTTGCTGCCGGAAAGAAATCTGATGAGGAAAAAATGGCATGTTTAGATACCGCTTTTGCGGGAGAGCCTCGTCCGAGTCAATCAATTGAATTTATAGCTGGAAGCCCAATTCCAAATGACCAACCCCTTAGCGAAGACGGCAAGAAAAAAAGACCTTTGCCTTTACCAAAAGAATTAGGCGGTCATTCTCCATTATTTGATCAAGGTAAATGAATGAGTTGACACAATTTGACGAAAAACTGATAATTAACTGTTTATAATACTTTAATTAATTTCACTCGTATTACATGTAAATTAATTTAATCATATACATCAGGAGCAAAAAGATGTCATTAAAAGGGAGCAAAACAGAGGAAAACCTCAAAGCCGCATTTGCGGGTGAGTCGCAAGCAAATAGACGTTATCTCTACTTCGCACAAAAGGCAGATGTAGAGGGATACAATGATGTTTCGACTGTATTTAGGTCAACAGCGGAAGGCGAGACCGGTCATGCCCACGGCCACCTAGAATATTTAGAAGCAGTTGGAGATCCTGCTACAGGAGAACCAATAGGTACTACGGAGCAGAACTTAAAAGCTGCAATAGCCGGTGAAACCCACGAATATACCGATATGTATCCTGGTATGGCGAAGGCTGCTAAAGAAGAAGGTTTTGACGAAATCGCTGATTGGTTCGAGACTCTCGCAAAAGCTGAGCGTTCTCACGCCAACAGATTCCAAAAAGCCTTAGATTCTATATCTTAAAATAATCGAGCTTAGGGTAGGTTTTCTTTTAGAAGCCTACCCTTCTCTTCGCTTGTCTTATGTCATACAAATCTTTAAAAGAGGGTAGCCTAGATGCGCCCACAAGACACGCCATCGATTGGAAATCAGATGATTTTTATGATGAGGACAGGATCAATTCTGAGTTAGAGAGAGTATTCGATATTTGCCATACTTGCCGTCGATGTGTGAGTCTCTGTAATTCCTTTCCCTCGCTATTTGACTTAATAGACGAAAGCGAGACCATGGAAGTTGATGGTGTTTCAAAAGCAGACTACAAAAAAGTAGTTGATGAATGTTATCTTTGTGATATTTGTTATTTAACCAAATGCCCTTATGTCCCTCCGCACGAATGGAACGTAGACTTCCCTCATCTTATGTTAAGAGCGAAAGCAGCTAGTTTTAGAAAAGGTGAGACAAGCTTGCGAGACAAGATAATTACGTCTACTAAAGTAGTGGGAAACTTAGCAGGACTGCCGGTAGTCGCGCCAATCGTTAATGTTTTAAATAAAAATTCCGTAACAAGAAACGTTTTGGAGAAAACTTTAGGTATTCATAAAGAAGCTCCACTACCCAAATATCATTCAAATAAATTTTTAAAACAAAAAGGTTTAACGAAAAACCCAAATCTCGATAGAACTTCTCAAGATGAAAAAATAGCAGTTTTTGTAACGTGTTATGGGAACGTAAATTCTCCGCGTTTAGTTGAGGATATGGTGTCAGTTTTTGAACTCAGTGGCCTTAGCGTTTCAATAATTAATAGTAATGAATGTTGTGGAATGCCGAAATATGAGTTGGGGGATTTACCTTCGGTAGCAGAATTTGCCGAACGCAACCTAAAGAAAATGAAACCTTTCATTGAAGCCGATTATAAGATAACCGCGCCAATACCCAGTTGTGTATTGATGTACAGGAAAGAATTGCCCTTAATGTTCCCCGACGACGAGAATATTAAAAACCTATCAGAAGCAATGGTTGATCCTTTTGAGTTGCTAATGAACCTACATAAACAAGGAAAATTTAATACAAACTTTATTAACCAATTGGGAAACGTCGCTTACCATGCGCCTTGCCATCAGAGGGTGCAGAATATTGGCCCAAAAACCAAAGAAGTTTTGGAGTTGATCCCTGGTACGAAAGTTTCACTTATCGAACGATGTTCAGGGCATGATGGCACTTACGCTGTGAAAAAGGAAAGCTATCCTAGCGCTAAAAAAATATGTCGGCCAGTGGTTTCCGCAATCGATAAAAGTGAAACCGACCATTTTGTAAGTGATTGTCCTATGGCCTTTGATCTAATAGAACAAGGAACTCGTAAAAAGTCTGAATTCTCGTCAGCATTTGGCGTTTTAAGATATGCTTATGGAGTGCAAAATGAAAAATAATAAACTTGAAATTCAGGACCTGCAAAGTTTAGAAGATTATGCGAGTTGCCGGACTGAGTTTCGTAAAAACGTACTAGAACACAAAAAAGCAAGGCGGGTCGATCTAGGGGATCATATCTCATTGTATTTTGAAAGTGCTCTTACTATTCAATACCAAATACAGGAGATGTTGAGGATAGAAAAAATTTTTGAAAAAGATGCTATTCGAGAAGAATTCGATGCTTACATTCCGTTGATCCCTGATCAGTTTAATCTGAAAGCCACGATGATGATTGAGTATGTCGATGAAGAAATCCGGAAAACAGAGCTTGTAAAATTAAATGGGATCGAGTCAAGGATTTGGATGCAGTGCGGTCCTAACCACCCTATTTATGCTATCGCAGATGAGGATTTGGAACGTAGTGATGGTACAAAAACGTCAGCTGTTCACTTTCTAAGATTTAATGTTTCTAAAGAAGCTAGACGATCTATATTAGGGAGGGAACAAGTTTTGTTTGGTATTGACCATCCAAATTATCAAGTGCAACAAGTCACCGTGTCTAGTAGTACTATTACTTCACTTGGGGACGATCTCAGATAGTTTGTTTACTTAACTTTCTTAGATTGGTACTTCTTCAAACTATCTAAAGTTTGTGAGAGCATGGTAGGAAAATCCCTCAACTTGACTCCGAGACTGTCCCGCCTTGCGAAATCAAATGCCGTAGGCTTAGCTGATTTAGTGTCTAGGTATTTAGGCGTGATCATATCGGGTATTTGTCTTTCACACTCTTTGTAAATGTCCTCCCAATGCAAGCTTTCATAGACCCCAAAAAATCTTCCTTCGCAAGAATCGCATTCAAAAGCGTTTAAGAATAATTCCGCGAGGTCTTCGGTATGTATCATTGATATCGAGTCATCCGGACATATTGCATGTCTTGGTTCACCGCCGTTCAATAGTCTATCTAACCAAGCATAAGGATTATGTCTTAGATGACCGGGTATTAAGAGTTCCCCGTAGAGCCCCGTGGGTAGTAAGATACATAATCTGATATTATTTTCTTCGCAAAATTTTATTGCCCGTTTTTCCATTACGGTCTTAGCAGCGGATGTAAATTTCTTATTTTTTATTTGTGTTGACTCGTCAGACCAATGATCAATTTCATTCTTTTCTTCTATATGGATATTAGGGTTGGTACTCGCAGTTGATGAACAAATCAAAACGTTCCTGATTTTGTTTCGTTTTGCAGAATGTAAAATATTTAAGCATCCTTCGACTGTCGGAGCCAGTATTTTACTTCTTCCCTCTTCCTCGGAAAGTTGATTTGCTGGTATACCTTCAGTAGATTTATAAATGGGAATTAGACAGCAAATAAATAGCGCGTCAACGTCAGCTAGTGCCTCGTCAAATGTCTCGCTATTATTCATATTTGCACTGAAGAGAGTCAAATTTTGACTGTTAGGAAAATTTTTAATGTATTTTATCTTGTCTTCATCAGAGGCGTTCCTTGCAGTACCATTAACTAAATATCCTTTAGAAAGCGCTTTTTTCGCCAAGTTCGCTCCAACTAGTCCTGTCACTCCTACTATGCAAATTTTTTTCGTCATGTTTGCTTTTTTGATACTATAAAATCTATAGCTTACATAAATTAAATAATATCAACAATATAAAATTTTTTGCTTAAAATGTAGCCATAATTTTATTTAAATAAATCTTCACGCTGTTTATAGGGGCAAGCATATGAAAAGAGTACTATACATCGAATCTTCTCCACGAAAAGCTAGGTCTCATTCTATAGAGGTAGCCAGAGAGTTTTTAAAAGAGTATGAAAGGCTCAATCCAGAAGACGTAATAGACACATTGGATTTATGGTCTATGACTTTACCTCCTTTTAGTGGCGAGGTAATCGATACTAAATACCGTATAATGCATGGAGAAAAAGTTAGCCAGGGGAAGAAATCAGAGTGGAACAAAATTGTAGAACTATTTGATCAATTTAATTCTGCGGATAAATATGTATTTTCAGTTCCAATGTGGAACTTTGGTATACCATATAGATTAAAGCATTATATTGATTTGATAACTCAGCCAAGCCTTGCCTGGTCTTTTACACCAGATGAGGGATATAGAGGTTTGGTAGTTGGCAAAGTAGTAATTTTGTATTCTTCTGGCGGTGATTATACTGAGGCTAATGGATTGGGTGAATTAGATCATCAGAAAAAGCCCTTTGAGAATTGGTTGGGTTTTATCGGATTAGGAGATTTTAAAATAATTAATGTTTCGCCAACCTTAGGTGCGCCCGAGGCAGTCAAACAGATAGTCGAATGTGCTAAGACAAATGCAATAGATACAGCGCAACACTTTTGATAACGTTGAAAAGAATTACACTTGTTATTTTGGTCGTTTATGTAGCTATTTTAACTTTGTCTACGATTTTTAATTTCGAAATATTTTTCCCGCCGTCCGATGTGTTTTTTGAATATCGTAAAATCTTTGATTCAGAAATATCAAAAGAACCAATAAAGTACGGAATTGCCGCATTTATTTTATATTTAATTTCGTGCGTATTGTGTCTACCTATTTTGACTTTTTTAGTGATAGGTAATGGATTTTTCTTTGGTATGAGTTGGGGAGCTTTGATTTCATCTTTTGGAGCAACGCTAGGAGCTTTGATAACGTTTGTAATTTCTAGGCATTTGTTTCAAGATCATTTAGCTAGAAAGCTTGAAAACACATTTGACCGGGTTAATAAAGAATTTTGTAAATATGGCGTTTTATATATTTTATCACTTAGGCTAATACCTGTAATACCTTATCAGCTTATAAATATTCTTTTTGGTTTAACAAAGGTTAGTCCGGTGACCTTTTGTTGGAGCAGTCAACTAGGTATGTTGCCCATACAACTGATTTTAGTTAATGCAGGTGTGCAAATGTCCGAATTGAATAAACTCGATGAAATTTTTTCACCTAAGGCGGTTATCTCATTAATACTACTAGCGTCTATTCCAATCTGCATAAGAGTTTTGAATAAAATAGAAACAAAAAGGGCCATGGTAAAAGATGAAGAAAAGTATTGATTATTAATAAAAAAAGGGAGGCTTAGCCTCCCTTTCTCTAACGATCGCGATATTATCGCATCTGACCGTCTTTCTCGGTACCCCCAAACCATTTCGCACCTCTGTAAACTCCAGATGTCTGTTGTTGGTCAGACTGCTGCTGAGCTTGGTGTTTTACTCCCCTGTAAACGTAACCGTTTACGGGTTTGTCTGCACTCTGGTTTTGCTGAGCATTCTGGTTTACTTTAGCGCCTCTATAATAGTTATCCGTCATATCATTCCTCCAGTTTTCGTTTTGAGTTAGTACGGTTAATACTCAACGCGTAAAAATAGATCGGAATTTGACACTAGGTTTATGAATGATTTTATAGACAGTCTACCTAGAAATCGCCTTGACCGACATTTTTTACGTGTCGTTCTAAACGCGTTCCTTCGGTAGATATCTCAATTGATCCCGTTAGGGATACTGACTTCCCTTACCACAAGGGAACCTTGATTATCCTCCTACTTCCGTTTTGCGAATCACCACAAAATGAACGTTTTTATATTTAATCAAAAAAAAAAGGGAAAAACAAGTGTTTTTTTTAAGAATGGCGGTATCTTCGATGCCATTCAAAACCTTGCCAAGTTGTAAGCTCTCGGGGCTTTATTTTGAACGTAGTACATGGCTCGGAATTAACGGATTTTCTATATTCATTGGCTTTTTCGCCAAGATAACGTGGTCCTGTATGATTTTCACCTATTTGATTCCACACTGATTTCTGCCCATTTTCTAGAAAAGGTCCAACCCCTTTTTCGATGATTTCAGCTTCACCGTCGCAAATTACTTTTCTGATTGGCGGTACCGGCTCGTCAATCACTAAAGACACTCTTGGATCATCTTCTAGGAATTCAGCCCATCGAGATTTTTTCCTTCCGACTATCCAAAAATCAGAACCATCCCAGTGGTACCAAACTGGAACAACAAAAGGCGAACCATCGGACTTTATACAGGCTAGTCTAGCGATCCAAGGTTCTGATAAAAATTCATCTATCTCTTGTTTAGACATTCTTCCAATTTTATCGCCTCGCCAGGAAGTGTTATTATTTTTTGTCATTTAAAATACCTCAAAATATTCCCGGTGTTCCCAGTCGGTCACGTAG
Organism: Methylococcaceae bacterium TMED69; assembly: GCA_002170535.1. GTDB lineage: Bacteria > Pseudomonadota > Gammaproteobacteria > TMED69. Next base: position 117,905 of record NHDW01000001.1, read on the forward strand.
GATTCAAATCTTTGGATCTCACTAGATTTTAGTTGTATAAAGTAATTTATAAACTGTTTAGTAAATTTTTGTTTAAATAATTCATTCCTTTCCAAAGCTTCAAGCGATTCATTTAGATTGCGGGGTAGCAATGTGTTTTCGGATTGATAAGGCTTACTATCAGGTTTCCCCGGGTTAGTTTCGTTTTTGATTCCGTCTAATCCAGCAGCTAGTTGAGATGCCATATATAAATATGGATTTGCACATGGCTCGCCCGCTCTATTTTCAATATGTGTTCCTGGATCATTAGGCCCTCCTAAAACCCTAATAAGTGCTCCTCTATGTTCAGAAGCCCAATTTATATAATTAGGCGCGAATGAATTAGGAGCATATCGCTTATACCCATTGATAGTGGGTGTCGAAAAAGCTGTTGCCGCACTCGTATGCTCTAAGATGCCTCCCATAAAATTCATTCCGATATCAGAAAGAGGGGCTTTAGATTTTGAATAATTAACGAAAAGATTATTTTTTCTAGATTCGTCAAAAATGGATTGATGGAGGTGCCATCCGGATGAAAAAAAGTTCGGAAGTCCCGGTCTAGTCATAAAACTTGCATGCAACTCGTTTCGTCTACAAATCTGTTTTACAGCCGTGCGAAATAATAGAAGATTGTCAGCTGCCTGAAGGCCATCCCGCGGGTCAAATGTAAACTCACATTGACCTGGACCCCATTCATCTTCAATAGTTCTTAAAGGTAGTCCGAGTTCCTCGATATTTTGCTGTAGTATGTCTAAGATAGGAGCGATTTCATCTTGTCTATCTTCCGTTAAATATTGAAATCCGTGGGCTATCATATTGACTTTCGGTGGCTCGGGAGGCCAGCCGGATTGCTCGGGCTGCAACATTTTGTCTATCAGTTTCGTTATGTAAAATTCGATCTCGATCCCAACAACGTACGTCCATTGTTTAGTTTTAAGTTCTTTCAATATTCGCTTAAGTATATTTCGTGTATCAAATGGACATGGCTTGCCTGATTGGAAATGCATGTCTGATAATATCCAACCTGTTTTATGAGCCCACGGTAGGATTCTAAAGCTTGTAGGGTCAGGTACTAAAATGGCATCAGGTCCCCCAGAAAGTTCGGGCATTCCGATACCTGCATCTGGCTCAAACATCGGCGCAAACATATTATTTGTAGTATCAAAGAACAAAGTGGCGGTCTGAAAATCGATGCCGTTATCCAAAGACTGTATAAAGTCTTTTGCCATAACATTCTTTCCTCTGACTATACCGTGCTGGTCTCCCCAAGCGATTCTAATCGTTTGAAGATTATCTTTTTTTACTTGCTCAATTATTTCAAGACTTAAACGCTTCATGTCTTGACTCCAAAGCCCGTGCTCCTCGATAAAATTGGTTTTTCCAACACTACCCTTGTCTAGTGACATTGTGCTCCTCCTAATTAAAAAGGCTCTGAGTCAACACTCTATCACTAAATTCTAAGATAAAGATATATTAATCCTGATATGTTTTTTTCAAATGTTCTCTTAGAAAGCAATTTTTCCAAGCAGGTTTAGTGAGATATTTCTTTTATTATATGGCCATTCATTCTTTGATAAATGGACAAGCTGATTTCAAGAATTGTTGGCTTGTAGTCAGTTTTTTTGTTGATTCCAAATAACAGGAAAGAAGCTATCTTCCAGTTCATTGGAATCGTTTAATTTGTATTTGCGATACAGTTTACCAGTACCGCCGCAATTGGTTTCATGGAACTTAGCTGCCTCGGGCACACAGTGGGATACCAAAGCCCTTCTTTCATTTTTGGTGTTGTTGGATTCAGAACCATGCCAAAGAAATCCATGATGGAAGGACGCGCCCCCAGCTGGTACTAAGACTTTAGCGAGTTTAATCGTTCTTCCTAGTTGTTTCGCATGATTCTGCAGATAAATTTTATGATTATTTTCATTGATAAAGCTATTCGGTGGTTTTGCTAGCCCCCAATTATGCGAGCCAACAGCAAATTCCAAAGTCCCAGAGTCAATAAAAGTATCGTCTAAAGCAATCCAACAAGTAGCCATTGTCTGAGGGATGATCCAGTCATCATAAGAAGCATCTTGATGGAATGTTACAGCTCCAGCACCAGGTGGTTTCCACAAGACATTGTCTTGAATTAATCTCGTTCCCTTCCATCCCATTAATTGAGAAATAATTCGTCCAATCGATTTATTGCAAACTGTTTCTCTAATCAAATTATCAGATTTCCATGCGTTGCATATTTGTCTAGTGTGTCTTGGATTATCTCTTCCGTATCTCCAATTCCATTCGTCGGGTTCGATACCTGTTTCGAAATTTCCACGAAAAAGCGGCTCGATTTTAGTTTTTAAAGCTTGGAGAATTTCATCTGGTAGGAATTTCTCTAGTATCAAAAAACCACTTTCTTGAAACTTGGCGATCTGCTCTTTATTTAGCTGATTTATAATCAAAATTCCACCTTTATAGTATTATCTACCATCTGTATAATATCAGTTTTAAAAAAAGTCTTAATAGTAGATGGCTAAAATTAAGATATCACTGACTGGCAGTTTATTTTGTTTGAAATAAGATTCCTTAAGCTTAAAGGGTAGCATCTATGCGAGTTTCAAAAAGAGTTATGAGCCTCGGTACAGAATCTGCCTTTGAGGTGCTGGCACAGGTGGAACAATTGGAGAAACAAGGCAGGAATGTTATCAATCTTAGCATTGGACAACCTGATTTTAAGACTTCTGAAAATATTGTTGAGGCTGCCGTGAAGGCTCTGAGAGATGGCATGCATGGATATACCCCAGCTCCAGGTATCGAAGCGTTGAGAGAAGCGGTTTCTCAAAAATATTCATCAGATCATGAAATATCACTAGATCCAAACAATGTACTAATAACACCTGGAGGTAAGCCGGTTATATTTTTTGCCGTTCTAATGTTTGGAGATGATGATGGCGAAATTTTGTATCCTGATCCTGGATTCCCAATTTACGAGTCGGTTATTAATTTTTCAGGAGCACGAGCAGTTCCTTATGCTCTCTCGGAGAAAAAAGACTTTTCGATTACAGCCGACGCAATTTTAAATAGGATAACACCGAAAACAAAGCTTTTGATTCTAAATTCTCCACATAATCCGACTGGTTCTGTGTCAAGCAAAAAAGAAATTGAAAAATTGATAGCTGGGTTGCTCCATTATCCAAATATAGGAATTTTAAGTGATGAGATTTATTCTAAAATATATTTTGATAATTTAATGCCTAATTCTATGATTCAATTTCCAGAAATCAGAGAAAGAACCATTATATTAGACGGTTGGAGTAAGAGTTATGCAATGACAGGCTGGCGCCTAGGCTATTCTATTTGGCCTAAAAACTTAATAGAGAAGGCAATAAGATTTGCTATCAATAATCACTCTTGTGTAAACGGATTTGTTCAAATGGCAGGAGTAGAGGCCTTAAACGGCTCGCAAGACGATCTGAAAAACATGATTACGATTTTTCGAAAACGAAGGGACGTGATAGTAAGCGGATTGAACTCCATCAGAAATATCTCATGTGTTAATCCAAAAGGCGCCTTTTACGTCTTTCCAAATATTAAAGAGACTGGCAAAAATTCTTTGACTTTGCAAAATGATTTGCTCAATCAAGAAGGTGTTGCTTTGCTTGCTGGCTCGAGTTTCGGTTCCAATGGGGAAGGTTATCTTAGACTTTCCTATGCAAATTCTATGGAAAACATAGAAATCGCGTTAGACCGAATGAAAAATTATTTCGAGAACCCCCCTAAAAAATAAGCTGCTTAGTAAACCTTAACTTTTCACGTTTAGCTGAAGTTATCATTTTTGATTGGGCAAAAATCCCCACGTCATAGCGAATAGAATAATTGCAAAGAAACCAGAAATAAAAAAAGGTGTTATGACATCAAAAAACTCAAGAATTAAGCCCGACCATATAAATGATAGAACTGAACCTAGCCCCATAATCATTCCGAGCAACGTCTGAGCTGTTGAACGTAGATTTTTTGACAACTCGTTTTCAACGTACATTTGCATACCTATAAATAAACCTACAACTACTATCCCATGAAACAGTTGAAAAAAGAAAATCCAGAATAAATCTGAAATAATTATAGTGGCTAGCCATCTTAAGCCGTCGCATAAAATTCCAATTAGAATAAAGTTTTTCGCCCCGAATTTTCTCAGAAATATGCTTGCATAAAATATTAATGGGATTTCTAAAACAAGCATTGGAATCCAAAGGAAACCGATTTGCTGAATATTCCCACCCATTTCGATGACCAGTAAGGGAAAAAGTGATATTGGGCTTGATAACAACATAAAAGTAAAAAAAGAAACGATTAATAGCCTTTTATAGGAACTGCTTTTCATTAAAATACTAATGTCTTTAGGGTTTGATTTTATCGTGCTTTCACCATCTTGGTCTTTCACTCTAAATAAGGGGAGGCAGGCAATTAGGCACATGATGGAAGCTAGTGGAAATATTGATCTTAGGCTACCCGAAATTTCATTGAGGTTTGAACCCTCTATAAATGTCAATCCAAGAGGAATCAGGATCACAGAGCTTAAGTAGCCAATAGTACCCCATACCCTTATTTTTCCAAAGTTGATTGAATTCATTTTGCCTAGAATTCCGAAGGTGAGAGACGTAGCCATTGGCATTACTGGTGACGTGAAAACTGACAAGAACGCCAAAGCTAAGATTAGGACTATAAGTTGATCAATGTTTTGAACAAACATGTAGCCCATGGAACTACCTATAGTCATAATTATTAAAATTTCTTTCCGATAGCCTGTCGTGTCGGCAACAAAACCCCAAAAAGGTGAGGCTAGTATTCCGAAAAGAGGACCGATGGCCAGTATAATTCCAAGTGTGAGTCCATCAAGGCCCAGAAAGGTTTTAAAGTAAAGGCTAAAAAAAGGAAAAATTGCGCCTAACGCGGCCATATAGAAAAACCAAAAAATGCTTATCGTCAATTTTTTGTTTCTAATTGTAATGTACCTTATTGCAGATTAAATTTGAAAAAGTTTAGTCTTTGTTGGACCTCATAAAAATTTCTTAATCTAATTTTTAATATTAAAATTTAGATGCCGCAGCTAACATTAGTATAAAATAAAATCGAAAATAAATTAAAAAAATTATTTAGACAGGTTATCATACCAAGACGGAGAGGTTTTATAAAAATAACGTGGTTCCCTAGTAAGCGCAAAAGTAAATAAAAATTTAATTTTAGGTAGTCGATTATGGTCAACACCGTGCAGCCTGTAATTCTTTGTGGTGGTGCCGGTTCTAGATTATGGCCATTATCTAGAACCGGTTATCCAAAACAATTCCTATGCTTGAATCAGAAGTCCAGTCTATTCCAATTAACTGTTCAGCGATTAACAAATCTCGGTCCTTACAACCAGCCATCAAATAATCCTCTCATAGTAACCAACGAAGAACATAGATTTTTGGTTTCAGAACAACTAAGAGAGATTGATGTTCAACCAGGGAAAATAATACTAGAGCCTGAAGGAAAAAATACGGCCCCAGCTCTAACTTTAGCTGCCCTTAGTTCTCGTGCAGAAGATGATCCAATTTTGATTGTATCTTCCGCAGATCAAACGATTCAATTGCTAGATAATTTTGAAAAATCAATCACCCAAGCCGTTGAGTTAGCAACGGAAGACAGTATTGTTATTTTAGGAGTGCCTCCAGAATCGCCTGAGACTGGATATGGTTACATTAATGTCGGGGAAAGGCCAAAGAGAAATCAACCTTATTTTAACGTAGAAAGCTTTATGGAGAAACCAAATAGTGAAGTTGCTAAAAACTACATTGAAGCGGGCACCTACTTTTGGAATGCCGGGATGTTTATATTAAAAAGTTCCGTATGGTTAAAGGCAATTAAAAGATTTTCACCAACCATTGCAGAGACTTGCATAAAAGCTTGGGTAAAAAAAGAAGATGATGATAATTTTGTGCGGCCAAACATAGAACAATTCAAGTCCATTCCTAGCGATTCAATTGATTACGCAGTAGTAGAACATTGCCCAGGCAAATTACCGATCAAAATGGTGCCCTTAAAAGCCGGTTGGAACGATTTAGGGTCTTGGGATGCTGTTTGGCAGGTAGGAGATAAAGACCTATGCGGTAATGTTAGTACTGGTGATGTTGTAATTTCGGAGGCTAACAATAATTTAATTTTCGCTGATAACAGACTTGTAACTTTGGTTGATGTCGACAATCTGGTAGTAATAGAGACCTCTGATGCCGTCTTAGTTGCAAATAAATCTGAAAGTCAAAATGTTAAAAACATTGTTGATAAACTCGCTTTGGGTGGCAGAGAGGAGCATAGCGTTCACAGAAAAGTGTATCGTCCTTGGGGCTGGTTCGATAGCGTCGATGAAGGTGACAGATTTATTGTAAAGCGTATTCAGGTTAAACCAGGCGCAAGCCTTAGTTTGCAAAAACATCAGCATAGAGCAGAGCACTGGATTGTGGTGAAGGGTACTGCCGAGATAATTTGTGGTGAAAAAAAATTGACGCTTTCCGAGAATCAATCTACCTACATACCGCTTGGGGAGAAACACAGGCTCTCGAATCCTTATGATACCCCCCTTGAAATTGTAGAAGTCCAGTCTGGAAGTTATTTAGGAGAAGATGATATTGTCAGATTCGAAGACCACTACGGTAGAGAAAAAAGTAATGGTGAAAGTTAGGGTTTATATAGCGGAGCAGCAAAGATTGGTTGGATCAGTAAATTTCGTCTAAATAAATTATAAGATCTTGTAGAAATAATAGGATAGATATAAATTTATTTAAGATTTTATCTCGATATTCTGTTAAATGATTCGATTATCTTTATCATTGTTAGTAAATCACAGTCCGACCAGCATTTATACTCCATGAAAGATCCCTTTTAATTTTATTTTTTGAGGCCCGTGACATAAACTTACTATTCTAGCCACGAATTTAATAACTAGGTTTAAAAGGTTTATAAATGTTAAAAAGCACACTAATAGTTGCCACAGTTTTCTTGATTCTCCCATCGGTCAGTTTTGCAGCGTATGGCGCAAAAAATTTAGATTTAAAATTATTTTGTGTCCCGCTAAATACTGAAACTGAATCTGATAGGAAGCAAACCGGTCCTTTCCCTATAAGTTTGGTTTTCAAGGGAAAAAGAGCCTATGAAAATAAGATAGAATTAAATAATAAAAATACGTTGACCTCGAAATCAGGTAAATCTTACAGCTATACAGTTTACGTAGATAAAATAGCTCTAAAGCAAAAAGGAGGCAATCAGCGACTATCGCTAGACAAGAATACTTTGACCTTAAAAGGTACTGAGAATTTTAATGAAATGAAATGCGAATCGAAATCAGATAGTGAATTGAAAGAGGAGTTTAATAAGATTTTATCTCAATCTAATTAGACTAATTTTATTGCCAAGTTCTACAACTTCTGCTTCCAAAAAAGTTGTTCAAATCTACTCGGATTCGACTCAAGCGGTGTTCCACATAACTGCCGCTGTTACATTTGTCTTGCTATGAATTAAAAGATTGAAAGAACACTGAAATGCACGTAATAAAAATAGTGGGTTTAAGACATAAAGTCCAGTAGGAAAAATTAAAAATTCCATGCCTAATTTTTGATTGATAAAAAAAGAAAATTACTAAGAATATTAGCGTAACAGAATTAAAAGCCATTAGTGTTGTTTTAAGTAATCCTGATTGAGACGCAAAATGTGTTATTTATTCAAATGGACTCATTTTCTTAAATTTTCACAGGTTATTTATGAGCACCCAGATGATCAATAAAGAGATCACTGAGAGTGGAAAAAGTGCACCGAGAATTTTGTCCTTGATGACTATTTTTAGAAGAAAACACCACAAAGACAATAGGATTATTAAGAAGAGCATATAAAATTAATTTTTCTAATTGATTATTTCTTACATAGATCTGGAAATGACTCAATTATCTCTAAAAAGTCTTTCGAAAATGTTGCGGACCTAGTATTGTAGATTGACCTCATTGAACATTGATCATACAACCCTTTCAGTCCGGCGAGCTTTGAATTCCAAGTCGCCTGATCCATCAAACCTTCCCTGAATTGATAAAAATCATTCTCATAAACAAAATAGCCCAAATGAACGGCATTCCGGTGACTTATCTCGATAGGACTAAATTCATAATTATAATTTTTTTCGAAGTAAACGGATTGAACATCGAAGCCTTTTTCGTCTACCGCTCTTACTACTTGTGCCGTTAATGCCGAACGCGCTTGATGTTGCCCTGCTATCGCTATCTTTTGGGTTTGGCGCATTTCCAAGCCAACAAATAACAGCGAACCAATAATTCCTAGCATGCCGAATAACTGAATTATTGATCCGAAATCGGGTTTGCTCTTTACCATTGCTATTGAGTATTACCTTGTTTTCCTAAATTACACTTATCTGGAAAACTCTTGACGATCTCACTGAAAGCAGCGGAAAACATGTTTGCTCTTACGTCAAATAGTGGCCGTAATTCGCAGTTGTTATAGATCCACTGCATTCCAATTATTTTAGCTTGCCACGTAGCTTCATCCATAAGGCCTTGCTGATATTGATATAAATCGTTTTCAAATAGAAACCAAACTGCATGCACTGAATTCCTGTGCGCTATTTCTTGTTTAGAGAGATTTTTATTTTTATCCAATTCAAAAAATATAGATTGAAAATCGACATTGTTTATGCTGTAACCCTCAATGATTTTCATACCTAAGGCGGCTCTGCCTTGTTGCTGTCCGGCAATGGCAATTTTTTGGGTTTGTACAATTTCTAGAGCGACAAAAATTAATGAGCCAATTATCCCAGCCATCCCCAGAAGCTGAATCAAAATATTAAAATCTACTTTAACTTTTATCATTTCCCGTATCTGTGTTCTTTCAGCAACTGTTGTTGGTTATAAATAACTATAACATCTAGTATTCTATTTTAAAGGTTTATATGGCAAAAAATGAGCGTGGATAGACTATTCACCTGTATTCTTGGTAAAGGAAATACAAGCTTGCTTTAATAAATTTTTAGGGGATGATAAAATTCTATGACCCATATTCATAAGTTTTATTCTAAAAAGGGTTAGCTGTGACTAAAAAAATTGGGATTATTAAAGACATAATTCGTTATCCCGTGAAATCTATGGCAGGGGAGTCCGTTGATAAATGTCAACTGTCAGAACTAGGGATCCCTGGGGATAGAGGATGGGCTATTATCGATGAGGCTAGTAAGGAGATACGAGGGGCGAAGAAACTTCCTAAACTAATGCAATGCAAGGCTGCTTTTATTGAAGAACCTTTAGGTAAAGACATTCCCCATGTAAAAATAATTTTTCCTGATGGCACTCAGGTAGACAGCGATGCACCTAAAATTGATGAGAAGCTATCAGATTTTTTAGGTGTCAAGGTAAACCTGATGCCACGAAAAGATCCTACTGATGAAGAGCATTATCGGAGAAAACAACCTCTAGACGAAAAAGCTATTCGAGAAATGATGGGTCGCGATGAGTCAGAAGAGCTACCAGACTTTGACATTTTTCCGAAAGAAATATTAGACGAGATAACTACATACTCTACTCCGAGGGGTACATATTTTGACGCATACCCGCTTCATATTTTAACCATGAGTTGGCTGGAAGCATTGCAAAAAGCATCACCGGATTCTAAATTTCACGCGGAGAGATTTCGTCCTAATTTCGTTATCGATACCGATGAAGAGGGCTTAGCTGAATTGGCCTGGTGTGGAAAAAAAATTCAGATTGGACATTCTGCTGTAATTTTATGTGATATTCCGACTGTGAGGTGTAGCATGACAGCACATGCTACGGATAATCTCCCCAAAGACCCTTTAGTGCTTCGTACGATAGTGAAAGCTACCGATCAAAATGCGGGTGCTTACGCTAACATCATCAATGATGGAGAAATAACCATCGGGGATGATATAAAACTATTCTAATCAATAGATTATATTTCTTATCTAAAGGCAGCCTTAATCTCTGCTCCTGCCTAGGCCTAAATCTTTGTCCAATCTAAATTTCTGAAAATTTTCTTTGTAACAGTTTTGTAACACTTACTTGTTACTTTGCCTTGGTGCTACACAGCACATAACTGCCAGACATGGTAAAATGGGGTCTTACTCAAGCATAAAAGGAGTGCAAAAGTGAAAGCAAAATTGAAATTATTTGTTGTAGCTGCTGTGATGATGTTCACTGCAACTACGACTTATGGTGCAAACGAGTCTATGATGGACTTATTAAAAATCTTAAGGGATAAAGGAACGCTTACTTCGAGCGAGTACGAGCTTCTTGTCAATGCTTCCAAAGCTGACAAAGAGCGAGTTGAAATAATCAAGAACGAAACAATTGGTACAGTGTCCAAGCAGCTCAAGAAAGCTAAGAAAGCAGAAGGCTGGGCGACCAAAGTCAAAGTCAAAGGTGATATAAGGTTACGTTACCAATATCAAGACACTGACGGTGGTAACGCACGTTCGCGTGGACGTTATAGAGCACGAATCGGTATCATTGGCAAACCTGTAGACAATTTCGAAGCAGGAGTCGGGATAGCTTCAGGCGGTACTGACCCACGTTCTACAAATGAAACCTTTGATGACACTTTCGAGACCAAGGGAGCTCAGATGGACTACGGTTACCTTCAATATAAGAACGGTGGTCTACAAGCGATAGGTGGTAAGTTCAAACGTAAGAAGTATCTTTATCAATCCACCGATTTAATGTGGGATGGAGATGTGAATCCAGAAGGATTTGCCACGAAGTACACAGCGAAGAATGCTTACGGGAAAGCTTATGCTGCTGCCGGAATTTTAGTACTCGATGAACAAGGTGGATCTTCAGATGATCCTTTTATGTACTATGGGCAGATTGGTCAAAAATTTAAGTCTGGTAATATCTATGGTCAGATAGCTGGAATGTACTACGCGTTATCCGATTATAACACTGGAACCTCTGATAACGGAGGTGAACATTCTGCTGGCACTAACACTGATGATAACTTTGGTGGATTCGTGATTAGTTCAGAGCTCGGGACAAAAATGGGTGGCGCTAAAGTAAGTGTGATTTCAGACTATATAAACAATCTATCAACAAATACTAATGAAGACTCAGCCTATGCTGTGGGATTCAAATGGAAATATGGTAAATGGAAGGCTAAATATATTTACGCTGATCTGGAACATAATGCGGTGCCTGACTTTTTACCTGACTCCGATAGATTTAATGGTGATACAGGAATCAAGGGCCATGAGTTTGCGATAGGATACAAGCTTAACAAGCGAGTATCACTTGGACTAGACTTTTATGCCACGGAAGACGACGTTACTAACGTTAACCAAGAAATACTTCAGCTTGACTTGAAGATGAAGTTCTAAAACAAATATAAAACAAGCAAATTTTCACCTCGGTGGTCCCCTTACCGACGTGTCTAACGGAGACGGCTCTCGCCGTCTCCACCTCTTTAAAAATAACCAAAGTCTTATAGCCTTGCTACCCCAGTTAGGGTTTTTAATGTTTGTCAATCGCAACGGTTAGATATGATATGATTTCGCTTTACTTGGTAAAATAAAGGAAAGTCAATGGGGTTAGGGAGCAAAATTTTGACTATGGCTATCTGCTTGATTTTGATAGCGAGTCCAATTCATGCCGCAAACCAGTCCATGATGGAATTGTTAAGAATCTTAAAGGGATAAAGGGACGCTTACTCAGAATGAGTATGGGCTTTTGGTGAAGGCGTCTAAAGCTGATCAGGAAATACTTCAGCTTGATGTAGAAATGGGGTTTTAGACAAAATTATAGGTAGTATTCTATCTTTTTGCTTTATTGATGTTCTACCATTTGTAAGAAGGTAGATTTTTGATTATGGTTATGTCAGCGCTTTTAGAAATCGCCAGCTTTTTATGATATGTTATAACGTCTCGTAGCTATGAAGTTTACTTATGCCTAGGAGCCAAAACAGTTATGTGCAAAAAAATTGATTTTTTATTCCTATTTCTGACTATTGCACTCGGTAATTTGTTAGTTCTAAATAGTGCTTTTGGCGAAGAAAATCATCACAGTTCCCATGCGCATATTCATGGTGAGGCAGATGCTAATATTGCAATGATAGGTTCTTCGCTGGAAATAGAATTTATTTCGCCTGCACATAACCTTATCGGGTTTGAGTACGAGGCACGTACTTCAGCCGAAATTGCTAAAGTAAAGCAAACTGAGAGTGTGCTCGGCGACCCAGCAAAAATTCTTCAATTGACAGGGGGCGAATGTGATTTCGTAGATATAGCGATTGAAAGTGGTTTTTCTTTAAAAGATGAAGACAATCATGATGATCATAACCACAGTCATGCCCATCATGGTTTAGAAGAAAATAAAACTGATACTCATTCTAATTTCAAAGTTAAATATCATACTTCTTGTGATTCTGGCTTATTCCCCAATTCAATAGAATTCTTGTTATTTAAACATTTTAAAAATTTAAGTAGGGTAAATGTAAAATGGATTTCAGAAAATAAACAGGGTTCTAAACGACTAACAGCTAATAATTCAGTCGTAGGTTTTTAGTGCATGGGCAAACAAACAACTATTAAAAGTGTTGAAAAGTTTTGTAACGAACAAAACATTAAACTTACTACGAGAAGGAAAGAAATCTTATCAAGCCTACTAAATTCTGACAAAGCGTTATCAGCTTATGATTTAATAAAAATTTTAGACACTCAAATTGGTTCATCAATTCCGGCGATGTCGGTTTACCGTATCTTAGATTTTTTAGAAAATAATAGTCTTGTGCACAAACTAAAACTGACAAATAAATATGTTGCTTGTTCGCATATTACATGTGATCATGGACATGCCTCGTCGCAATTTTTAATATGTAACGATTGTGATTCAGTAAAAGAAATTTCAGTTGATCAGCAGGTAATGGCCGCACTAAAAAGTAAAGTGAAGAGTGCAGGATTTTCGTTGCGATCCCCACAGATTGAAATGGATTGTGTTTGTTCTAAATGTGACCAATTAATGGAAAAAACCAATTGATAGGAGCCTTTTTATGACGGTTTTTCGTTCCTTTACCGATTTCTTTTCGATCGGATTATCAGCTGCTTGTGCAGTACATTGCTTAATTTGGCCTATCTTGGCGATTATTTTTCCGTTGATTCCTGCATTTCAACAAGATGGAGAAAATTTTCATTTCTCGATTTTATTGTTTGCGATACCAAGTAGTGTTGTGGCCATGACGATGGGTTGCAGACTGCATAAAACCTATTCATTTTTCCTTATCGCGTTTATTGGCCTTCTTTTTCTGTCGGCAGGGCCATTATTAGGAATAGAACAGATACTTTTTTTTAACGAAAAAATGATTACAGTTTTTGGTGCTTGTTTTTTGGTATTTGCTCACTATAGAAATTTCAAAGCTTGCAATACTTCAAAGCAATGCTCATCCTAAATATAGCAAGTTAGCTTAATCTTCTCGGTAGACTTCATATAAATCCATCGTCATGGTGTAAGCAGCCGTAGCCATGTCTTTCTCTACAAGAGACGTTTGAAGCTCTCCCGAAATCCAGAAAGGCGTGTAAAGAGATTTTAGTGGCACCCCCTTGGGAAAATTTACGAGTATTATTTGATTGGGCGGTGGAGGTGGAAGATGTAAACATGCGCCGAAAAAAGGGACAAAGAAGAATTGAATTACCATCTCTTCATTTTCAAATTCTAGTGGCACTATAAATCCAGGGATTCGAATTTTTTTTCCATCCATTGTTGTGACGATTTTTTCCGACCGCAGTGCCTGCTGATATCTATCATTAACATTTGTATTGGCCTTATTCTTAAGGCGACTTTGAATCGAGTCCTCTGGAGAGCCATCCTCTATCTCTGTTAAGTATTCAGGAGGGTTGAGTAAGGCCTCCAGGTCATCGGGTGGTAAAAGATCTATCCATTCTATTGTATTATATTGCGCCTCAGCGGCGAAAGAACAATTGAGCGCAAGGAGAAAATAGGTTATCCAAATTTTTAGATTGGTCATGATCCTTGAGACCTATTTGGTAAATTTTATTCTTTAAATATTATACTAATTAGGTGACAATTTGTATTATTGAGTTTTGTTGTTATAAAAATATTATGTCTATTAAGTTTTCAAATGTCATTCATTCTTATGCGTCGTCTTCTGACCACTGGACCCTAAAAATTTCAGATTGGGAAATTGGAGGAAATGAAAGTATTTTTATTCACGGCCCATCAGGATGTGGTAAAACAACGCTACTACGGTTGATAGCCGGTCTAATAAGTCCACTTCAGGGTTCAATAAGTGTGTTCAATCAAAGAATTGATTTAATGAACCAAAGGGAAAAGGATAGGTTTCGGGCAAACAACGTAGGATTTGTTTTCCAAGAATTCAATTTAATTCCATACTTATCTGCTATAGAAAATGTTCGTCTTGCCCAAAAGTTTGCTGGACAGCAAATCAAAATGGCAGAATTATTTGGTTTATTTGCAGAGTTAAATTTGAAGGATCATGATTTGCATAAACCAACCAATCAGTTGAGTATCGGAGAAAAACAAAGAGTTGCGATCGTTCGGGCCATGATAAATAGGCCCAATCTGCTTATTGTAGATGAACCAACATCCTCACTAGATAAAACAAATAAAGATGATTTTATGCGGCTATTGATGGATAGTTCTGAAAGCAATGGAACGCTTCTTTTGTTTGTTAGTCACGAATACCATCTATCGAGTTTTTTTAATAAAGCAATTGCCCTTTATGAGATTGCTCAAATACAGCGTTCTTGATTATGTTTCTTACTTTAGCAGTAAAAAGCTTATTACATCGGAAAGTTGCTGTCAGTTTATCCGTGATTGCAATGAGTGTTAGCGTTTTTGCTTTGCTCGGGGTGGAGCATGCTCGTCATCAAATAAAGGATAATTTTTATAATACGGTTTCAGGAGTTGATCTTATTGTTGGGAGTAGAACCAGTAATATAAATCTTTTGCTGTATTCTGTTTTTAGAGTTGGCTCTCCTACTAGAAATATCAAGCATGAAAGATATGAAGAGCTTTTAGGTGATCAAAATATAAAGTGGTCAGTCCCGATATCTTTGGGTGATTCTCACGATGGTTTTAGGGTTGTAGGAACGATTCCAGTTTATTTTGATAAAATAAAATTTGGTAAGAAAAAAGATTTATCTTTTTCATTCGGCCGGAGTTTTGCTGAACCATTTGAGTTAGTTTTAGGTTCAGAAGTATCTTCGGCTCTAGGTTATAAGATCGGAGATCAAATTACTCTTTCACATGGTATATCCAAATCCAGTTTCTTAGAGCACAAAAATTTTCCTTTTACCGTGACAGGTATTTTAGAAGCAACAGGAACCCCAATAGATCGAGCTCTTTATGTAGGTTTGTCGGGGCTGGAGCTTATTCACATGCCCCCAAATCAGGTAAGACAGTCTATAAAAGAATTAAAAAAAGGGGTGCCAATTAACGTTGATGAAATAACTGCGGTCATGCTGGGCCTTGAGAATAGGCTCACAACTTTCAAAATTCAAGAAAAAATTAATCGTTTTCAAAAAGAACCTTTGATAGCAGTTATACCGGGGGTAGCTTTATCTGAGCTTTGGCAAATGGTTCGTTTACTAGAAAATAGTCTACTATTAGTAACGATTTTGGTTTTTGTTGCAGCCTGTCTTGGTTTAAGTGCTATGTTGTTATCGTCCATAAGAGAGAGACATAAAGAAATTCAGTTATTAAGGATTATTGGTGCACCCTCGATTTTCTTATTTTTATTAATTGAACTTGAGTCGCTATTGATTACAGTGATAAGTATTTTTATTGGTATGTTTTTTCTTAGTTTTTCGATTTTCATCCTACAAGATTCTTTAATTAGTTTTTTTACTATGTCAATAACACCAAATATTTTTAATAGAGATACGATTAGAATTTTGGTTATTTTAATTGTTGCGGCGTTTGTGACTTCAATTGTTCCATCTTTCCTCGCCTATCGGAGTTCAAAAAACCTGGTGATATGAATAAAAAAGGCAAGAAATGATATCGATTTCAAAAAGTTTTTTTTAATCTTTGAGGTTTATGGGTATTATTTTATAGACAAATAGTCTAAGTTGAATATGAAGTTTCAAACTAAAAGCAAAAAGTTAAGCGATGAGAATGAAAATTGAGAGTACTTTTAATTATTTTTCTATTATAACAATATGGGCAATAGTACTGAATGGTTTATTTACCTATCATTCAAAAGCGGACCAAACATTATTGAACTGCGCAGAAATTAGCAACGGGATTATCGTGAGCCCAGGCGCTCCTAAAACTAAAGAAGAGGAAATTCTTCAACTCGAATCTCAATATTTTAATCAACTATCAAAATTTGCGCCTTGCCGTAAAGATGAGGGCAGTTTAGGAACGATTGATAATTCAAAAACTAGTGTCCTTAACGGTGGTACTAGCAATGGCATTGATACAAATAATCAATACTTGACTGATAAGAAAAACGAATTAGAACGTATTAGTCAACAAAAAGCTAAAGCTAATATTGAAAGCGTTAAGTCAATTTCGACTAATTTAAAAGCAAACGACTATGGTTCTTTGAGCATTGATAGTGGAGGTTTCCAGATACTGGAAAGATTGGAGTCTGACTTTTCCGAGGATATGACTAAGAAACCTGAAGTAATATCTAATGGTAGTCTACACAGCAAGTTAGAAAATGTTGATAATATGAAAATACTAAAGGAGCAGTTGCGAGAAAGAGCTGAAAAGGAAACAGATCCGCAGGTAAAGAAAAGCTTAATGAAAAGATATGAGGAGCTTTAATGTTTGGTAAACTTGATTATAAACTTTATGTGATTTTAGCATTGGTCCTGCTTCAGAGCTGTAATTCTGGTGGAGGAGGCTATAAAGGTAATGCGTCTTATTCAGTCGGACCTGACGCAAGCTTTTATGAAAAAAATGGCATTAAAAGTTCTCAAGAAAGGGGAAATGTAAAAGATCTATCGATTTTGATAGTTCCGTTTGATCCTAATCTTCCGAATGACACGGAAGACTATGCCAAGAAAAATATTTGGCCCGAATTGCGAAGAGCTGAAGCCAATCGATTTGCCGTTCAGACGCGAGATGCTATAACCGATACCAATGTTTTTGAGATTGCTCAAGTATCACCCACAAAAAATGCAACTGCTCATTTTTATTTAGATGGAAAGATAGTGGAGTCGAATGGGGCATATTTGTCCCTTTCTATTAACTTAGTTTCAATTGATCAGAGGAAGCTTATTACTAACAAGAAATACAAACACGAAGTTAAATATTATGACTTAAACAATCCTAGAAACGAGGAAAACTACGACCTTTATAAACCTTTATTTCAAGCCATTGCTAAAGATGTTGCTAAAGCAGTATCAAAATTATCAAAACAAAAAGCTGACTCCTTGAAAATAATCGAAGAGCTAAGATTTGCGGAAACCTTTTCTCCCGAATATTTTAGTAAATACCTCGACAATTCTAGTTCGATAACGAAGATAAAATTTGCTCCTTCCGACGATGATAAGATGCTGCAACGAATTCGGGCTTTACGGATAAGAGATAAAATGTTTATTGATAGTATTCAAAGTGATTATGACAAATTTTCTATGAGGATGGCGCCTGATTATTTGAATTGGCAAAGAGGAGCTTATTTAGAGACAAAAGCAGCTGAGGAGGCTAGGAGAAAAAGTTTAGGGAAAAAGCTGTTGGGTTTAGCTGCTATTACAGGTGGTATTGCTTTAGCGGCCACTGCTGACCCTTACTCTACTCGGGGAAGTTTGAGTGCGATAGGGGGCACTGTCGTGGCTGGCGCTGGAATAGCGGGTATTGCAAGCAGTTTTGAGGATTCGGCGGATGCAAAAATGTATGAATCGAGTTTAAGTGAATTGGGAAGCTCTTTGAATATTGAGTTAGCACCACGAGTTATAGAAATGGAAAATAAAAACATAGAGTTCAAGGGCGATGCTTCGGAACAGTATATTATTTGGAGAAAGTATTTGTCTGATTTATATGAGCTCGAAAAAACCCCAGACATCATACTATAAAAAGTTTTGATAAAAGGGATCAGTTTTGAATAGTAAGTTAGATCTAAAAATTAAATCTGCAGTTAGCGAAAAAAAACGGATCACTTACCTGCTTACTGCCTTAACATTAGCTATTTTTAGTGGCCTTGTCTTTCTTTTGACGTTTATCAATAACGAAACAAACAGTAGGGAAGAAGACGAATTAAATATACATTTGCCACTTGACTCACTGAAGAATAAAAAGTCAGCAAAAATTGAGTTAGCACCAGCCCAAGATATAGAAGATTTTTCTTATTCAGAAGCTAAATCTATTTTAGAAGTAATCTCTGGCAAGAAAGAAAACAAAACTTTTTATAGTAGTAGGGCTCAAGAGCTACTAGAGTTATTAGATGGGCTTGATAGAACATCCTGGAGCGATAAAAGACGAGCTGAATCTATTGTCGAAAGGGTTGAAAAATTTATTAAACAAATTAATGTGCTTGAAACTGAGTATATTCAAAATTTAACGGCTGCTTTTTCAAATAGAGATGTCGGTGCGTTTGAAAGTAACTTAAAAAGTTTGAAAGGAATAAGTTATGATGAAGCAATTTATAATAAGTGGACTGAAGCTTTAGGAAAACTAGAAAAGATTAAAAAAGTTTCTCTGAGAGCAGTTAGTGCTCGAGCTGTAAATGATTTAAAAAATGAACTGGACGCTTTAAACAATCTCAAAGTTCTTACCACACTTGAACCTGAGGAGGAAGACAGACTGCGGTCTCTAGAAGCGAGTTATAGAGAGCTTAGATATAACGAGTATATAAAAGAATCCAAAAATTATTTAACACTTAAGCAATATTTTTCAGCAAAAAAAGCGACTTTATCTGCATTAGCCCTATTTGCTGAAAGGAAAGAGGCTATCGCACTCCAGGAGCAAATTGAATTTGAGATGAAATATGAAAATTTTACTAAAGCAGTCCAAGCGGCAAATAAATTTATCGAAGATGATAATTGGCTTGATGCTGAAGAAAAACTTAAGAGTGCGAACTTATCATTCCCGACAGATGATAACATTAGGGAAAAGCTAAACTTGTCGCGAACAATTAATAGATTGATTGATGAATTAAAGTTTCTTATAAAACAGCCTATGAGACTAAATGATACGAATGTACGGGAATATGCATTAAATTTGATAGGAAATAACACCACGGTATTCGGTAAAAGTAATGAGGCTAAAAAATTAAAAAATAATCTGTTAAAGCTCTTGGAAGAACTGAAAGTGCCACGCGAGATTAATTTGATTTCAGACGGAAGGGCAAGAATCGAGATAAAAAAGGTGGGATATATAGAGCCAACTAGTAATAAGATGATTTTACTATATCCAGGCTCATATGAGTTTGTCGCAAAATGCAAAAGCCATAAAGATAATTTTAAAAAAGTTAAGATTCCTATTGATGAGACGAAAATCGTAGTAAGGATTGGTTGTGGCGAGCAAATTTGAAAAATTAATTTTTGATGCAAAAAAGAATAAAGGTAAGCAATACACTATTATAGTTTTAGGAACTCTATTTGTTTTTTTCTTTATTGCGTTAGGTGGTTTTTATCTAAATGCGGTAAAAATAATCGTGAATCCACCAGAAGCAAATCCGTTTAGTTTGCACTTATTGGAAGGCTCCGGATTTAGGTTGGGCGATAGATTTTTATTAAGAGGTTCAGATGCAGTTTTGAGAGTAACGTCAATTGGATTCCAAGATGAAATTGTTAGTGTTACATCCGAAACAAAAAGCAAAGGTGTTTTAATCAGAATGCTATATGAAGATGTTCGAATAGATATTAACCACGAAGCCGTGTTGACATCACCTCGGTGGGAAATTGATGGAATACTTATGTCGGAGCAAAACAAACCTTCAGTATATTTGCCGCCCGGAGAGTACTCTTTGTCTGTAAGTTCCCGATATCATAAGTCAATTACCAGAAATATAAAAATTTTGCCAGAGTTAGCAAAGTCTATTAAATTAGCATTTAAGCCAATTGATGTTGAGCTAGAGATTAAAACTAACCCAACAGATGCCCTCGTTTTCATAGACGGTAAGCAAATAGGATCTACACCATTTAATGGCACGTTTTCAGCCGGCAAGAAAAAAATAGAAATTCGAAAGGAGGGCTACCAACCGTATTTTGAAATGTTCGAGCTCCATGGATATGGTGAAGTAAAATTAAAGAACGTGACCCTTCAAGCAATCCAACGTTTAATACCAGTAAAATATTTCCCAAAAGGCGGAAACTTATTTTTGGATGGAAATCTAATTAAGTTAGAAGAATCAATAGAAGTACCACGGGAGTCTAAATCTTTAATTCGTTATGAAGCGCTTGGCTATCAAAGCAAAGAAATTAAGATCTCTGAATTAACAAAAACTATAGATTTCAGCCTTGAACCAAACTATGCCACTCTTAAACTTAGTTCGGTGCCCATTTCTTCAATCTTTATTGGTGATAAATATGTTGGGGAGACACCAGAAGATTTAAAATTGTTGGTAAAGAAAAATTTTATTACGCTCCGTGCCGATGGTTATGTGCCTTATAGTTTTGAATTCGATTTAAAGGAATCTAGCTCTAATAGTTATGAGGCAGAATTAACAACTTTAAAAGATTATCGATTGATCAATAGTAAAGCCCAGTTTAGTAATTTCGCGGGAGTTAGTATGAAAAGATTTATCCCGACTAAAATGAATATCGGGGCTCCGAGAGGCCAAAAAGGCCAAATGGCTAACGAGCAATTACGAATTGTCGATTTTGATAGAAGTTTCTATATTTCTCAATTTGAAATTACTAATAAACAATTTTCTTTGTATTCTGGATCTGCTTTAGTCAATAACCTTCCTGTAAAGGGAGTGAGCTGGGAGCAAGCTGCGCTCTTTTGTAATTGGCTTAGTAAACAAGATGGATTAGAGCCGTTTTATAAAATAAGTCGAGGCAGAGTTATAGGTTTTGAGGCTAAATCATTAGGGTATAGACTGCCTACAGAAGCCGAGTGGGAATATGTGGCTAGACTTGCAAATAGGGAAAAGACGAGTATATTCGTTTGGGGGGATGAATACGAGGTGCCAACAGTGGCCGGAAATTTAGCTGATTTATCGGCTAAAGGAACAGTGGAAGTTTATTTGGGCGACTATGATGATAAATATACTTTTGAGGCCCCGGTGGGGACCTATGGTCCAGAGATTTCAGGGGTTTACGATATGGCAGGTAATGTGAGTGAATGGGTTCATGATTATTATTCCTTAGAGCCGCCAGACATGAATCGAGTATATTTTAATTATATGGGGCCAGAATTTGGTGAAAGCCGTGTAGTAAAGGGCTCTAATTATACTTCTTCTTCTTGGACTGAGCTCAGAGCTTCTTTTAAGCAAAGTTCACAAGAAGCCAGAAGTGAGGTAGGATTTCGGGTAGCGAGATATTTAAACTAATTATGGAAAATCAGTGAATATAGCTATTAGGATATTCCTATTAATAATTTTTTTGAGCTTATGTGCGTTTTCAATTAACGCGATAGTAGGTGGAAAAATTTCTTTAAATGAGCCCACACCTTTTCCCATTAATATGTAGACCCAATGAGAAAAATATTTTACCAGATTATCTTGCTTCTTGTTATTATTTTCATAGTCCATAGTCTGTATGTTGTTTGGATTAACCCAAACGTTGAAATTATTAAGCAGTTCGCATTAGAAAATGGAACTTCTTTGCCCAGAAACTTTTTTATAATTTTTAAAGACATTGAGCAAGAAATCTGTATGATTCTCTTCTTTTGGGGCATCTATTTAATTGCAGATAAATTTTATGAGACATCTGCTCAATCTTACTTATTTGATGTTGACCTTCTTGAGGATGTTAATTCTGATAGTAATGACGCCGAAAATATTCTCAAGAATCTGGAGGAATTACCAAAAGAGATTAATGATTCGCCGCTTATAAAGATTATAAGTTCTGCCCTGAGAAGATTTCTTATAACAGGAAGTGTTCAAAATGCTTCGGAATCGATTACTCCTGCTCTAGATGCTCTAATAGTAAAAAATGAAGCTGAGCTTGCTCTGGTGAAATACATTGCTTGGGCCATACCATCAATCGGTTTTTTGGGCACTGTTAGAGGTATTGGGATGGCTATGACTCAAGCAGAGATTGCGGTTGCAGGAGATATAGGCCCAATGACCGAAAGTTTAGGTATGGCATTTAATTCAACTTTTGTTGCGCTTTTAGCCAGTATTATTATCATGCTGATGCTTTCTTTTTTAGGAAGAGCGCAGGATGAGCAGTTGGTGCGCGTTCAAGAATATTGTGAAAAATATTTAATAAAAAGAATTAGTATTATTAAAAAGCCAGAATAATTAATTGCGTAAAAGACGACCTATCAATTCCTCATCTCTTTCGTTTCTTGACATAATGGCATGTGGTCTTGGCGCAGTAATACTATTATTTTTTATTGTAGATTTCCAAGAGATACCTGAGATTCTTGATGAAATCTCAAGCGATAATACTTTGGCTAATGAGAGTCAGCTTTTAAGAATTAATGGAATGAAGGACAGAGCGAAAACTTTGTCTATCGAAATTAATAAAATGTCTCAACAGTTAGTGCAAGCCATTGAAGAAGAAGTTGTACTGAGTATGGTTAGCGCTCCAGTTAGTCAAGAAAAAAATAAATCCCAGATTGTCAACGCAAGTAACAAACCAGGATCGCTTGTTGGATTGACAATTGAAGGACCAGAAATTTTGGTGCTTCTCGATACTAGTGCCTCGATGGCTTATTCTAAATTGGTTGATATAATTCTAGGCATAGATGAAAAAACTGGTAGCTATTTAAAAAAAGGTGAGAAATGGCGGCAGGCGCAAAATATAGCAAGATGGCTGATAGAAAACGCTCCTAAAAAAAGTAAAATACGTTCGCTAGGTTTTTCAGATAAAATAAACTTCGCAGATGGTTCCTGGCAATCGCCTTCTGATGCGTTGCAGAGTTTTAATGCAAATTTGAGGTACTTGGGTCCGAACGGTGGGACTTCTCTTGCTGTTCCTCTAGAATATATCGTAAATTCAAAAATAAAACCAAGTGATATTTATTTGATTACCGACGGATTACCAACTTTAAGTAGAGAATCAACTTCAAATAATATTTTTAATAAGATTAGGACAAAGATTAAAGGATGTGGTTCATTGAATAAACCATCGAAATTAGTAAGTGGAGAATGTAGACGTAATTTATTTCTTAATGCTGTTAGAGAATTCCAGGCAGTCTCTAGCGCTGTGGTAAATGTTATTTTACTTCCTCTGGAAGGGGACCCTGACGGGGCTCCACTGTATCAAAAGTGGACCGCGCAACTGGGAGGATCATTTTTATCACCTTCTGAGGACTGGTTGCGGTGAAAAAAGTAGATAAAGAATACAATGATTTAGGGATCGCTTTTCTGGACGTTATTTCATGTGGCTTTGGAGCAATAATAATGTTGGTAATTTTAGCAAAAGATACTCCTATAAACGGGCTTAAACAAGAGTCCACCTCAAAAAATGTATCAGGTTACGAACAAAATACATCAATGGAAATTGCTGAACTCGAAGGCAAAATTGAAAAATTAGAATTCGAGCGGACAGCGATTGAAAATCGATTAAAAAAATTAGAATCAAAAAACAAAGAACAGAGATTAGCTATTGCTGCGAACGAAAACAAAATAAAAAAAGAAAAAAATATCAGAGAAGTACAGTCAACTTTCTCAGGTGGGATTCCTGTTGATCGCGATTACGTCGTTTTTATTATTGATACGTCCGGAAGTATGAAACGTTATTGGAATGTTGTTATTCAGCAAATACAAGCGATTCTCAAAATACATCCTAAAATAAAGGGAATCCAAGTTATGAGTGATAATGGGGAGTATTTGTTGGAAGGATATTCATCTTCTTGGATCCCCGATACAAAATTAGTCCGTGATCGAATCGTGCAAAAATTGCTCACCTGGTCACCTTATTCTAACAGCAGTCCCTCCGAGGGTCTTGAAAGGGCTTTGCGATTTCATGCAAAAAAGCAAGCGTCAATTTATGTTATGGGCGACGATTTCACTGGTGCATCCTATGACCGAGTTATTCAGATGGTTAATAAATTAAATCCTTTAGAGCCAAACGGACAAAGGAGGGCAAAGATTCACGGTATTGGATTTCCATGGGGAATAGACAATAGATTTCCGACACTTATGCGTGAATTAGCTTACCGAAATAACGGTGTGTTTTTAACAGCAAAAATTCCTAGAGAAGAGGTTATCCAATAAATCGTTTAATGCAGATGAATTGATCTAGTCTCTAAGAACAAAGAGTTATGAGATCAATATAGTGATTGAAGTTCTAAATGTCTCTATTATAGCGAATATACATTTAGAAGAAAAAGCACATGTGTTTATTTAAAATATTATCAGCTTATGGTCGGTCCGTTTTATATACTTTTTTGTATAATGCTATAATAATTAGATATCAGTGGCGATTTAAAATGAAAAAAATTATTCTTGCAAGCACATCAATATCAAGGAAACAGCAGTTACAAAGGCTTAATATTACATTCGATGTTATTCCTCCACTTGTAGACGAAAAGAAATTAAAACAAAAAATTAGCGATCACTGGAAACTTTCAAGAGAGCTATCAATATCAAAAGTTCAAAGTATAAGCAAGCAATTTAATAAAGCTATAATTATAGGAGGTGATACCATAACGAGCTTTAACGGAAGTATTGTAAGCAAACCAAAAACAAAAGAAAATGCATTTAAACAGCTAAAAATGTTGAACGGAAATGAGCATCAAGTTATAACGTCAGCTGCAATTGGCGTTAAGGATAAAGTATATATTCACACAATTATTGCAAAGATGAAAATGCGTCAATTGTCCTCTGAACAAATATCAAGATATATAGAATACGACCGACCACTACATAGTTGCGGGTCTTGCCGACTCGATTCCATGGGAATAAGCTTATTCGATAGTATAGATTGTGAGGATTATACGTCTATTATCGGGATCCCTTTAATGTGGACCTCAAAAATTTTAAATGAACATGGTGTTGCGATTCCATAAATTTAAAAATTTAATGTCATCTACTAGACTTGTGTAAAAAAAATCTGTTATCTTTTAACGTGAAATTAAATAAAAGGCCCGCCCGATAGCCGAATTTACTTGTGGTAGACTATCGCAATGAAAAGTATAGAACTCCATGTTTTTACAAATTCAACAATAAGCTCACCATCCACAGAAATGATAGAAAACACTGTCCTATCGTTTAATACAGCATTTGATAATAGTATTAAGATTGAGGTTTGGTGTGATCCAAGCCCATATTTGGATAGCGCTAGTTTATACATTACTAATTTAAAAAAAATTTTCCCCATAGTGAACTTGTCAAAATGCCTATCAGAGGGATATGTGAGAGCTATAAAGAAAAGTAATTCTGATTTTATTTTTATGTTAGAGCATGATTGGGAATTCTTGCCTACAATAAATCACAGTTTAGGCGATATTATCGAACTAATTTACAATGAAAGAATAACGCACTTTAGATTTAATAAAAGGTCTAATATACCGAGAAAATTCGATATAAATTTAAAAGAAATTAAACACGGAGATATTCCTTATTGTTTGACCGATGGGGTAAGTAACAATCCGCATATAATAGACAGAAAAAAATACATCCAAGAAGCATTAAAATTTATAGAAATAAGCGAAAAATCGCAGGGTATCGAAAAGCAATTATCGAATCAAGGAATTCGTGCAGCAATTTATGGTGGGAAGTATTATCCTGCTACTGTTTTACATAAAGATGGGAAACGCACCAGAAAGCTGAATGCAAAGACACCTTTGTGGAGCCCTTTAATTCGTTCTGCGAAAAATCATTTATCAAAATCTTTTGATAAATGCGTTGATCTATTTAAGTAGATCTATAAAACAATATTATAATCCAATAAAAGTTTAGATTTTTTAAATATCAAAAGAGTAATTAAAAGTAGCATAAAATTTTTTTCAACCACTTTTTACAAAAATAATGGTACTAAAATAGATAAGATAAATGGACTGGAGTAAGATTAAATTATGAAATTTCCAATTGAAGAATTAACTATTTCCGATTTTCACTCAGCTATTCTTTCAAAGAAAATTACCGCGACAGAGTTAGTAAACGAATATTTAGTTCGAATTAAAAATATAGATCAAAATGGACCAAAACTTAATTCAATTATTACAATAAATGAAAAAGCTCTTCATGAAGCAAATATGTTAGATGAATATCTTAATTTAGAAGGAGAATTAAAAGGCCCACTTCACGGAGTACCCATTGCTGTGAAAGATCAGATTGAAACAGCGGGCGTTATGACAACATTTGGTTCTATTGCCATGGACGGTTATGTCCCGACCGAAGACGCGACAATCATCAAAAAGTTAAAAGATGCTGGAGCAATCATCATAGCTAAAACAACTATGCCAGATTTTGCTACGTCCTGGTTTGGTTATTCTTCGAAAAATGGGGTCTCAAAAAACCCGTATGATTTACTTTATGATCCCGGAGGCTCTAGCGGAGGAACTGGTATTGCCATAGCAGCGAACTTGGCTATGGTTGGTATTGGCGAAGATCCTGGCGTTTCTATTCGGCTTCCTGCCTCTTGTAATAATTTGGTTGGTCTAAAAACTACTCCGGGAATGATCAGTAGGGCAGGAATGTCGCCTTTAGTGATTTTCCAAGATTCCGCCGGGCCAATGTGCCGCACAGTAGAGGATCTGGCACGTGTTCTAGACGTTATTGTTGGATTTGATGATAAAGATCCTTTTACGTCGTCAGCTCTGATATCAGGTAATAAAAACTATGTTGATTCACTTAAAGTTGAAGGGTTTAAGGGAAGAAGAGTTGGCGTTTTAAAAAGTTTGTTCGAAGATTTACAACTTGCCGGAAGTACCCCTGTTAATCAACTGATAAGGAAAGCTCTTGGTGACCTTGAGTCTCTTGGTGCCATATTAGTTGACGTAGAGATTTCAGATTTAGACCATTATATCGAGCTGACCTCCCTTTATGTGACTCGGTCGAAGTACGATATTAATAATTTTTTAGCCACACGCGATGCGCCAATCAAGACTGTGGAAGAAATATATAATAGGAAACAATACCATCCCTCTCTTGAACTATTTGAGATGCTCGCTAATGGTCCAAGTCATCCCGAGGAGGAATCGGATTACCTTGAGCGCTATGTAGCACGCGAAAAATTTCAACAGGTGATACTTAATGAAATGGGAAAAAAAGAAGTCGATATTATTGTGTATCCAACAACAAGTATACCTACTCCAAGTCGAAAAGAATTGGATAATGGGAAATGGACCACCTTTACTTATCCAACTAATACCCTAATTGCTGCCCAAAGTTGGCTTCCCGCCATAACGGTTCCGGCAGGGTTTGTAGGAGCCCTACCTGTGGGACTAGAATTTATGGGGATCCCATACGGCGAAGATGATTTGATTTCTAAAGCATATGCATTTGAGAAGTTCACTTCCCACCGACGCTCACCGCGCGTTTGATGGTAATAATTTTTCAACAAGGAAATTTAAAATATGAGAATTAATAATAATATACTAGTTCAAGTCATAGGAATGCTTGGTATTATTAGCTCATTAATTTTTGTAGGCTTGGAAATGCGGCAAACTCAAAAAATTGCTATTGCAGGCCAACAGCAAGCCAGATCTGCACTGGGCAACACAGTTATTTTATCCATGAATAATATAGGGGTAGATGTACAATCAATTTATTTTGAGGGCAAGAAAAAAAGTGACCTAAGTTTGGAGGAAATTGCTTTGCGAAATACTGCGCACATAGCATGGTTTTTATATGAAAATGATTTTTATCAGTTTCAGCAGGGCTTAATGGATGAAGAGACATGGAATGCCAAAGTGGTTGCAATGAAGGCGTTATTCAATAATTGCCCTGTGAGATCAATAGTCGTTACAAGGAAACCGACTTTTTCAAAACACTTAAAAGCCTTGATTGAGTCATTTCCAGATGAGTGTGTGAGCTTAGATTAAACCTGTTTTTTGATCGTTATTTTGAGAACCAAATTATGTCTGATATTTGCCCATTTAAAATAAATGTACCAGAAAGTGAAATTCATGAACTGAGGAAACGGTTGAAAGATACACGTTGGCCTGAGAGCGCGACAATGAATGGGTGGGAACAAGGAGCTCCATTAGACTATACTATGGATTTAATAAATTATTGGCAGGCAGATTATGATTGGAAGGAGTGTGAATCTATCCTTAATGAGTTACCTCAATTTTCCACTTTTATAGATGGACAGGAAATAGTTTTCATACACAAAAAATCCGAATGTAAACGGGCAAAGCCACTTATTTTGACGCACGGCTGGCCTGGTTCTGTGATTGAGTTTATTAAAATTATTGATCATTTGGTTAACCCCATCCAGAACGGCGGAAGCGAAAATGACGCTTTCAACTTGGTTATACCGACCCTACCTGGATTTGGGTTTGCCAAAAAGCCTTCTAGAAGAGGTTGGGGTGTTGAAAAAGTTGCTAAAGCCTGGACGACGCTAATGAAGCGATTAGGTTATGACTCGTATTATGCACAGGGAGGCGATTGGGGTTCTGCTATAACAACACAAATTGGGATCAGTGAAGTTGATTTTTGTAAAGGATTGCATCTTAATATGCCGCTGGTGCATCCCAGCGAGAGCATTAAAACAGATATGACTGAATTTGAATTAAAATGCATGGAAGCAATTGATTACTATAAGACATCTGATTCTGGTTACAGCAAGATACAAAGCACTAAACCACAGACTATAGGCTATGGATTAGTTGATTCTCCCGTGGCCCTAGCAACTTGGATAATTGATAAATTCTGGCAATGGACTGACTGTAAGGGAGACTTGGAAACAGCAGTTGGCCGACAGGATTTATTTGACAACATCTCCTACTATTGGTTTTCGAGGACTGGAGCTTCGTCTGCACGTTTTTATTGGGAAAGTTTCAATAAAGTCACGACATCTAATGAACCGGTTTTAATTCCGAGCGGAGTAAGCATTTTCCCCAAAGAAATCTTCAGAGCCTCCGAGCGTTGGTGTAAGGAGAGATATAAAAACCTTGTTTATTATAATCAACTATCCCGTGGCGGCCATTTTGCCGCTTTAGAAAGACCGACCGAATTTGTCAATGAATTAAGGAAAGCTTTCGGTTATATGTAATCTTATGTTGGCAAAAACTACCTATCTTGATGAATTTCTCATTAATTTTCTAAATTAATTTTCACCAACCGCGTTGAAAAATTATTGATCCTACAATTCCAGATATCCCGATTCCCGTAAAAAATGGATTTCCAGTAAAGAGGCAGAAAATGTAAAAAACAAGAAGCAATACTGTGCCGAAGATAAAGACTAAATCAAATCCATTTAAATATTTAAAGTGGTTAGGAGAAGTAAACGCCCCTAATCTATATTTATCTATAAAAATAATTATGCCTGAGCTGCTTATGACAGATAAAACAATGCCAAGTAGGACGCCTAGAATAAACCCTATGAAACCTATAGAACATAGGATCAATCCAAATATTAATCCAATTGAAAAATATAAAATTTTATCTATGTTTTTAGAAATTAAGTCGGCTATCATATGGTAAAACTCAGTTCTTTTATATAGTGTAACCAAAAATATAGGTCTAAATATGAAACTAGACTACTTCCTTGAACTATTTGTTAGAGCATTATTCATTGCCGCTCATACTGGAACAATCCGTGGTTTTTAACTAATATGCTAAAATTGCAATCAGATAAAACAATCAATACTAAAACAACCTATTTGAGTATTACCACATTTAAGATCCTAAGGGAAGATAATAAAAGTAATTAAGTGGGTAAGTATCGGTATTTAAATATCGATCATCATTTGAAGTAGAAGCAATGAAAATCATTAACTTATATTTAGTCATTTAGCATCGCTAATTAAATTCTAGGCCATATTTAGGTCAGAGTTAAGCAATTTAAGGTTTATTTATTAATATTTATCTGAAAAATTTTCCCGATAGGTTTTCTCTCTAATTCTTTAAGGGGTAGGAGGAGCTGGTTTGAAGAATGATTATCAGCATTAAATATTTAATTTATCGATTTTATTATCTTGGCTCGCTAATTCATAAAGCAAACCTTCTCTCAGTGCATTCCGATTGATTTTCATTTTTTCTATTTTTAACTCATTGAACAGGGTGTATAAAATTGTTAATCCTCCGGCCAATATTTTTTTTCTTTTGTCAGATATAATTTTAAGATTTAGGTTATTGCAATGCCTTGCCTTAATCAGTAAGTGTATAAGTTTCTCAAGACTATCTTTAGTTATATATTGTTTGCCCCAGCCGTTCGCCGTTACTATTCTCTCTATAGCTAAAATGGTGCCTGAGCAACCGATGGCTTCATCCCAGCCCAATCTTTTAAAATTATGGGTAATAGGGCGAATCTCTTGCTCTGCTTTTAAGAATGCTTTACTAAAGTCATTGGCGTTTGTCTCTCCATTAGGGAAAAATAATTTTGATTGATTTATGCATCCTAAGTGGAGACTGTCCAGCTGTATTGGATTCGTATCATCTCCGACTATAATTTCTGTACTTCCCCCACCTATGTCGATAACTAATCTTCTTTTTTTGCAATCTTTTAGTGCAGTTGTAACTCCGAGAAATATTAATCTTGCTTCTTCCGACCCAGAGATAACATTTACTTTATGGTTTAGACTAGATTGCAAATTTTCTAAGAAATTACAGGCTTTTCTTGTAAGCCTGAACGTGCTAGTTCCTACTATTTTTATTAAGTCTGGTTTTGATGCGTTAATTCTTTTTGCAATTTTTGACGCGCATGAAAGAGCTTTTTGCTGGGCTTTTGCACTTAATTCGTTTTCTTTGTTTAATCCAGCAGCTAATCCAATAGTTTCTTTGTATTTATCGATTATTTTAAATGTATTTTTTTCTTTTCTGGCTATAATTAAGTGAAAACTATTAGACCCTAAGTCAAGAGCTGCGAGCGTCTTGTTCTCTGATTTAAGGGATTCTATAGAGTTTTGATTCTTTTTCATACGCTATGGGATTTGGAAAATAAAATTAATTCTAGTTGATAGGATAGCATTGAAATTATTGGCTAAAATCTCTTCGATTAATATAGGCTTTCTAATAAAGTTTATATCATTGATACACATACTAGGTTACTAATGTACACCAATAGTTGGAAGCAGTCTTCTATCTGGTTTATCTAATGCGTATTTAAACATTGTACTTATGTGTCTCATATCAGGCGCAGTTAACGCAATATCGATAATGACCTTTGTTGCAAGGTACGAGGGGTGGCACTAACCTCATTTAGGACCTTTCTTAAGGCTACCGGCACCCGATAGGCTGGGATTGGCAATGAAATAATCGTGAGCGGAGAAACTATTGGGATCTTTCTTGGGACGGCTATAGCTTCCGTCAGAATTTAGATGCCAACTGTTCTTTTCATCATGCAAAAGAGCCATTAAAACCTGATTGATTACCTGTTTGCGTACTGTTGGGTTTTCGAGCTGAACAAACACTTCTACCCGACGCAACAGATTGCGAGGCATAAGGTCTGCTGATGAGATGAAAACCAGATTCTTTGGTGACCCAAGCTTCCCACCATTCGCAAAGGCATAAATACGGCCGTGTTCAAGATGGCGACCAATGACTGAACGAACGTTTATGTTGTCTGACAAACCTGTGACACCAGGGCGAAGACAACAGATGCCCCGTGCTATGATCTCTATCATCACGCCGGCACAAGAAGCTTCGTAAAGTTTGTTGATAAGGTTACGGTCAACAAGTGCATTGCTTTTTAGCCATATCCCAGATGGCTTGCCTTTTTGGGCTGCCGCAATCTCTGCGTCAATTAGGCCATTGAGCCGCGACTTAGATTGGTGCGGTGATATAAAAATTTTCTTGAGTTTTTTAGGATGCACATGACTTGTGAGATATTTAAACACTTCATATACATCACGGCCTACTTCCTTATCACAAGTGAAAAATGATAAATCAGTATAAATTTTTGCTGTGATTGGATGATAATTTCCCGTTCCCAAATGTGTATACGTCACAAGCTTACCTGACTCCCGTCGAACAACGGCTGACATTTTAGCGTGAATTTTTAAATCGGTAAGTCCATAGGTCACATGTACTCCGGCCCGCTCTAGATTGCGGGCAAGCTGTATATTGTTCTTTTCATCGAATCGTGCTTTTAGTTCAATAATAGCAGTGACAGATTTACCACTTTCAGCAGCTTCAATCAGTGCTCGGACAATCGGTGAATTTGGCGTTGTGCGGTAGAGTGTCTGGCGGATGGCTAGCACATTTGGATCCTGCGCTGCCTGCTGCAGAAATCGAATCACAACTTCAAAACTCTCATAAGGGTGATGAACGAGGATATCCTTGTTGCGAATCGCAGCGAAATAGTCGCCATCAAAGTCCCGAATCCGTTGGGGGAAACGGGGATTGAACGTGGGGTATAGCAGATGTTTTGGCATGAAGCTAATCAACTCTGCAAAATTATCGATTGACACTGGCCCTTCTGTGCCAAAACATCTGTCTTTATCGATTGCCATCGCCTGACAGAGAACTGATAGAGTGGAAGAAGACGCATCAGAAGTCAGGGTTAATAGAACCACACTACCGCGTTTGCGTGCTCGAAGAGCTGTTTCAAACTCATTGATGAGGTCAATTGCCTCGTCATCAATCTCAATTTCTGAATCTCGAATAATACTGAAGACCGACGCCGATTTTAGAATATGTTTGGTATAAATTTTGTCAATAAAGGCTTTTATCACTGCTTCTACAAGAATGAAGCGCAGCTTGTTACCCGGTAGCTTTATAAAACGGCTCAGATTTTCCGGTAGTAGAATTACACCATGGACTAGCTTCTTATTTGTGTCGATGAGCTCAAACAATAAACCTTTGCCCTGATTATGAAAAAAAGGAAATGGGTGTGATGGATCTAATGTTGTCGGCGTGAGCAGTGGAAGAATATTAGTAATAAAATACTTCTCTATCCATTTCGCATTTTCGTCATCATTAGGAATTTCATCAAGAATGAAAATATCTTCTGTTCTAAATTCAACGATTAGAGCTTTAAGCAGTTTGTTTTGTTTGGTCAAAAGAGCAGCGCTTCGTTGATGAAGATGAGAAATTATTGTATCAATTTCGGTGTCATCAACCGGCACTCTACGCACACCTCGTTGCTGCAACTGGCGCAGACCTGCTATCCGAACCATAAAGAACTCGTGCAGATTGTCTGCTGAAATCGATATAAAACGCAGGCGCTCTGCAAGGGGCAACGAATCATCCTCAGCGAGCGCAAGCACGCGTTCATTGAAAGCAAGCCAGCTTAGTTCGCGATTGAAATAGCGCACGCCTTCGTTCGCGGTTGATAGAATGGGATCAGTCACTTCCGAAAATACTTTTTTATTTGTCATTATTAATAATTAAGATGGAAACGTCAATTCACGTTTGTATTGGTACCGGGGGTGATTGAGCTTAAGATTTGATTCAAAAGTCTGAGTGCATCTATCCCAAGAAAAATTGGTTGCATAGTTAATGCAACTATCTTTACTTATCTTTAATGCTCCAGAAATAGCATCATAAAGATTATCGTTAAGAACGCCGCAGTAGTTTTGTTTGACAATGTCTTGCGGCCCTTCAACAGGATAGGCGGCGATTGGTAATCCACACGCCATCGCCTCTAACATTACTATTCCAAAAGTATCTGTCTTACTTGGAAAAACAAAAACATCACCGCCAGAAAGGTAACTAGCCAACTCTTTTCCACGTTTTACGCCCAAAAAATGTGTCTCAGTATAAATAGAGCTTAAGTGCTTCAAGTCTGGACCATCGCCTATTACGACTTTCGAACCTTCCAATTTAAGGTCTAGGAAAGAGGATATATTCTTTTCAAGTGCTACTCTTCCCATGTAAATATGAATTGGTCTGGGTAGCTGGTATGGAAAGGGATTATCATTATTGAATATTTCGGTATCGACCCCCCTCGACCATATCGCTACGTTTTTAAATCCCCTCCGTTCTAGTTCAGATTTTCTAGATTTAGAGGGCACCATCACGCATTGTGATTTGCCGTGAAATAATTTTAGCCAACTATAGGTCCAATTTATTGGAACTGGTATTCGCATTCTAAGATATTCTGGAAATTGGGTGTGGAACGAGGTGGTAAATAAAATTTTATTAGTAATACAGTACCTTCTGCCGGCTAGCCCAAGAGGTCCTTCTGTGGCAATATGTATTGCATTTGGATTGTATAATCCTAAATCCCTAGTCAATTTTTTCCGGCAGAAAACCGCTAACCTAATCTCTGGATATGTTGGACACGGTATAGAGTAATAGCTTTCTGGTGTGAAGAATTTAACATCATAATCTTTTTTTTTGAGAAAAAAGCCGGTTTTTTTTAAAGTAGTCACGACCCCATTAATTTGTGGTTCCCACGCATCTGATATAATTGCAATTCTTTTAGGCGCAGATTTCATGCAAATAAAATCTCTTCGTGTATTGAAGTCTTAATTTCTGATAGCTTTATAATTTTTAATTGGCCGTTTTTTTGTTCGACCACGGCCGAACATTGTTCTACCCAATCACCACAATTTAAATAAACAAACCCTTCTTCATAAATTCGGTTAGCTGAGTGAATATGCCCACATATGACTCCATCGAACCCTTCTCTTTTTGCCCCTACTATTACCGCTTTTTCATAATCACTAATATATTTCTTAACTGACGAGAGCTTGTTCTTTAGTGCGTTACATGGAGACCAATACGGTAATTTGACTATGGCCCTAAAAAAATTTGTGACTCTATCTAAACAAAGAAGCAACTTGTATCCTAAAGAACCAATTTTTTTTAGAAGTTTCTTTGCGTGGACTGGCTCAAATTCGTCCCCGTGGCAGACTAAAATTCTTTTCTGACTTTTAGTGTGATATTCGAAACGGTTATGAACGTTAAACCATAATTTTAATGTTTGAATCGACCCGTTGAGTATTGAATCATGATTTCCAAGAATATAATAGACATTAATTCCTGCTTTACTTAAGCTTGCGATTTTTCCTATGACTTGTGTGTGTTTTGTATTCCACTGACCTTTTTTGGATTGTCCCATATATTCAAAGTCAATGATATCTCCAACCAAAAATAGATTTTCGCAGTTCATATTATCGAGAAAAAAAAGAAGCTCATCCACTTTAGAATCCGCAGTGCCTAAATGGACATCAGAGATCCAGACCGTTCTAAAATTAAATCTTTTTGCTCGGTTGGGGTTCATTAGCTATTCATTTTCCACAAAATTTGATAGAAATTTAAGTTCATAAACACACGATAGTAACGATGATATAAAAATGTTACAAATCGGTTAAAAAAAATAATTTTTTGTAAGAATGCTACTAAATTGAAAAATTTAACTAAATTGTAATAAAAATTAATTATTCTTCTTAAAATCGCCGAGGCAACGAAGATGATAAAAACTTTTAGCGAATATGTTTTTGATATGATCACAAAAAATTATCTGATTTATAACAGTTGCTGGGAGGATCCCGCAATTGATAGGGCAGCTCTTGATATTCGTAGGCATGATACGCTTTTGACCATAGCAAGCGCTGGATGCAATACTCTCGATTATCTGTTAGATGAACCAAAAAAAATATATGCAGTTGATCAAAACAAACAGCAGATAGCGTTGTTAGACTTGAAAATTACTGCGATCAAAAATATAGAATTTGAAGATTTTTTTAAAATATTTGGGTTAGGTCGCCACGATAATTTCTATTCCATCTATCACACTTCCCTTAGACCTCATTTGCGCCCTTACTCTGCGAAATACTGGGATAAGCATTTGGATGTTTTTACGAGCGCTAAAATCCAAAATAAAACGGGATTATATTTCCATGGACTTAGTGGTAAGTTTGCGAGGTTATTCCATTTATATCTGAAATTTCGGCCTAGATTAAAAGCTGCTATTGAACGACTTATGGCTGCAAAAAGCTTAGGTGATCAAAAGAAAGTTTATTCTGAATATGTATCTCCTCTTCTCTGGAAGCGGCACTTATTCTGGTTGCTCTCTAATCAGATGATATTGAATCTACTAGGAGTTCCAAAATCTCAATCAGCAGAGATGACTAACGAGTCTCCTGATGATGTCGCAAGATTTATAAAAGATTCCATTGATTTTGTTTTTCAGAATATTTATTTAAAAGAAAATTATTTTTGGTTTTTATATCTAGTAGGTAGCTACTCAAAAGATTGTTGCCCGGAATATCTTAAGAAACATAATTTTACAAACTTAAAATTAAATTTGATTGATAGAGTTACCATTTATGATGGTTCATTAACTGATTTTCTAGAGAAATTTGACGGTAAAATTTCTAAGTTCATTCTATTAGACCATATGGATTGGATGAGTTATAAGGCAAAATCAAAACTAGAATATCAGTGGCAGCTTATTTTGAAAAGAAGCACTAATAATAGCAGGCTAATCTTTAGGAGTGCAGATAAATGGCCGGAATATTTAGATGAAATTCTTATTGATGAAAACGGTAATCGTTTAATGGAGGTTCTTAAATTCGAACCTGACTTATCTCATGAGCTTTCAAGGTTTGATCGTGTCCACACTTATGCTGGATTTCACATAGCAGAGATTACGGGAGATATTGAATGTTTGCGAATGACTTAAAATCTGTAGCAAGTCTTGTAAAAGGAATGTCAAAAGTAGGCATTCATAAAAATAAACTTGATGATTTTTATCGGGCTCAGGCCTCATCTTACAATGATTTTAGGAGCAAACTCTTGGCAGGCCGTTTTGATATGCTAAAAAAACTCTGCATAAGAGAGGGGCATTCCATAGCCGATTTTGGTTGTGGAACCGGGCAAGTTTTAGATTATTTGAATCCAACCTTCATCCACTCCCTTGAAAGAGTAGATCTTGTTGATATCTGTTCTCCTCTGTTAGATAAGGCGAAAGAGAAGGAAAAAAATTTTATGAACGTTAACGTGGTATCGTGTTCCGCTGAGGAATATCGACCTGATACACTTTTTGATCGAATTTATTTTTCTTATTCAATGACAATGATGCCGACATGGTTTGAGTCTCTACGGAATGCTTATAGATTATTGAAACCATCTGGATTTATTGGGGTGGTCGATTTTTGTTCTCAGCCTCTATTAACTCCAGTCGACCTGCCTACTAAGATGTCATTTTTTTGGACAAAATGGTTTCAGCATAGTGGAGTGCATCTTAACAGAAGATATCAATCGACTCTTATTGGAATGTTCGAAACGGTTTATCACGAATACTTCACTCAACCCTTGCCCTATCTGAGCTTTCTTAAAGCTCCATACTATATTTTTATTGGAAGGAAATAGTAATTTAAAATGAAAGATGTATTGATTGCACTAGATTTTGACGGTTTACTCATCAACTCCTATAAATTATTGGAAAAAACTTTTTTAGAATATAATCTTGACCTTGGAGAAGAAGAGCGTTTTAAGAATAGACGCAAATTCCTCAAGTATCTTGGTGGAGGCAAGGAGTGGATTCCTAATTTAGTAAAGTTCACACTTCCAAAAAAGAGACATTTAATAGAGAATTTAACGGAAAAATATAGGGAGGAGGGAGTTGTTTATAAGGAATTTATTCCTTTTTTAAACAGTTGTATCCAAAATCAGTCTACTCATGTTGGTGTTATAAGTCGAAACTTCACGATGGAACCAGGGATAACTATTCGAAAAGTTCTTCGTAACAGCGAAATAGATGAAAAGAATCTAGACTTTGTTATCCCTCTTCCAATTGGCGCAAGTAAAACAGATGTTTTAAAAGCAATGAACACAACGCGATATAAGATAAAAATTTATACTGGTGATGAAATTAGTGACTATAAAGCTGGAAAGGCTTCAGATTACAGTATGTATATTGCATCGTATGGGTTTGATAACAAAGAACGCTTACAACATAAGGGTGGAGTTGATGATTTACAAATTTTTGAGACCCCACATCATTTGGTTAATGCTTTAGTTGCCGCTCAGAATAATCAATGTTAAGGTTTTTGAAGAATTTTATTCTCGTAGAATGATCTAGAGTAATTGAGTAAATAGACTATTAGTAGCATAATTGGTACTTCTACAAGCACTCCAACTACAGTAGCAAGAGCAGCCTTTGACTGTAGTCCAAATAAAGAAATTGCCGTTGCCACTGCTAGTTCGAAAAAATTACTTGCTGCTATTAAGCATGACGGAGCTGAAAGAGAGAAATCTATTTTCATCTTAATACTTGTCAAATATCCAATCAGAGCAATGGTTAGGATTTGCAAAACGATAGGTATAGACAATGCGCCAATTAAAAATGGCATGGTGCGGATTTTGTCAGCCTGAGTACCAAATAGTAGAATTATGATTAATAAAAGCGAAATTTGCGGTAAAATATTACAAATCTTATAGATACTCTTACTGCGAGTTCCCAACCAATAACTAAAGTCTATAGTTTTTATGCATTGACCGATTGTGAAAGGAATCACAACAAATACAACAACAGTTAGTATGAGTGTCTCAATTGGAATAGAAACGTTTGAGATTGATAGGAGTAAACTCACAATAGGGACGAAAGCAATTATTAGAATGATATCGTTAACTGCCACTTGAGTTAGCGTAAATTCTTTATTACCCTTGCATAGTGAACTCCATACAAAAACCATCGCTGTGCAGGGGGCTGCCGCGAGTAATATCAAACCTGCGTGATACTCTCTCCATTCACTTTCACTGAATAAGTTAGGAATGAAAAGTCTTAGTATTAAAAACGAGAAAAAAAACATTAAAGCAGGTTTGACCAACCAGTTTAAGATTAGGGTTACGACTAATGGATTTATAAATTTTTTATATTCTGTTTTTCGATTGAAATCAACGTTAGCCATCATTGGAATGATCATCACCCATATTAGGGCGGCAACGACTAGGTTCACCTCGTAGATTTTAATTTCTGCTATAGTCTCAAAAAAAGCATAGAACAAATTTCCGAACAGTAATCCTGCTAAAATTGCCAGGCTAACCCAGAGAAATAAATATCTTTCAAAAACATTCATAGGTCATTTTAAGATAATTTATGTTACAAACATGCTAATTTTTCCAATTTAACGCAGTTTTTTTTCAGCGAAAATCGACTGAATTATTTTCTTCGTAACCTGCTTGTGCATATTTGCAGTCTTCATATGATTTAAGGGACGTAATCATACTTGGAAAAGTTTTTCGTCACGATGATATCACGATGACAGAGATGGCCATTAGCTCATTTCGGCTTAACGCAGTGGACGGAAGCTCGTTTGTTAGAGCATTAAGTTATTGATTCTACTAAGTAGTGGTGGGCCCTGTAGGACTCGAACCTACGACCAAGGGATTATGAGTCCCCTGCTCTAACCAACTGAGCTAAGGGCCCTGGATTTTCATTAACCATCATCGCTCTCCAGAAAGGTTCTTAATTTTTCTGAGCGAGACGGATGTCTTAGCTTTCTTAGAGCTTTAGCTTCTATTTGCCTGATTCTCTCTCTTGTAACGTCAAATTGCTTCCCTACTTCTTCAAGGGTATGGTCGGTATTCATTTCTATTCCAAACCTCATACGGAGCACTTTAGCTTCTCGTGAGGTTAGGCCCGATAATACATCGTGTGTACTTCTACAAAGGCCTTCGAATGTAGCAAAATCGCTTGGTGTCTGCATATTAACATCCTCAATAAAGTCACCTAAATGTGAGTCCTCGTCGTCCCCGATAGGTGTTTCCATTGAAATTGGCTCCTTGGCGATTTTTAAAACTTTCCTAACTTTATCTTCTGGCATTTCCATCTTAATTGCTAACTCATCTGGCGTAGGTTCTCTACCTTGCTCTTGTAAAATCTGTCTCGATATTCTATTAAGTTTGTTTATTGTTTCTATCATATGTACGGGTATTCTTATAGTACGTGCTTGATCGGCTATAGATCTGGTTATAGCTTGCCTAATCCACCACGTGGCATAGGTAGAAAACTTATAGCCTCTTCTGTATTCAAATTTGTCCACGGCTTTCATTAAACCTATGTTGCCCTCTTGAATTAAGTCAAGAAACAGTAAACCTCTGTTGGTATATTTTTTTGCAATTGAGATGACAAGCCTTAGGTTGGCTTCAACCATTTCTTTTTTTGCTCTCCTTGCTTTTGCTTCACCAATCGACATTCTGCGATTAATTTCTTTAATATCGTTTATCTTAAGTAGAGCGGTTGAGGCCGTTTCAAGAAGTTTATTATCAATCGTTGATAACTCTTTCTGAA
Source organism: Methylococcaceae bacterium TMED69 (assembly GCA_002170535.1). Lineage (GTDB taxonomy): Bacteria > Pseudomonadota > Gammaproteobacteria > TMED69. The sequence continues at coordinate 158,337 of NHDW01000001.1, forward strand.
AAGGTTTGATATCCGTTTCAAAATTTTTGTCTTTGATTTTTAAAGAGTCAATAAGTTGACTCGTGATTCCATGTTTTTTGAATTGTTCTAAGAATTCACGTTTTGGAACTTTACACTCTTTGACGCATATAAACATTAAATCTTTTTCACATTGCCTAACGTTTTTAACCGCCGCTTTGACTAACGCAATTAGTTCATTTTGTAACGCATTAGATAATTTAAAAGTTAGGAAGAGTTCAGCCAAGCCATTTTTTAAGCTTGAAATTTTCTCGTTATTATAATCACTTTTATTTTGAATGTGATCTATTTTGCTAACGATTTTTACGAATTTATTAAAACGGTCTTTGACTTCTTCAGGATCTAAAACTTTCGGGTCGATTTCTTCATCATCATTCTCTTCATCTTTATTTGGTACGTTTAAATTAACCACTTCTTTTTGATTGGTCATTTCTTGTTGGTCAGTAAACCCGATTAAAAGATCAGAAGGTTTAAATTCCTCTTGTTCTAACGCGTACATGTACCTTTGGACAAGTGTTTTTGAAACTAAAGGAAAGTCTATTAAGGCAAGTTGAACCTGCTTAAGTCCCTCTTCGATTCTTTTTGCAATTTTAATTTCACCCTCACGAGTTAGCAGATCGACAGTTCCCATTTCTCTCATATACATTCTGACAGGGTCAGTCGTTCTTCCAAATTCATTGTCAATAGCTAAAGCAGCGGCAGCCTCTTCAGCGGCATCTTCATCAACATCAGTGTCGCTTAGAAGTAAAGAATCCGTGTCTGGTGCAGTTTCGAATACTTTGATGCCCATTGCATTTATCGTATTCACCACATCTTCAATTTGGTCTGGATCAACAATTTCTTTTGGAAGGTGATCATTTACTTCGTGATATGTTAAAAAACCCTGTTCTCTTCCTCTTTCGATCAGTTCTTTTAATGCATCTTTCTGTTGAGAAGAATTTTCAGTAAATTTGCCACCTTTAAAACCTATCTTTTCGACAACTTTTTTACTTTGCTTTTTCTTTTTAGTTGTGGCTTTCTTTTTGGCAGGTGTCTTCTTTTTAGTTGTGACCTTCCTTTTGGCGGGTGTTTTCTTTTTAGTTGTGACCTTCCTTTTGGCGGGTGTTTTCTTTTTAGTTGTGACCTTCCTTTTGGCGGGTGTTTTCTTTTTAGTTGTGA